>NZ_CP027668.1:1556666-2253333 GCF_003008515.1 Phreatobacter cathodiphilus | reverse complement strand
AGATTGGCGTAGCCCGTGCGGTTCACCGGCAGCAGGCGGCCGATGGCGGGCAGGATGGCGGCGCCGAGATTGCTCGCCCGGTCGGGACCGAGCGCGCGGATGGCCGCCATGGCGCCGAGCACCAGCATGCCGACGACCCAGTCGAACGGCACCATGGCGGCGGGGTAGTTGTGGCGGATCCAGCGGACCAAGGGCCGGCGGCCTTCAGAGGTTCACGAGGATCTTGCCGAAGACCTTGCGGCCTTCCAGCCGGTCCAGCGCCTCGGCGAAGCGGTCGATGGGAAGCTCGGTGTCGATCACCGGCGTGACGCCCGCCTCGATGCGCTTGAGGCCGTCGGCGATGGCGCGGATGGGGGCGCCGAAGGAGCCGAAGATCTTGTACTGCTGCTGGAAGAGCTGCATCAGGTTGAAGGTGATGGTGGCGCCTGAGGTGGCGCCGCAGGTGGCGAGCCGGCCGCCGCGCCTGAGGCAGAACAGCGACTGGTTGAAGGTGTCCGCGCCGGTGTGCTCGAAGGCGACGTCGACGCCCTTCTTCTTGGTGATCTTGCGCACGACGCCCTCGAACCGCTCGGTACGGTAGTTGATGGCGTGGTCGGCGCCGATGGCGAGGGCCTTCTCCGCCTTCTCGTCGTCTCCCACCGTGGTGATGACGGTGCAGCCGATGGCCTTGGCCACCTTGATGGCGACGGTGCCGATGCCCGAGCCGCCGGCCTGGACGAGGACCGTTTCACCGGGCTGGAGCTTGCAGTTGTCGAAGAGCATGTGCTCGACGGTGGAGAAGGTGATCGGCGCGGTGGCGGCGTCGCGCAGCGACACGGAGGCCGGCACCGGCAGGACGTGACGGGCTTCCATGGTCACGAATTCGCGAGCGAAGCCGTCGATGTGGAAGCCCATGATGCCCTGCACGTCGGTGCACAGGTTGTCCTGGCCGGCGCGGCAGAACCGGCACGTGCCGCAGGTCTTGGCACCGAACATTACGACCTTGTCGCCGGCCTTGAAGGAGGTGACGCCGTCGCCGACGCTCTCGATGGTGCCGGAGGCCTCGGCGCCCACCACCAGCGGCATCTGCCGTTTGGCGAAGGCCATGCCGCGGAAGCCCCAGACGTCGATATGGTTGAGGGCGACGGCGGCGATCTTGATGCGGACCTCGCCGGGGCCGGGGGCGGGGGCGTCGGCGACCTCCTCGATGCGGAGGTCGCGATCACCGTGAAGGCGCAGGGCGCGCATGGGACAGATCCTCTTGCGGGCGGAATGGCCCGAAACGCGGCACAACACACCGCCGCACCGGCAAAGACTGCAAGGCGCCGGTGCCTAAAGGCCCGGGGCGGGATCGTCAACCGATGCGGCGAGTTCGGGGCGCCCGGCAGCGGTAAGGCCCTGCCGCACCGGCGCGAGGAGGGCCATGAGACGAAGGGTTGATGCGGCAAGCCGCCTCATCTATAGCAGCACCACCCTGTTCGAGGCGCCCCGTGCGGGTGAATGCCTTGTTTCGTGCCGCTTTGATCACCATCTGACGGCCGCCACGGAGATTGCGCTACCATGTCGTCCACCTTCGAAACCGTCTCGAAGATCATCTCGGAAACCTGTGACATTCCGCTGGAAAAGATCACGCCCGAGAGCCACGCGATCGACGATCTCGGTATCGATTCGCTCGACTTCCTCGACATCGCCTTCGCCATCGACAAGGCGTTCGGCATCAAGCTGCCGCTCGAGAAGTGGACGCAGGAGGTGAACGAGGGCAAGGCGAAGACGGAGGACTACTTCGTCCTCGGCGCGCTCTGCGGCAAGATCGACGAACTGGTCGCCGCCAAGGGCGCCTGACGCCGGTCGGGCCCGTCCCGCGCCGAGTCCAGTCCATTCTGCATGACCGGCCGGGTCTTCCGGCCGGTTTCGTCATCCAACCCCTGTCGAAAGCCTCCCGGCACGGGAGATCCATCCTCCCATGCGGCTCGAATATTTCCAGATGATCACGCGCGTCGTCGCGTTCGACGCGCAGGCGAAGACCCTGACGGCGGCGGCGGACGTGCCGGCCGAGAGCCCGGTCTTCGAGGGTCACTTCCCCGGCTATCCGCTGCTGCCCGGCGTGCTGATGATCGAGGCCATGGCGCAGACCTCCGGCTGGCTGATCCTCGGGCTCAACAAGCTCACCGCCATGCCGTTCCTGGTCGGCACCAACACCACCAAGATGCGCGACTTCGTCCAGCCCTCGACCCCGCTGATGGTCCACGCGGAAATGGTCGGCGACGGCTCGGGCTATGCGGTGACCAAGGCCTTCATCACGCGCGAGGGCAAGAAGGTCGCCGAGGCGGAAATCAAGTTCGCGGTCAAGACCTTCCCCGATCCGAAATTCGCCGCGATGATCCGCGAGTGGGGGGAACGTCTCCAGTTCCCCTTCGAGAAGCTGGAAACGGCCTGAAGGGAGTGCATGATGGCGATTGCCCCGGAACGTGAGGCCTGGATCACCGGGATCGGCCTCGTCTCCGCGCTCGGCGAGGGGCTGGACGCCCATTGGGAGGCGCTGAACGGCGACCGCGAGGCCTGGTTGAAGCTCGATTCGACCACCCACGCGCCCTATCAGGTGCACCCGGCCGTGGCGCTCGACCTCGCGAAACAGATTCCCGATCGCGGCGACCGCCGACAGATGGAAGGCTGGCAGCGCCTCGGTACCTATGCTGCCGGCCTGGCGCTTGAAAATGCCGGCGTGAAGGGCCAGGACGACCTTCTGAAGACCATGCACATGATCGTCGCGGCCGGCGGCGGCGAGCGCGACTATGCCGTCGACGGGCAGATCCTGTCGGGGCTGGAAGCCTCCAACGAGCCGGGCAAGTTCCTCAACGAGCGGCTGATGAACGATCTCAGGCCGACGCTCTTCCTCGCCCAGCTCTCCAACCTGCTCGCCGGCAACATCTCCATCGTCCACGGCGTCGTCGGCTCCTCGCGCACCTTCATGGGCGAGGAAATGGCCGGCGTCGACGCGGTGCGCGTCGCCCTCGGCCGCTGCCATGCGGGGCAGGGCGACATCTTCCTGGTCGGCGGCGCCTATTCGGCCGAGCGCCCGGACACGATCCTGCATTTCGAACTCGGCCACATGAACTGGACCAAGCCCTGGGCGCCGGTCTGGGAGCGGCCGAAGGACGGCGGCGGCACGATTCTCGGTTCTGTCGGTGCCTTCCTCGTCGTCGAGGCGCGCGAACACGCCGAGAAGCGCGGCGCCAAGCCCATCGCCAGGTTGTCCAAGGTCTCCTCCGACCGCACCCGCCGCAAGAACGGCGATGCCGAGCACTCCATGGCGGTGCAGTGGAACGAGATTTCGCCCGGCCTCATTCCCGGGGCCACCGTCGTGATCTCCGGCGCCACCGGCGTCAGCGAAGCCGTCGCCATCGAGCGCGACCTGCTCGACCAGCGCCGGGTGCCGACGCGCGCCACCGGCTCGGTGATCGGCCACAGCGTCGAGGCGACCTTCCCGGCCAACGTCGCGCTCGCTGCCATGATGGTGGCGCGCGGCGAGGCGGTGCCGCCCATCGGCGGCGCGAAGGACGAGGCGCGCATGACCCGCAAGGTCAAACAGGCGGTCGTCACTTCCGTCGGACACTGGCGCGGCGAGGGCATGGCCCTGGTCGAAGCGATCTGAGGAGGGCAGCATGGCTCCAATGAAGGACAAACACGGCCGCCCCGTCGTCGTCGTCACCGGCATGGGCGTCGTCACCTCGCTCGGCCAGGGCAAGGACGAGAACTGGGCGAAGCTGACCGCCGGCCAGTCCGGCATCCACACGATCACCCGCTTCCCCATCGAGGGCCTGCGCACCACCATCGCCGGCACCGTCGATTTCGTGCCCTTCGAGAATGCGCCGGACCTGACCACCAAAATGGCGGCACTGGCCGGCGAGGAGGCGGTGCAGGAGGCGAAGATCGGCGACGCGGACAGCTTCCCCGGACCTCTCTTCCTCGGCATGCCGCCGGTGGAGCTGGAATGGCCGCAGCGCCAGGACCTCGCCCGCGCCTCGGGCAAGAGCGCCGACATCACCTACACGGACATCCTCAAGGGCGCGGCGGCGAAGGATTTCTCCGCCATGCAGACGCGCTTCCTGTTCGGCTCGGTGGGCGATGCGCTGGCCGACCGCTTCGGCACCAAGGGCGCGCCGATCTCCATCTCCACCGCCTGCGCCACCGGCGCGACCGCCATCCAGCTCGCCGTCGAGGCAATCCGCCGCGGCGAGACCGGCGCCGCCCTGGTCATCGCCGCCGACGGTTCGGCCAATCAGGAATCGCTGGTGCGGTTCTCGCTGCTCTCGGCGCTTTCCACCCGCAACGGCGAGCCCACCGCCGCCGCCCGGCCCTTCTCCAAGGATCGCGACGGGTTCGTCATGGCCGAGGGGGCAGGGGCCCTGGTGCTGGAATCGTGGGAGCATGCCACTGCCCGCGGCGCCACCATCCTCGGCGTGGTCGAGGGCTGCGGCGAGATGGCCGACAGCTTCCACCGCACCCGTTCCAGCCCCGACGGCGCGCCGATCATCGGCTGCATCAGGAACGCCCTCGACGATGCCGGCGTGACGCCCGGCGACGTCCAGTACGTCAACGCCCACGGCACCTCGACGCCCGAGAACGACAAGATGGAATATGTCGGCCTCGCCGCCGTCTTCGGCGACCATCTGGCCAAGGTGGCGGTCTCCTCCAACAAGTCGATGATCGGCCACACCCTGTCGGCAGCCGGCGCCATCGAGGCGGTGTTCACGCTGATGACCATCCGCAGCGGCGTCATCCCGCCGACCATCAACCACACCGAGGCCGACCCGGCCATCAAGATGGACCTGGTGCCCAACGTCGCCCGCAAGGCGAGCGTCACCCGCGCCATCTCCAATTCCTTCGGCTTCGGCGGGCAGAACGTCTGCCTCGTCCTCGCCGCGGAGCCGGCGTGATGGGGCGCGTTCTCGTCACCGGCGGCGCCAAGGGCATGGGCGCCGCCATCGTCCGGGCGCTGGTCGCCGGCGGCCACGACGTCACCTTCACGGTGCGCTCCTCGGGCGAGGCGGCGGAGGCGCTGGTGGCCGAGCTCAAGGCCTCCCATCCGGACCGCGACGTCGCGATCGCCACCCTCGACCTCGCCGACAAGGCGGCGGTGGAGGCCTTCTGTGCCACCCTCGAGAAGGGCGAGGCGCTCTACGGCCTCGTGCATAATGCCGGCCAGCCCTACGACCAGCTCGCCGCGGTCATGGACCAGGCCAAGGCCGAGGCGGTCATGCAGATCAACTTCTTCGCCTTCACCCGCCTGGTGAATGCGGTGGTGCGCCCGATGATGCGGGCGCGGATGGGCCGCATCGTCGCCATCGGCTCGGTTACAGCGGAGCGCTCCAACCAGGGTAATGCCGCCTACGGCGCCTCCAAGGCGGCGCTCGCCGCCTATTGCCGGACGCTCGCCATCGAGAGCGCCAAACGCGGCGTGTCGGTGAACGTCGTCGCCCCCGGTTTCGTCGATACCGACATGATGGCCAAGTATGCCGACTATCGGGAGAGCATGGAGAAGCAGATTCCGGCCGGCCGTTTCGCGCGGCCGGAGGAGATCGGCGGTCTCGTCGCCTATCTCCTGTCGCCGCTTGCAAGTTACCTCACAGGCGCTACCATCAGCATCGATGGTGGACTGACAGCTTCGATGGGGCTGCAGCGATAGGGCATCTCAAGTCTTCATGATGTCATCGCGCGGTGCGCCCGAACGAGGCGATGCGAACTGGCGGGCCGGACGAGGATTTCTCGGCGCCCTCTGGGCTTGGCTGTGGGCGACCATCGACGATCCCAACAGGATTGCCTGGCTCTATATCCCCGTCCTCGCCTTTCTGCCGCTGACCTTCGGCAGCGTCGCGACCTTCTTCTATTTCGGCGCCTGCATCTATGTCGGCCTGATCTTCCTCGGCCGGCGGATCGCGTGGGTCTGGCCGCCGACCACTGCCTTCGGCTGCCTCGTCACCCTCGGCTATTTCGCGGTGACCGCGATCTCGCCGCTGGCCTTCCCGAACAAGGCCGCGGGCTGGCTCGATGTCGGCACGGCCATGCACTACCTGACGCTGACGATGCTGGTCGGCACCCTCGTGCAGACGCCGAAGGTCGACGTCTTCGCGCTGTTCCTCAATGGCGTCAGGGCGGCTGCCATCCTCTCCTTCGGCCACGCCCTCCTGCAGGTCCAGGTCTTGGGGCATCCCCGTGCGACCGCCGGCATGGCCAATGCCATTCCCTTCGGCGACACGGCCATGCTGGCGGCGGGTCTCGCCATGGTCGGTTTCGCGCGCCTCTCCGGACCGATGCGGATCTTCGCCGTCATGGCGCTGGTCTGCGGCATCGGCGGCAGCTTCCTGTCGCAGACCCGCGGCGCGTTGCTCGCCCTGCCGCTGGTCGTCCTGGTCGTGGCGGTGCACATCTGGCCGGCTGTCCGCATGCGGCGCTGGCAGGCGGCGATGACGGCGGCCCTGATCGCCGGCGCCCTCGCCATCTTCGCCGTGGCGATGAAGGTGCCGGAGCGGGTCGACGAGGTTCGTCAGGCGCTGCAGAGCGAGACCATGGACCTGGAGCGCGACCCGTCCACCGCCCACCGGGTGCTGCTGTGGACCTACGGTCTCGAGGCCTTCGTCGACCGGCCGGTCTTCGGTTACGGGAGCCAGAACGCCGTGGCCGAGGTCCGCCGGCGCGCCGCCGCCGAGGGCTTCGAGATCCCGCCCTATCGCCACCTCCACAACGAGTTCATCTCGGTTGCGGTGGGCCGCGGCGTGGTCGGGCTCCTCGTCCTCGTCCTGCTGCTGGCCGCACCTCTGGTGATCGTGGCGCAGGCGCCGCCGGACGACCGCCAGCGCGACCGCTGGGCCTTCGCGGTGCTGTTGTCGGGAAGCTATGGCATCTTCGGTCTGACCAATCTCCTGTTCAGCCACGACCAGACCAACACCGTCTATGCGACCGCCTATCTCGTGCTCTTGGTGGCGGCCCATCAGGCGAGGGTCGGTCTCACCGCCTTCAGCCGCCCCTTCCTCGGCGTTCCTCCGCGGCCTTGAACGGCCGCGGCCGTTGACCATTCCGACAGATGGCGGTGGCGCGCCCGCCGGCCAGCGGCTAGGTAACCCCACCAAGATGATGAGTGATCGGTGAAGGACATGCCTTCAATGTCGAAGCAAGCGCGGATCGTACCGGTCATCCTGTCGGGCGGCGCGGGCACGCGGCTCTGGCCCGCCTCGCGGGAGGCCTATCCCAAGCAGTTCCTGCCGCTTCTCGGCGAGCGCTCCACCTTCGAGGAGACGCTCGCCCGGGTGGGTGACCGCGCCATCTTCGCCGATCCGGTGATCGTCACCGGCGAGGATTTCCGCTTCCTCGTGGCCGACCAGCTCGCCCGCGCCGGCACGCCCGGGCGCATCGTGCTGGAGCCGATGCGCCGCGATTCCGGCCCGGCCATCGCAGTGGCCGCCGAACTCGTGGCCGCCGCCGACCCCGATGCCGTCATGCTGGTGCTCGCCGCCGACCATCTCGTCACCGACGCCGCGGCCTTCGCCGCCACCGCCGAGGCGGGGCTCGCCGTCGCCGAGGCGGGCGCCCTCGTCACCTTCGGCATCCGTCCGACCCACCCGGCCACCGGCTACGGCTACATCCGCCCCGGCGACGTCATGGACGGGCGGGTGCGCATGGTCGCCGCCTTCAAGGAGAAGCCCGACGAGGAGACGGCGAAGACCTTCCTGGCCGAGGGCTATCTGTGGAACTCCGGCAATTTCCTGTTCCGCGCCGATGTCTTCCTCGCCGAGCTCGCCCGTTTCGAGCCGGAGATCGCCGGCGCCGCCAAGGCCGTGGCCGCGTCGATGAGCGTGGATCAGGCCGGCAGCATCACCTTCGAGCGCATCGACCGTGAGGCCTTCGCCGCCTCTCCGGCGAAATCGGTCGACTATGCCGTGATGGAGCGCACCGACCGCGCCGCCGTCATCGAGGCCGACTACGCCTGGTCCGATCTCGGCTCCTGGGACGCCCTGTGGGAGGCCTCGCCGAAGGACGGACACGGCAATGCCGCCCGCGGCGCGGTGTCGCTCGCCGACACCCGCAATTCCTACGTCTCCAGCGACGAGGTCCACACGGCCGTGATCGGGCTCGACGACGTGGTCGTGGTGGCGACGAAGGACGCGGTGCTGGTGGCCGGCCGGCAGGTGGCGGGCGAACTCAAGACGCTGGTCCAAGACCTGCGCGCGGGCGATGCCCAGCGCCGGCGGCTGGCCGAGGAGCATCGCAAGGTGCTGCGCCCCTGGGGCTCCTACGAGAGCGTCGACCGCGGCGAGCGCTTCCAGGTGAAGCGCATCGTGGTGAAGCCCGGCGCGCGGCTGTCGCTGCAGAAGCACTTCCACCGGGCCGAGCACTGGATCGTGGTGAAGGGTACGGCGACGGTCGAGGTCGACGAGGTGACCCGGATCGTGCGCGAGAACGAGAACGTCTACATCCCCCTCGGCGCCTGGCACCGCCTCGCCAACGAGGGCAAGATTCCGCTCGAGCTCATCGAGGTTCAGTCGGGCAGCTATCTTGGCGAGGACGACATCGTCCGCAGCCAGGACGACTACAAGCGCGTCTGAGCCCGAGGCTTCAGCCGCGCATCATGCGGCCGAGGCGGGCGAAGAACCGGATACAACCCGAACGATCGTCCCGCCTGGGGCCATGTGACCGTGTCTGGTCCTCAGCGCTCCCGGAAGGCGCGGTGGACCTGGTCGACGATCGGCTTGGTCAGATAGGCGAGGGCGGTGCGGTCCCCGGTCCGGACGAAGACCTCTGCCGGCATGCCCGGCACGATCCTGTTGTCGCCGAGCCTGGCGAGCTCGCCTTCGGTCACGGCGATGCGGGCCGTGAAATAAAGGGCGCCCGTCTGGGACTCCTTCACCACGTCGGCGGAGACCCGCTGCACCGAGCCCCTGACCTCGGGGGTCGTGCCGTGCGGGAACGAGGTGAAGCGGATGAAGGCCGCCTGACCCGCAGCCACCTTGTCGATGTCCTGCGGCGCGATGCGGACCTCGATGACGAGGGTGTCGTTGTCCGGCACGATCTGCATGATCGGCGGGCCGCCGGCGGGAATGACGCCGCCCACCGTGTGGAAGACGAGCTGGTGGACGTGGCCCGTGGCGGGAGCCTTGATTTCGATCCGCTTCAGCACGTCCTCGGCCGCCACCCGGCGCTCGCCGAGTTCGCCGACGCGGGCCTGGACGTCGCGCAGTTCCGTGGTCACCTCACGCTGGAGCTCCAGGTCGATCTGCAGGATCTGCAACTCGCTTTCGCTGATGCGCCCCTGGGCCCGGCCCCGCTCGGAGACGAACTGGCCGACGTCACCGGCGAGGCGCGCGGATTCGCGCTCCAGTTCGACGAGACGCGTGCGCGGCACGAGATTGCGGGAGAACAGGTCGCGGATATCCTGCAGCTCGCGCTCGATCAACTGGACCTGCCGGCGCCGGGCCTCCTCTTGCGCGGTGATGCCGACGATCTCGCCCTTTATCTGTTCGATGCGCTCGCGCAGCTGGCGCCGCTGGCTCTCGCGGGAGGCGCGGCGGGCCACGAAGAGCTTGCGCTCGCCCTCCACGGCACGCAGGACGTCGGGTTCGTTCAGCCGCGCGCTCAGGAACGGGGGGACCGTGATCGTGTCGGCGCCGTCTCGTTCCGCCTCCAGCCGCGCCTGGCGGGCGGTGAATTCGTCGAGCTGCTTGCTGATCACCTGAAGGTTGGCCCGGGTGACGGTGTCGTCCAGCCGGATGAGGAGATCGCCTTCGCGCACGCGCATGCCGTCGCGGATGTGCAGGCGCTGGATGACGCCGCCGGTGGGATGCTGGACCGCCTTCACGTTGCTGTCGACCACCACGAGGCCGCTGGCGACCACCGCGCCCGAGAGCGGAACGGTGGCGCCCCAGACGCCGAGGCCGCCGACGAAGACGATGGACACGCCGAGCCCCGCGGCGATGAGGCGGCGCAGCGACGTGGTGTTCTCCGCGATGTCGCGGGCCATGGCGTCGGGCGGGGAAGGGGCGCGGGTCATAGCTGGGCAACTCCCTTCTGGGGCGCGAGAACGCGTTTGAGGACTTCCTCCTTGGGGCCGAAGGCCTGCATGCGCCCGTCCCTCATGACGCCGATCATGTCGACCGCCGAGATGGCGCTGGGGCGATGGGCCACCACGATGACGATGCCTCCGCGGTCGCGGACATGGCGGATCGCGCGGGTGACCGCGGCCTCGCCCTCGGCGTCGAGATTGGCGTTGGGCTCGTCGAGAATGACCAGGAACGGATTGCCGAACAGGGCGCGCGCGAGGGCGACCCGCTGCTTCTGGCCGCCGGAGAGCACGATCCCGCCCTCGCCGATGCGCGTCTGATAACCGTCCGGCAGGCCGCGGATCATCTCGTCGGCGCCGGCGGCGCGGGCCGCCTCGACGATGTCTGAGGCCTGCGCCGAGACGTCGAACCGCGCGATGTTCTCGGCGACGGTCCCGTCGAAGAGGCCGATCTCCTGCGGCAGATAGCCGACGATGGAGCCGCGCGCCGCCTCGCCCCACTGGGACAGTTCGGCACCGTCCAGCCGGACCGAGCCGCTCAGGGGCAGCCAGGCGCCGCTGAGCGTGCGCACCAGGGTCGACTTGCCCGACGCCGACTGGCCGATCACCCCGAGAGCCTGGCCGGCGAGCAGTGAGAAGGCCACGCCCTGGACGATCGGCGTCGTCGAGCCGGGGGCACCGGTGTAGACCTGATCGACGGTCAGCGTCGTGCTCGGGCGGGGCAGGGCGAGCGACTCCGCCGGCGGGGGCAGGAGCCGCGTGCTCTGGCGCAGGCGCTTCCAGGCCTGCCGCGCCGCGACGAAGCTCTTCCAGTGCGCGACCGCGGTCTCGATGGGCGCGAGCGCCCGTCCCATCAGGATCGAGCCGGCGATCATGACGCCGGGCGTCGCCTGCTCCATGAGGACCAGATAGGCGCCGAGGCCCAGCACCGCCGACTGCAGCGCCATGCGCAGGATGCGGGAGAGGGTGCCGAAGGTGCCCACTGCGTCGGTGGCCGCCTCGTTCGCCTTCAGGAAGCGCGAGGTGAGGTCGCCGTAACGCGACGCAAGGGCCGGGCCCATGCCCATGGCGGCGATGGCTTCCGCGTTGCGGCGCGAGGTCTCGGTGATGGCGGCGCGCCCGCCGGCCTCGCGGGCGACGGCGACCATGGGGTTGCGCGTCGCCCTCTCGGTCATCAGCGTCACCGCCAGGAGCAGCAGGGCGCCGCACAGGACCATGATCCCCATCCAGGGATGGAGGGCGAAGCAGAGCCCGATGAACAGCGGCATCCATGGCAGGTCGAAGAAGGCGGTCGGCCCGAGGCCGGACATGAAGCCGCGCACCGCGTCCACGTCGCGGCTCGGCTGCATGGCGTCGGCCTGGCCGCCGATCCTGACGGGAGCCAGGGTGACGAGGCGATAGACCTGCAGGGCGAGACGGCGGTCGATCGTCGCGCCGATGCGCGTCAGCACCCGCTGGCGGACGACGTCGACCACGCCCTGCACGAGGAAGACCAGGGCCAGCAGCATGCTCAGTCCCACCAGCGTCTGGATCGAACGGCTGGTCAGCACGCGATCATAGACCTGCAGCATGTAGATCGCGCCTGCCAGCATCAGGATGTTGAGGACGCCGGAAAACAGGCCTGCCGCCACCAGCGCGCCGCGGCAGGAGGCGAGCGCCTCCGCCACCGGATCGTTGCGTCTGTCGGGCGTCGGAGGATGGGACGATGTCGCGGACATGGGTGCCACTATGATTTGAATGTGTCGCCAGGCAAATCCCTTGCGGGGGTGCTTCAGCTTCTTCGTTACTGTGATGCCGTTCCGAGAATTTTTAGCGACACCTGCGGCAGGATCGACGGCCGGGCCACGAAGCTTCAGCCGCGCATCATGCGGCCGAGGCCCGCCGCCGAACTCTCGACAGGGCGCCAGCCGAGGGCGCGGATCGCCGCATCGTCGAGGATGAGATCACGGCAGAGCTGATCGGCGAGGGCCGGGGCGAGGCGCGTCACCAGCCGCTCGGTCAGCGCCGCGGGCAGGCCGACGATGCCCGGCGGGCGCCCGACGGCCTGCCGCATGGCGCCGATCATCTGCCCGACCGTGAGCGGATCGCCGTCCGCGAGGTGGAAGGTGCGCCCCGCGGCATCGGGCCGCGCCAGCACGAAGGCGACGGCCTCCGCCACGTTG
Organism: Phreatobacter cathodiphilus; assembly: GCF_003008515.1. Classification (NCBI taxonomy): domain Bacteria; kingdom Pseudomonadati; phylum Pseudomonadota; class Alphaproteobacteria; order Hyphomicrobiales; family Phreatobacteraceae; genus Phreatobacter; species Phreatobacter cathodiphilus. The sequence goes on along the minus strand of NZ_CP027668.1, from coordinate 2,241,141 downwards.
GCGTCGGACAGGATCGACCGCCGCCCCGCCAGTCCGCCGAAGGGAAGGGGGAGAGGCGACCGGGCGAGGCGGGCGAGGCGGGCCATGTTGCCCTTCGCTCCGGCACCGTGCAGCACCGGCGGCCTGAGAATGATCGCCTCCGGCAGTTCCTCCCGCACGGTCCGTTCCGCCGCGAGCTTGGAGCGGCCATAGGCGTCGCTGGGGGCGGGCGTCGCCGTCTCCGTCAGGGGATGGGGCGAGGAGGGGCCGCTGACGGCGCGCGACGAGGAGATCAGCACGAAGCGTCCGACGCCCCGGCGCCGGGCCGCGCGGGCGAGGCTGGCGGAGGCGTGGGCGTTGACGGCCTGCATCACCGTCTCGTCGAGGCCGGCGGGCCGGTGGGCGAGGCCGGCGGCGTGGACCACCGCCTCCACCCCTTCGAGCAGCGCGCTGAACCGGTCGTCGAGGCCGGATCCGGCGAGGTCGGGCAGGGTGGCCGGGCTCACCCGTCCCGCCGGCAGTGCGGGCAGGGGGCTGCGGGCCGCGGCGCGCACCGCAAAGCCCCGCGCCGCGAGGGCTTCGACGAGGGCCGCGCCGAGGAAGCCGCCAGCACCGGTGACGAGGATGGTCATGCCGGCCGCCCCGGCCGCCGGAGCCACGACAGGATCGGGATCAGGACCACGGCGACGCCGAGGGCGAGGAGACCGGCCGCCGCCAGCGGGTTTCCGGCCCGGACGGAGAGCAGCGCCAGGGCGGCGCCGGCGGCGGAGACCGCGGCGACCGTGAGCGCCACCCGCGGCGCCCGCACGCCGCCGTCGACGGCGCGCTGATAGGCGTGGTCGCGGTGCGGCTCGGTGAGCCGCGCGCCGGCGCGGAACCGGCGCAGGAGCGTGATCCCGCCGTCGGCCAGGGGATAGAGCAGCATGAGGAGGCCGGCGGCGGGGGAACCGGAAAGGGCGAGATCGAGCGCCAGCCAGCCGAGGAGCAGGCCGAGGGGGAGGCTGCCGGAATCGCCGAGGAAGATCTTCGCGGGATGGCGGTTCCACGGCCAGAAGCCGAGCATGGCGCCGAGGCCCGCCGCGGCGAGAGGGCCGCTCGCGGCTCCGGCCGAAGACAGCGTCGGGACGAGGGCGGCGAGGGCGAAGGCCGGCGCGGCGTGGGCGAGGGTGATCTCGTCGATGCCGTCGACGAAATTGACGAGGTTGACGGTGGCGACGAGCATCAGGGCCGCCGCGGCGCGCTCGACCCAGAACAGGGCCGGCGGCACGAGGGAGGCCTCCGCCGGCAGGCCGGCGACCGCCAGAGCCGCGGCGAGGGCCTGGGCGGCGAGTTTCGGCCGCCAGGGAAGCGGGCGCCTGTCGTCGACGAAGCCGAGGGCGGCGAGGCCGACCATGGCGGTGAGCAGGGCGAGGAGCCGCGGCTCGCCCGCACCGGCGACGAGCACGGCGGTCCCGCCGGCCAGGACGATGGCGGCGACCACGCCGAGGCCGGCGCCCTGAGGCGTGACGGCGCGATGAGAGGAGCGCGCATCGGGCTTGGCCGCGGCGACCCGGGCGAGCCAGGGCCGCAGCGCGGCTATGGCGAGCCAGGAGAGCAGGACGGCGGCGACGACCGTCGCGAGGCTGGAGACTGCGTGCATGTGCGAGGCGGACCGCGCCGGTGCCGATCAACCGCCCGGCGGGCGGCACGCGAAGCTAGCCGATTCTGCGAAGAATCCCGCGGGCCTCCGCATCGGCAGAGCAGCCAAGGCTGGGGCAGAAGGCGGCGGGGGCGGTTCAGAGAGCCCGCAGACGATCGCGGACGACCATCCAGGCCGAAGCCACACCGAGAACCAGAGCCACCAGCTCGAAAGCGTTCTCCACGTTCACGCCCGTACCCCTCACACGCCACGTCACGAGTGCTGCACTGCGAAAAGCTTTGTTACAATCTCGCGATCGCAACCGTCCGTCAACCATGAAAATGTGCTGACTTCGTCGCAGTCGAGTCCGGGCGGGGCCTCAGGCGAGGGCGGCGCGCACGCTCTCCACCACCCGGTCCTGCAGTGCAGCATCGAGATAGGGATGCATGGGCAGGCTGATCACGTCGCCGGCGAGGCGGTCGGACACCGGCAGGCCGTTGCCGGCGACCGGATAGTGCCGGTAGGCGGTCTGCTGATGCAGGGGACGGGGGTAATAGATCGCGGTGGGAACGCCCTGCGCCTTCAGCTTTGCGGCGAAGGCCGTGCGGTCGCGGCCGCGCAGCCGGATCGTGTACTGGGCCCAGACGGAGACGAGCCCGTCGGCGACGCGGGGTACGTCCACCAGTGAGGCGAGCGCCTCGTTGTAGCGGGCCGCCACCACGTTGCGCGCCGCGATCTCGTCGTCGAAGATCTTGAGCTTCTCGATCAGCACCGCCGCCTGAATCGTGTCCATGCGGCCGGTCATGCCGATGCGCTGGTTGTCGTATTTGTCCTCGTTGTTCTGGCCGTGGATGCGCAGAGAGCGGATGATGTCGGCGAGGCCGTCGTCGTCGGTGAAGACCGCACCGCCGTCGCCGTAGCAGCCGAGCGGCTTGGCGGGGAAGAAGGAGGTGGCGGTCGCCATGCCGATCGTGCCGATCTTGCGGCCCTTGTAGCTGCCGCCGAAGGACTGGGCGGCGTCGTCGAGAAGCCAGAGGCCGTTTTCGGCGCAGAACGGCTCGACGGCGTCGTAATCCGCCGCCTGGCCGAAGAGGTCGACGGCGATGACGCCGACGGGGTTCAGACCCGCCGCCTTCGCGGTGGCAAGGCCCTGGACCAGGGACGCGCGGTCGATGTTGAAGGTCTGCGCGTCGACGTCGACGAACACCGGGCTGGCGCCGAGCCAGGCGACCACCTCGGCCGTGGCGGCGAAGGTGAAGGCGGGGCAGAGCACCGCGTCACCGGGCTTCACGCCCTTCGCCATCAGGATGAGGGCGAGGGCGTCGGTGCCGGAGGAGCAGGACACCGCATGCTTCGCGCCGCAGAAGCCGGTCAGCGCCTTTTCCAGCGCGAAGACCTCGGGCCCCATGATGTAGGCGCCGTGGTTCACCACCTTCAGGATCGCCTCGTCGACGGCGGCACCGAGCCGGCGGCGCTGGGCGCCAAGATCGATGAAGGGAATGGGGGCGAAAGCGGCTGCGTCTGTCACGTGTCGAGACCGTCTGCGTTCTGGCGGTTATGCGGGGCCACGGCGAATCGGAATGTGGCGGCGAAATCTGCCGTGATCCGATAAGCAGTCTCAGCCGCTGCCGGAAATCACTTTATCTTCCAAAAGATGTTGGCCCCATCACCGCGGGAGGGTCGACAGGAGGCGCCGCGCCTCGTCGGCAAGCGGATCGCCGGGGTGCCGGGCGATGAACAACTCCAGCGCGGCGCGGGTCCCCGCGCGTCGGGCGGCCTCGAATTCCTCCCGCACGGCGAAATGGCCTGGGCGGACCAGCGGGGGATCATCCTTGTCGGGAGCCGAGGGAACGGTGGGGCCAGTCAAGGGTGGGTTTCCCGAATGAGAGGGCGTCGCCACGATGAGGCAGAGACCCAGGGCCAGCGCGTATCGACGGTGGAGGCCGGCCATGGCTGCGGCGGCGTCACCTTTGCGCCTCATTGACGAACTGTCAAACGTCGGTAACTTAAGCGGGCCAATATTGTGGATGTAATTCCGCTGCGGCATGTTCCTGTCCTGGCTGGGGGAGAGTCCAAATGTGCAACGTTTGTTCAGGGCCGATGCTTAGGGATTGGACGGGAAAAACAGTCCACTCCAATACCGGGGGGCAAGACGGCCCGGGCGATGTGTCGTTCAAAGGGCTCACCGGCGGCATGTTGCAGAGCATCTATGGCGGGATCACCGGCGGTGTGTCGCAGGGCGTCCAGCAACCCACCGGCGGGGTGTCGCAGGGCGTCACTATCGGCGACCCCACCGGCGGAACGGCGGCGGAGCCCGCATCGGGAAGCTACTCTCAAAGCGCCACCGGCAACACCAACATCGACGGTATCCTTTCCGGCTACAAGTGGACGACCACGGCCCTGACGTGGCGCATCCCCACGTCCGCCGACCAGTACGACACGGATCCCGGGACCGCAGGCATTCAATACGGCGATACCGCGCGAACCAGCACGTTTCTCGCCCCGACCGCCGCCATGACGACCGCGACGGCCGAGATCCTGAACCAGATGTTCGGAGCGGTGAGCGGCCTGAGCTTCACCCAGGCGGCCGCCAGCGACACCACGGCCGACATGTCGATCGGCAGGTCCACGGCCAGCCCGTCCACGAACTTCAATACGGCCTATGCCTACTACCCGTCCGGTCCGGGGACGGGCCTGTCGGGCGATTCCTGGTACAGCGACGCCTATGAATCGTTCGGCTCGGGCTACGCCTACTCCAACCCGGTCAAGGGTGGGTATGCCTGGACGACCTATATTCACGAATACGGTCACAATATGGGGCTCAAGCACGGGCACCAGACGGGAGGGCCGGGCAACACCGCCATGTCGGCCGATCGTGACAGCATGGAATTTTCCGTGATGACGTACAGGTCGTACGTCGGACAGGACACGGTCGCCAATCCAGGCTATCAGAACGAGCAGTGGGGCTTCGCCCAGTCGTTGATGATGTACGACATCGCCGCGCTCCAGGTGATGTACGGCGCCGATTTCACCACCAACAACACCAACACCGTCTACACGTTCTCGGCCACCACCGGACAGATGTTCATCAATGGTGTCGGTCAGGGGGCTCCGGGAGGCAACCGCGTCTTCCTGACGATCTGGGACGGTGGCGGCATCGACACCTACGACTTCTCGAACTACACGGGCAACCAGACCATCGACCTCACGCCGGGCTCCTGGTCGTTGATGTCGACCACCCAGCGCGCGCATCTCGGGCAGGGCAACTATGCCCGCGGGAACGTGTTCAACGCCCTGCAATACAATGGCGACGTGCGCTCTCTCATCGAGAATGCCATCGGCGGGTCGGGTAACGACACGATTACCGGGAACGCTGCCGATAATACGCTGACGGGCGGCGCGGGCGCAGACACTCTCATCGGGGGCGGCGGATCCGATACGGCCTCGTACGCGACGTCGACGTCGCGCGTCGTTGCCAATCTGGCGGATTCCTCGATCAATACCGGCGACGCCGCGGGCGACACATATTCCTCCATCGAGAACCTGCTCGGTACCAATGTCTCCGGTGTGGGCGATGCGCTGGTCGGAAATTCCGGTCGCAACTTCCTTGAGGGCTTGGGAGGCAACGACCAGTTGTTCGGCCGCGCGGGCGACGACGTGCTTTATGGAGGGGCGGGCGACGACCTGCTGCTGGGCGGCCTCGGCGCCGACTGGCTGGACGGCGGCACCGATACCGACACGGTGTCTTACCAGGAGGCCGGCAGCGGCGTGGTCGTGGACATGCTGAACGCCAGCATCCAGACGGGCGAAGCGGCAGGCGATCAGCTGATCAGCATCGAAAACATCTTCGGCTCCAGTTTCGACGACGCGCTCTGCGGCAACAACGGGCGGAACTTCCTCTACGGTCAGGACGGCAACGACGTCCTGTTCGGCCGGGGTGGGGCGGACGTGCTGTACGGCGGCGCGGGAGCGGACACGCTGTTCGGAGGCGCCGGCTCAGACTGGCTGGATGGCGGTGCCGGCTTCGACTACGCCTCCTATCTCGACGCCGGCGCTGCGGTCCAGGTGGACATGAACAACCCCGCCATCAACCTCGGGGATGCGGCCGGCGATCAGTTGATCGACATCGAAGGTCTCGTGGGGTCCGGTTTCGACGACGTTCTTCTCGGCAACAATCTCGGCAATGCCATCTTCGGCGCCGACGGCAACGACGTCATCTACGGGCGTGGCGGCGGCGATTATCTCACGGGCGGTGCGGGGGCCGACCAGTTCCGTTTCGCCAATGCCGGGGACGCCGGCGACACGATCTCCGATTTCCAGCGGGGCCTGGACACGCTCCAGTTTTCAGCCTCCGGGTTCGGAGGCGGGCTGGCGGGAGGCGCGCTCGCCGCCAACCGGCTCGTGCTGGGCACCGCTGCCACGCAGAATTTTGGGCAGTTCATCTTCGACTCCAGCACGAGCATTCTCTACTGGGATGCCGACGGCACGGGAGCCGGCGCCAAAATCGCGATGATGGCGTTGAGCAACATCAACACCCTGTCGACGTCGGACTTCCTCATCAACGCCTGACGGCGGACCTGGAAGGCCTCGCCGCGAGGTGATGATCTGCCACCGATGACGCCGTCCAGGGGGAAGCCCCTGGACGGCGCTTCCGCTCCACTGAATGCCGCATGCCCCGATCCGGGCGTCTTGCTGACGCTCCGGGTCGAAGCGCTGGCCTCATCAATCCATGGGCTCGATGTCCCGAAGCAGCGGCGCGGTCTTGTCCTTGTCCGACAGGTGCGCTTCCGCCTCGCCCACCGGCCAGTTCACGCCGATCCCGGGGTCGTTCCAGCGCACGCCGGCATCATGATCGCGGCTGTAATAGTCGGTGACCTTGTAGATCACCTCGGTATTCTCGACGAGGGTGCAGAAGCCGTGGAGGAAGCCGGCGGGAACCCAGAGCTGGCGCCAGTTCTCGGCGGAGAGCTCCACCGCCACGTGCTGACCGAAGGTGGGTGATCCCCGGCGGATGTCGACGGCGACGTCGAGGATGGCGCCGCGCACCACGCGGATGAGCTTGCCCTGGGCGCGCGGCGCCTTCTGGTAGTGCAGGCCGCGAATGGTGCCCCGGGCCGCCGACAGCGACTGGTTGTCCTGGACGAAGGTGACCGGGCCCGCCGCGGCCTCGAAGCGGTCCTGCCGGAAGGTCTCCGAGAAGAAGCCGCGGGCGTCGCCGATCCTGGTCGGCTCGATCAGCAGCAATCCCGCGATGGGGAGCGTCGAGATGTTCATCGGGCGGGCATCCTTCTATCCAAAACGCGAGCTGTCGACGGCGCGATCGGCCTAGCGATGTTCCTCGACCACGCGCTCCAGATAGCGCCCATAAGGGCTCTTGCCGAGGGCCTTGGCGAGCACGAGCAACTGGGCCGCGTCGATGAAGCCCTTCTCGAAGGCGATCTCCTCGGGACAACAGATCCGTGTGCCCTGCCGCTTCTCGATGGTGCGGACGAAGTTGGAGGCGTCGGTGAGCGAATCGGGCGTTCCCGTGTCGAGCCAGGCGAAGCCGCGGCCCATGCGTTGCACGTGCAGGTCGCCCCGCTCCAGATAGGCCCGGTTCACGTCGGTGATCTCGTATTCGCCGCGGGCCGAGGGCTTCACCGCCTTGGCGATGGAGACGATGTCCTTGTCGTAGACATAGAGCCCGGTCACCGCCCAGCTCGATTTCGGCGCCGCCGGTTTCTCCTCGATGGACAGGGCCCGGCCCGCAGGATCGAAGGCCACCACGCCGTAACGCTCGGGATCCTCGACGTGATAGGCGAAGACGGTGGCCCCGGTCTCCCGCTCCATGGCCTTGTCGAGCAGGTCGCCGAGGCCGGCGCCGTAGAAGATGTTGTCGCCGAGCACCAGGGTGGCACGCTCGCCGCCGACGAAATCCTCGCCGATGACGAAGGCCTGGGCGAGCCCGTTCGGCTTCGCCTGCTCGGCATAGCTGAAGCGGACGCCCCAGCTCTCGCCGGTTCCCAGGAGGCGCCGGAAGGCGGGCAGATCGTGCGGTGTCGAAATGATCAGGATGTCGTCGATGCCGGCCAGCATGAGCACCGACAGCGGATAATAGATCATCGGCTTGTCGTAGACCGGCACGAGCTGCTTGGAGACGCCGAGCGTGATCGGGTGCAGGCGTGTGCCGCTGCCGCCGGCCAGGATGATGCCTTTCATGACGTGAGCGTTCCTTGCTGTTGCAGTCTGTCCATGCAGCGGGCCAGCGCATCGGTCCAGGTCGGCATGGTGATCCCGTGCATGCCGCGAAGGCGGCTGCAGTCGAGGCGGGAATTGGCGGGGCGCCGGGCGGGCGTCGGATAGTCGGCCGTGGTGATCGGCCGGACGGCTGCGGAAGGGCCGCCGCGCGCGGCGGATTCGCGGAAGATCGCCTCGGCGAAGCCGGCCCAGGTGGTTTCGCCCGCGCCGCTCATGTGGAACACGCCGCGCAGAGCGGGGTTTTTTGGCTCGGCCAGCAGGTTCCGCGTCACGCCCACCACGGCGTCGGCGATGTCGGGTGCATAGGTGGGCGTGCCCTGCTGGTCGGCGACGACGGCAATCTCCGGACGGGTCGCGGCGAGGCGCAGCATGGTGCGCAGGAAGTTCTTGCCCTCGGCGGCATAGACCCAGGCCGTCCTGAGAATGGCGTGGTCGGGAGCGGCGGCGGCGACCGCCTCCTCGCCCATCTGCTTGGAGCGGCCGTAGACGCTGGTGGGGCCGACGGGATCGGTCTCGACATAGGGCGTCGCCTTCGTCCCGTCGAAGACGTAGTCGGTGGAGAGGTGCACCACCGGAACGCCGAGCGCCGCAGCGGCCGCGGCCACCGCGCCGGCCCCGTCCCGGTTGATGCGGAAGGCGAGGTCCTGCTCGGTTTCGGCGGCGTCCACCGCGGTGTAGGCAGCGGCGCTGACGACGGCGTCCGGCTCCAGGCGGCGGAAGGCGACCGAGAGGTCGCCGGGCGCGGCGAGATCGAGCTCCGGACGGCCGAGGGTGAGAACGGTCAGCGCGGGATCGTCCGCGGCGCGCTCCATCAGGGCGGACACGACCTGGCCCTTGAGGCCGGTGACGAGGAGGCGCATCTCAGGCTCCGGCAGGGGCGAGGAGGCCGAGGCGTTCGCCCGCATAGACCTTGTCGCGCAGGGGGCGCCACCACCACTCGTTGTCGAGATACCAGCGCACCGTCTTCTCGATGCCGGTGTCGAAGGTTTCCTCGGCGCGCCATCCGAGCTCGGCTTCGAGCTTGCCGGCGTCGATCGCATAGCGCTGGTCGTGGCCGGGCCGGTCCGTCACGAAGGTGATCAGCGAGGCGTGTGGTTCGGCCTTGGGGGCGAGGCGGTCGAGGATGGCGCAGATGGTGCGAACCACGTCGATGTTGCGCCGCTCGTTGCGGCCGCCGACATTGTATTTCTCGCCGATCCGGCCGCGGTTGACGATCAGGTCCAGGGCGCGGGCGTGGTCGTCGACGAAGAGCCAGTCGCGGATGTTGTCGCCCTTGCCGTAGACCGGCAGCGGCTTGCCGTGGAGGGCGTTGAGGATGACGAGCGGAATCAGCTTCTCGGGAAAGTGGAAGGGCCCGTAATTGTTCGAGCAGTTGGAGATGAGGCCGGGAAACCCGTAGGTGCGCGCCCAGGCCGAGACGAGATGATCGGCCGCCGCCTTGGAGGCGGAATAGGGCGAGGAGGGATCATAGGGCGTCGTCTCGGTGAACAGGCCCTCCTCGCCGAGGGAGCCGTAGACCTCGTCGGTCGAGACGTGCAGGAAGCGGAAGGCCTCGCCGCGCTCCGCCGGCAGGCCGGACCAGTAGCGCCGGGCGGCCTCCAGCATCACGAAGGTGCCGACGATGTTGGTGTCGATGAAATCCCCCGAGGCGCTGATCGACCGGTCGACATGGCTTTCGGCGGCGAGATGGATGACGCGGGTGGGCTGGAAGGATTCGAAGGCCTCGGTGACGGCGCCGCGGTCGCAGATGTCCACCCGGGCGAAGCGGTAGTTCGGCGCGTTCTCGATCGGTCGGAGCGAGGCCAGATTGCCTGCGTAGGTCAGCTTGTCGAGATTGAGCACGTCGACGCCGGCGGAGACCAGATGGCGGCAGGTGGCGGAACCGATGAACCCGGCTCCTCCTGTGATCATCACGCGATGCATCGATAGTGGCTCCTTCCTGCCAGTCCTATAGAATTGCCCGGGATCGGCCGGCAAGTATTTTTAGACAAAACCGGGCGCTGCGCCCCCGAGGGCGAGGGGGTCTTGCTGTCCGTGTTGCTGACGAGCAACGCTCTAGGGGAAACAAGCCGGCCGGAATTTCGTCGGCTCCCGGCTAAAGACAAACACCTGACGTTGCGTAGCGCCAGAAAAGGCGTGACGCTCGTGCCGATCACCGTCACCGGGTGGGGTGTGGGAAGCATTTCTGCCGGTCTAAACTGCCGTACTTCATGAGAGTTCCATGTTTGTGACGGTCTCCGACGGTGTTCGGGTCGGCCCCTCACGGAGAGGTATGGATCAGAACGCATGGGACGCTCGTTCCTCGTCGTGGCCATCTCCCGCGCTGCAGCCGCGCTTGAAGCGACAGCCTGCGTTCGCTAGACGAAACCCATGGTGAACAGATTGCAAAAACCGCCGTCATCTCGTTCGACCACGGGCACGCGGGCGAAGCGCCAAGGGATTCTCGTGCTCGGCATGCATCGCAGCGGCACGTCATCCCTGTCGGGGACGCTGGTCAAGCTCGGCGTGTCGCCGCCGAAAACCCTTATGCAGGGCAAGCACGACAATCCCAAGGGACATTGGGAATCGGAGGTCCTCGCCGCGTTTCACGACGAGCTGCTGGCGAGCGCCGGCAGCCGCTGGGACGACTGGCGGCCGTTCCGGGCGGATTGGTTCGACACCCCCCTGGCCGATGCGTTCAAGGTGCGCGCCAAGGTTTTGCTGAAAGAGGAGTTCGGGCGTTCGCCCGTCTTCGTGTTGAAGGATCCGCGCATCTGCCGATTCGCGCGATTCTGGCTCGAGGTCTTCGAGGAAGAGGGAATCGAGGCAAAGATCGTGCTGCCCCTCCGGTCGCCCCTGGAGGTCGCGCAGTCCCATCGTACCCGTGACGGCTTTCCCATCCAGAAGGGCTTGCTGCTCTGGCTGCGGCACGTGCTCGACGCGGAGGCGACGAGCCGCGATTTGCCGCGGGGCGTGTTCGAATGGCCGGCGCTGCTCAAGGACTGGCGCGCCGTAGCCATGCGCCTCGAGACCTCTCTGGGGACCCGCTGGCCGGCGATGACGGATCTCTCGGCGATCGAGGTCGACCGCTTTCTGGCCCGGGACCTCAAACACGAGAGCGTGCCGGAAGCTGAACTCGTCACCCATCCCCAACTGCACGCCTGGATCATCGAGGCCTATGAGGCGCTGCGCGAACTGGCGCGCAATCCCGCCTCGAACAGTGCGCGCGCGACGCTCGACACGATCAGGGACCGCTTCGACGACGCGGCCCGGTTCTTCGGCGGCGCACTGGCCGAGATCGAGGTGGCCTACAGCGAAGCGGAGGCGATGCTGCGGGTCGAGCGCGAAGCCGCTGCCCGGGCCGCCGCCGAGCTGAGGCAAGAACTGGACGGTGTCGCGTCGCGGGAGCACCAGGCGCAGGCGGCGCTGCAGGCGCTGCAGGAGCACCAGGCCGCCAAGGTGGAGGAGGTCGAGCGTCTCACGGTTCTCGTCGACACGACGCGCGCCGGAGCCGAGCAGGTGGAGGCCGCGATCCGCGCCGAAATGACCGCGGCCATCGATGCCGAGCGCCAGGCCCGCGCCGCCGAAGCCGAGGCGCGAGAGGCTGCCATCCTGGCGCTGGTCGCCGAGCGCGACGCCAAGATCGAGGAGGTGGCCCGCCTCACGGAGGTCATCGAGGCGATGCCGGCGGAGGCTTCCAGGACCGAGGCGGCTCTGCGTCAGGACTATGAGAGCATCCTCGACAGCGAGCGTCAGGCCCGCGCGGCCGAAGCTGCAGCCTATGCGGCCAGTCTCGCTGCACTGGAGGCGGAGCGGGACGCGAAGGCCGCCGAGGTCGCAAGCATCAGCACCTTGCTCGACACGACGCGGGCGAGTGCCGAAGAGGCCTTGGCGATCGTGCGCCGCGACCTCGAGACGCTGCTGGACAGCGAGCGCGAGGCGCGGACGGCCGATGCCGCGGCCCATGCTGCGGCGATCGAGGCGCTGTCGAGCGACCGTGACGCGAAGGTGGAGGACATTGCGAGGCTGTCGGAGCTGATCGAGACCCTGACGAGGGAGGCGCATGACGCCCAGGCGCGGTTGAGGCTGGAATTCGAGACCGCGCTCGCGGACGAGAGGCAGGTGCGGGACGCCGTGCAAGAGAAGGCCGCGGTGGAACTGGCGCGGGAACAACAGAGGAGCCACGCCGTTGCGGCTGAACTCGCGGCAATGCGTGCGGCGCTCGACGGGCTTCAGGCCGTGTCGCGCCTGCGGGACGATGAGGTGAACAGGCTCACTGCTCAGCTCGGATTGCTGCGGACGGAAACCGAGGCGATGGGACGAGCTTACGAGACCTCAACGTCGTGGAAACTGACGAAGCCTCTGCGCGCGATCAAATCCTTCGTCGACCGCGGGGCGCGTGCCGTCAGCGGCACTTCGTCCCTGGTGCAGGAGGTCGGTGGCGCCGGTTCCGCGATGGGCCTGCTCACCCGCAAGGTGACGGAACTCGGTCCGCGCGGCGCGCTGGCGAGGGCGCGGGCACAACTGCGGCGGATTCACCAGGGAGCTCCGGCGGCGGCCAACGATCCGGGGTCGGTGGCACCGGCACCGCCGCCGGTTCACCAGGAGCCGGTGATCGCTTCCCCCCACGGCGATCATCCCCTCAACCAGCGCTACCGGATGTTGCAGGAGGATGCGCAGCGTCGATTCTCGGCGGACAGCGGCACCGTGCCCGGTTCGGCCGGGCAGGGGGAGCGCATCGCCATCCTGATGCCGGTGTACAAGGTCCCGGTCCAATTTCTCCGCAGGACCATCGACAGCGTCATCAACCAGACGCACGGGAACTGGGAACTGTGCATCGTCGACGACTTCTCCCAGGACGAGGACATCGCGGCGGCGCTGGCGGACTACGCCGCCCGGGACAGCCGGATCAAGGTGTCCTTCGCGTCGAAGAATCTCGGTATCGCCGGCGCGTCGAACATGGCGCTTTCGATGATCGAGAGCCGCTATTTCTGCCTTCTGGATCATGACGACCTGCTGACCTGCGACGCGCTGGAGTGCTTCGCGCGCACGCTGATCGATGCTCCGGGCACCGACGTGATCTATTCCGACGAGTGCAAGATCGACGAGAACGACGTGGTTCAGGACGTCTTCGTCAAGCCGGACTGGGACCCCTTCCTGCTGCACAATTCGATGTATATCGGTCACCTGACCCTGTATCGGACCGAGATCGTCCGGAACATCGGCGGCTTCCGGTCGGACTATGACCTGTCCCAGGATTACGACCTCGCCCTGCGGGTGACCGAAGCTCACAACGCCATCATCCACCTTCAGAAGGTCCTCTACGGCTGGCGCATGATCCCGCAGTCTGCGGCCAGCGGGGGCAAGCCGCATGCCCGGATCACCAATATCGCGGCTTTGCAGGATGCGATGAACCGGCGCGGCTGGGCGGGGTCCGCCGTCGCGCTGCCCGCTGCCAATCGGGTCGTCCGCGACCGTTCGCTCATGCACCAGAAGGTCGGCATCATCATCCCGTCGGACAATGTCGAACGGATCGTCGCGTCCATCGCGTCGATCCGTTCGGGAACGACCTATGCGGCTTACGAGATCGTCGTCGTGACGAACTCTCCCGACATCCGCAAGCTGCAGGCGAGAGTCGATGCCGCCGCGCCGGTCAAATTCGTCCCTTACGACCTGCCGTTCAACTTCTCGGACAAGTGCAATCGCGGAGCCGAGGCCACCGATGCCGACGTCTACGTCTTCTACAACGATGACGTCAGGGTGAAGACCGCAGACTGGGTCGAGTCGCTTCTGGACTACGTCGTCGATCCCGAGGTGGGCGCGGTCGGGCCGAAGCTGCTTTACGAAAACCACACGATCCAGCACGCCGGGATGGTCACGGGTGTGCGCGGCCTCTTCGGCACGGCTTTTCACGTGCTCAACGGCGACTCGTCGGCCTATTTCAACTTCATCCAGTCCGTCCGCCAGGTGTCCAATATCTGCGGCGCGTGTCTGGCCATGCGCAAAGAGGTCTTTTGGGACATCGGAGGCTTCGACGGCATCGATTTCCCCATCGCCCATTCGGACGGGGACCTCTGCTTCAAGGTTCGCGCGGCGGGCCTGGCCTGCGTCTACACCCCGCACGCCGAACTCTTCCACATCGGTCACGTGTCGATCGGGGAAACCAAAAAGGCCGGTGCCAGCAAACCCAAGCCGAAGACGAAGGTCGACATCAAGACCCTCAAGAAGTGGCCCGAGTTCATCTCATACGATCCGTTCTTCCATCCGCAGATGGCGGGGATCCTCTACCACGACTCGCAGCAGGACTATCAGCTTCTGCCGCCGGTGGGGGCCGAGCCGCGCACGCGCGCGGATGGACGGGACATTCTCCTCGTGTTCCACGACCTGACCAACAGCGGTGCTCCGAGGGTGCTCTTCGAGGTGGCCGTGGCACTGGTCCAGGAGGGGCATTTCGTCGTGGCCGTCAGCCCGGCCGACGGCCCCTACGCCGCCAAGCTGCGGGCCAACGGCGTGTTCGTCATCATCGATCAGCTCATCCTGAGCGGGCATCCGTCGGTCCATGCCTTCGTCCGCAACTTCGACGCGATGGTCGCCAACACGGTGGTCGCCTGGCCCATCGTGGCGCAATGCGCGGCCGAGGTCGAAACCTACTGGTACATCCACGAGTCGCGGCTCGTCAGCGACATCTGTGCCGAGAACCCGGAGATCGCGAACGTGTTCAAGGCGCCCAAGCAGGTGTGGGCGACCTGCGAACGGGTGAGGGCCGCCGTCGCGCCCTATCGACCGGACGTCACAGTGAACGAGATCGGCCTGTTCGTATCCCCTCCGAAGCCGGCGCGCAGGAAGAAGACGAATTCCGTCGTGGTCGCCGTGGTCGGGTCGATCGAGGAACGGAAGGGGCAGGATCTCGCCATCGCAGCCCTCGACATCGTCAGGCAGCAACATGGCGGAGACATCGCCCTCAGGATCGTCGGACGAACGCTGGATCCGCATTTTCACAAGGAAATTCTGCGGCTGGCCGGTGGAAGGCCCGACGTGACGTTCGTCGGAGCCTTGTCGCCGGAGGGTGCGCTGGAGGAGATCGGCGCCGCCGACATCCTCCTCATTCCCTCGCGGGACGAGCCGTTCTCGCTGGTCGGCGCGGAAGCGATGGCGCTCGGCAAGGTCGTCGTCCTCGGGCCGGAGGTGGGTCTGGCCGCCTATCTGAAGGACGGCGCAAACGGCTTCGTCGCAACCTCGGGTTCGCCCCACGACCTGGCGGGCGCCCTGTCGAGGGCGCTGCAGTCACGCCGGCAATGGGCCGGCATCGGGCGGGCCGCCCGCTCGACCTTCGACCGGTACTTCACCCTCGAACAACTGCGCAAGCGGATGCGGGATGCGCTGGCACGGGTGCCCAGCGAGGCGGCATAAGACGGTCCGACCACGCCGGGTTGCCTGAGAACGTCGCACGGCGGCGGGATCAGGGACCCGAAGTGGGCAATCGAGAGTGACGGCGAGCTGGAGTGTCCGAGCGTGCAACGTCGAAGGATTTCGTAGTGTCCAACGCTTTCCCGGGCTCGATCACGTATCAGCTCATCGTTCGCGAGATCGAATCCCGCTACCGGGGGTCGGTCCTCGGCGTGCTCTGGTCGTTTTTGACGCCGCTGTTCATGCTGGCCATTTTCACCTTCGTCTTCGCCGTCGTCTTCCGGGCGCGATGGGGCGGGTCGACCGAGACGAGCCTGACCGAGTATGCGCTGATCCTGTTCGCCGGCTTGACGGCCTTCAGCCTCTTCTCCGAGGTCTTCGGCCGGGCACCGATGCTCGTCACGTCCCAGCCGAATCTGGTGAAGAAGGTGGTCTTCCCGCTCCACGTCCTTGCCGTCGTCGCGCTGGGGTCGGCGCTGTTTCAGGCCGGCATTTCATTTGCCGTTCTCATCGCCTTCCAGGTCACCATCGGTTCCGGCTTTCACTGGCCGACGCTCCTCGTACCGTTTCTGATCGTCCCGCTGTGCCTGTTCACGCTCGGCGTCGCCTGGTTTCTCTCCTCCCTCGGCGTCTATGTCCGCGACGTCGGACAGATCATTCCGCCCGTCGTGACCGCCCTCATGTTCCTCAGTCCGATCTTCTACCCCGTCACGGCGCTGCCGGAATGGATCCGTCCGGTCGCGAGCTACAGCCCCATCGCCTACAGCGTCGAGACCGTCCGCGACGCCATGATCTTCGGGCGGTTGCCGGAGGTGGTGTCCTATCTCGTGGCGCTGGCCGGCGGTCTCGCCGTGGCGGGGCTGGGCTTCGCCTTCTTCCAAAAGACGCGCAAGGGCTTCGCGGATGTCCTCTGAAGTCGATATCCGCATCCGCAACCTCTCCAAGGTCTACCGGATCTACGAGCGTCCGGAGGACCGGCTCATCCAGATGGCGACGCTGGGGCGGCTCAGGCGCTTCACCGAGTTCCCGGCCCTGCACGACATCTCGCTCGACATCCATCGCGGCGAGACCGTCGGCATCATCGGCCGCAACGGCTGCGGCAAGTCCACGCTCCTGCAGGTGATCTGCGGAACCCTGCAGCCGACCTCCGGCACGGTGGAGGTGACGGGCCGCATCGCCGCGCTGCTCGAACTCGGCGCCGGCTTCAACGGCGAGTTCACCGGCCGCGAGAACGTCTACATGAACGGCGCCATCCTCGGCTTCAGCCGCGAGGAGATGGACGCCCGCTTCGACCAGATCGCCGACTTCGCGGGGATCGGCGAGTTCATCGAGCGGCCGGTGAAGACCTACTCCTCCGGCATGTTCGTGCGCCTCGCCTTCGCGGTGGCCACCGCGGTCGAGCCGGATATTCTCGTCGTCGACGAGGCCCTGGCGGTGGGGGATGAAGCCTTCCAGCGCAAGTGCTTCGCCCGCATCGAGGCCATCAAGGAGCGCGGCGGCACCATTCTCTTCGTCAGCCACGGCGCCCAGACCATCGTTCAGCTCTGCGACCGGGCCATCCTCATGGATGGGGGCGAGAAGCTCATGGATGGCGATCCGAAGACGGTGGTGAACCAGTATCAGCGGCTGCTGACGGTCCGGCCGGAGGACCTCGCCCAGGAGCGCGCGGCGCTGAAGGCCGGCCACGTCGGGGGCGAGGCGCCCGCTCCGCCGGAGCAGGTCGAGGCGGGCGTTACCCCGCCCCCGGCGGAAACCCTCGATCCCGATTTGTTCGATCCGAACCTCGTCAGCCAGTCGACCGTCGCCTATCCGGTCAACGGCGCGACCATATCGAACATCCACATCGAGAACGCGCAGGGCGTCACCGTCAACGTGATCCATTTCGGCCAGGATTATCTCTATTGCTACGACGTCGACTTTCTCGACGACGTGGCCAATGCAGGCTTTGGCATGGCGATCCGGGACGTCTCCGGCCTGCATCTCTTCGGCCAGAGCTCGGCCCTGCTGGGGAAGGGGAAGCCCTACCGGGCGGGGCAGCGGGTGCGGGTGCGCTTTCCGTTCCGCAACCTGCTGTCACCCGGCACCTATTTCTGCAATGCGGGTGTCGGAAAGGTAGAGAACGACGAGGCGGTCTTCATGCACCGGCTGGTGGACGCGTTCCTGTTCCGGGTCAGCCATTCCGGCGCCGACCTTCTCTGCTCCAGCCAGATCAGCCTTCGCAACGGCGATGCCATCATCGAGACGGACTGAGGGCGGCCAGCCCCGGTCGAAGGAGGATCCTGATGGTC
Organism: Phreatobacter cathodiphilus; assembly: GCF_003008515.1. Taxonomy (NCBI): domain Bacteria; kingdom Pseudomonadati; phylum Pseudomonadota; class Alphaproteobacteria; order Hyphomicrobiales; family Phreatobacteraceae; genus Phreatobacter; species Phreatobacter cathodiphilus. Next base: position 2,223,633 of record NZ_CP027668.1, on the reverse strand, counting down.
AGACATCGGTTTGTCGATCCCGTCATGCCACCGCCCAGTGCTTACGCGGCCTTCCTGCAGGAGGCCTATGACGGGCGTATCTTCTCCAATTTCGGCCCCCTGTCGCGCCGCTTCGAGGAACGCCTCTGCAGCCGGTTCGGCCACCGCGACGAGCGGTGCGTTGCGGCGGCCAGTGCGACGGCCGGCCTGTCGGCCGCACTGATCGTCTCATGCAAGGCGGGGGACGTTCTCGTTCCGGCTTTCACCTTTCCCGCGTCGGCCGGGGCGGTGTTCGCAGCCAATCTGACGCCCCGCGTCATCGACGTCGATCCGCGGACATGGGCGGTCACCCGGGATATCCTGGAGCAGGCCTTCGCCTCGGAGAGACCGGGCGCGGTGATGCTGGTCGCGCCGTTCGGCATGGCGACCGATTTCAGCGACGCGATCGCCTTCTGCCGGGAACAGGGTTGTCCGGTCATCATCGACAATGCGGCCGGCCTCGGCATCGCGCGCAAGCCGCTCCCCGCCCATCCCGGGGTGTTTGAGGTCTTCTCCCTTCACGCCACGAAGACGTTCTGCGCGGGGGAGGGCGGGGTCGTTTTCGCTCACGCGGATCGCGAGACGGACCTCCGTGCAGCGCTCAATTTCGGCCTGCAGCGCGGCCACGAGGGCGCGCGCTGGGGGTTCAACGGCAAGATGTCGGAATTCCACGCGGCGGTGGCCCTTGCCCAGCTCGACCGGATCGACGAAGCGGTCGCTCACCGGCAGGCCTACGCGACGGAGTATCTGGCTCGATCGCGGAGGCTGCGGCAGACGCTTCCCTGCGGAGTGGCCGACGCGCCCTGGCAATGTATTCCCTACCTGGCGCTCGACGAGGGCGACGCCGACCGGATCGAGGCAGAGGCGGCGCGGGGTGGGGTCGAGATCCGGCGCTACTATCGGCCGAGCCTGTCGCAGTGGCCGGCCCTTTCCCAAACGGCGATCTGCCCCGTGGCGGAGGATCTATCGCGCCGGATGTGCGCGCTGCCCGTGCGCGCGAGCGATGATCCGGTTGTTCGCGACGAGATCGTCGGTACTGTGGCGGGCTTGTTGAATTAGAATAGGCACGCCTGGTGGATTTCGAGTTTCGTATTCCGATCGCTCCTCGGCCGGCTTTTTTCGCCCAGGTGGAGTTCTTCAATTTCCGGCTGCGATCGCTTGGCGGTCAGTACCGTTTCTGTCCGCTTCACATCTATGTGGGGGAGAAATGCGACCTCGACGCGGTGAGGGCGCAGAATGCCTGGAGCACGGACTGGCCCGTCTTCTGGCACCGGGTCCCCGACGCGGTTTTCGATCGCTATGACATGTACGGGACGGCCAACAGCCGTTTCCTGGGACCCGAGCCCTCCGCCGGGACCATCCTGTTCTGCGATGCGGATACGGTCCTGGTGCGCGAGATCGGCGACCTGTCCCTTGCGGGGGTCACCGACCACGGCGTCGTGACGGGGCACATGGCGCATTATCCGCCCGAGGAAAACGGACCGACCCTGCCGCCATCGACCTCCGAACAATACTGGCCCGAGCTTCTGGCGCGTTTCGGCCTGGCGATGCCTGACCGGCTGCAACGCTATTCCTGCGACACGTCGGGGCGCTTCCCTCTCTCGCCGCCCTATTTCAATCTCGGCGTGATCGCGATGAACCGCCGCGCGTTCGATCTCATCGCCGGCCGGATGGACCCCATCATGGATCGGCTCGGCGGGATCACGCAGAGCTTCATGCGCTGTCAGCTGGCGCTCTCGATCGCCTGTCTGCAGGGGGCGATCGAGACGAAGCTCCTTGATGCCCGGTTCAATGCGGCCAATGATCCGCTCCATGCCTCACTCCACGGCGTCACGGCAGAGAATGTGAGAATTCTTCATTATCTCAGGGGCGCCCGGATCGATCGCAACCGGATCGGGGAGGCCGACTATGTCCGCAGCCTTCCCGAGGCCGGAGAGCTCGACCTGGACCTTCTGCTGCGATCGGAACTCCTGAAGTGGCACACGCGGCGATGACCCGTTCGACCCGGCTCAACGCAGATTACCTTTCGGACGCCGAACTGGCGGCGCTGGAGTGGGGTGCGCTCGGCTCCAATGTCCGTATCCACGCGACCTGCGTGATCAACAACAGCGACCGGATCTTCATCGGCGACAATGTCCGGATCGATCCCTATTGCGTCATCTCCGTTGGCAGCCGGCTGACCATCGGGAGCTTCGTTCATATCGCCACAGGCGTTTCCATATTGGGCGCCGGCGAGGTCACCGTGAGCAATTTTGCGGGCATCTCACAAGGGACGCGGCTGATCAGCTCGACGGACGATTTCTCGGGACGCGCCATGACCGGACCCCTCGTGCCCGATGATCTCAAGGCGGTGATCCATGGTCCCATCGTCATAGGGGAGCACGCCGTCATCGGAGCCAATACGATCGTCCTTCCGGGGACCAAGGTGAACGACGGAGCAACGGTGGGCGCCCTGTCGCTCGTCAATCGCGATCTTGAGCCCTGGACCGTCAATGCCGGCATTCCCGCCCGCCGCGTTCGCGACCGTGACCGCGAGCCCGAGCGGCTCGCGCAGGACCTGCGCCTGCGGCTGCGCCCGAGCGACTCTCGCGAGGGCTGAGCGGGCCGCCCGGACCGTCGCGTCGGCGCAGCCTGCTCACGTCACCACCGCCCGGTCCGTCACCCGCCGCCAGGCCGTCCCGTCCGAGAAGGCCAGGACCGGGCCGCCGCTTTCGTCCGCGACCATCACGATCTGGCCCGCACCGGCGTCGGCGGCCGGCAGTCCGGCGACCGCATAGCTCTTGCACATGACCGGGCCGTCGACCTCCAGCGTGACCCGCGGGGCGGTCGTACCGACGCCGACGCGACCGGTGCCGGTGACGACCATGTGCACCTGATCGTCCAGATAGGGGTTGCCCGTGGGAGCCCCGCCGGTGGCGTAGAAGAACAGGTCCTGCGGCACCGACCCGGCCGCGACCGCGCCGGTGATCCGGGCGCCGAAGCCGGCCGTGGTCAGATAGGCGGTGCCGTCGTGGCCGCTGAAGTTGAAGGCGCCGCAATAGTCTCCGCTCTCGGCGGCGGCCGGGGCCGCCGTGGTCCCACGCGCCTTGCGGAAGGCCGCCAGGGCCGCCGCGGCGTTGGCGGTGATCTGGGTGTTGACGATGCCGCGGGCCGGGGAGACGGTCGCCGCCACCAGCTCCAGCGCCGCCGCGGGGGCGGCGGTGCCGATGCCGACATGGCCGGTGGCGGAATCCACGACCAGCGCTTCGGTCCAGACGGCGCCGTCCGCGCTGACCTTCACATGCAGCTTGTCGTCGCCCGCCGTGCCGATCTCCGCCCGTCCCGACCAGCCCGTCTGGAACAGAAGGCTCGCCGTATCGGCGGGCGCGGCCTTGTTCACCTTCACCTGCGTGCCCTCGCCGGCATGGGTGAACAGCACGGCGGGGCTCGCCACCGCCAGCCGGTTGGTGTTGTCGGCGGGCGTGCCCACACCCAGCCGGTCCGCGCGGCGCGGCTTCAGGTCGCGCCAGGTGGTGCCGTCGAAGACCAGCGCGACGTCCTCCTCCGACAGCCAGGCGAGCCAGCCGGCGGCGGGGGCCTCGAAACGCCAGAAGCCCGCCTCGAAGGTCGCGACCTCGTCCGCGTGGCCGGCAAAGGCGCCGGTCGGTGCATCGCCGACCAGATGACGGACGCCCTCGGCCGGAGCGGCCGAAGGCTCGTTCCGCCGGTCCGCCGCCGTGAGGTGGACGAGCCGGTCGAGGGCCAGCAGCGCCTCGTTGTGAGTGATGTGCTTCTGCGCCTGGGCGGGGGCGATCAACGGCAACGAAAGGCGAGGGGTGGCGTCCGACATCGTGCATCTCCTGACGAGCGAGGATGCTCGATCAGAACCTCAATGTCAAGGAATAAAATCTTCATAAGGACCAAAGTCCTTTTTGCTACCTCGCCTTCGCGGCCAGGCCGAGGCGCTCGAGAACGGCGTCGGCGTTGTCCTCCGCCGAGCGGCCCTCCGAGTCGAGATGAAGATCGGGGGCTTCCGGCCGCTCGTAGGCGGCGCCGATGCCGGTGAAGCGGGGCAGGTTGCCGGCGAGGGCGCGGGCATACATGCCCTTGGGATCACGGGCCCGGCAGGTCTCCAGCGAGGCGTCGACGAAGACCTCGATGAAACGCCCCGGACCGACCGTCTCGCGGGCCTTCTCGCGGTCGGCGCGGAAGGGCGAGATGAGCGACACGACGACGATGAGCCCGGCATCCGCCATGAGGGCGGCCACATGGGCGACCCGCCGAACGTTCTCGCTGCGGTCCGCGTCGGAAAAGCCGAGATCGGCGGTGAGACCATGACGCAGATTGTCGCCGTCGAGAACGACGCTGTGTCGGCCGAGCGCATGGAGCTTGCGGTCGACGAGATCGGCGATGGTGCTCTTGCCGGCGCCCGACAGGCCGGTCAGCCAGACGACCCGCGGCGACTGGCCGAGCGAGAGGGCGCGGTCCGCCGGGGTGACGACCATGGTCTGCCAGGGCGTGTCCTGGTTCTGCCGCTCGACCGAGAGGACCACGCCCGCGGCCACGGTGCGGCGGCTGGTCCGGTCGATGATGATGAACGCCCCGAGCCTGCGGTTCTCGGCGAAGGGCAGGGCGGGCAGGGCCGTGGCGAGCTGCAGGCGGGCGACCGCAATGTCGTTGGCCGCGAGGTCGTCGTCGAGGGCCGTGATGCCGAGTGCGTCGAGGTCGAGCCGGCCTTCGACCCTGGAAAAGGCGACGGCGCCGCGGGCGGTGCCGATCTCGATGTCGTAGGTGCGTCGCGGCTGGATCGGCTCGGGCGACAACCAGATGAAGCGCGCCCGCAGCTGCTTGGCCAGCGCCATGGCCGTGCCGTCGGAGAGGACCGCGCCGCGCCCGAGGTCGAGTTCGGGGGCGAGCTCCACCGCCACCGCCTCGCCGGTTCCGGCCCCGCTCACCTCCACGCCTGCAGACCAGAGACGGGTGATCGCGGCCTCGTGGCCCTGGTGCGACCGCAGCCTCTGGCCGATCGTGAGGCGGCCGCCGGCCACCTCGCCGAAGGAGACGCGGCCGCCACCGTCCATGCGACCGGTGAGGGCGACGGGGAGCACCGTTCGTTCCGCCGCCGGGGTGGCGGCGGGCTCGAAGCCTTCGAGGACGTCGAGAAGGGTCGGGCCCTGGTACCAGGGCATCGCCGTGCTGCGAGTGACGACGTTGTCCCCTTCGCGCGCCGACAGCGGGATGACCGCGACCGTCCTCAATCCGAGGGCTGCCGCGAGGCCCTTCAGCTCCGCGGCGACCGCGTTGAAGGGGCCGGCTTCACGGCCCGCGAGGTCCATCTTGTTCACGGCCACGACGATGTCGCGGACGCCGAAGAGCGCCGCGATGGCCATATGGCGGCGCGTCTGCCGCTGCACGCCGTCCACGGCGGAGACGAGGACGACGGCGAGCTGGGTCTGCGAGGCCGCCGCCGCCTGGTTGCGGGTGTATTGCTCGTGTCCCGGGGCGTCGGCGATGAGAAAGGCGCGTTTCGCCGTGTTGAAGTAGCGATAGGCGACGTCGATGGTGATGCCCTGCTCGCGCTCGGCCTTCAGGCCGTCGACGAGGAAGGAGAAGTCGAGGCCGCCGCCAGGTCCGGCACGCAGGGCTTCGGCGAGATGATCCTCGAAGACCGAGCCAGACTCCATCAGGAGCCGGCCGATCAGCGTGCTCTTGCCGTCGTCGACGGACCCGCAGGTCATGAAGCGCAGGCGGGGGAGGCGCATCGGCGCGGGAAGGGCGGTATGCCCGGGCTCGGATGCCATTCAGAAGTACCCCTCGCGCTTCTTGTCCTCCATCGACGAACCGACATGGTCGATGACGCGACCGATCCGTTCGGAGGTCCTGGCTTCGAGCAGTTCGCGGATGATGGCGGGAACGTCGGTCGCCTCGGATTCCACCGCCGCGGTCAGCGGGTAGCAGCCGAGGGTGCGGAAGCGGATGGTGCGCGTCTCGACAGTCTCGTCCGGACGCAGCGGCAGCCGGTCGTCCTCGACCATGATGAGCTGGCCGTTGCGGCGGATCACCGGCCGGGGCTTGGCGAAATAGAGCGGCACGACCGGGATGTCCTCGGCCAGGATGTAGCGCCAGACGTCGAGCTCGGTCCAGTTGGACAGCGGGAAGCAGCGCATGGTCGCTCCCGGCTCGAGCAGCGTGTTGTAGAGGCCGAAGAATTCGGGGGGCTGATTGCGGGGGTTCCAGACATGGCCCGGTTCGCGCAGGGAGAAGACGCGCTCCTTCGCGCGCGAGCGCTCCTCGTCGCGTCGCGCGCCCCCGATCGCGACGTCGAACCGGTGCTCGTCGATCGCGTTGCGGAGCGGCTCGGTCTTCATCGCGGCCGTGTAGGTCGACGCGTCGTAGTCGAAGGGGTTCATGCCCTCGCCGAGCGCATCCGTGTTGGTCGTGACGATGAGATCCAGGCCGTCACGGGCGGCCAGGGCATCGCGGAACGCCACCATCTCGCTGAACTTGTAGGTGGTATCGACGTGCATGAGCGGCATGGGCAGCCGAGTCGGCGCAAAGGCCTTCTTCGCCAGGTGGTAGAGGACGGATGAATCCTTGCCGATGGAGTAGAGGAGCACGGGCCGCTCGAAGCGGGCCCTGGACTCGCGCAGGATGGCGATCGCTTCGGCTTCCAGTGCTCTGAGATGAGGGTCCATGGTTCTCTCGACGCGCCCCGTCGCCGTCAGGGGCGAGGGCGCATGTCTGGTCCGGTCAGCGCGAAGTCAAGCCTGAAGCGGGTCAGGCGCGCACATGGAGAGCCACCGAACAGATTGAGCATCGTGGCCCGTGCATTATCACAGCGAGTCTGCAAAGTCCCCCGATGGCCACGCCGACGGTAACACATTACGCTTTCGAGGCTCTTCGCAAGCCGGACTGCCGGTCGATCAGGCTCCCGTGCAATCAGGCGCTCGGCCGGGCAGGGGACCCCCTCGCCCGCCTAAGCGGACGAAGAACGCGGACCGTCCGCCGACCGGGAGGTGCCGCGACCGAGGGGGGCGTCTCCGCCGGGCGGCAACAGGACGCGACCGTGCGTGTCGCAAATCTGATAGCCGGACGCGGTGGCAGCGAGGGCGAAGCAGCGCTCCAGCGCATGGTGCAGCGTGCCGTCGATCTGACCTTCCTCGGCGTCGAAATCCGCGGCGACGAAGGGCAACCTGGCAATGGATGTCAGTGCGGCCGGCCTGAACCAGAACATCGACCCGCCGAAGAAGGCGAGTTGGGGCCGGGGCGGTGGATCGAGGCGGGCCAGCAGGGCCTCGACGCGATCACGGTTGGTGTGCCAGTGGCGCTGCGCGGTGAGGAAGACCCGGCGCCATCCCACCATCCCGACGGACGGATCGTCCATGATCTTCAGCACGCCGTCGACGATGTCGGGCCGCCCGGCCAGCGAGGTCAGCATGGCGCGGCGCAGCAGATCGCCGTGGGACAGGTGGGTGCTGCGCTTGGCGTGAATCTTCAGCACCGCATCCAGGCCGTCCAGCGCGCCGGACTGAAGGACGCCGAGGAAGGGCGCGATGTCGCGGCCTCTGTTCTCCACGACGGTGAGCGTCACGTCGCCCAGCGCGCCGATGAGGGGGCGCAGGGATTCCGCAGCTTCTTCCGGCGCCGTGATGTGGCACACGGCATCGTCCGGAAGATGGGAGCGGCAGGCGAGGATTTCGGGGAAGAGATCGGGGTAGTAGACGTGGGCGACCAGTCCCGTGCGCAGGGATGTCTGCGCCTGTGGTCGCGAGTCCTGGCTCTTGCGCGCCTCGCTCGCCAAGTAGAGCCGCAGCGCGACCGTGTTCGCGGCGGACAACGTGCCTTTGCCGATGCGCGTCAGGGCGCGTCCGACCGGTGATCCTTTCAGCCTATTGCGCATTGACCATGAAACTGTGAGCCGGAGGCGAGCCGGCCTGCCATTGTGTCCAACTGTCGCACAGGCCTCTCCGCAGTATCGCTTGGTGGCACGGGCAGGTCACCATGTCCAAGCCTATCCGCATCGAACCAGCGGGGGGATCAACAGCAAAGCGTCGAAACTGTTTCAATCGGGCAACGGTTCCACCCGGCGGTCGCGAGGAGCCTTGCCGCCCGCCGCTTCTGCGAGAGGTGGAAGGCGAGGCGGAACGGCAAGGTCATAGGTCTCGTGCTCGAGGGTCAGGTTCGGCGAATAGAAGGGATCGGCGTCGAGAACGGGCCCCCAGCGCTGCCGCATGGCCGCGACCTCCGCCTCGAACCGGGCCCGTTTCTCAGGGGTGGTGTCGGCGCCTCGCGACAGGCTTTCGTGGTGGAGCAGGCAGGCGAAGGGGGTCCAGACGTTGCGATAACCCGCTTCGCGCACCTTGAGGCAGAAATCGACGTCGTTGAAGGCGACCGCCAATTTCTCCTCGTCGAGTCCGCCGACCTCCCTGAAGATCGATGCCCCGACCACCAGACAGGCCCCCGTGACGGCGGACACGGTGCGGCGCAGTTTCAGGCTCCCGAAGTAGCCGGGATGATGTTCGGGGGCGCCCTTGTAGCCGTGGCCGGCGACCCCGCCGATGCCGAGCACGACGCCGGCATGCTGGATCGCGCGGTTGGGGTAGAGGAGCTTGGCGCCGACACAGCCGGTCCCCGGCCGGGCGGCGAGGGAGACCATTTCGGTGAGCCACGCGGGGTCGAGAATCTCGATGTCGTTGTTCATGAGGCAGAGAAAACGGCCGCGTGCCTCCCGGGCCGCCAGGTTGTTGAGGGCGGAATAGTTGAAGGGGCGGGGATCACGCAGGACACGGATGCGATCGTCGCGCGCGCACCACCGCTCGAACAGCGCCGCGGTGTCCGGCTCAGTCGAGCCGTTGTCGACGATGATCACTTCCAGGGCACCGTAGTCGGTCCGGTCGAACAACGACGACAGGCATCGGTCGAGGATGGGGGCGCCGTCGCGCGTCGGGATGATGATGGAGACCAGCGGGGGAGGCGCGGGGAGCGGGTAGGTCACCCGGTAGTAGGGCGTGGCGGGCGCCAGGGTCACGGTGGCGCCGGGCAGACGGCGATCGGCATAATGTTGCAGGGCGCGCAGGGCGGCGTCCACGGCGTAGCTCTTCTCGTGCGTGCCGAGCGCGGTGGAGCCTGGTGTCGCGCGCCAGTGATAGAGGACGCGCGGGACGTGGACGACGCGCTCGGTTCCGACCCGGTCGAGGATGCGCAGGGTCAGATCATAATCCTGGCTGCCCTCGAAGCCTGGGCGCCAGCCGCCGACGGCCTCGATATTGGCGCGCCGGTGCAGCGTCAGGTGGTTGAGATAGTTCTGGCTCAGGAAGAGATCGAGGGAGAAATCCGGCTTGAAGTAGGGGTCGAACCGGCGCCCGCCCTCGTCGATCTTGTCCTCGTCGGAATAGAGGATCTCCGCGTCGCGGTTCCGGCCGATCGCCTCGACCATGCACAGCAGGGCATGGGGCCGCAGGATGTCGTCGTGGTCCAGCAACGCGATCCACTCACCCGTGGCGAGCGCCAGGGCGTCGTTGGAGGCGCGCGCGATGTGGCCGTTCTCCCGGCGCCAGACGATCTTGATCCGGGGATCGGCCGCGGCCTCCGCCTCGAGGACTTTGCGGACATGCGGTGCCCGGGAGGCATCGTCGGCGATACACAGTTCCCAGCGGTCGTAGATCTGGCTGCGCACGGAAGCGATGGCCTCGCGCAGATGGTTCTCCGGCGTCTCGTAGACCGGCATCACGATGGAGACGAGCGGCCGGTGGGCGAGGGCGGCGGAGCGCTCGGCGAGGCGGGCGAGATCGGCCGCCGACAGCGTGTCGTAGCGGCGCAGCCAGGTCGCATAGCCGATGGCGGCGCGCGGCCTGGACCGCAGCCTCAGCTTGACGCGAAGGACGAAGCCGCCCAAGCCCTCGCGGCGCCAGATGCCGAGGAGCGCGCCGACAAACCAGCGCGTCCGGGCGAGCATGCGTGAGGGCGAGGGCGGCGATCCCGCCGTCATCGACGCGAGCGCCCCGAGGGAGGGGTTCTGCCCGCCGGGCCGCGACGGGGAGCCGCAGGATTCGTCAGTACAGGTCGTCGTGACGTCATGATTCGTCGGGCTCGTCCAACACCGGAAATCACATCATTCCTGCCGATGCCAGAAAATGACCAGAATTTCCATATCACGGAGGCTTGCGCCGTTGTTGTCGCGCGCATGGTTGCGGCGCCCCTCTTGTTCTGGCCTATTATCCGCACAGGGCCAATGATCGTGATGCAGGAATGAGTTCTCGTCTGTCGCGCGATGAAGCCGCTTTGATCGGTCCCTATGTGAAGGCGACCCTCCTGATTCTCGCGCGTTTCGACTGGCGCGACGACGAGGTCGCTCGCCGGGTGGAAGCGATGGCGGTGGCGCGTCTGCCGGGCATCGTCTTGCCGGGAGGCGCCGACGCCGAAACCGAAGAGCGGCTGTCGGGGGTTCTGCGGGCCATCCTGACCCACGTGGTGGCCCATGCGAAGGCGCCGGACTTCGACCTGCAGGCCTTCGCTGAACGGGACTTCGACCCCTGGTGGCGGCGGGCCTTTCTCCCCGACGAGGATCCGGCAGTCCCTGCCGCCCCCGCCCTCGCCGCCGATCCGCCCCGGCCATCGCCGGAGACGGTGGCTCCTGCGGTGCGGCGGCCGCGTCCCGCAGCGCCGCCTGCCGCCACCTCGCTCGGATGGGTGATCGTGCTGACGCTCATCCTCGGCGTCAGTGGCGCCGCCTTCGGGCTCTGGGCCATCTTCCAGCCCGACGACAGGCCCGTGGTGAACGTGACGACGCCCTTCGACGGCAAAGTCGTCCAGGCTGGCGTGCCGTACGTGATCGACGGCTGGGCTTTTCGAGGGTGCTTCGTCGATTCCCCCGATCGGGATCTGGCTTTCGTCAGCCCGCCGATGACGTTGACGCTCCAGGCCTGTTCCGCGCTGTGCACGGCCCGGGGCGCCCGGCATATGGGATTGCAGAACACCAATCAGTGTTCATGCGGAAATGCCGAGTTCGGCCGCCATGGCCGGGCCCAGAGCTGCAACAAGCCGTGCTCGGGTGACGGGCGGGCCATATGCGGCGACGTCTGGTCCCAGGCGATCTTCACGCGGGTGGGCCAATAGACGGTGAGAGCGGTCAAGGAGCGGACGGCCGCATGGGCGTGGCCATGGCCCCCCAGGACCAAAGGATCGACCCGGAATCCTTCAGCCTGACCATGAGGGGCCTGCCCGTCCCACCGGGGCAGAGCTGTTCCGAGGTGATCTCCACGGCACCCCAGCGGTGCGGCACGAGGGGGTCGAGGCCGAAGCGCTCCACCTCGCGGTCGCGCTCCAGCGTCATGATGAGCCCCGTGGCGAGAGGTCCGCGCAACACGGGGACGTTTGCAGGGCCGCAGCCGATGAGAGCGGGATCGAGCGTCAACGAGAGGTCCCCCGCGGCCAGGTCGTCGCCCTGCCAGGTCCCCGCCAGCGCGACGCCCGGCACCGGAAAGGTCTCTGCCGCAGGGGACAGTCCCGGCCGAGGTCCTGCGCCGGACAGTTGGGTTGCTGGCGCGATCGGGATGCCGGCGGGAAGTTGCCCCCGAATCCGGCTGGCGGGCAGAGAAAGATCGAGTGCGATCGTACAAGCCGGGCGCGTTTGGCCGAAGAGCGCGACGAGAGTGATGGGCCCGGACGGGCGATCCGCTTCCGCGCGCAGCGGCAGATGGAAGCCCCGCATCCGCGCCGGACGGTGAGCCCGCGCGTCGGGACGCAACAGCAGCGGACGGGTCGCGCCGATGATACGGGCGGAGGAATCGGTCGCGACGACCCATTCCGGAAGTCGCTGCAATCCGCGGTCCGTGATCCACCCCGTGACGGACCAGCCGTCGGCCGACACGCGCGCGGCGCTTTCGACGGCGCCTGAGGGACAGGCGGCAAGGGAACCCGGACGAAGGTCATCGGGCATTTGGTCGGGCTTGGCCGCGACACCCCACCGCGGCGAGAAGAGATTGAGGCGTGCCTGCCGCAGATGGTCGACTGCCGCGGTGATCATGGCGGGATGCGGATAAAGGCTGACCATCTCGCCCTCTGAGGGGACGTTCCAGAGAAGAAAGGTTGCGGCGCGTGTCAGCCGCTCGTTCTGCGCACGGATCTTGCCGAAATTCTCCGGTCGCAAGCTGGTCGTCGCAGCGATGACGAGGGCGACGAGGAGCGTCGCCACGACAGGCATTGCGAGCGATCGGTCGCCGAGCGTCCGACAGGCGCTGCGTGCCAACCCCGCCACGACGACGAGCCAGAGCATCAGCATCGGCGTCGCGTAGCGGCTCGACAGAGCCGCCTCCAGCCCCAGCGTCACACGCCCCCAGGCGGCGGCTGCCGCTGTGCCGAGAAGGAAGACGCCGATCGCCGCCAGCCGCGCCTGTGCGACGTCGACCTCCTCACCCCGCCACCACGGCCTGGCGAGCGACCACGCGAGGCCGCAAAATCCTGCGAGCGCCAGGGTGCCGAGAACCAGCGCCAGAGGGAATGATGGTGTGAACGGGCCGCCGATCATCGCGACGGCGAACAGGACGAGGTTGACGGGCGTGCGAAGGGCCGCATCGCCGAGGGGCGGACCGCCGCGGACCACGAAGGGGACGAAGGCGACGATGAGGAGGCCGAGCAGGGCAAAGCCGAGCCAGCGGCGGCGACGTCCGAGGAGGACCGCCAGGAGCGCGAAGGAAAAGACCAGCGCGATGCCGTTGCCCATGGAGACGATGGCGCCGATGGCGAGGATGGCGCTCACCGCCCAGCGCGCGACGTCACCGACCGTGCCGCCGAAGCGGCTCGTTCCCGTCGCGGCGAAGATGGCGAGGATCGCGAACAGGATGACCAGTGGAAACTGGGTCTGGAACCCGATGGTGAGGTTTTCCCACTGGGCGAGGGACAGCATGACCGCGCCGTAGACACAGGCTGCGGCGAGACGTTCGCGGCGTCGCCGCGGCTCGGGAAAGGTGAGCCGAGCCATGAGGGTCGCAAGGAGGACGTTGAGCGCGAGGACACCGGCGACCAGGACATATCCAGTATATTCGAAGACATAATAGTCGATCAGAAACAGCAGCTTGCTGGTCGCGATCACGTGTTCGTTGTGATGTTCCAGCAGGTAGCGCAGCGACAGCAGGGAGCCGGGATCCGTTGCTGCCCGCTTCGCCATCTCCCACTGATCCCAATAGAGGACGGGAGAGACATACACGGCCACGACCGCAAGGCTGTAGAGACACAGGCCGAGGCTGGCGGCGAGGATGGAGGCATGTGCGACAGATCGGATACGGCCCTCGGCAAGAAGGTCACGCATCATGCGCCATCGGTCCGGCCGGCGAAGGAATAAAACTTGTGACCGGCATAGCTCGTCACCACGGGACTGAGCACCCCGATGACATGCGCGACCGTCTCGGCATGAAAGGTGAAACCAATTGCCGGAAACAGCCACCGGGCGAGGCCGACGCTGACGACCCAGACCTGCACGAGCGCGATCCCGTTGATGATCGCGAAGCGGGTCAGCTCGCTCCTCATGCCGCGGCCCGATGCCTCGAAAACGAAGGCTCGCATGAGCAGATAGGCAGTCAGCATGCCGACGAGGTAGGCGATCACGACCGCCAGATCGAAGGGCAGGACCATCGACAGGGCGATGCGCGACAGGATGTTGGCGCCTGCGGCGATACCGCCCGTCGCGAGAAAGCGGACGAAAGGGGTGTCGAGACGGCGGGCCAGGGACATGCTCACCCCACCCGCTCCGCCATCATGCGGCCGAAGCGGATGCTCTCGGCGACGCCACGGTCCTCGGGATAGTAGTAGCAGGTGTCGGCGATCTGCAGCCCGGCGATGGGCGTCTGGACGGGCGGGAGCTTGTCGAGGAAGTTGGGCTCGCAGACCGGCTGGGCATAGGTGAGGCGCCCCACCTTGGCGTCGATGAGGTCGTCGGCACCGATGGTCGGGTTGATGCGGCGGATATAGCCGAAGGCCTCGTCGACGAAAGCCTGGTCGTCCCAGGCCCATTTGGGCTGCGTCGCGGGCATGTAGTAGGGCACGTAGACGATGGTGTCGCCGGTCGGCCTGAGGTTCGAGAACTCGATGATTCCGGGAATGTCGATCGTGTCGTCGATGATGTTCAGCCAGAAGTTCTTCGACACCGAGCGCTTCAGCTTGAGGATGAGGCAGACGACGCCGATGTTGCGGATCGCATCGTAGCGCGATTTCCAGTCGTCGGGCAGATCGGGGACGAGGCGGGAGACCAGCGGCGTCGGCACGGTGGAGATCACGGCGTCAGCGGGGAAGAAGCGGTCCCGCGAGGTGACCCCCGTCACGCGGCCGTCGGCCGTCTCGACGCGTGTCGCAGGGGTGGTCAGGTGCAGCCGGCCGCCCTTGGCCTTGATCGCCTCGACGAGCGCCTCGACCAGCGTTTCGGACCCCCCGTCGATGTAGCCGAGCTCCTCCTGGAAGATGGAGCGGCGGGAATTGCCGATACGTTTGACGCGCGTCGCGATCCAGGAGGCCGAGACCTCGTTGGCCAGCTCGTAGAACTTCAGGTCCATCAGGCGCTTCCACAGGGTGTCGTAGACGCGCTTGCCCGAGCCGCTCTCGATCCACCGGCGGGCATCGAGGTGTTCGATGGACCGGAAGTTCGGACGCTTCGTCGTCCAGAACATCTGCAGTCCCGTGCGGAACTTCGAGATCAGGTCGAGATGGGGGAAGGTGAGGAGGGAGATGGGATCGCCCCAGGGATGAACCTTGCCCTTCATGTAATAGGCCATGGAGGTCGGCACCCAGCGCATCCGGTCGCCGATCCCGAGCTCCGCCATGAGGGCGAAGGTCGGCGCGTCCGACTTGCAGACGAAGTGGTAGAAGCGCTCGATGGAGACACCGCCGAAATCGAAATGCGCCGCCATGCCGCCGGCGGTGTCGCCGGCCTCGATCAGATCGACCTCGTGGCCGAGGCTGACGGCTCGGTGGGCCGTGGCGAGCCCCATGGGGCCGGCTCCGATGACGACGATCTTCGACACCGCGTGCTCCTCAGAAGTCCAGAACGATCCCGGAATAGTCCGGGTGGCGGTAGGTTTCCTCCAGCGCCGTCCGCAGCGGCGTGGCGGTCACGCCGAAAATGCCGGGCCAGTCGATCACCGGAAAGGTTTCAGGGATCACGAGGGCCTCGAGCTGCCGCGTGGTGAAGGGCGGGTTGCGATCGACCCGCGCATAGGCCCACAAGAGAAGCCAGAACACCCGATAGGGCAGGTGGATGATCCGCGCCTTCGGCTCGACGATGGCATGGATCATGCGGATGAGGTCGCCGTAGTGGATCTGCTCCCGTCCTGAGATATCGTAGGTGCCCGTCGCGCGGCTCGCGAGGCACGAGGCGATGATGGCCGCGAAGTCGCCGACATAGAGCGGCTGGCGGATGAATTTGCCGTCGCCGGGGATGGGGAAGACCGGCGTGCGGTCCATGAAGCGGCGCAGCCAGCCGAGATGCTTGCGGTCGAACCACCCGAACATCAGGGTCGGGCGAAGAACCACATGGGGAATCTCGACGGTGTCGATGTAGCGCTCCTGCGCCGTCTTCGAGCGGGTGTAGAAGTCGTCGGCGCGCGAGTTCACGACCGAGGAGGAGATGTGGACGAAGTAGGGCACGCGGTGACGCCGCATGGCCTCGACGATCCGCTCCGTGGCGGTGACGTTGTTGGCGACGAACTCCGCCTCGTCGAGGCCGCCGATCTGCGCCTGGTTGAGGACGACGGCGTCGGCGCCGGCGAAGGCGTCCTGCCATGGGCCGTCGACCGCGAGATCGGCTTCGATGACGGTCATCTCCGGGTGGATCCGGCGGAGCAGCGCGGTGTTGGTCGGGTGCTTGTCGATGCCGACGATCGACACGCCCTGCTGCCGCTTCAGGCGCGCGATCAGGTTCTGCCCGACGAGACCTGCCGCTCCGGTAACGACGATACGCATCAGATATCGAGCCTGTTGAAGATGGAGGCGGGCAGGAAGCGGATGATGAGCATGATGAACCGCCAGAACCACGGCGCGTAGACCACCGGTCCGCCCTTGTCGGCGGCGCGGCGCACCACGGCGGCGACCGCCTCGGGCTTGGCCCAGAGCAGGCCCTTGCGGGTCATGCCCGCCGTCATGGCGGTGATGGTCGGGCCGGGCTTCACCAGCACCGCGCGGGGGCCGGTCGCCGCGAAGCGGTGGGCGATGCCCTCGACCAGCGCGGCGAGGCCGGCCTTGGCGGCACCATAGACGAAGTTCTGGCGGCGGCCGCGGTCGCCGGCGACCGAGCCGAGCACGACCAGAGATCCGCGCCCCTGGGATTCCAGCAGGTTGGCGGCTGCCAGGCACCACGCGGCCGCAGAGTTGAAGTTCACAGTCATGATCCGCTCCGCCGCGGCGGCGTCGCGCGCCGCCTCGGCCTGATCACCGAGGATCCCGTAGGCGACGAGGATGTGGTCGACGCCGCCGAGGGTGGCGGCAAAGCCCGACAGTTCGGCCGCGGCATCGGCCGGCGCCGCGAGGTCCGAGATCGCGACCTCGGCCCGCCCCGCGCCGCGGACCCCGAGGTCGGCGGCGATCGTGTCCAGCTTGGTCCTGTCCCGCCCGACGAGGAGGATGTCGGCGCCTTCCGCCGCGTAGAGCCGCGCCGTCGCCTCGGCGATGCCGGACGTGCCGCCGAGAATGAGGACGCGAAGGCGAGGGCCCGGCTGCGGCGTGATCTCGGTCATGGTCCGACCCTGTTCCAGAACATCGACGACATCAATGGATCGACGTGGGAGGCGAAACGCTCCCAGCCGGGATAGCCCGCGCGGAACATGTCCCGCGGGATGCGGCCGTCCTTGGCCGGATAGAGTTTCCCTCCGGCCTCTCGCACGATCGCGTCGAGCCTGGCAAGGAGCGCCAGGGTGCCGTCGCCGCGGTTGGGGAAATCGAGGGCGAGGGTCGTTCCGGGGCTCGGGAACGACAGCATGCCCGGCGAGGGGCGGTCGCCGAAGGTCTTCAGCACGGCGAGGAACGAGCCCTCTCCGGCGGAGGCGATGGCCCGCAGCATGGCGGCCGTGGCGTCCCGGGCGGCGTCGGGCGGGACGACCGACTGGTACTGAAACATGCCCCGCTGCCCATACATGCGGTTCCACTGGCCGATGGCGTCGAGGGGATAGAAGAAGGGCTGGTAGTGCTGGATGGAGTTGCCGGCGGTGCGGCGGCCGTTCCAGGCATAGAGTGCGTTGAAGGCGCGGATGCTCAAGCCGTTCAGGGCGAAGCCGGGAAAATCCATCGGGATGGTGGGTCCGCCGGCCTTGCCGGCCTCCAGCGGCCCTGCGGCTGCGTGACGCCCCCGGGTGAACAGGCCGCGGCCGGTCCGGGCGCCGCCCGCCAGACAATCGACCCAGGCCACGGTGTAGTCGAAAGCCTGCTCGCTCGCCTCCGCCAGGGCGAAGAAGCCATCGAGATCGTCGAAGGCGATCGTCTCGACGTCCATCATGGTGCTGGTGATGGGCATCAGCGAGAGCTCGACCCAGGTGATGATGCCCGTCAGTCCGAGCCCGCCGATGGTGGCGGCGAAGAGCCCCGTCTCGTCGTCCGGCCCGAGATCGTGCTCGCGGCCGTCGGACCTCAGCAGGCCGAGCCGGCGCACCCAGCAGCCGATGGTGCCGGCGCCGTGGTGGTTCTTGCCGTGAACGTCGTTGGCGACCGCGCCGCCGAGCGTGACGAAACGGGTACCGGGCGTCACCGGCAAGAAGAAGCCCCGCGGCACCAGGGCCCGCAGCAGCGCGTCGAACGACAGCCCTGCATCGGCCCGAAGCACGCCGGTCGCGGGGTCGAAGGCGATCATGCGATCGACGCCGGTCATATCGATGACGGCACCGGCCGGGTTCAGGACGCTGTCGCCGTAGGAGCGTCTCAGCCCGACAGGCAGGAGGGACGGGAAACGCTGCCGGCCCTCGGCGACCACGGCGGGGATGTCTTGCCGCCAGGTCGGGCGCGCGACGTGATGGGGCGCGCGGTTGACGCGGCCCCAGGAGGTCCATTCGCTCGTCGGCGCGAAGACCATCACAGCGCCAGGACGAAGAAGGCGGCGACGGCGAAGCCGAGGCCGATACTGGCCCGGTCCCGCAGGGCGAAGCTGACGGGGTCGTCGTTCATCTCACCGCGGTGGGCGAGGAGCCAGATGCGTCCGACCCAGATGGCGAGAATGATCGGCACCCCCCACAGCATCTTCGGATTGCCGTAGACGTCGCGGCGGAACAGTTCCTCGACGATGAAGAGCACCATGATGAGCAGCGAGGCGACGCCCGTTGCGATGCCGAGCGCCAAGGTCAGGCCGCCGTCCTGGACGCGGTACCCGCGGCTGCTCAGCGCGTGCTCGCTGCTGTTTCCGGCACGCACGATCTCGGTGTGGCGCTTGGCGATGGCCAGCGACGTGAAGAAGAACACCGAAAAGGTGAGAAGCCATTCCGAATAGGGATGGCCGAGCAAGGCCATGCCCATGACGAGGCGGGTGGTGAAGAGGATGCCGATGATCAGCGTGTCGAGCAGGGGGATGCGCTTCAGGCCGAAGGAGTAGGCGAGCGTCAGGGCGAGATAGGCGGCGAGGGCGGCCGCAAATCCCGCGGAGAGGTGGAAGCCGCCGACGAAAGCCACGGCGATCGCCGTGGCGGCGATGCCAAGGGCCCGGCGGATCGGCAGGCGCCCCGAGGCGATGGCCCTGTTGCGCTTCGACCAGTGCCGCCGGTCGGAATCCAGGTCGGCCACGTCGTTGATCAGATAGGTGGCGGAGGTCACCAGCAGAAGGCAGCACAGGCCGAGCAGGGTGATCGCGAGGGTGCGCAGATCCGTGAAGGCATGGGCCAGGACCAGCGGGACGAAGATCAGGGCGTTCTTCGACCAGTGATGAACGCGGAAGGCTTTCAGCGCCTGCTTCACCGTGAGGGGCGGGTTGGTGAACTCGGCCTCAATAGGCTTGCCGAGGGCGCGCGCGCGGCGGGCGACGCTCGATCCCGCGCCGGCGAGAACGATTCCCCGGGCGGCACGCCAGACGTGCAGATCGGCGGGAGAATCGCCCACATAGACAAAGCCTTCGGGGAATCTCCGGGCGAGATAGTCCGCTTTGGCGGGCCCCTTGAGGTTCTCGTCCCCCGATCCGACGGCGCTCGCGAAAATTCCGACGCGTGCCGCGATCGCGTCGACGACGCTCTGATGCGCCGCCGAACACAAATGAATGTCGCGGCCTCGCGCGGCCTCGGCGCGGAGCCAGGCAAGCAGATCCTCGCGAAAGGGCAGGGCGGCGGTCGAGAAGTCGATTTCCCCGGCCAGAGCGGCCTTCAGCGCGGCCCGGCCCTGCGCCAGCCTGGGCAGCGCCGACAGGAACTGGAGCGGATTGTGGAACAGGGCGTGCGCCGCCTGTTCGTCGAGCGAGTCCGTCAGGATCAGCGTGCCGTCGAGGTCGACGACGAGCGGGAGGGCCGTCGCTTCCAGGTCGGCCGATGTGGTCAGTGACGTGTCCAACGATCCACCCGATGTCGCCGCCAGGCCCAGGGCCACTTCCCAGCGCGTCGCCGCGTCATCGCAGGCGCGCAGGCGTCTTCTGGCACAAGCAGGTCACCATTGGAACCACCAAGTCTGCCCGCGGGAAGTATATACCGCCGCGGCACTTCGAGCCGCAGGCATCCGACGCCTCCACGACGGGAATCATCCTGTGGGGAGACGTCATCCCAATACAGTGGAATACACGCTCGCCCAAAGCCTCAGGAAGACGATGTTGAGGATCAGCTGCGCGCCTGCGACAGCTTCGAGCAGATATCCGCGCGACCCCTCGCCGCCGAGCCAGACCAGGGGGGCGACCGCGAGAACCGGCCACACGGCCTGCCACCCGTGAAGAAGCGGCACAGCCGGTGTTCCGAAGACCAGGATCAGGGCGATACCCGCAACACCGGCAATGATGGTCATCTGCCGCAGCGCGTGGGCTTCCACCGTCTTGTAGCCGAGCCCGATGAAAAAGATGAGCAGCCCGAGCGGGGCCCAGATCGTGATGAGGTGGCGCGTGACCACCGACCGCACCTCGAAGGGAAAGACGTCGAGAGCGAGGGGCGCCAACGTCGTGTAGAGGTTCTTCAGCCGCACCCACACGATGTTGACGATATCCAGGTCCGTGCGCTGGTTCTGAACGATCAGGTCTGCAGGAATCTGCATCACGGCTTGGCTCAGCACCATCCAGAGCGCGACGGCCGTCAACGCCAGGGCGCCGGTGATCGCATAGTGCCGCGCCTGTTCGCCCCACTGCCTCTGGAAGAACATGGTCCATGCCGCATAGGCCGTGAACACGCCGATGAAGGCCAGGGCCAGCGGATGGGCCCAGTAGGCCAGCCCCAATGCGACCCCCGCGGCGACAGGACGTCTGGGACCGCAGAACAGCAAGATCAGAGAGGCGATGATAAAGAACGCCGCGAGGTTTTTCGGCCAGGTGAAGATCGTATGCAAAATCACATAAGGCGAGAGCGAGCAGAAAATGAAGGTCAATACGATCTTTTGCCGGACCTTGAAGTGTACGAGCAGCACATAAAACGCAACCGCAACCAGCGCATTCAGCGTGATGCCCAGTGCCAGGAACAGCCGGAAGTCGAAATCGGACACCAGCGACAGCGTGTCCGGCCAACTGGTCGACACATAGTCGAACCTCGGCATCGGGTCGGGCTTTTCGATCGAGCTTCCCAGCAGAACCCGCGCCGGTACTGCTGCCAGGCCGACGAGGATCGGGCGGTTGCTCACCTCCTGACCGGGCATGATCGGCCGCACGTCCGCGAACTTGATGCCTCGTGCAAGATATTCCGTGACGACGGCGGGCAGCGAATTGTCGGCTGGCAGATGCCCGGTCAAGCTCTGAATCTGGACCGGCAAGACCCAGCGTTTGAAGACATAGGGGCCGTCGAACAAGGTAGGGGGCTGGCGCGCCGGTGCGAAACTGACCGTGAGGGCGACAAGCGTCGACAATCCCCAGACGACCAATGGCCCCGAGGCGCTCTTCAGGAACGTTACATACCAGGCGACGAACCGGATTTCGGCGGCGACGGCAGCCGCCGCCGCGAGGGCGACTATGAAGGCGAACATGCGCTTATCACCCGGCCATGCCGCGATGATCGCGCCCATGCATGCCAGGATGAGCACGCCGTAGAGGATGGCCGAGAGGACGGTGCGGGCCCCTTCACCGCTGCTTCCAACCCGGCGAACGACCATACCGCCAAGGGCCAGAATGCCCGCGACGTAGCAGGCGGCCAACAACACCGACAACGACCACACCGAGACCATCAGAACACAACCCCCAGCCTGCCGCGGACGTTCAGGACACGGCCTTGTTAAGACTATTCGCGCGTGCCGACCCGGTCATCCGATGCTTGCGAATCCCTGTGACGGGCAGCGTGTCACGGTGTGTAGCGGGCACGCAACGCCCCACAGATCACGGGATCCACGATTTCGCCCAGTCCGCCACTTCCCGACCAGTTGCGGCGCCGATCCCTTCCGGTCGCTCGAACTGATGGGGCTGCGCTTCGTGAACATCGTATCGGATGCGCTCGAAGAGGGTCGGGTCCTCGTCAAATCTGGCGAGAGGTACCGCGAGGACGTTCAATTCTGTCGCATCACCGAAAATATTGGTCGTGTCGCCGCGGTAGTTGTTGCGGTTGAAGGGGTAGCACACGTGCCAGAAGAGCTTGTATCCGAACTCGGCGAGGAGGCTTGCCGTCGGCGCGTACATAGCCGGTCCATTCTGTTCGAAATACACGATCGGGCGGCGCTGGGCGATGAGGCTGCGCGCCCCGACAAGCACGTCGAACTCCATGCCCTCGACGTCGATCTTCACGAGGTCGACGGGCAGTGAAGCGAACATATCCAGGGTCAACTGCGCCGAAACGGCCAGATCGGCGTCGTTGATTTCACTTCCCGAGATCGAGGGGACCCGCTTGTAAGAGATGGCCCCGTAGTTGGCGCCGGGGGCAGTGAGTGTCTTCAGGTCCATCGCAATCACGGCTTGGCTGGCGCCGACCAGAGCCTGAACCGCCGTCACATTCGGTCGGTCCCGCGTGTTCAGCCGCAGCATCAGGTGATTGTCGGAGAAGGGCTCGAAGGAGAAGACCTTGCCACTGTCGCCCACCATGCGTGAAAACGCGACCGAATGGCAGCCTATGTTGGCACCGACGTCGAGCACGGTCGCGCCGGTCTTGACGAAACGAGACAGGAATTCGATCTCGTGTTCAGCCCATTCGCCGTAGCGGGTCAGGCTGGCGCCGATGGTGCTGTCGTCTCCATTGTAATGCATGGCCCCGTAGCGACATTGGGAGCGAGTAATCTCGAACACCACAGTTCGTCTCCAACGTATGATGCACGGGGTTCATGTGCGAGGAACCCACACCGGCCACTCGACTGAATTCGAGGAAAGCAAAGCGCGTCTACCACGCCGAGCGACTTGGCACAGATGTTTCGGGAGAGCAAGGCGTTGCCACCTTCGGGAGGGGACGCGTTGAACATCCGGATGTCTCGGCCCGGAGATTCGTGCGGCGACTTGCTAGAGCTCCGGCCGCATCGCCCCCCGCAATGAGCGCTCCAGCGTCGCCGCGATCTGGACCTCGGAGGCGCGCTCGGAGAAGTCGCGCACGACCTGGGGCGGGAGGCGCGAGGCGAGGGCGGAGACGAGGTCCACGAGTTGCGCGAGGCTCGCCTCGAAGTGGGCCCGCAACACGTCGGAGATGGCACCCGGGAACTTGGCGTGCAGTTCGGAGGCCACCACGACGGCGGACCTGTCCAGGCCATCACCGGTGCGGATCACCCTGTTCACACACAGACGGACGAACAGGGACAGACAGCGTTCCACTTCGCTGGCGACGGATTGCATGTGCGGGGCCTGATGATCCAAACTGGTGCGCGGGGCCTAGGGGCCCCGGCGGAAGCGAGCGGTTTTGTCTCATGAGGCCAGCTTGAAGGCAAGGAAACCGTGACCGAGGCTAGTGTGGCGCCGCAGCCGGAACCGAATGCGGCGGCCGAAGCGGGGCCTCCGCTGGTCCTCTGTCTCATCAACGAAGCCTGGTTCTTCCGATCGCATTTCCTGCCCTGGGCGAGGCTGGCGCGGGCGCGGGGTTTCGAGGTCATGATCCTGGCGACACCCGAGCGGGAGGCGCAGGCCTTCGGCGACGGCATCGCGGTCGTCGCCAGCCGGGCGACCCGGGGCGGGATCGTTCCGCCGGGGCTCTGGGGAGCGTCGGGGCAGGTCGTCGCGCTGGCGGCGAGCCGGCGTCCGGTCATCCTGCACGCCTTCGGGCTGCACGGCATGGCCATCGCGGCGCTTGCGAGGCTGCGGGGCGTCAGGCGGCCGCTTGCCGTCAGCGTCACCGGGCTGGGCTTCTTGGTTTCCAGAGGTGCCGTCAGACGGGCCTTCGGCAAGGGCGTCGCCCGCATGCTCGGGGCCATTCTGGACGGGCCGGCGACGCGCTGGCTGGTGGAGAACTCCGCCGATCCCGCCGCGATGGGGCTCGGCAACGCCGTGGAGGAGGGCCGCGTGACGGTGCTGACCGGGGCCGGCGTGGACCCCTCGGCCTTCGCGCCCGCGCCCATGCCGGCGCGGCCACCGCTCAAGCTGATCCTGGTGGCGCGCATGGTGCGGTCGAAAGGTGTCGATCTCGCCGTCGCTGCGGTTGCGCGCGCCCGCCAGGCGGGATCGGACGTCACCCTGACCCTGGTCGGTGACTGTGACGGGGCAAACCCGGCCTTCTACAGCGAAGAGGACATGGCGCGCTTCGCCGCGACGCCGGGGGTACATGTGCTCGGGCGACGGACCGACATAGCGGCCCTCCTGGCCGACCATCACCTGTTCATTTTGCCCTCACGCGGGGGCGAGGGACTGCCGAAGGCCCTGCTCGAGGCCGCCGCCGCGTCTCGTCCGGCGATCGTGACGGACGTGCCGGGTTGCCGCGACTTCGTGCAGCCCGGCGAGACCGGTTACGTCGTCGCCGCTGGGGCCGTCGCGGCGCTCGCCGACGCCATCGCCGCGGCTGCGCAGGCCGACCTCCCGGCCATGGGGCGGGCAGCCCGTACGCGGGTCGAACTGACCGGCTCGGTCGACGTGGTGGGGAGCCAGGTGGTGAGGGCCTACCGGTCCCTCCTGGACCTTCTGTGACCTCGCGGCCCTCGGGCGGCGCAGCCGCTCCGTCGCCGCGCGGACAGGCCTCGCCTGTCGCCGTGCTCGCTTCGGGCGGGCTCAGTGGTCGGCGTTGCTCGCGAGCGCATTGCGGAGCGGGATGACCCGCGAGGGCCGCGCGATATCCGGAACCAGCTCGGCGATGATGCCGCGGGCGCGGTCGTCGTCGCCCTCCATGGCGGCCATTTGAAGCCGGGAGAGAAACGGTTGCAGGCGGGACAGCGCCGGAGGCTGCGCCTCGGCCGCGACGATGCCGCGGACGCCAACCTCGAGGCGGGGCTCGCGCTCCTCGAACAGGATCTCGGAAAGCCGCTCGCCGGGGCGGCGGCCGGAATAGACGATGTCGATGCCCTTGCCCGGCTCGAAGCCGGCGAGCCGGATCATCCGCTCCGCGAGATCGGCAATCCGGACAGGCTGCCCCATGTTGAGCACGAGAATGGCGGAATGGCCGGCCGAGGCCGCTTCTCCGGTGATCCGCGCCGCGGTCCACAAGAGGTCGGTCGCTTCGCGCTTGGTCATGAAATAGCGGACCATGTCCGGGTCCGTGACGGTGACCGGGCCACCCGCCTCGATCTGGGCACGGAATCTCGGCACGACGGAGCCGGCGGTCCCCAGAACATTGCCGAATCGGACGGCCACCAGCCGGGTTCGTCGTGCCGGGGCGCCATCCAGCAGTTGAGGCGCGGCGTCCAGGGCCTGGACGTACATTTCGGCCAGACGCTTGGTCGCCCCCAGGATCGACACCGGTTCGGTCGCCTTGTCGGTCGAGATGAGGACGAAGGTCGCGGCGCCGGCGGCGACCGCCGCGTCGGCTGCATTGACCGTTCCCATGACGTTGGTTCGCACCGCGTCCGAAACCTCCTGTTCGAGGTGCGGCACATGCTTCAGGGCTGCGGCGTGGAAGACGACGTCGGGCGCGAATTCCCGCGTGATGGAGAGGAGGCGGGTCCGGTCGCGAATGTCGCACAGCCGGCCCGTGACGGGGGTATCGCCCGGACGGCTCTCCACCATGGCCCGGTCGAGGATGGCATGGAGGGCAGCCTCGGAGCTGTCGAGCACCAGAACCTGGTCTGCACCGAACTGAGCGCTGCGGATGGCGAGTTCGGATCCGATGGAGCCGCCTCCGCCGGTCACGATGACCCGCTTGCCACGGACGAAGGCCCTGAGCGGCTCCTCTTCGACGTCCACCAGCGGGCGGATGAGGAAGTCGTCGTCGATGACGGTGTGGAGGCGGGCACGCTGGGCGTAGCCGGACGATTCCGTCACGTCGATGCGGATGGGGGGAATGCCCATGCGGCGGAACACGCCGATCGACGTCTCCACGAGGGCGGGGGTGCGGAGCGCATCCGGGGCGATGATGGCGCGCTGGATGGTGATGCCGCGTGACGCCGAATCGCGAACGATCTGCTCGATCTGGTCGGTGCTGCCCCAGACGGGGACGCCCCGGACCGCCTGGCCTATCTCCTGGGCCACGGGCGACACGATCCCGAAGACCCGGATCGGCCCGGCGACGCCGGCCTCCACGGCCCGCAGAACGGCATCCGCATCGGAGGCCCGCCCGAGAACGATCGCCGCCAGCGGGTCCGAGTTCAGCGTCGACTGGCGTTTCCAGGACCGGTAGGCCCTGTAGGCGATGCGGGGGCCGCCGAGCAGCAGCACCTGGACACACCAGTAGATCGCCAAGGTGCGGCCGCCGAAGATCTTGGGAATGTCGGCCATCCGCGGCGTGATGATATAGTCGATCAGCAAGAGCAGCGCGGTGAGGATGCAGACGGCCTTGAAGATCCCGAACAGGTCGAACAGCGAAGCGAAGCGCCAACGGGACGCGTAGAGCGAGCACGAGGCGTAGATGATCAGCGCAATCCCGGCGAAACCAGCGGCCCAGAGCACCGGGTCGGCACCCATGATGGCCGGCACCCGGGGGTCGCCGCGAAGCAGAAGGGCCAGAAGTATAGCCGCGACAGTTACCGCAAAGTCGTGAAAAACCACTGCGCCCTGCTTCAAGCGAGACGACAGGGTCCGACGCCCCATTTTGGTCAAGGCTGGCAGCTGTTGCATCAGGGTAAGTTATTCCCTTCGGGCTGCACTGTCAGTTCAAAAAATGTGTACGCTTGATTCGGTGTATTATCCTGACTGTATCATTTTGACTATATCCGGCCGTGTGGCGAGGATGTCTTTCCACGCGTGGGGAAGGCCAGGAGCCGGCCGGCGTGGCGTCCTGCCCGGTCCGCGGGCCGACCGCTGACGGTGACCCCGCGGTGTGGCGCGCGAATCGCCACTTAGGACGGCCCGACGGATCGGATAGGTCCCGGCGCCAATCCGAACGCGCGTGCCGCAGGGCCGGGACGACTTTCCGCTCAGCGGCGGCCGACGTCGCCGTTGGCGAGGCGCCGTTCCCAGGCATAGGCCGCCTCGACGATGCCGGTGAGGTCGTTGTGGGCGGGGGTCCAGCCGAGGCGCGTGCGCGCGCGCGTGGCGTCGGCCACCACCGCCGCGGCATCGCCCGGCCGGCGCGGGGCATAGTCGGCGCGGAAATCGACCTTGGTGACGGAGCGCACCGTGTCGATGACCTCCTTCACCGAATAGCCGTGGCCGTAGCCGCAATTGGCGACGAGGCTCTCGCCGCCGGCGCGCAGATGGGCGAGGGCGGAGAGATGGGCGCGCACCAGGTCGGTGACGTGGATGTAGTCGCGCAGACAGGTGCCGTCCGGCGTCGGATAGTCCGTGCCGAAGACGTCCATCTTGGCCCTGAGGCCGAGGGCGGTCTGCACCGCCACCTTGATCAGGTGGGTGGCGTTCGGGGTGGACTGACCGGTGCGGCCCTTCGGATCGGCGCCGGCGACGTTGAAGTAGCGCAGCACCACGTAGGAGAGGTCGTGTGCGGCGGCGGCGTCGCGCAGCATCCATTCGGTGATGAGCTTGGAGGTGCCGTAGGGGCTCTCCGGACGGGTGGGCGCCTCTTCCGCCACCGGCATGACCTCGGGCGTGCCGTAGACGGCGGCGGTGGACGAGAAGATGAAGCGGCGCACGCCGGACGCCACCGCGGCGGCCATGACCGCGCGGGTCTTCACCGTGTTGGCGAGGTAATAGCCCAGCGGATCGGCCACCGAATCGGGAACGACGATGCGGGCGGCGAAGTGGATGACCGCATCGATGCCGTGCAGGCGCATGACGGTTTCGACCAGAGCCTGGTCGCCCATGTCGCCGACGATCAGGGTAGCGCGCGGATCGACGGCCCAGGCGAAACCGGTCGAGAGATTGTCGAGCACGACGACGCTTTCACCGGCGTCGAGCAGTTCGAGAACCATGTGGCTGCCGATGTAGCCGGCACCCCCGGTGACGAGAACGGTCATGGTGTAATCCCCGCGGGCGGCCCTCGCGGCGCGCCTGATGTCCCGGTCCTGACCTAGCGCAAAGAGGTCAAGAAAGTTCCAAGACGGGCAAGGGCATCGCCGCCGACGCGGCGGGGGAGGCGGCGTCACGGGCGGCGGCGTCGCGGGCAGCGCGGCCGACGGAACGGTAGTGGAAGCCGGCCCGCGCCGCGACCTCGGGGTCGAGGAGGTTGCGCAGGTCGACGAGCACCGGGCTGCGCATGGCGCGCGCGGCGGCCGCGAGGTCCAGGGCGGCGAATTCGGGCCATTCGGTGAGGACGACGGCGAGATCGGCGCCGGCGAGGGCTGCCATGGCGCTCTCCGCCATGGCGACGCCCGGCAGGAGGGGGGCTGCCTCCGCCATGCCGGCGGGATCGAAGGCGGTGATGCGGGCGCCCTGCTTCTGGAGCTGCGGCAAGATGACCAGGGAGGCTGCCGAGCGCATGTCGTCCGTGCCGGCCTTGAAGGTGAGGCCGAGCACGGCGATCCGCCGGCCGGCGACCGAGCCGCCGGCGGCGCGGACGATCTTGCGCACCATCTCGCCCTTGCGGGCATCGTTCACGGCCACCGCCGTCTCGACCGAGCGCAGCGGCACGCCGTGGTCCTGGCCCGTCTTCATGAGGGCGAGCATGTCCTTGGGAAAGCAGGATCCGCCGAAGCCGGGGCCGGCCTTCAGGAACTGCGCGCCGATGCGCGGGTCGAGGCCGATGCCGCGGGCGACGTCGCCGACATCGGCGCCGATCTCCTCGCAGAGATTGGCGATCTCGTTGATGTAGGTGATCTTCAGGGCGAGGAAGGAATTGGCGGCATATTTGATCAGTTCGGCGGCGCGCCGGTCGGTGACGAGGAGCGGCGCGCCGCGCTCGGTCAGCGGCCGGTAGATCGCCGCCATCACGGCGGCGGCGCGGCCGTCGTCCGTGCCGACGACGATGCGGTCCGGCCGCATGAAGTCGGCGATGGCGACGCCTTCGCGCAGGAACTCCGGGTTCGAGACGACGGCGACGTCTTGCGTCGTGGTCAGGGTGCGGACGAGCGCCTCCACCTCGTCGCCGGTGCCGACCGGGACGGTCGACTTCACGACGACGACGGTTCCCGCGGCCAGATGCGGAGCGATGGTGCCGGCCGCCGCCATGACCTGCCCCATGTCGGCATGGCCGTCGGAGGGGCGGGGCGGGGTGCCGACGCAGATGAAGACGGCGGCCGCTTCGGCCACCGCCGCGGCGAGGGCGGTGGCAAAGGACAGGCGGCCCATCGCCACCTCGTCGCCCACCAGTTCGGCGAGGCCCTCTTCGTAAATCGGCATGCGGCCGGCGCGAAGGCCGGCGATCCGGCCCTCGTCGCGGTCTACCACGGTGACCCGATGGCCGATGCCGGCGAGACAGGCGCCGGTGACCAGGCCGACATAGCCGGCGCCGACGACGGTGATGGGCATTGCGACGTGCTGCATGGCGGGTGCCTCGCCTGCCGGGGCGGGTGATTCCCGTTCGCCCCGGCCCGGCTCCCCCAAAGCACCGCAAGGTGACAGCGGGACGACAGGCCCGCTTCACATGACCGGCGGCGGATTGCGGCTCATCATGGTGCGGCGCTGGTGCCAGTAGGGATAGGCCGGCGGAATGGCGCTGGCGGCGTCGAGCGCGGCGGTCTGCTCCGCCGTCAGCTTCAGCTCGCAGGCGGCGAGGTTGTCGCGCAACTGCGCCTCGTTGCGGGCGCCGATGACGATGGAGGAGACGGTGGGGCGGGCGAGGAGCCAGGCGAGCGCCACCTGCGCCATGGAGCGGCCGACTTCGGCGCAGACCTTTTCCAGCGCGTCGGTGACGGCGTAGAGCCTGTCCTCCGGCACGGGCCAGCTCGCATCGGTGGCCAGGCGGCTGTCCTCCGGCGGGCGACGGTTGCGGCCGATCTTGCCGGAGAGCTTGGCGCCCGACAGCGGCGACCAGACGAGCGTGCCCACATTCTGGTCAAGGCCGAGGGGCATGAGCTCCCATTCGAAGTCGCGCGCCACCAGGGTGTAATAGGCCTGGTGGGTGACCGGCCGCGGCAGGCCGTGGCGGTCGGCGAGCGCCAGCATCTTCATCAGGTGCCAGCCGGAATAGTTGGAGACGCCGAAATAGCGGATCTTGCCGGCGCGGATCAGCGCGTCGAGAGCCGTCAGCATCTCCTCGATGGGGGTCAGCGCGTCGAAGGCGTGGAGCTGATAGAGGTCGACATAGTCGGTGCCGAGGCGCTTCAGGCTGGCCTCGCAGGAGGCGATGATCTTGGACCTCGACGTGCCGATCTCGTTGGGGCCGGGACCCATGGGCATGCCGGTCTTCGTGGCGACGATGACCGCGTCGCGGCGCCCCTTGATCGCCTGGCCGAGGATCTCCTCCGACAGGCCGGCGGAATAGCCGTCGGCGGTGTCGAACATGGTGCAGCCGAGTTCGAGGCTGACGTCGATCAGTCGGGTGGCCTCGGCGACGTCGGTGGCGCCCCATTTGCGCAGGAAGTCGCTGCCCCCGCCGAAGGTGGCGGTGCCGAGCGTCAGGGCGGGGATCTTGAGGCCGGAGCCTCCGAGCGTGCGGTAGTCCATGGCGTCATGTTCCTCGGCCGACGAGCCGGGGAGTGTGTCTGCCGAACCCGCGGGTGCGCAAGGCGGGCGCTGCGGGAGAGGCATGCGGCTTCGCCGCGGATCAGGTCTCAGCCGTCGAGCGTCCTGTCCAGGGTGCTGACCGGGCTCTCACCGAAAGCCGCGCGATATTCGACCGCGAACCGCGCCGCATTGGTGAAGCCGAGGCGAAGCGCCGCTTCCTTCACCGTCGTCACCGTGCCGCTCTCGAACAGCCGTCGGGCCTGCCGGAGCCGGGCGGCCTTGATGGCGGCATGCGGAAGGGCGCCAAAATGCTTGCGGAAGGCGATCTGCAGCGACCGTACGCTGACATTCAAGGTTTGGGCGAGCTCGACGACCGTCAGCGGCTCGGTCATGGACTCGATGATGTCGAGCGCTTTTTGCACCTGGGCGGCGGACGGCAGCGGCACGTCGTCATCGGGATCACCGAAGACACCTGCCTGCTCGAGCACGAACACCTTGATGGCTTCCCCGATCGCTCGCAGCGAATGGCTGGCCGGGCCCTCCCGGGTCTGCGCCAGTTCGACGGTGGCTGCAGCGGCGCGCACCAGGCTCTGAAGGCCCGCCCCCAAGACTTCGCGGGAGGTGAAGAGCCGGGTGGCTGGCCAGGTGTCCCGCAGCGGGCGGTCCACGAGGAAGCGCGAGGCCTCAACCAGCTGGTCGAAGCGAATCAAGACGACGGTGTCGGAGCAGTGGGCTCCTCCCGTATGGCCCTTGACCCGGGCGGTATCGAAGATCATGCCCTCGCCGGGCTTCACGCCGTCCACGTTCCGCGAGCGGAGAATTGCGCCGCTGCCACCCCACACGCAGCAGATGCCGAGGTAACGGGGACCGCTCTCGATCAACATCGGGCCGCCACTGCGTACGCGGTTCATGACGGTTGCGGTGCCATCCGATGCGAAATCCAGGGCCAGAGTATAGGGATGGAGCCTGGAGGGTTCATTCCTCAGGCGTGAGTGGGTCGCCTTTGACATCACCTCGGCGGCTTCGTCGGGATCGCGGAACCGAGCATTCCACAGTGACAAGTCGGTATTCATTGCGAAGGCACTGTCAGTTCCACCGGTCGGGGGGTCTGCTTGACCGTACGTCACGACTACCGGGTTGCCGGTGCCGAGGTCCATGCGGGGAATGACGTATCGTTCATGTTTCAATTTGTAGTTGTAGACAAAAGAATTGCAAATATACACATTGCGAATACTAAATTATTAACCATATTTTATAGTCAATACTTAATTCTGAATTCAGCCCGCTCGATGTTTTGGGCCTGTCGCACCTGGGGCAGCCGCGCACCGGCTTCTCCGAGTCGACCGACAATCACGAGGGACCGTAGCCCACGTGATGGCTGCATCGAGACCGGGTAGCGCGTGATATCGCAGTCAGCAACAGATCAGCGGATCGGAACATGAAAAATATATCGTTATCGAAGAAACTCATGATTGTATTCGGGGCGCTGGTCTTATTGTCGTCGGCCCTCAACGGCGTGATCTTCTACAACAAGGCCACGTTGGAGACGACGAGCACCTGGACCAACCACACGTTCCGGGTGATCGATCAGGCCAACACCCTGATGGCGGCCATGGTGGATCAGGAGACCGGCTTTCGCGGATATCTGATCACCGGGCAGGACGGCAGCCTGCAGCCCTTCAGGGCCGGCCAGGAACAGTTCCGTGCCGCCATGGCCCGGATCAAGTCCCTGACGTCCGACAATGCGGCCCAGCAGCGACGCCTGGACGAGATCGCCGCGGCCGCCAACCAGTGGCGGACCGAGGTGGCGGAAAAAGGCATCCGCCTGATGGCATCGGAGGCCACGCGCGCCGCAGCGCGTGATCTCGAGATCACCGGCGCGGGCAAGACGTCGATGGACAGAATCCGCGCGCGGGTCGCCGAGGTCATCGATGGCGAGCGAGCCCTGCTGGAGACGCGGGAGCAGGCGCGCCTTTCGGCTCAGAGCACCATCACCTGGGTCATCGCCATGAGCGCCGTCGCCATGCTGCTGCTCGCGGGCGTGTCGATCTATCTGCTGACCGCGGCCATTTCGACCCCGATCAGGACCCTGACGACCGCGATGGGGCGCATCGCCGCCGGCGAGTTGCAGACCACCGTGCCGTTCCAGACCCAGCGCGACGAAATCGGGCTGATCGCCAAGGCGTTGCAGAGCTTCCGCCAAAGCCTGGCCGAGGCCGAAACCGCCCGCCGCGACCAGGCCGCGCGCGAGGAGACCGAGCGTCAGACCCTCGCTCGCCGCGAGAAGCTGGCCGCGGATTTCGTGGGTCGCATGCAGGACCTCGCGAAAGGCTTTGCCCAGTCTTCGGGCGAGGTCGCCGACAGCGCCCGCAATCTCTCCGCCACGGCGGAAGAGACCTCGCGGCAGGCTCAGGCCGTGGCGGCAGCTGCCGAAGAGGCCGCGAGCAACGTCCAGACCGTCGCGGCCTCCGCCGAGGAGATGGCGGCCTCCGTCCGCGAGATCAACGGGCAGGTCAGCCATTCCACGGTCGTCGCCGGAACGGCGTTTGCCGAGGCGGAGTCGTCCAATACGCGCATCGCGGCGCTCGCCACGGCCGCGAGCGCGATCGGCGACGTGATCAACCTGATCAAGGGCATCGCCGACCAGACGAACCTGCTGGCCCTCAATGCGACGATCGAGGCCGCGCGGGCCGGAGAGGCCGGCAAGGGCTTCGCGGTCGTCGCCGCGGAGGTCAAGCAGCTGGCCACGCAGACGGCGAAGGCGACGGACGAGATCGGCGCGAAGGTCGGCGAAATCCAGCTCGCGACGGACGGCACCGTGAAGTCGATGACAGAGATCGTCCGGGTGATCGGCAACATCCGGGAGATCTCCTCGTCCATCGCGGGAGCCGTCGAGGAGCAGGGCGCCGCC
This sequence comes from Phreatobacter cathodiphilus, assembly GCF_003008515.1. Lineage (NCBI taxonomy): Bacteria > Pseudomonadati > Pseudomonadota > Alphaproteobacteria > Hyphomicrobiales > Phreatobacteraceae > Phreatobacter > Phreatobacter cathodiphilus. The sequence goes on along the minus strand of NZ_CP027668.1, from coordinate 2,190,613 downwards.
ACCGCCGAGATCGCCCGCAACTGCCAGCAGGCTGCCATGGGAACGCAGCAGGTCACGCAGAACATTTCCGGCGTCGGCCAGGCCGCCGAGATGACGGGTGCCGCGTCGACGCAGCTGATGACGCTCTCAGGTGGTCTGTCGAGCCAGGCGGCCGACCTGCGGCAGGTCGTCGAGACCTTCGTCAGCGAGTTCGCCGCCGCGTAACCGACAGCGGGCTCGGGGCGATGTCCCGGGCTCGCCCGACCATCGCAGGCGCCTCACGCGCCTGCATCCGGCTTGCTCCACCGGCGTTCGAGCAACGCAGCTCGTTCCATCCCTTTCGATACCGATGCGATGACAAACATCGTTCCTTTGAGGCCGATCGCGTACACCCCCGCGGATTCGGAGAAAATCCTCAGTCACTTCGACGACATCTACCGCGATCTAGAGATCGTGAGCGACGCCGTGAAGCGAATGGACCTGCCGGATGACGTCGCCCGTCGGGTCATGCTCCTGCTCTCCGAGGCGCGTCTCGCCGTCTTCCGCGCCAACGGCATTTTCATCGGCAGGGTCGAATGGGGCGACTGACGTCGCCCTGAAGCGTGCGCGGTGGCGCGGGCCTCAGCCGCGGCCGCCCGCCACCAGCTTCGGCTGCACGGCCGGGGCCGCGCGCTCGCCGAGGCAGCGCATTGCGATGTCGAGGGAGGCGAGGCCGTCGGCGCCGCCGGTGACCGGCGCCTTGCCGGTACGCACGCTGTCGATGAAGGCCACGAGCTCGGCGCGCAGCGGCTCGGCATAGGCGACCGAGAGGTGGCGCATCGAATAGGAGCCGTCGGGCTTGTAGTCGAAGCACTCGGTGACCTGGCGGGTGATGAGGTCGCCGGTGATGTATTTGTTGCGGGTGGCGACGTGCACCGTGCGCGCCTTGAACGGCGTCAGCCAGTTGGTGTTGATGTGCGCGAGCACGCCGGACGCGGTGCGGAACTGCAGCAGCGCGATGTCCTCGCGCTCGGCATGGATGGAGTTGGTCTGCGGCTGGATCTCGGCGATCTCGGAGCCGGTGAACCAGCGGATCAGGTCGATGTCGTGGACGGCGAGGTCGATGACGACGCCGATGTCGGACATGCGCGGCGGGAAGGGACCGACGCGGGTGATCTGGATGGAGAGTATGTCGTCGTCGGCGATGGCCTGGCGGATCGACTGGACAGCCGGATTGAAGCGCTCGACATGGCCAACCATCAGCGTGACGCCGGCCCGTTCGGCGGCGTCGATGATGCGGCGGCCTTCCTCGACCGACTGGGCGATGGGCTTTTCGACGAGGACGTGAATGCCGCGGGCGATGGCGGCGAGCGCGATGGGCGTGTGGAGCTGCGTCGGCGCGGCGATGGTGAGCGCGTCGATGCCGGCATCCATCAGCGCCTCGAGGGAGGCGAAGCCCGGGCACCCCAGGCGGGAGGTGACGAAGTCGACCTGAGCGGCATCGGGATCGGCGACGCCGGCGAGGGTGACGCCCGGCAGTTCGGCCAGCACCCGCGCGTGGTTCTTGCCCATGACGCCGAGGCCGACGACGCCGACACGCAGGGGGGAGCCGGCGAAGGGGGACTGGGTCATGAACAGGCCTCGGGAATCGATTTACGGGCGGCGGCAGGGCCGTCTTCTGCCGCTCCTATACGATTTCGCGCGGGGGCAGCGCAAACCTCAGGCCGATCACGAAGGATGACGGGCCGTGTCAGCGCCGCCAGCCGGCCAGCGCCGTCGAGGCGGACTGGCGACGCGCCAGATCGGCGACGTCGGATGCGACGACGCGCTGCCCCAGCGGGAAGACCGAGGCCGCCGCCAGTTTCAGATGCGCCCAGCCGAAGGGAATGCCGACGATGGTGACGAAACAGGCGAGGGCAGCGGCGACGTGGATCACCATCAGCGTGAAGCCGATCGGGACGAACCAGATGACGTTGCCGAGGAAGCGCAGCACGCCCATGGCGCCCGACGGGCGTCCGGTGAGTTCGCTCGCCCAGACCACGTCGCGGCCGAAGGGCCAGAGCGTGTAGGAGCCGATGCGGAAACAGGCGAAGGCCCAGGGCAGGCCGATGATGGTGATCGCCGCGATCGCGCCGGCCACGAACCAGGCGAGGCCGGCAATGAGGCCGCCGAGAACGAACCAGAGGATGTTGAGGATGAGGCGGATGGGTCCCATGGTCTCCTCGCGGGTGGGGCAGGTCCATGAGATGGGGATGCCTGCGGCGCGGCGCATCCCCGTTGGACACCCGCGGCCCGCCGCCCTAAAACCGGCAGCCTGAAACTCCGGGAGACGCACATGCCGGCCATCGCCGACCTGAAGGTCAAGCTCTACACGGACGGGGCCGAGAAGGCCTCCATCGTCGAGATGGGGAAGAAGCCGTGGATCCAGGGCTTCACCACCAACCCCTCGCTCCTGAAGAAGGCCGGCGTCTCCGACTACGGCGCCTATGCGAAAGACCTCGTCGCGGCGGTGCCCGACCATCACATCTCCTTCGAGGTCTTCTCCGACGATCTGAAGGAAATGGAGGCGCAGGCGCGCGTCATCGCGACCTGGGGGAAGAACGTCTACGTCAAGCTGCCCGTGACGAACTCGAAGGGCGAGCCGCTCTACGACCTCATCCACAAGCTCTCCCGCGAGGGGGTGAAGATCAATTTCACCGCGCTCTACACGGTGGAGCAGATCAAGGCCTCGGTGGAGGCGCTGAAGGGCGGCGCGCCCTCCATCGTCTCGGTCTTCGCCGGGCGCCTGGGCGACGCCGGCCACGACTACATGCCGGTCATGACCTATGCGGTGGGCCTCGCCCGCGGCACCGACACGGTGGAGGTCATCTGGGCCTCGACCCGCGAGGTGTGGAACGTCATCGAGGCGGACCGCATCGGCTGCCACATCATCACGGCCCCCGCCGACATCCTGAAGAAGCTGGAGGGCCTCGGCCGCGCGCCGGAGGACATCTCGCTCGACACGGTGAAGGGCTTCGTGGCGGACGCGCAGGCCGCCGGGCTGACGCTCGACGTCTGACGCCGGCACCCGCCGAATGCCGGTCTTGAGGCCGGTGGCGGGGCAGGGCCCAATGGCGCCATGGATGGTGCGATTCCGACTGCAGGACCAGTGCCGCCGGGCTTCGTCCGCCTCGGCGAGACCGAGGGGTTCATCGGCCTCGCCGGCCCCTATTACTGGCGGCCGACGCCCTCGGGAGCGGTCGAGTATGGGTTCGGCGCGGAGCTCCGCCATGGCAACCCGAACGGCGTGCTGCACGGCGGCTCCCTCACCACCTTCATGGACACGGTGCTGGGCTACGAGGTGATCCGCGTCACCGGGCGACGCTGCGCCACCATCGCGCTCAATACGCAGTTCCTCGCCGGCGGGCGGGCCGGCGACTGGGTCACCGGGCGGATCGCCATGCGGCGGCTGACCGGGTCCATGGCTTTCATCGACGGAGAGGTGCTGGCCGGCGAGACACTGGTCGCCACCACGACCGCGATCTTCCGCCTGTTCAAGCCCGAGGGCGCGCCGCACCTCCTGCGCGGCGGGCCACCGATCGCGGCCGGCTGACCCACGCCGAATCGCTTCTCCTCGTCTAAACCTTCATTCGGCCGGAATGGGCGGCTAGCGCCCTTCGGCGTCGGCGGCCCGAACCGCCATGGCGCGCACAAGGATCCCGTCGGTCGTGATCAGGAACATCTTCTCGGTCTCGGCGCTGACCCTGCTCAGCCGGCTGTTCGGCTTCGTGCGCGATCTCATGTTCGCGGCGATTCTCGGCGCCGGACCACTGGCCGATGCCTTCTTCGTCGCCTTCCGCATTCCCAACCAGTTCCGCGCCATCTTCGCCGAGGGCGCCTTCTCCGCCGCCTTCGTGCCGGGGTTCGCCAAGGTTGCGGCGGAGCGGGGACAGAACGCCGCCCTCGTCTTCGCCGACCGCATCTTCGCCTACCTGATCCTCGCCCAGCTCGTGCTGCTGGCCGCCGCCTTCATCTTCATGCCGACCGTGGTGTCGCTGATGGCGCCGGGCTTTGCCGGCGACCCCGTGCGCTTCCCCGTCGCCGTGGAGCTCACCCGCATCACCTTTCCCTATCTCGCCTTGGTCTCGCTGGTGATCCTCGTCAGCGGCGTTCTGAACGCGGTCGGGCGCTTCGCCGCGGCAGCGGCGACGCAGGTCGTCCTCAGCCTCGGCATCATCGGCGGGCTGCTGCTGGCCCGGCATTTCCCGACACCCGCCCATGCCGCCGCCTGGGGCATCATCGTCGCCGGGATCCTGCAGTTCCTGCTCGTCGCGGTGGACGCGCTCAGGGCCAACGTCATGGTGGAGCTGCGCCTGCCCAGGGTGACGCCGGACGTGAAGCGGTTCTGGAAGACGTTCGTGCCGGCGACGCTGGGCTCGGCCGGCACGCAGATCGCCGTGCTCGCCGATACGGTGGTGGCGAGCTATCTCGTCGCCGGCTCGGTCTCCTGGCTCTACTATGCGGATCGGCTGAACCAACTGCCGATGGGCGTGATCTCCATCGCGGTCGGCACGGTGCTCCTGTCGGAGATGAGCCGGCGGGTCTCGGCGGGAGACGAGGCGGGCGCCCGCACGGCGCAGCTGCGCGCCATCGAGCTCACCTTCGTCTTCACCCTGCCGGCGGTGGCCGCCTTCATCGTGGTGCCCGACATCCTGATGAAGGCCCTGTTCATGCGGGGCGCCTTCTCCGAGAACGACGCGGTGCAGTCGGCCCGGGCGCTCGCCGCCTACGGCACGGGGCTGGCCGCGCTGGTTCTGATCCGGCCGCTCACCGTCACCTTCCACGCGCGCGGCGATACGACCACGCCCGTCATCGCGGTGGCGGTGGCGATCGCCGTGAACGTGGCGCTGAAATTCGCCCTGATGGGGCCGCTCGGCCATGTGGGTCTCGCCACCGCCACCAGTGTCGGCGCCTGGATCAACGTCATGCTGCTCCTGGTCTTCGCGCGGCGGAAGGAGCTGTTCACGCTCGACACGCGGGCCCGCACCGTGCTGCCGCAGATCGCGGTCGCCTTTGCCGTGCTGACCCTCGCCCTCGTCGTCTCGTCGACGATCATGGCGAGCCTGCCCGGCCCCGGCCTCGACCCGAAGCTGGCCCTCGCCATTCTCCTGGTGGTGGGCGGGGCGGCTTACGGACTGGTGCTGGTCCTGCTCTTCGGCAAGCAGTTCATGGCGGATCTCAAACGCCTGAGACGCGGATTGAACGGCTAGGTTTCGGCGAGCCGTTCGACGACACTTGAATTTGTCTCGCAGGGGAGCATCTACTGAGCTGCTCCTTCCCAGCATGTCCGGTGCCATGGCCCACACGCTTAAATTTCCCCGGTCCGACCGGTCGTTCGAGCAGCGCGTCGCCGACCTAAGGCAGGCCATAGCCGAGTTGCCGGACCGGGAGGTGGGGGACGCGGAGTACAAGACGCGTTGCATCAGCTACGTCGTCGGAAACGGTTTCGATGCGGTCCAGGACGGCACCAAGTTCTCCTCGCGATTTGTGCGCAGGGCGCTGGACCCCCGTCGCAAACTGGTCGCGCGGTGACCGAGGCGCCATGCCGGTCATCAGGTCCGACACCCATGGCGACCTGTTTGCCCAGATCACGAGCCTCAACCTGGAGCGTCAGCAACTCCTGTTGCGCGACTCCATAGCCGTCGCTTTGCGGATCCCGTTCAGGATCGACGAACACCTCGTCCTCGCCCTTCATGCGGCTTGTGCCACGTTCCTGGTAGAAAGGCCTGGGCGCTACAGGACCGAGCCTGTATTCGTCAGCTATTCTGACCGTCTCTTTCCCGATCCGGAACACGTCCCGACCCTGGTCCGCGAACTGATCGTGGACGTCTACCGGCGGTGGCACGAGGACGATCCCTTCACACTCGCTGCCTACGCTCTGTGGCGCCTCAACTGGATACACCCGTTCGACGACGCGAACGGCAGGACTGCCCGAGCAGTAGCCGTCTATATCGTGTCCGTGAAGTTCGGGAGGTGGATGCCGGGGCGCATCGACGCCCTTCAGATCATCAAGGGCAATCATGACCGCTACGTAGCTGCGCTCCAGCATGCCGACCGCGGTATGGCGCCTCGCCGGATTTCCTGGAGCCGATGAAGCTGCTTCTCCTGGACGCTTTCGAACAGCAGGTCGCCAGCGTCATCACGCCATCGGAGCCCGGGAAGCCCGGGGAGCCCTAACGGCCTCGCCGCCTGTGGCCGCGGCTCGCGGTTCCGCGCAGCCTCACCCCTGGGGCGTGGAGACCTTGCGCTGGCGGGCGCGCTCGATGCCGAGTTTGTGCTCGCGCCAGATGACGAAGATGCCGGAGGCGACGACGATGGTGCCACCGGTGATCACATAGGCGCTCGGCAGGTCGGCGAAGACGAGATAGCCCATGATCACCGCCCAAATCATCGAGAAATAGTCGAAGGGCGCGATGAGCGAGGTGTCGGCATAGCGGTAGCTCAGCGTCAGGAAAATCTGGCCGAGTCCGCCTGTGACGCCGACCATGACGAGGATGAAGGCCTGCAGCGGCGTCGGCACGGTCCACTGGCCGATGACGGGGAGGGCGAGGCCCAGCGGCCAGGTGAGCAGGGCGAGGGTGGCGCAGAGGGCCATGAAGGTGAAGACGATGGCAGCCGTCGTCTCGGTGTTGACGAGCCGGCGCACCTGGATGGTGGCGAAGGCGGCGCAGACCGCGCCGCCGAGGGCGAACATGGCGCCGGTGCGCTGGCTGTCGGGGCGGTTGCCGAGGGCGCCGACGTCGAGATGGGGCCAGAGGATGACGAGCACCCCGACGAAGCCGACGGCGACCGCCGACCAGCGATAGACGCGCACCTGTTCGCCGAGGATGAAATAGGCCAGCGGCACCACCATGAGCGGGGCGGCGTAGCTGATGGCGGTGGAATCGGCGAGGGGAAGCAGGGTCAGGCCGACGAAGCCGGAAAACATGCCGGCGGCGCCGATGACGCCGCGCTTCATGTGCGAGCGGAAGCTCACATAGCGAAAGGCGTCCATCACCTCATCGCGCCAGGCGAGCATGAGGAAGAGCGGGATGAGGGCGAAGAAGGAGCGGCAGAAGACCACCTCGCCGACCGGGATTTCCTTGCCCGCCACGCGCACCAGCGTCGACATGGAGGTGAAGGCCACCGTCGACATCAGCTTGAAGAGGATTCCCGTGGCGGCGCGGGAGAGGACGGGCATGAAGGGGAGGGGCTCGGGAGGGGATGCGGCTCGACCTCCCTTGAACCACGGACCGCCGGATTCTGGCAGGGCCAATGCTGCACGCATGCCCTGCGGAGACGTCCCCGTTCGGCCTGCGCAAGGCCATGGCCTCGCCGTTTTCACGCGCGGGGGGCGGTTGCGCGGAAGGTCGGCCGGGGTAAGGTCGCTTCACCACCCTGCAAGAGGTGGTGCCACGACCTCATCGTCACTCAACGGGACCCCCCATGGACAGCCTCAATCCGACCCTCAACGCCTGGGCGCCGCGCGTGCTCTCGGTGCTCCGCATCATGTTCGCGCTGGTGCTGCTGCAGCACGCTCTCGTGAAGCTCTTCGGCTTCCCCATGAGCGTCAACTTCGCTCCGGTCGGCTCGCTGCCGTGGATCGCCGCCTGTATCGAATTCGTCACGGGCCTTTTGATTCTGTTCGGCTTTTTCACCCGCCCGGCGGCCTTCATCCTCGCCGGCACGATGGCGGCGGCCTATTTCATCGGCCATGCCGGCCGGGGCTTCTTCCCCATCCAGAACGGCGGCAACCTCGCCATCATGTACTGCTTCACGGCGCTCTATCTGGTCTTCGCCGGACCCGGCCCGTGGAGCGTCGACGCCCAGCGTTCGAACAATCCCTGACCCCGACCCGTCACGTCGGTGACGACGACGGCCGCGAGTCGCAGCTGCGCCTCGCGGCTTTTTCTTGCGCCGATGCCCACGAGTAACGCGCGGGTAACCGGCGACTGCGGCCGTTATTCCGCACACAAATCGCGGGTTTCCGTTCACACTTGTGTGAACACCGCAGAGGATTTGTGCCGTGCAGCAGGGGCTTAGTCGGGAATCTGGTGGAGACCTGTTGTCTGGTCGCCCGCCTCAATCCGCGGAGATGGACGGCGATTGTCTTGCGAAAATGCAATGATTGCCTTGCCGGGATGCAAGCCCGGCCGGAGCGACGGCCGCCGGCGGGGATTGCCCGTCGGCGGCACCGTCTTCAGGCGGCCTTCTCGGCCCTCGCCTGCTGGATCGTCTGCCAGACGAGGGCGGGGGTCGCCGGCATGTCGATCTCCTTGATCCCGTAGGCCCGCCACAGCGCGTCGACCATGGCGTTCATCACGGAGGGGCAGGCACCGATGGTGCCGGCTTCGCCCGCGCCCTTGATGCCGAGGAGGTTGGTCACGCAGGGGACATTGCGCGTCTCGAAGTGGAAGTGCGGAATGTGGTCGGCCCGCGGCATGGCGTAGTCCATGAAGGACGCCGTGAGGAGCTGACCGCTCTCCTTGTCGTAGACGGTGCGCTCCAGCAGCGCCTGGCCGATCCCCTGGACGATGCCGCCATGGACCTGGCCGGCGAGGAGGGTCGGGTTGATGGTGACGCCGAAGTCGTCGACCACCGTATAGCCGACGATCTCGGTGGCGCCGGTGTCAGGATCGATCTCCACCTCGCAGATATGCGTCCCGTTCGGGAAGGTCGGCTCCGGCGGGCGCCAGGTGCCGTGGCTCTTCAGCTTATCCTCGGCCCCGGGCAGGGACGCGATCTTCTCGTAGGAGATCGCCTTGTCGGTGCCGACGACGCGCACCGCGCCGCCGACGATCTCGACGTCGGCGACGCCGACCTCCATCTCGGTGGCCGCCATCTCGCGGATGACGTCGGCGAGCGCCCGGGCGCCGACGTCGACGGCCGCACCGCCGACGGGCAGCGAGCGCGAGCCACCCGTGCCGGTGCCGGTGGGGATCAGGTCGGTGTCACCCTGGATGACGGTGATCTTCTCGACGGGAATGTCGAGATGCTGCGAGGCGAGCTGGGCATAGGCGGTCTTGTGGCCCTGGCCGTTCGACTGGGTGCCGATCTTGATGGTGACCGAGCCGTCCTTCTCGAGGCTCATCCAGGCGTTCTCCGGCGCGCCGCCGCCGCAGGCCTCGATATAGGTGGCCATGCCGATGCCGCGGATCTTGCCGGCCTTCTTCGCCGCCTTGAGGCGGTCCTTGAACGTGTCCCAGCCGGCGACCTCCATGGCGCGGGTCATGTGGCCGTCGAACTCGCCGGAATCGTAGGTGCGGCCGACGGGCGTCTTCCAGGGGAACTGGTCCGGTCCGATGAAGTTGCGGCGGCGCACCTCGGCCGGGCTCATGCCTGTCTCGATGGCGATGCGGTCCATCAGCCGCTCGATGAGATAGGCCGCCTCCGGGCGCCCGGCGCCGCGATAGGCGTCCACCGGCACGGTGTTGGTGTAGGCGTATTTCAGCCGCACGTGCATGGCGGGGAAGGCATAGACGCCGGCCAGCATGAGGGCGCCGACATAGGGGATGAAGGTCGCGTACTGGGAGAGGTAGGCGCCCATGTCGGCGACGGTGTCGACCTTCACCGCCAGCACCTTGCCGCGCCTGTCGAGCGCCGCCGTGGCGGTGGAGACGTTGTCGCGGCCCTGGCTGCAGTTGACGAAATGGTCGCCGCGGTCCTGCACCCAGGCCACCGGCTTTCTCAGCTTGCGGGCGGCCAGCATGCACAGCGGATATTCGCGGAACATGAAGGTCTTGGTGCCGAAGCCGCCGCCGACGTCGGGGGTGACGACGCGGATCTTCTCTTTCGGCATGTTGAAGATCTTGGTCGCCAGGGTGTTCTGGATGCCGTGGCTGCCCTGGCTGCCGAGGGTGAGGGTGAAGCTCTTGGCCTTGGAATCATATTCGGCGAGGCAGCCCCGCGTCTCCATGTAGTTGGTGACGAGGCGGTTGTTGACGATGGTCAGCGACACCGTGCGGTGGGCCTTCGCGAAGGCCTTCTCGGTCGCCTCCGCCTCGCCGAGATGGACCTCGGCGCAGAGGTTGCCGGGAATGTCGGGCCAGACCTGCGGGGCGCCCTTCTGCAGGGCGTCGACCGCGTCGACGATGGGCTCGCGCGCCGTCCACTCGATGGCGATGGCTTCCGCCGCGTCCTTGGCCCGGTCGAGCGTGTCGGCCACGACGAAGGCGACGCCGTCGCCGACGTGGCGCACTGTCGTCGAGCAGAGCACTTCCCAGGGCGGATTGGGGATCGGGTTCACCGAGGGCACCTGCGACAGGCAGGGCAGGTTGCCGATGCCTTCGAGGTCGGCATGGGTGAACACCGCCTTGACGCCCTTCATGGAGCGAGCGGCGCTGGTGTCGGTGATGACGAAGTCGGCGAAGGCGAAGGGCGAGCGCAGCACGTAGCCGACCAGCGCTCCCTCGGGTACGAGGTCGGAGACGAAGCGCCCCTCGCCCTTGATCAGCGGGGCGTCCTCGACCCTGCTCAAAGCCTGGCCCATTCCGAATTTCGTCGGCGTCATGTCGCGTGCTCCGGGGAACTCGGGCGGCAGAATGGAACGCTTCGAGGCTGCGAGGCAAGCCTCGCCATCAGCAGGGGCGCAATGCGGGTGGCTGGCCATCGCCCCGTGAACCCGCCTAAATGGCGCCGACCCGCAGCCGTTCCAGGAAGGACTTCATGGCGCCGGAAGAGCCCAAGCCATCGACGCCCCCCGCCGTCTATCTCGGCCTGGCCTTTTGCCTGGTCTCGGTGGTCTGGTGGTTCGCCTATTACGCGCAGTATGGCGGAGCCTTCTCGCTGCTCGGGCTCAAGGTTGCCTGCATCGGCTTCGCCACGCCGGAATGCGCCTTCTTCCAGGCGAACATCCGCAGCGCCATCCCGCGTTACGTGCCGGTCCTCTGGTATGCCGGCATGGTGACGCTCGCCTTCGGCGTCTGGCAGCTCTGGCGCCAGCGGCAGCCGTGAACGGCCTCAGAAGGCCTTGAACGTGATGATCGTGTGCGTGTCCTGGATGCCCGGGATGAGCTGCACCTGCTCGTTGACGAAATGGCCGATGTCGGTGCCGGGCTCGACGTAGAACTTCACCAGCAGGTCGAAATTGCCGGCCGTCGAATAGATCTCCGAGGCGATCTCGCGGTCGGCGAGGGCGGCGGCCACCTGGTAGGCCTTGCCGAGCTGGCATTTGATCTGGACGAAGAAGGCGATCATGGGGACCCTCGCGGCATGCAGGCCTTTCCCATGCCATCAAAGGGCGCGCGCGTCATCCCCCCGCAGGCCGTGCCGGGCGAGCTTGCGCCGGGCGCTGCCATGGCCTAACTCTCCCCCATAGTCTCGTCGGGGTGCCCTTCACCGGGCTGAGAGGTCGCAAGGCCAACCCGTCGTACCTGAACCGGGTCATGCCGGCGGAGGAAACCGAGATGGACGCATTGCCCCCGCGCGGGGAATCCGAGCTCCCGACCGACATTCTCGGCGCCGCCCGCGACGGCCTTGCGGCGGTCCGCGTGCGGCGGCCGCGCATCCACTGCATCACCAACACGGTGGCCCAGGCCTTCACCGCCAACGCTCTGCTGGCCCTCGGCGCGGTGCCGTCCATGACTACCGCGCCGGACGAGATCGCCGCTTTCGCCGGCGGTGCCGACGGTCTCCTCGTCAACCTCGGCACGCTGGAGCCGGAGCGCCGCGCCGTCATCCGCACCGCCATCGAGGCGGCGAGCGCGGCGGGGAGGCCCTTTCTCCTCGACCCCGTCTTCATCGACCGCTCGGCGGGACGCGCCGCCTTCGCCCGCGACCTCGCGGCGCTCGGGCCGGCGGCGATCCGCGGCAACGGCGCCGAGATCGCCGTGCTCGACACCGACGCCGATGCCCTGGCGCTGCGCCTCGGCACGGTCGTTGCCGCCACCGGCGAGACGGACCTGGTGACCGACGGCCGGCGCCTCGCCGCCGTCGCCAACGGCCATCCGCTGATGGCGCGGGTCACCGCCATGGGCTGCGCCGGGGCGGCGATCACCACCGCCTTCATCGCGGTCGGCGAGGACGCCTTCACCGCGACCGCCGCCGCCATGGTCGTGCTCGGCATCGCCGGGGAGCGCGCCGCCGAGACGGCGCGGGGCCCGGGAAGTTTCGCATCGGCCTATCTCGACGCGCTCTATGCGCTGGAGGCGGATGACATCGCCGCTCGGGCGCGCGTCACGTCACCGTCCCAGGGAGAGGCTTCATGACCGCCATCGCCGTCACCATCGCGGGCTCGGATTCCGGGGGGGGCGCCGGCATCCAGGCCGATCTCAAGACCTTCTCTGCCCTCGGTGTCTATGGCGCGAGCGTCGTCACGGCTCTGACCGCGCAGAACACGCGCGGCGTCCAGGCGATCCACGACGTGCCGCCGGACTTCGTCGCTGCGCAGATGGATTCGGTCTTTTCCGACCTGAAGGTCGGCGCCGCCAAGATCGGCATGCTGTCACAGGTCACCGTCATCGAGGCGGTGGCGGCGGGGCTCGACCGCCACCGTGTGGAGCAGGTGGTGCTCGATCCCGTGATGGTCGCCACCTCGGGCGACCGCCTCCTCAACCCCGATGCGGTCTCGGCGCTGCGGCGGCTGCTCTTTCCCCGCGCGGTCCTCGTCACGCCGAACCTCCTGGAGGCCGCGGCCCTCCTCGACCAGCCGGTGGCGCGCAGCGAGGAGGACATGCTCGCCCAGGGGCAGGCGCTGATCCGCCAGGGCGCCCGCGCCGTGCTGATGAAGGGCGGACATGCGGTGGGGGAGACGAGCGTCGACCTTCTGGTCACGTCGGCGGGGGCGGTGCGGCTGGAGGCCCCGCGCGTCGTCACCCGCAACACCCACGGCACCGGCTGCACGCTCTCCTCGGCGGTCGCCGCAGGCCTCGCCAAGGGCTTCGCGCTGGGGCAGGCCGTGAGCGAGGCGAAGGACTACGTGACGGCCGCCATCGCCGCGGCCGACCGGCTTGCGATCGGCGAGGGCCATGGGCCGACCCATCATTTTCACGCCTGGTGGTGACATGACCTTCAATCGCCGATCCGCCCTCGCCGCCGGCGCCGCCGGTCTCGCGGCCGCCCCCGGTATCGCGCGGGCCCAGGCGCTGCGCTGGCGCCTCGTCACCTCCTGGCCGCGCAACCTCCCCGGTCCCGCCTTCTCGGCCCAGCGCATCGCCGACCGGATCAAGCTCCTGTCGGGCGGGCGGATCGAGGTGCAGGTCTTCGCCGCCGGCGAGGTGGTGCCGGCCTTTTCCGTGCACGAGGCGGTGGGCAACGCCACGGTCGAGCTCGGGCACACCGCCTCCTTCTTCGCCATCGGGCGGGAACCGGGCCTCGCCTTCTTCACCGCCATTCCCTTCGGCCTGACGCCGAACGAGCACAATGCCTGGGTGCTGAAGGGCGGCGGACAGGCGCTGTGGGACGAGGCGGCGGCGCGTTTCGGCGTCAAACCCTTCCTCGGTGGCAATACCGGCGTGTCGATGGGCGGCTGGTTCCGCCGGGAGTTGCAGTCCGCGGAGGACGTGAAGGGGCTCACCATCCGCATGGTGGGGCTGGGCGCCGAGCTGTTCCAGCGCCTCGGCGCCACCGCCATCGCCGTGCCGCCCGGCGATATCTATCCGGCGCTGGAGCGCGGTGCCGTGGACGGGGCCGAGTTCACCTCGCCCGGATCCGACATCCAGCTCGGACTGTGGCGCGTGGCGCCCTTCTACTACGCGCCCGGCTTCAACAAGCCCAACGGGTCGAGCGAGCTCGTCGTCAACAAGGCGCTGTGGGACGGGCTGCCTGACGACCTCAAGGCGGTCGTGCAGGCGGCGAGCGAGGCGGAGCAGGCGGTGGCGCTCGCCGAAATCGAGATCCTCAACATGGAGGCGCTGGCGACCATGGTCTCGACCCACGGCGTCCGGCTGCGCGGCTTCCCGACGCCGATGGTGCAGCTCGCCCGCCGCCACGCCGCCGACCTCCTCGGCGAACTCGGCACGCGCAGCCCGATGGCCGGCAAGATCGCCGCCCATTACACCGCCTTCCAGGGGCGCATCGGACCGTGGACGCGGGTTTCCACCCACGCCGCGCTCGGCGCACGCGAGGTCTGAGGGCGGGAAGGGCCCCTTCGGCGTTCCGCGACCTTGCGCCACGGGGGTGAGGGCCATAGAACGGCGGAACGAACGTTTCGTTCGACACGACGCACGGGACAGCTTGCCGCCCATGGCCGACCGGGACCCCAAGAAGATCGAGATGGATGCCGGAGCCCACGTGCTGTCCGGCAATCTCGGCAAGACGGTGCAGCGGCTGCGCAAGGCCTACAACCTGTCGCTGTCCGAGCTGTCGGAACAGTCGGGCGTCGCCAAGTCCATCATCAGCCAGATCGAGCGCAACGAAACCAATCCGACGCTCGCCACCATCTGGCGATTGAGCCAGGCGCTGGACGTGTCGATCGAGCGGGTGCTGGCGACCGCCACCGAAGAACCCTTCCTCGAGAAGCTGTCGCGGGCCGACACACCGCTGCTGGTCTCCGACGACGGCAAGTGCCGCCTGTCGATCATCGGCTGGATCAAGACCGTCGAGTGGCTGCAGTGGTACGACTTCCAGTGCGACCCCGGCGGGATGCTGGAGAGCGAAGGCCACCAGCGCGGGTCCATCGAGAGCCTGTCGGTGCTGGAAGGCGAGTTGCAGGTGGAGGTCGGCGACCGGCTCGAGACGGTGGGGGCCGGCGAGAGCGCGCGCTATCGCTGCGACGGCCGCCACGTCATCCGCAACGTCGGCACAGGGCCCGCCCATGCGGTCATGGTCTGCATCCTCAAGGCCGCCGTGATGGAGTGACGGGCGGACCGCCTTGCCGCTCCGTCTCATCCGCGCGTTCGAAGTCCCTGACGCGGAATCGCTTTCGCTGCTCGTCCTGAGGTGGAGAGTCCGCCTCTTCACAGATTGATTCAGTCGCCGCGCCGGCGCCGCTCGCCCGCGAGGATCACGACGGCGATGCCGACGATCATGCCGGCCGAGGCCAGAACCATGCGCGCCGTCAGCGTCTCGCCGATGAAGATCACCGCGCCCGCCGCGGCGATGGCGGGGACGGTGAGCTGGATCGAGGCGGCGGTGACGCGCGGCAGCGCGGGCATGACGGCGTACCAGACGGCATAGCCGAGACCCGAGGCGAGCGCGCCGGAGGCGATGGCATAAGCGAGCCCGGCCGGCTCCGGCGGATGGACGCGCCAGCCCCAGGCCAGGAGCAGCAGGGCCACGGGCAGGCAGCGCAGGAAATTGCCGGCGGTGTCGGCGAGCGGCTGTGTCGAGCCGCGGCCGAGGACGGAATAGACCGCCCAGGAGAGGCCGGCGGCGACCATCAGCAGCACGCCGGCGGGCGAGGGGGCGGCGACACCGGGCGCGACCAGCCAGACGAGGCCGGAGAAGGCTGCGGCAAGGCCCGCCCATTCGAGGATGCCCGGCCGGTCGCCAGCGGCGATGGCATGGCCCATCATGCCGAACTGCACCGCGCCGAAGAGCACGATGGCGCCCACAGCGGCGCCGAGCCAGAGATAGGCGATGGAGAAGGCGAGGGCATAGCCAAAGAGGGCGGCGGCCTGGCGCCAGCTCCCGGCGACGGCGGGACGGCCGTTGCGGCGGCCGGCGAGATGGGCCAGCAGCACCAGGACGAGGGCGCCGGAGGCGAGGCGCCAGCCGGTATAGCCGAGATCGTCGATGGCGCCACCGGCCAGCGCCAGCCGCGCCAGGACGGAGTTGGCTGCGAAAGCGACGAGCGCCGTCGTCGTCAGGGCGATGAGCCTGAGCATCGGGGGTTGCGGGTCGGCGGGGGCCGGGCGATGAGGTCGCCCGGCCGCGATCCGCTCACTGCCAGGCGATCACCTTCTGCTTCTGCTCGCCGAGGCCCTCGATGCCGAGGGTCATGACGTCGCCCGCCTTGAGAAAGCGCGGCGGCTTCATGCCGAGGCCGACGCCGGGCGGGGTGCCCGTGGTGATGACGTCGCCGGGCTCCAGCACCATGAATTCGGAGATGTAGGAGACGATGGTCTTCACGTCGAAGATCATGGTCTTGGTCGAGCCGGTCTGCATGCGCTCGCCGTTGAGATCCAGCCACATGCCGAGCTTCTGCACGTCCTTGATCTCGTCGGTGGTGACGAGCCAGGGGCCGAGCGGGCCGAAGGTCTCGCAGCCCTTGCCCTTCATCCACTGGCCGCCGCGCTCGATCTGGTACTCGCGCTCGGACACGTCGTTGCAGACGCAGAAGCCGGCGACGACCGACATGGCGTCCTTCTTGGAGACGTAGCGAGCGCGCTCGCCGATGACGATGGCGAGCTCGATCTCCCAGTCGGTCTTCACCGACTTCTTCGGCAGCATGACGTCATCGTTCGGACCGACGATGCAGGAGCGCGCCTTGTTGAAGAGGATCGGCTCGGTGGGGATGGCGGCGCCGGTCTCGGCGGCGTGGTCGGCATAGTTGAGGCCGACGGCGATGAAGTTGCCGACGTCGCCGACGCAGGCGCCGAGGCGCGGCTTTCCCTTGACCAGAGGCAGCTTCTCCCAATTGGCCTTGGCGATCTTGGCGAGGCCCTTCTTGCCGAGGGCGGCGCCGGCGATGTCGGGCACCACGCCCGAGAGATCGCGGATCTTGCCTTCGGGATCGATCAGGCCAGGCTTTTCCTTGCCCTTGGCGCCATAGCGAACGAGTTTCACGACTTCCCCTCCCATTGTTGTTGAAGGTCGTCGTGGAATGATGCCGGGGTCTTCAATCGTTTCGCAAGGGCAGGGCGCGCATGGCCGGGCGGCGCGGGGGAGGGGCGGAGGGCGCTCGTTAGCCGACCCGGCCGGGCTGGCTCCGCAGGACGGACAGCATCTGGTCCCGGCCAATGAGCGCGGCCAGCGCCGCTTCGGCGGCGTCGACGTCCGGCATGGTCTCGGCGCCGTCCGATGCGGCATCCCATCGCGCGACGAGGTCGTCGAGATCGGGGCCACCGTCGCAGGGGGTTCCGAACATGCGGTCATAGATGGCGGCGTGTGCATCGCCCGAACGTTGCAGGAGCCTCGGCCAGCCGATCGGAAGGTCGTCCGATACCTGCGGGCCCGGCAGCAGCGCGAGCAGGCAGGACAGGCGATAGCGCATCGCATCGCCGCCGATGCCGGCGAGGGCATCGGCCCGCCAGGCGTCGTAGAGATCGATCACGCTCATTCCGGCGCCGAGCACGGCCATGCGCAGATGGGGGGCGGTTCCGGTGGCGGTAGAATGCGCGTCCCACCGGCGGTCGTTCAGGAAAGGGAGCAGATGCGGGATGGCGGGGTCGCCGAAGGCGGCAAGGCCGAGGATGATGCCGGCGATGTTGTCGACCGCCGTCTGGGCTGCCAGTCTCGGCAACAGCGGGAGGAGCCCTGGATCTGCCGCGTGAAAGGCCAGGCTCGGCAGGAATTCCGGGAACAGGCTCCGCGCGCCGAGACCCCGGATGGTTTCGCTGATCGCGGCGGAGATCGGCTCGCAGGGCAGATCCATCAGGCCGAGACAGGCTGCCCGGGACTCGTGGTGCGGCGCCTCCCTGGCGATGGCCCAGAGCGCGGGGACGGCCGGGGCATAGCCGGTCGTCCCGACCACCTGCAGCACTTCGGCGGGACAATCGGGCCGCAATCCGTGGGAATCCACCATGGCCGCGAACAGGGACCATCCCGTTTCGGGGGTTCCGAAACGGGCGAGAACCGGCAGCGCGAACGCATCGGCCGTTTCGAGACACCAGGGAAGCAGGGCCTGCGCGTCGGCGCCGGAGCCGAAACGCAGGACGATGTCGCGGAGGACGGCAGCCTCGATCGCGCGGCTGGGCGTCGGCACTGCCTTGAGGCAAGCGAGCAACCGTTCGGTCTGCACCAGCATGAGGGGATCCTCGATCAGAACCGTCCGGGGCGGCGGGCCGCGAGCGCCCGCCCGCCTACCGCACCAGCTCCTTCATCGCCTTGTCGAGGCCGGAGAGCGTGAGCGGAAACATGCGCTGCTCCATGATGTCGCGCATCATGCCGATGGAGTGCGTGTAGTCCCAGTGCTTCTCCTTCACCGGGTTCAGCCAGACCATGGAGGGGTAGATGGAGGCGACGCGCTTCATCCAGGTGACGCCGGCCTCCTCGTTGAAATGCTCCACCGAGCCGCCGGGCTGGGCGATCTCGTAAGGGGACATGGAGGCGTCGCCGACGAAGATCACCTTGTAGTCGTTGCCGTATTTGTGCAGCACGTCCCAGGTCGGCATGGTCTCGTCGAAGCGGCGCTGGTTCTTCTTCCAAACCTTCTCGTAGAGGCAGTTGTGGAAGTAGAAATATTCCATGTGCTTGAACTCGGCCTTGGCGGCCGAGAACAGCTCCTCGCAGAGCTGGATGTGCCAGTCCATCGAGCCGCCGACGTCGAAGAAGATCAGCACCTTGATGGAATTGCGCCGCTCGGGGCGCATCTGCACGTCGAGGAAGCCGTGGCGCGCCGTCTCGCGGATCGTGCCGTCGAGGTCGAGCTCGTCTGGCGAGCCGGTGCGGGCGAACTTGCGCAGGCGGCGCAGCGCGATCTTGATGTTGCGGGTGCCGAGCTCGACCGTGTCGTCGTAGTCCTTGAACTCGCGCTTGTCCCAGACCTTCACGGCGCGGAAGTTGCGGTTGCCCTCCTGGCCGATGCGCACGCCTTCGGGATTGTAGCCATAGGCGCCGAAGGGCGAGGTGCCGCCGGTGCCGATCCACTTGTTGCCGCCCTGGTGGCGACCCTTCTGCTCCTCGAGCCGCTTCTTCAGCGTCTCCATCAGCTTGTCCCAGCCGCCGAGCGCCTCGATCTGGGCCTTCTCCTCCTCGCTGAGGAATTTCTCGGTGAGCTTGCGCAGCCATTCCTCGGGCACGTTGACCTCGAGCCCCTCGGCCAGGGTCTCGAAGCCCTTGAAGGTCGCGCCGAAGACCTTGTCGAACTTGTCGATGTTGCGCTCGTCCTTCACCAGCGTGGCGCGGGAGAGGTAGTAGAAGTCCGTCGGCGCGCGCTCGATGATGTCGGCGTCCAGCGCCTCCATGAGCGTCAGGTATTCGCGCACCGTGACCGGCACGCCCGCCTTCTTCAGGTCGTGGAAGAAATTGATGAACATGGCGGCAGCTTAGAGCGCTCCGCGCCGCGCGTCATCCCGTGCCGTTGGGCGGATCAGCCGGGTCCCGCGCCGGGCGGGGACCCGAAGCCGGCCGTTGCGGCGAGGCGATCGACCTTTGCCCGATGGGCCTCGGACTGGCGTGTCCTGGCGTCGTTGCGGAGCCGGCCGGCGAACCACCAGGAGGCCGGCAGCGACAGGAGGATCACCGCAAAGGCGCCGAGATAGGCCATGTTGCGCATGTGAAATATGTGCTCCTCGTCGCGGTATTCGTCAATATGCCGGCCTCAGTCGCCGCCGCCGTCGCCACCACCACCGCCGTCGCCACCACCGCCGTCACTGCCGCCGTCTCCGTCGGGCACGTCGCCGCCCTCTGTGGACGGCGACTCACCGCCGGCCCCGCGGTCGCCCAGCAGCCAGGCGAGCACGAGGCAGCCGCCGCCGGCGGTGAGGATCAACGTGAGGGTGGTGGCCATGCCGTGCGGTTCCTTGCGCAGAGGCGATGACAGCGCGCCGGGTTTCAGCCGCGTGGCGGCGCGCCGCCCGCGCCATGTCGCGGGATCAGGCGGGCTCCCAGGCCCCTGTGCCGGCGCGGCAGAAGCGCTGCTCGTCGAGGGGCACCGGCGGCGGGGCGCCGACGAGGCCGTCGGCAGGGCCATAGACGGTCAGGGTGGAGGCGACGACCCGGCAGGGTCGGCCGCGGCTCGCCTCGACCGGATAGACCGAGAGGGTGATCTCGCGACGGGCGCCGGCGCGGCTCTGCCAGTTGGTCTCCATGCCGCGGGCGCTGGCGGCCGTGGCGAGGAGAAGAGTGCGGATCTCGCCCACGTCCTCGTCGGTGAGGGCGAGGATGGAGGGGCAGTCCTCCGCCGATCCGGTGCGCGAGACGGCGGTGACCGAGCCGAAGACGGCGAAGCCGCCGCCCCCCGCCATGGCGGCGCGGGTGCCCCCCGACTGGGTGGCGCGGCAGCGGGCGACCTGCCGCTCGACCGCCCATTCCGAGGCGTCGATCCGGCCCGGCGGGCTCGCATCGAGGCCGGCCGAACAGCCGGCAAGGAGAAGGAGGGCCGGCAGCGCGGCTGCGGGGGCACCCTTGGAGGTTACGGTCGGCATCTCTCTCGATCCGGTGCTGCTGGGCGCAGGCGCGCCGGGCGCACCATGACTCAGCCGCGCTTGGCGAGGAAGGCCAGACGCTCGAAGAGGTGGACGTCCTGCTCGTTCTTCAGAAGCGCGCCGTGCAGCGGGGGAATGGCCTTGCGCGGGTCCTTCTCGCGCAGCGTCTCCGGTGAGATGTCCTCGACCATCAGCAGCTTCAGCCAGTCCAGCAGCTCGGAGGTGGAGGGCTTCTTCTTCAGGCCCGGCACGTCGCGCACCTCGTAGAAGATGCGCAGGGCCTCGGCGACGAGCTTCTGCTTGATGCCGGGGAAGTGGACGTCGACGATGGCCTGCATCGTCTCGGCGTCGGGGAACTTGATGTAGTGGAAGAAGCAGCGGCGCAGGAAGGCGTCGGGCAGCTCCTTCTCGTTGTTGGAGGTGATGACGACGATGGGCCGCTGGGCCGCCTTCACCGTCTCGCCGGTCTCGTAGACGAAGAACTCCATGCGATCGAGCTCCTGCAGGAGGTCGTTCGGGAACTCGATGTCGGCCTTGTCGATCTCGTCGATGAGCAGTACCGGCCGCACCGGGGCGGTGAAGCCTTCCCAGAGCTTGCCGCGCTTGATGTAGTTGCCGATGTCCTTGACGCGCTCGTCGCCGAGCTGGCTGTCGCGCAGGCGCGAGACCGCGTCGTATTCGTAGAGGCCCTGCTGCGCCTTGGTGGTGGACTTGACGTGCCACTCGATCAGCGGCGCGCCGATGGCCTTGGCGATCTCGATGGCCAGCACGGTCTTGCCGGTGCCGGGCTCGCCCTTCACCAGGAGCGGGCGCTGGAGCGTGATCGCGGCATTGACCGCCACCTTCAGATCGTCGGTCGCGACATAGCCGCTCGTCCCCTCGAAACGCCCGGACGCCATGTGATGTGCCTCATGTCCTGATGGGTGGCGGAGGCGGCGGCCTCCATCGTCGGCGCGCAGGGTAGGGGGCGGGCCGGACACCTGCAACACCCGGCAGAATATGCCGATCGGCACAGGCATTTGTGCCGGGCAAGCGCCGTCAACCCTTCGTAAACCATTCAACGCACTGAAAAATCGACATTTTCCTTTTGCCGCCCTTTGGCATGGCGGCTGCACAGATCGTTACAGAGTGCGGCGGCGTTCCGTCGCGATCGGGACCGCCGGCATCGGCGAAGGGAAGTTCGATGGGTATCTTCGGTGCAATGACGACGGCGGTCAGCGGCCTCTCGGCCCAGGCCTACGCTCTGGAAAACATCTCCGGCAACATCGCCAACTCGCAGACGACCGCCTTCAAGCGGATCGAGACGAGCTTCGTCGACCTCATCCCCGACTCGGGTCCGAAGCGGGAGCTCTCCGGCTCGGTCACCGGCTATTCGCGGGCGACGAACACCATCCAGGGGCAGATCTCGGCCACCTCGATCACCACCAACCTCGCCATCAACGGCGACGGCTACTTCGTCGTGCAGCAGCCCTCCGGCTTCGTCGACGGTCAGCCGACCTTCGCCACCTCAAATTCCTACACCCGCCGCGGCGACTTCACCGTCGACGCCAACGGATACATGGTGAACGGCGCCGGCTACTACCTGCGCGGCCTGCCGCTGGACCGCACCACCGGCAACCCGCTGGGCTCCTCCCCGGTGCCGATCCAGATCACCAACGACGTCATCCCGGCGCGCGCCACCGACAACCTGAAGTACCGCGCCAGCCTTCCGACGACCCCGGCCACCGCCAACGCCAACAGCACTCCCGGCAGCGAGCTGATGCAGACCTCGTTGATCGGCCAGGCGACGATCGGCTCGGCGGACGCCGCCAATTTCGTCGCGACGTCCATCGCCGGTGGCTCGCAGACGGTCTACGACGCCCTCGGCAACGAGGTGAACGTGCAGGTCCGCTGGGCCAAGACGGCGAACGCCGCCGCCGGCCCGCCCGCCGTCTCCGACACCTGGAGCGCCTATTACCAGTCCTCCTCGGCATCGGGCGCCGAGACCTGGACGCGGATCGGCGGCGACTTCACCTTCTCCGCCACTGGCCAGCTGACCTCGCCGACCTCCAACCCGACGATCTCGAACCTGACCGTCAACGGCACCAATGTCGGCAACGTCACCCTCGACATCGGCACCAACGGGCTGTCGCAATATGCCCGCTCCGACGGCACGGTGCAGGTCACCGACATCGGACAGAACGGCTATGCCGTGGGCGAGCTGATGAACGTCACGATCACCGATGCCGGCCGCGTCCGCGGCAACTATTCCAACGGCCAGTCGGTGGACCTGTTCTCCATCCCGCTCGCCAGCTTCAACGGCGACAACATGCTGAAGCGCCTCGACGGCGGCGCCTTCGCCGAGACCTCGTCATCGGGTCCGCCGATCCTGGGTGCGGCCGGTCGCATCGTGTCGCAGAGCCTCGAGAGCTCGAACGTCGACATCTCGGAGGAGTTCACCAAGCTGATCATCACCCAGCAGGCCTATGCGGCCAATACGCGGATCGTCACGACGTCCAATTCGATGCTTCAGGAAACGATCAACATGATCCGCTGAAGCGGATCGTGACGCACGGCAAGGAGTGACCGGGCATGACACTGACCAGCGCCCTCAGCAATTCGCTGTCCGGCCTGAGGTTCACCTCGACGGCGACGGCGCTGACCAGCGCCAACATCGCCAATGCGGGGAACCCCAGCTATACGCGCAAGCTGATCGATCCGGTCGACGCCCTTGCCGGCGACCAGATCGCCGGCGTCGCCGTCGGTTCGATCCGCCGCGAGTACGACGCCTTCGTGCAGCGCCAGCTGGTCGGCGAGCGCTCCAATGCCGCCTATGCCTCGACGCGTTCGCAGTTCCTCTCCCGGCTCGACCAGATGATGGGCGCGCCGGGCTCGGCGCGTGCCCTCGACACGGTGCTCAACACCTTCTCCTCCTCGTTCCAGACGCTGCTGACCTCGCCGGAGAGCGACACGGCGCGGTCCGGCGTCATCAACTCGGCGACGGTGGTGGCGCAGACGCTACGCAGCCTGTCGAGCGCCACGCAGGACATGCGCCTCGACGCGGAGAGCGGCCTCGCGGATGCCACGGTGCGCCTCAACACGCTGCTCACCGACCTGTCGAAGATCAATGCGCGCCTGTCGGTCGCCTTCACCGACGAGAGCCGGGTCGGCCTGCTCGACCAGCGCGACGCCATGGTGTCGGAGATCGCCGATTACGTTCAGGTCCGCACCGTCTACGACGACAGCGGCGCGGTTCAGCTCTATGGCGGTGCCGGCTTCGTGCTGCTGTCCACCAGCCGCTCCGAGCTCTCCTTCGATTCCCGCGACATCATCGGCCCGACCAACGTCTACGACGAGGACCCGACCAAGCGGACGGTGGGCACCATCACGGCGACGACGCCGTCGGGCACAGTGGACCTGATCGCCGCCGGCGTCTTCACCTCCGGCAAGATCGCCGCGCTGATCGAACTGCGCGACAAGGCGCTGCCCGCCACCCAGGCCCAGCTCGACCAGATCGCCGCCAACCTCGCCCAGGCGCTGGGCAATACCTCGACCTCGACGCCGGTCACCGTCGCGGGCCCGGGCCCCACCACCGGCTTCGACACGGCGCTCGGCAGCGGCCTCGTCGACGGCGACACGGTGACCATGGAGCTGACGGCGAACGGCGTCACCCAGAAGATCACCTTCAAGCGGGTGGACGATGGCGCGGTGACCATGTCCGACGACATGACCGCCGACCCCAACGACATCGTCTTCCGTCTCACCGGCACCTCGGCGGCGGGTCATGCGGCGCAGATGCAGGCGGCCATCGACACCTGGGCGGCCGGCGCCGGCGCCCCGGCAGGCGCCTTCAGCGTCTCGGTCAGTGGCGGCAACCTCCGGGTGCTCGCCGATCCGACCGTCACCGGGGGCGCCAGCGTCGGCAGCGCCGCCGCCAACGTCACCGCCCGCACGCTCACCGATGGCGGCAGCGCTCTGCCCTTCTTCGTCGACACGGCGGCGGCGAACGGCCTCTACAGCGGTCAGGTCACGGGCTCCGGCGCGCAATATGTCGGTCTCGCTTCGCGCATCGACGTCAACGGCGCGCTGAAGGCCGACCCGAGCGCGCTGGTGAAGATCAACTCCAGCACGCTGGAGTCGGACGAGACGCGCCCCTCGTTCCTCGTCGCGGCGCTGGCCAGCACGGACCGCTATTTCGCTCCCGCCGGCAGTCTCGGCACCACCAGCAACCCGTTCCAGGGATCGGTGCTCTCCTATGCCCGCTCCGTCATCGTCACCCAGACGAACGACGCGGCCAGCGCTCTGCAGGTGGCCGAGGGCCAGGAGGCGGTCGTCACCCAGTTGCAGGCGCGGTTCGACAGCGTGGCGGCGGTGAACATCGACGACGAGATGACCCTGCTGATCCAGCTCCAGACGGCCTATGGCGCCAATGCGCGCGTGATGAGCGCCGTCCGCGAGATGCTGGACGTGCTCCAGAGAATGTAAGGCCGCGTCATGTCCATCCGCACCTCGGGAATCCTGTCGGGCCTGAACGCCAGCGACTTCATGCGCATGAAGACGCAGCTCTCCGATCTGCAGCGACAGCTCGGCTCCGGCCAGAAATCGGAGACCTATGGCGGCCTCGGCCCGGAGCGTGGCTTCTCGCTCGCCTTCCGCGCCTCGATGAGCCAGATCGACGCCTGGCAGCAGAGCATCTCGCTGGTGACGACCCGCATCTCCATCATCGACACCTCGCTGACCGGCATCGCCAAGACCGTCTCCTCGACCAAGACCTCGCTGCAGCCGAACGAGTACAAGCTGTCCTCGGGCCGCACCATCGGTCAGGTCGCCGCCGGCGACGGCCTGAACGCCGTCGTCTCCATGCTCAACGCCAACGACGGCACCCGCTACGTCTTCGGCGGCCGCAAGTCGGCGACCCCGCCGGTGCTCGATCCGTCGATTTTCCTCAACGGCGACAACTCCAAGGACGGCTTCAAGACCGTCCTGCTCGAGCGCATGCAGGCGGACCTCGGCGTCGCCGGCGCCAATCCGGAGGCCAATTCCGCCGCGACGGGCCGGGTGACGCTGTCGGCCCAGGGCACCCAGCCGGTGGTTCTGGCAGAGGACGGCGCCCATGACTTCGGGCTGAAGATCGGCCTCGTCTCGGGCGCCGTTGACGGCATCACCGCCACGAAGACGGCGGGCCCGCCGGCATCGCTCTCGATCGCCGCGGGGGCCGGCAACGCCTCGCCGAACCAGGCGCTGACCGTCAGCTTCACCCTGCCGGACGGCAGCGTCGAGAACATGACCCTGACGGCGGTCGCCGCCGACGCCGACCTGCTGGCGACGGGGCAGTTCCGGGTCGGCGCGACCTCCGCCGAGACGCTCGACAATCTCCGTGCGACGCTCGGGACGGAGGTCAGCCGCATGGTCGGTTCGAAGCTGGCAGCCGCGTCGGCGGTGAAGGCCGGCGACGACTTCTTCCACGGCGAGACCAATGCCGCCGCGCTCGCCGGGCCGCCGGTCGTAGAGCCGGGCGTGCCGAAGCGGTTGGTGCCGGGGGTCTCCGGCACCATGGCGGATGCGGTCGCCTACGACACGCCGCAGAACGCCGATGCGACCACCGTGCGCTGGTACCAGGGCGACCGGGTCTCGCCCAATCCGCGGGCCACCGCATCGGCGGAGGTGGACAATTCCCAGTCCGTCTACTACGGCGTGCGCGCCGACGAGGAGGCGCTGCGCACCGCGGTCCAGTACA
Source organism: Phreatobacter cathodiphilus (assembly GCF_003008515.1). NCBI lineage: Bacteria > Pseudomonadati > Pseudomonadota > Alphaproteobacteria > Hyphomicrobiales > Phreatobacteraceae > Phreatobacter > Phreatobacter cathodiphilus. The sequence goes on along the minus strand of NZ_CP027668.1, from coordinate 2,164,735 downwards.
TGGCGGTGGCGAGTTCGCTGCGCTTCAGCGAGAGCGATCCGAACGGCCTCGAGCGCTTCCAGGCGCTGACGCCGCGGGTGGTCTCCGGCCTCAGCATGGACAATGCCGGCCAGACGGTGCAGTCGATCCAGATCGAGATCGCCGCGGCCAACACGGCCGCCGATTCCGCCAAGACCCGCCACTCCGACCGACGCGCCATGCTGGGCGGGCTCCTCGCCGACATCGAGGGGGTCGACGACAACGAGGTGACGGTGCAGATCCTGGCGCTGCAGACCAATCTGCAGGCGAGCTACCAGACGAGCTCGATGCTCTCGAAGCTCACCATCGTCAACTACATGTAGGCCGGCCGCGGCGGATCGACGGAAACGAAAAGGGCGCGGCCCCGGCGGCCGCGCCCTTTTTCCGTCCGTGGCGGCCGCGGCGCCCGTCAGCTTCGGCCGGCGAGGCCCGCGGCGATGTTGGAATTGATGGAGACGAGGATGCCGAGCTTCTCCGGCGCCGGCTCGATCTCGATGTCGATGGTGCGCTGGAAGATGAAGAGGCCGAGATTGGCGATGTTGTTCTTGATCGGCAGCGGCAGCGGGTTTTCCGGCTTGGTCGCCGAGGTCGACAGGATCGTCCAGAGCTTGCGGTTGTAGGCGAGGGCGGGGCCGAGTTCGGCCCGGCCGGCGTCCCAGTTGTCCTTGACCGACTGCAGCCTGGCCGCCGCCTTCAAGAGCAGGCTCGCCTCCAGGTCGCGGGGATTGGTCGTTGCCGTGACCTTAGCGGTCGACGCGTACGCCGCTGCTCCGTGATGCATGACCCAGCAGAGTCCCTTCGTACTCGATCAGGCCCTTCGTGGCCTTTAGAGCCTTGTACAGCGAACCGGTTAATATGTGATTGTTGATGTCGTCGATGAAGCCGAGTGTCGAGGGTGCGGCCTTCACCACGTCGTTGACCAGGTCGAAATACATCTTGTGGTGGCGGGCCGGCTCACGGGACAGATACATGAGCTGGACGAGAAGATAGATCTTCTTGCAGGGCGTATCGGCGGCTTCCACCGTCATCACGTCCTTCTCGCGCAGGATCGGCGCCTCGCCCTCTATGGTGAGACGCGTGCGCTGGTCGTCGTTGACGATGACGCTGTCGCCGAGAATGAACTTCTCGCCGGGCTTCAATTCGACCTTCAGCGCCATCCCCAGCCTCCGCACGATTCGTCAATGGCGGATGCTAGCACATGCGGCCGCCGCGTCGTGACCTGACGATTCCTCCGGCGCCTGTCGGTCAATGCGGATCGCCCCTTCCTCGCCGCCGCGCCTCAGCCGAACAGGCTGAGGACGCTCTGGTCGGCCTGGTTGGCGAGCGAGAGGGCCTGGGTGGAGAGCTGCTGGCGGGTCTGCAGGGCCAGCATGTTGGCGCCTTCCTCGTTCATGTCGGCGAGGACCAGGTTGTCGGCGCCGGTCTTCAGCGTGTTCGCCATTTCCTGGGTGAACTTCTGGCGGATCTGCACCAGGGCGAGGTTGGAGCCGAAGGCGCTCGACTGCGAGCGCAGCTTGGCCATGGCCTGCGACAGGTCCTGCATGGCGACGTTGATGTCGCGGTCGGTCTGGAAGTTGTTCATCTGGTCGCGGATGGCCAAATCCTCTTCCACCGAGAAGCGCACGCCGGTGATGGTCAGCGAGGAGGTCTGACGCTCGTTGAACATCGCCTGCAGCGTATCGGCGTTCAAAAGGTTCACGCCGTTGAAGCCGGCATCCTTGGCGAGCTGGTCGATCTGCCGGCGCAGCTCGGAGAACTGTGCCGCGATGTTGGAGCGGGTGACGTTGAGCTCGCCGGCGAGCTTCGACCGGTCGGCCAGCTTGAAGCCCATGTTGTCGAGGGCCGAGCCGGCGTTGGACGAGGACAGGGTGATCGGCTGGGTGCCGATGGCCTCGATGACGAGGCGACCGTCGGGGGAGAGGAGGGCGCGGGCATCGGCACCCGAGGTGCTGCCCACGGTGACGCCCGTACCCGAGGCGGTAGTTTCGGAGGTGTTGTCGTTGATGGCATTGACGAGGTCGCCGACCGTCATGCCCGCGGCGATGGTCAGCGTGGTCGAGCGGTTGGTGCCGGTGTTGATGGTGATCGTCTCGGTATTGGCGAAACCGAGATCGGTGAGCGGCGTCTGCATGGTCATGGCGCCCTGGGCGCCCCCGACCGTGGGCAGCACACCGGAGAGCCGGGCGGTGGTGGCGGCCGAGCCCTGTGCCTGGCGGGCGAGGGCCTGGGCGTTCTCGACCACGCGGACGATGGAGCGGATGCCGTTGTCGGCCGCTTCCAAGGTCTTGATCGCCGTGCCTATGCCGTCGAGCAGGTTGGTGATGTCGGTGGCGCGCGAATTGAGCATCGCGGCGGAGAAGAAGTTGCCGGGATTGTCGAGCGCGGTGTTGACCTTCTTGCCCGTCGACAGCCGGTACTGAGTCCGGTCGCGCAGGTCGGCAGTGCTCATCAGCGAGAGAAGATTGCCGCGAATGCCTTTTGAAAGGACGATGTCGCTCATGGGTGGTCCTCGGCCGGGCCCGACGATTCTCACGGGCCTTTGACGCACCCTGCCCCGTTAACCCTAATCAAAGGTTAATTTCCGTCCCGCGGCCAAAATCATGCGTGTTCTGAAAGGCTTGGGCGGGTAGGGTGTGGCCTTCGCGACACGGCAAGAGTTAACCGGCAGGATTTGCCGGGTGGTCCGGGCGAGGGGCATTCCGCCGGCCGGTCGATTGCGCGGCGGGCGCTTCGGGTCTATCCCCGCCGGCAGATCGAGACCGCGCGGGGCCTCCGCGACGTCGATGGCCCGTCCGAGGCCCGGACCCCTCCGGAGGTATTGACCCATGGCGAAAACCCGTACCGAAACCGACACGTTCGGCCCGATCGACGTCGCATCCGACCGGTACTGGGGCGCGCAGGCCCAGCGCTCCCTCGGCAATTTCAAGATCGGCTGGGAGAAGCAGCCGGCGCCGATCGTGCGTGCCCTCGGCATCGTCAAGCGCGCCGCCGCCGAGACCAACATGGCGCTCGGCCGCCTCGACCCCGCCATCGGCGAGCGGATCGTCGCCGCGGCGCAGGAGGTGATCGACGGCAAGCTCGACGATCATTTCCCGCTCGTCGTCTGGCAGACGGGCTCCGGCACCCAGTCCAACATGAACGCCAACGAGGTGATCTCGAACCGTGCCATCGAGATGGCGGGCGGCGAGATGGGCTCGAAGAAGCCGGTCCATCCCAACGACCACGTCAACATGAGCCAGTCGTCCAACGACACCTATCCGACGGCCATGCACGTCGCCTGCGCCGAGGAGATCCACCACCGGCTCATTCCCGCCCTGAAGCACCTGCACGGCGCCCTCGACGCCAAGGCGAAGGCCTGGGACGACATCGTCAAGATCGGCCGCACCCATACCCAGGACGCGACCCCTCTGACCCTCGGCCAGGAGTTCTCGGGCTATGCCCAGCAGGTCGCCAACGGCATCGCCCGCATCGAGCAGACGCTTCCCGCGCTGATGGAACTGGCGCAGGGCGGCACGGCGGTCGGCACCGGGCTCAACGCGCCGGTGGGCTTCGCCGAGGAGGTCGCCGCGCGCATCGCCGCCATCACCGGCCTCTCCTTCACCTCGGCGCCGAACAAGTTCGAGGCGCTGGCCGCCCACGACGCCATGGTCTTCTCCCACGGGGCGATCAACACGGTGGCGGCCTCGCTGTTCAAGATCGCCAACGACATCCGCTTCCTCGGCTCGGGTCCGCGCGCCGGGCTCGGCGAGCTCGCCCTGCCGGAGAACGAGCCGGGCTCCTCGATCATGCCCGGCAAGGTCAATCCGACCCAGTGCGAGGCGCTGACCCAGGTCTGCGTGCAGATCTTCGGCAACAACGCGGCGCTGACCTTCGCCGGCAGCCAGGGTCATTTCGAGCTGAACGTGTTCAATCCCGTCATGGCCTACAACTTCCTCCAGTCGGTGCGGCTGATGGCGGATGCGGCGGTGTCCTTCACCGACAATTGCGTCGTCGGCATCGCGCCGCGCGAGGACAACATCCGCGCCGGCGTCGAGCGTTCCCTGATGCTGGTGACGGCGCTGGCGCCGAAGATCGGCTACGACGCCGCGGCGAAGATCGCCAAGACGGCGCACAAGAACGGCACCACCCTGAAGGAAGAGGCGCTGAAGACCGGTCTGGTCACCGCGGCGGACTACGACCTGCTCGTCGACCCGCGCAAGATGATCTCGCCGGGCTGATCCCGCTACCGTCGGCCAGTCGCGCGGCATGACTGCCGCGCGGCTGCGCCTGTTGCACTGCACGCCGCGCTGTCGCAATCGGGACCATGCTCGCCCGCGACTTCGCCCTCCTGATGCTGGTCTGTCTGATCTGGGCGACCAATTTCGTCGTGACGAAGCTGGCGCTCGTCCATCTCGACATTCCGCCGCTGCTGTTCTCGTCGCTGCGCTTCGTGCTGGTGCTGCTCGTCGCGCTGCCCTGGCTCCTGCCCTGGCCGCGGCCGCGCTGGCGCATCGCTCTGGTCGGGCTGATGATGGGGGCGGGCGGCTTCGGCCTCGTCTCCATCGGCCTGATGACCGCGACGCCGTCGAGCGCGGCGGTGGTCACCCAGCTCGGCGTGCCGATCACCGCTCTGCTGTCGGTCCTGATGCTGGGGGAGCGGATCGACTGGCGGCGGGGCCTTGGCATCGGCCTCGCCTTCGCCGGCGCCGTCCTCGTCATGTACGATCCGAAGGGTTTCGTGCTGTCGATCGGTCTCGTCTTCGTGCTCGCCAGCGCCTTCGCCTCGGCGTTCGGCGTGGTGCTGATGAAGAAGATGCACAATGTCCGGCCGCTGCAGTTCCAGGCCTGGGTCGGGTTTGCCTCGGCCATTCCTCTGGCTTTCGGCTCACTGGCGCTGGAGACGAACCAGCTCGAGCGGGCGGCCCATGCCGGCTGGCCCTTCCTCGGCGCGCTGATCTACACGGCGATGTTCGTGTCGCTGCTGGGACACAGCCTGTTCTTCAGGCTGGTCATGACATACGAGGCGAACCTCATCTCCACCCTGACGCTGATGTGCCCGCTCATGGCCATCGGGCTCGGCGTCGTGATCACGGGGGATAGTTTCGACCTGCGGATGATCGCCGGCACGGTTGTCGTGCTCGCCGGCGTGGCGCTGATCCTGCTGGCCCCGAAGCGCACGGCGCCCTGAGGCGGATCAACGGCGAAAGCCGCCCCGCGGGGCGGTCACGGACGGCGGAGGCGCGTGAGGGTCAGGCGACCCGCTCGACCCGCTGGGTGTCGGCGGCCTCGCTCTCCTCCTTGCGCGCCATTTCGCGCGCATAGGCCCTGAGCTTCAGCACCATCTCCTCGGGAAACTGGCGAACGACCTCGCCGGTCTCCTTGTCGACGGTGCGGTAGACGAGGAGGCCGGCCGCGTCGTCCTTCTCGATCCGACGCTGGAGCGATTCCCGGATCGTGTCGGCGATCCGCTCCACTCGCGCGCGACGGTCGGCGAGGATGCGCTCGTCGCGTGCCGCGAAGTCGCCGGGGCGCCTGTCGTCGACGGACGTGCCGGCGGCGTTGGACGGTGGTTGTGTCACCCGCTGGGCGCGGGGAAGCTCCGTCCGTACCGCCTCGCGGTACTGGACGGTATCCGGCCGCCCGGTAGAAATCGTTCCGACGGCCGGTCGTGAGGACGGAATGTCCATGACCGGTACTCCCTGTGGGGGAGGAACCTCGTGGTCCCTCTTCTCCCAAGTGCCGGATCATGACGATGAAGTCCTAAACTCACGTTAGGACATATGGTAAATGTTGCAGCGCCACATCTTCTAAAATGACGTCGAATATCGCCGCTTCACAGGCTCCGGACCAGCGCCATCGGAGCGGAGGCGCGCGGGGCGGGGGCGTGGGCGCGGCCGTTGGCGCCGTAGCCGGCGGGGGCGCGGCGCGCCTGCACCGTCTGCGACACGTGGCGGATGATGCCCTCGGCGACGGCATGGGCGGTGGCGAGCACCGCGAGATTGACCTGGAGCGCCTCCTGCAGGACGGCATGCTCGGCCTCGACGGCGTCGAGCGCGGCGCCGGCATGGGCGCGCAGGGCGGCACCGTGCAGCTTGAGGCGCGTGAGGTCGGCGAGATAGCGGTGCGACAGCTCGGTCTTGCGCAGCTCGAAGGGGCGGGCGGCCTTGATGCGGGCGGCGCGAACCAGCGCCGTCTCCTCGGCGAGGACGGAGCGCAGTTCCGCCATGGTGCCACGCAGCCCGTCGACGAAGGCGACGGCCTCGGCGGCGCTGGCGAAGGGCGGCGGGGCGGGGCGGGCGGTGGGCTGCTGCATGGCTCAGTTCCTCGCGGGCAGGCGGCGCGGCGCGGCTTCCTGCGCGCCGATCAGTTCGCGGTAGACGTGGTTGGCGAGGCCGATGCCGCCCTGACCGGTGACGGACTTGGCGTATTCGTCGACGAGCATGCCGCGCCAGGCCTCGCTCTGCTTGCCGCCGAGCGGGGATTCCGTGCCGATGCCGGTGAACATCTGCGAGAACATGGTGTTGAGGAACACCTGTTCGAAGTTCTGCGCCTGCGACCAGGCGCGCTGCTCGCGCGAGCCGGCGACGCGGGCGGCGGCGGGCGTCGCCGCGTTGATCGCCGGACGTTCGGGGGTCTGGCTGCGCATTAGAGCACCTCGATCTCGGCCTGGAGGGCGCCGGCGGCCTTGATGGCCTGGAGGATGGCGATCATGTCGCGCGGGCCGATGCCGAGCGCGTTGAGGCCGTCGACGAGCTCCTGCAGCGACACGCCCTCGCGCACCAGGGCGAGGCGCTTGCCCTCCTCGGTCGCCTGGATCTGGGTGCGGGGGGTGACGACCGTCTGGCCCTGGGCGAGCGGGTTGGGCTGGCTCACCTGGGGGCGCTCGGAAATGGTGACGGTGAGATTGCCCTGGGCGATGGCGACGGTGGAGACGCGCACGTCCTTGCCCATGACGATGATGCCCGAGGCCTCGTCGATGACCACCTTGGCGACCTGGTCGGGCTGGACCCGGAGTTGCTCGATCTCGGTGAGCAGGGCGACGATGTTGCCCTCGAAGCGCTGCGGCACCTTCAGGTGGATGGTGGCGGGGTCGGTGGGCTCGGCGGTCGGGGCGCCGATGAAGTCGTTGATGGCGGCGGCGATGCGGCGGGCGGTGGTGAGGTCCGGGTTGCGCAGGGCGAGCTTCAGCGAGGCCATGCGGTTGATGGAGAAGGCCACCTCGCGCTCGACGATGCCGCCGTTGGAGACGCGCCCGACCGTCGGAACGCCGCGGGTGATGGAGGCGGCGGCGCCCTGGGCCTGGAAGCCGGCGATGGCGACGGCGCCCTGTCCCACCGCATAGACCTCGCCGTCGGCGCCGACCAGCGGCGTCACGAGCAGTTCGCCGCCCTGCAGCGAGCGGGCGTCGCCCATGGCGGAGACCTTGATGTCGATGCGGGTGCCCTGGGTGGAGAAGGGCGGCAGGTTGGCGGTGACCATGACCGCCGCGACATTGGCGGTGCGCAGGTTCATGCCGCGCGTGTTGACGCCGAGGCGCTCCATCATCGACTGGATGGACTGACGGGTGAAGGGCGAGTTGTTCAGCGTGTCGCCGGTGCCGTTGAGGCCGACGACGAGGCCGTAGCCGATGAGCTGGTTCTCGCGGATGCCCTCGACGTCGACCAGGTCCTTGATGCGCGAGGTCGTGGCCCCGGCCGGAGCGACGAAGGCGAGGAGACTCAGAAGAAGGGCGAGGCGGCGGAACATGGAGATCCCCAGATGTCGACAGGGACCAGCACGTGGCGTGCCAATGTCCTCGGGGTGATCAAGTCATTGATCCGTAAACAGAGTTTTGTCGGGATGCGGGAGCGTCCGGGGGTATTTCGCCTGCCGCCCGGCAAGTCTTGCCGGGCATTAACCGCCCCTTAACCATGGCGTGGCTCTCTTAACCCGTCGAAAGACCTGTTGCGCCTTGCTGAAGCGGCCGTTCCGGAGAGGGACCCATGCGGATCATCACGCCGCCTGCCATCGGAGCCGTCACCACCGGCCAGCCGGCCCAGAAGGCCGACCGGCCGCGCGCCGCGTTCGAGCTGCCCGGCGCGAGGACCGAGACGCCGGCCGGCACCTCCGCCCGTCCCGCCATGGCGGCGGCGGGTCTCGAGACGCTTCTCGCCGTGCAGGGCATGCAGCCGGAGGACCGCCGCGAGAAGCGCCGCCGGGCCATGCAGCGCGGCCGCCAGTCGCTCGACCTGCTCGACGACCTGAAGCTGTCGCTGCTCGCCGGCGAGCCCATGCCGGCGGTGCTGCTGAAGCTGCGCAGTCTCACCGCCGCCGGCCTCGAGGACTCGGGCGATCCGGGCCTCGACGGGGTGCTCGCCGAGATCGACCTCAGGGCCCAGGTGGAGATCGCCAAGCGCGAGGCGGCGGCCAAGGCCTGAACCCCCTGGCACCACAGCGCAAGCCCCTGAAACTCCCGGAAAACCTCCCCTCTGGCACGGTTCCTGCCTTTCCGGGTCGTGCGCTTGCCCGTCGATGACGGCGGGATGACTGGGTTTCAGGTTGTACGCCCTCGGGACGAGTGCTATGAGCGCGCCGAAACACGGGGCCTGCATCCGTGAATCATGAGGGGTTCGGTGCATGACGTTGGAGTTGGAAGCGGACTACCGCCCGAATGACTCGGAGCCGTTCATGAACGAGCGGCAGAAAGAGTATTTTCGCAAGAAACTGCTCGCCTGGAAGGACGATATCCTCCGCGAGGCCAAGGAAACCCTGCAGAACCTGCAGGACGAGAACCAGAACCATCCCGACATCGCCGACCGCGCCTCGTCCGAGACGGACCGCGCGATCGAACTCAGGGCGCGCGACCGCCAGCGCAAGCTGATCGCCAAGATCGATGCGGCCCTCGCCCGCATCGAGGACGGCAGCTACGGTTTCTGCGAGGAGACCGGCGATCCGATCTCGCTGAAGCGCCTGGAGGCTCGCCCCATCGCGACGCTGTCGCTGGAGGCCCAGGAGCGGCACGAGCGCCGCGAGCGGGTGTACCGCGACGAGTAGACCGCCGCCCCGCGTCGGGACAATCCGGCCGCCCCTCGGGGCGGCCGTTTCATTTTGGGGCGGGCTCCCCAAACGCCGACGCCGCCCGCGTCGGGAGAACGCGGACGGCGCCGGACTTGCCGTAGTCGCTGGGGAGCGGGGACGGCTGGGAGCTCTGGGGATCGTCAGAAGGGCAGCAGCACGTCGAGCACCTGCTGGCCGTAGCGAGGCTGCTGCTGATCGGTGATCTGGCCGCGGCCGCCATAGCCGATGCGGGCCTGGGCGATCTTGTTGGAATCGATGGTGTTGTCGCTCTCGATGTCCTCCGGGCGGACGACGCCGGCGACGATCAGCTCGCGCACCTCGAAATTCACCCGCATCTCCTGCTTGCCCTCCAGCACGAGATTGCCGTTCGGCAGGACCTGCATGACGACGGCCGCCACGTTGGTGGTCAGCGTTTCGGAGCGGGTGACGGTGCCCTTGCCCTCGTTGGAGTTGGTGCCGGTGGTGGAGACGAGGCTGGAGGGATCGGCGCCGGTGCGGGCGATGAGGCGCTCGGCGCCGAACAGGCTCGGCGTGCCCATGGTCTGCGAGCCGGTGCGCGACTGGTTGGTGGTGTTCTGGATGTTGGCCTGGTCCTGGAACTTGACCTTGACGGTGAGAATGTCGCCGACGCGCTGGGCCCGCTGGTCGCGGAAGAAGGCGCGCGAGCCGTTGCGCCACAGCGAGTTCGGATTGTGCGAGACGGGCTGCGGCTCCGGCATGGGCATGGAGACGGGGCGGTAGCCGGGACGGGTCTGCGGATTCTCGACCGCCGAGAGCGCGGGCGCCTGGCCGACGTTGCGCAACCGGTCTGGCGCGCCGCAGGCGGCCGTGGTCAGGCCGGCGAGAAGGATGACGAGCGGGCGGACGGTTCGCATGGCGGGTCCTGACGCGGAACGGGGGAGGGAGGACTGAAGGACCATCACGGGATCCTCGACGCGGTGGTGAGGGCGTTCGGTTGCGCCGCCAGGGAGACGCGGTTCAGGCCCGTCACCACCGCCTGGAGCTTCTTGCGCGACTGCATGTTCTCGACCTGGATGACGTCGCCCTCGGCGCCGGCCTCCAGCGCCTTGCCGCGCATGGTGAGCGACAGGCCGGGCAGTTCGACGACGATCAGCACGTTGGCGTTGCGCTCCACCAGCTCGGGCTTCATCAGGTCGGCGGTGCGGAACGGGCGCTCGGGCGACAGCGGACGGCGGGCCGCCATCCCCACCGCCTGACCGAGGCTCACGATGGTGTCGGCGGTCATGCCGGGCAGAGCGCTGCGCGGCCTGCGCTCGACCGTGAGGTCGCTGGTGCGGACCACTTCGCCGCGACCGATGGTGCGGGCCGGAACCACGAACTCGACGAGTTCATTGGCGGTGCCATTGACACGGAAGCCGCCGGTGCGTTCCGACCGGCCCGAGCCGCGGATGCCGAGCACGGCGTCGAAGCGGCCGCTGCGGGGATCGTGCTCAAGGCGCAGGATGTCGATCTGCCCGGACGCTTCGCGCTCCACGACGAGGGGCCGGGTGCCGCGATCGAAGACGACCTGGATGCGGCTGGAATCGCTGAGGCCGAGGGTGCCCGCCAGGCCGGTGGCGATCTTCTCCTCCATCTCGGCGAGCGGTACGGTGCGGGCGTCGCGGGTGACGGTGACCTCGCGGTTGCGGTCGGCCGATTCCGGCTCGAGACCGGCGCGGCGGGCCGCCTCGACGATCCGCCAGGCGGGCACCTGGCCGGTATGACCGGGATCGGGGGAGCGGAAGACGGCGACGTCGGCGTGGCGTCCGGCATTCTCGAAGAGGTCGCCGAGGCGTACCACCTCGCCGGCGACGGTGACGTCGAGGCGCAGGACCGGACGGCCCGACTGGGCAGTCGCCGGCAGGGCGATGCCGCAGAGCAGCGTGGCGAGGAGGAGGCGGCGGGCGCGGGACATGATCAACCTCACCGCATCAACTGCGACGTGGATTGCAGCATCTGGTCGGCCGCCGAGATGATGCGGGCGTTCATCTCATAGGCGCGCTGGGCGGCGATCAGGTCCGAGATCTCCGACACGGCGGTGACGTTGGACTGTTCGAGGTTCTTCTGCAGCAGGGAGCCCATGCCCTCGTTGCCGGGGGTGGTGGTGATCGCCTGGCCGGAGGCGGCGGTCTCCAGGAAGAGGTTGTCACCCATGGATTCCAGGCCCGCCTTGTTGACGAAGCGCGAAAGCTGGATCTGCCCGATGGTCTGAGCTGCCGTCTGACCGGGCAGGGTCGCCTGGACGACGCCGGCAGCGCTGATGGTGACGGCGGTGGCGTTGTTCGGCACGGTGATGCCCGGCTCGATCTGGTAGCCGTCGACGGTGACGATCTGGCCGTCGGCATTGCGCTCGAAGGAGCCGTCGCGGGTATAGGCGGTGCGGCCGTCGGGGAGCTGGATGCGGAAGAAGCCCTCGCCGCGGATGGCGACGTCGTAGTCCTTCTCGGTGGAGAGGACGTTGCCCTGGGTCATGACGCGGGAGGTGCCCGCCGCCTTGACGCCGGAGCCGATGGAGATGCCGACCGGCAGGAGGTTGCCCTGCTGCGAGTTCTGCGTGCCGGCGCGGCGCTGGTGATCGTAGAGCATGTCCTGGAATTCGGCGCGCTGGCGCTTGAATCCGGTGGTTCGCATGTTGGCGATGTTGTTGGAGATCACCTCGACGGTGAGCTCCTGGGCCTTCATGCCGCTGGCGGCGGTGTGGAGCGCGCGCATGGTTCAGCCTCCTCAGGTCGACGGGTTGCCGAGCGAACGGATGGCGTCCCGTCGCATCTGGTCGTGCTTCTCGAGGCTTGAGGCCAGCGACTGGTAGGAGCGGGTCACCTCGATCATGCGCGACAGCGCGAGGACCGGCGTGACGTTGGAGTTCTCGAGCGCGCCCTGCCGCACGTCGGCATTGGCGACGGTCACTGCCTGGGTGCCGTCACGCAGGCGGAACAGGTTGTCGCCGGCCTTCTCGAAGGCGCGCGGGGCGCTGCCGTCGACCACCCGCAGCCGGCCGCGGGCGCCGCCCGAGGAGGCGACCGAGCCGTCGCGGCCGATGGTGATGCCGACGTCGTTGGCCTCGAAGGCGATGGGGCCGCCCTCGCCGAGGACCAGGTGGCCCTGTTTGTTGACGAGCTGGTTCTGCGCGTTGAGCTCGAAGGAGCCGTTGCGGGTGTAGCGCTCGCCCTCGGGGGTTTGGACCACGAAGAGGCCGCGGCCGTTGATGGCGACGTCGAGCGAATTGCCGGTCTGGGTGATGCCGCCCTGGCTCAGATTGGTGGTGGTCGCGCGGTCCCAGACGAAGGACATGCGGCGATCGGCCCCGCGCTGGAACGTATCGTCCCGCGCGACCGGCATCAGGTACTCCTGGAAGACAACGTCGTCCTGCTTGAACCCCGTGGTGTTCAAGTTGGCGAGGTTGTTGGCGATGACGTCGAGCTCGCGCTGCAGGGCGACCTGCCGCGAGAGACCGACGAGACCAATGTTCTCCATCGGACCAGTCCCTTCGTGTCCGCCTCGCCTGACCGTCTCTCCCAAGACGGTCGTCAGAAGCGGTGCTCCCCAGTGGCCCCCGGATCCGTTCTCCCAAACGAGCCCGGCGACCGCAGAACACCTCGCAGCCTTCGTGCCAACTGGCCGGTGCGAGCAATATCAATTGGTTAACCATGACGGACGGGTGCGGGGCGGGCGGCACGAAAGGTCCGGTCGGCGGTTTCGTCCCGGCAAATCTTGCCGTGCCCTTAACGAAAATAAACGACCCGTTAACCATTGGGGCGGCAATGTCCCATTCAGAGAATCCGGGGCGCTAAGTGATGGCGAAGAAACCGAAAAAGCCTGAGGCCGAAGGCGACGACGCCGAGGAGGGCGCAGCGCCCGAGGGCGGCGGCGGCAAGAAGAAGCTGATCATGATGGTGGGCGCCGCGGTGGCGGTGGTCGCGCTCGGTGGCGGCGGCTGGTTCTTCTTCATGAAGAAGAAGCCGGAGACGGCCGCCGCGCCGCCCGTGGAGGCCGTCAAGCCGGTCGCCTTCGTCGACCTGCCGGACATGACCGTCAACCTGTCGGTCGGCCAGGACCGGCCCCAGTACCTGCGCGTCAAGGTGGCGCTCGAGGTGAGCGACGCCAAGGTCGCCGACCAGATCAAGCCGATCATGCCGCGCGTGGTCGACGCCTTCCAGCTCTACCTGCGCGAGATGCGCCCCTCGGACATCGAGGGGTCGGCCGGCATTTTCCGCCTCCGGGACGAGCTGACGCGGCGGGTGAACACGGCCGTCCATCCGGCGCGGGTGAACGCCGTGCTGTTCCGCGAAATCGTCGTGCAGTGACGGTCTGACATGGCTGGCGATATCGATCAGGACGCCCTTGCCGCCGAATGGGGCATGGCGCTGGAGGAGCAGGGCTCCTCGGGGTCGGATGCGGAGCAGGGCTGGGAATCCGTCGGCGAAGACGGCATGGCCCATGTCAGCGCCGGCTCCAAGGGCGGCGCCGAGCGCATCCTCAACCAGGAGGAGATCGACAACCTCCTCGGCTTCTCCATCGAGGATCTGGCGCTCTCCGACAATGGCGGCATCCGCGCCATCATCGACTCGGCGATGGTCGCCTACGAGCGTCTGCCGATGCTCGACATCGTGTTCGACCGCCTGGTGCGGCTGCTCACGACGTCCCTGCGCAACTTCACCTCCGACAACGTCGAGGTCTCGCTCGACCGCATCCACGCCGTCCGTTTCGCCGACTACCTCAACTCGATTCCCCTGCCGGCCATCCTCTCCATCTTCAAGGCGGAGGAATGGGACAATTTCGGCATCGCCACCGTCGATTCGAGCCTCATCTACTCGATCATCGACGTGCTGCTCGGCGGCCGCCGCGGCGTCACCGCCATCCGCGTCGAGGGCAGGCCCTACACGACGATCGAGATGGGCCTCGTCAAGCGGATGATCGAGGTGATCCTGGCCGACGCGGAAGCCGCGTTCCGGCCGATCTCGCCGGTCACGTTCAAGATCGACCGGCTGGAGACCAATCCGCGCTTCGCCGCCATCTCGCGCCCCAACAACGCCGCCATCCTGGTGCGCTTCCGCATCGACATGGAGGAGCGCGGCGGCTCCATCGAGATGCTGCTGCCCTATGCGACGCTGGAGCCGATCCGCGATCGCCTGATGCAGACCTTCGTCGGCGAGAAGCTCGGCCGCGACCCGGTCTGGGAGGGGCATCTGGCCACCGAGATCTTCCAGGCCCGCACCCATGTCGAGGCGGTGCTCTACGAGAACAAGTTCCCGTTGCGCAAGCTCATGAACCTGAAGGTCGGCGACACGCTGGTCCTCGACATGAAGCCGGACGCGCTGGTCAAGGTACGCTGCGGGGACGAAACCCTCACCGAGGGACGGATGGGCCGGGTCGGCGACAAGGTCGCCATCCGCATCCAGAAGCCGCTCCGCCGCGGGCGGACGACCATGACCCAATTCGAACAGATCTCGTCGGGCGGACAGGAGCAATGATGAGCAGCTTCACCGTGTCCATGGTCATCGAACTTCTGGTGGCCGGGCTCCTCGCCGCGACCATCGGCTATTGCATCACGCTCAACCGGCGCCTGACGCGGCTGCGCTCGGACGAACAGTCGCTGAAGGCGACCATCGCCGAGCTGATCACCGCCACGGAGATCGCCGAGCGCGCCATCCAGGGCCTCAAGGTCACGGTGCGCGAATGCGACGGCACCCTCGGCGAGCGGCTGCGCACGGCCGAGCGGTTCCTCGTCGACATCGAGCGCGAGGTGAAGGCCGGCGAGACGGTGGTGGAGCGCATCAGTCGGATCACCGAGGCGGCGCGCGATGCCGGCAAGCCGCGCGTGCCCCCGATCCCGGCGGTGCCGCCCATCGTGCCGGTCATGGTGCGCGAGCCGGGCGAGCACGGCAGCGCCGCCTCGACGCTGGCGGCCGCCAAGGCCTTCGCGGCGCGCGTGCAGACGCGCGCGGCCTGACGGGAGAGCCTCATGCGGGACCTGCGCCTCCTCCCCATCGTCACCTTCGCCGCCGGCGGGCTCCTGTTCCTGAAGGCGGTCGGGCTGCTCAGCGGCGATCTGCCCGGGCCGCGGCAGGTGCGGGCGCAGGACACGACCATTCCCGGCATCGAGACGACCTCCGACGCCAATCTGGTCACGGGCGCCACCCCGGCCGCCGCGCCGCCGCCGGCCGCCGCCGCGCGCCCGCCGCAGCCGACGCCGGTGGCGACACAGCCCCAGCCGCCCGCCATCTCCGCCTCCGAGCGGGCGATCCTCGAACGCCTGCAGGAACGCCGGCAGGAGCTCGACACCCGCCAGCGCGAGCTCGACATGCGCGAGAACCTGCTGCGTGCCACCGAGCGGCGCATGGAGCAGCGCGCCAACGAGCTGCGCGAGCTGGAGACCCGCATCACCGGTCTCGAGCAGCGCCGCGACGAGGCCGAGCAGGCGCGCTTCCGCGGCGTCGTCAGCATGTACGAATCGATGCGGCCGAAGGACGCCGCGCGGATCTTCGACAGCCTCGACATGAGCGTGCTGATCGAGGTCGCCCGCGCCATGCGCCCGCCGAAACTCGCCGACGTCATCGCCCAGATGCAGCCCGACCCCGCCAAACGCCTGACGACGGAACTCGCCCGCCGGCCGAACCAGCAGGCCTCCGCCGATCCGCGCTCGGTATCGCCCGACACGCTGCCGAAGATCGAGGGCCGGCCGAGCCGCTGAGGCGAAACGCGGTGTTAATCACGATTGCCCATGATGCCCGTCGAACGGTGGCACGGAGCCGCCGCATGCCCGTCTCCCGAGACCGGCGGAAGGTTCGAGTGGCGATCCCATGGACGGGAACGCGTGGTGCGTTTGGCGTGTGACGCGGGCCGGCCTTGCCGCCGCCCTGCTTTGTCACGTCCCCCTCTCGCCGGCCCTTGCGCAGGCGCCGTCCGCAGCCCCCGCGGCGGGTGAGGCGAGAGCGGCGGCGGCCAAGGCCGAGGTGAGCGCCTCGACCACCGGAGGCTTCGCCCGCCTCGTCTTCCACTTCGACCAGCAGATCCCCGCCGACGTGAAGATCACCGGCGGCGTGCTCGTCATCGCCTTCTCCCAGCCGGTCGAGGTGCAGGTCAACCAGCTGACCACGCTGCTGCGCGACTACGTCACCGCGGTGCGGCGCGACCCTGACGGCAAGTCGCTGCGCTTCGCCCTGGGCCAGCGGGTCACCGTCAATTCGATGGAGGCGGGCGAGCGGCTCTTCGTCGACATGATGCCCGACAGTTGGCGCGGCCTGCCGCCCGGCCTGCCCGTGGATGTGGTGGAGGAGCTGACGCGGCGCGCGCGCGAGGCCGAGCGGCGGGCGCGCCTCGCCGAATCCCAGCGCGTGGCGCGCACCATGCCGCCGGTGACGGTGCGCGTCGGCAACCACCCGACCTTCTCCCGTTTCGTCTTCTCCCTGCCGGAGCCGGCGGCGGTGGCCATCGACCGGACCGGCGACCGGCTGACGCTGCGCGTCGCCAAGCCCTTCACCTCCGACCTGCGCCACGTCCGCGACGCCCTGCCGCCCTTCGTCGGCGAGATCGAGGCCGATACCGGTGCCGACGAGCTGGTCTTCCGCATGGCGGTGTCGCCGCAGGCCGACGTCAGGGCCTTCCGGGAGGAGGGGACCTATGTGCTCGACCTGACGATGCGCGGCGCCCCGGCGGGCACGCGGGATCCCGCCGCGCTCGCCCAGGCGCGCCAGCCGGGCCTGACCCCGCCCGCCGTCACCATGCTGCCGGGCAACGTGCCGACGCCGCCCCTGGCCGCGGCCCGCCCGGCCATGCCGCCGCCGGCACCGCGTGCCGCTCCCGCTCCCGTGCCCGTTCCCGAGCAGACCCGTCCGCCCGCCGTCGCCGCCGAGGCCCCGCGTCCAACGCCGCCGCCCGTGCCGCCGGCGCCGGTCGTCGCCGCGGCCCCGGCACCGGCACCGGCTCCGGCGGCGCCCGCGCCGGTCCAGCACCATGTCGAGACCGCGGACCCAGCGGCCCGCCCGCCCGCGCCGCCGCCCGGCCCGGTCGCCATGCAGGCGCGCCGCGCCGGCGGCACCGTGCGCATCCTCGTGCCCTTCACCCGCGAGACCCCGGGCGCGGTCTTCCAGCGCGGCGACACGCTGTGGCTGGTCTTCGACACGATGGAGGAGGTGGCGCTCGCCGGGCTGCAGGCCGAGGCCGCCGGCATCTTCTCCTCGGTGGACGCCTCGCGCTCGCGCAGCGGCATCGCCGTCAGGATCGGGCTCGAGCGCCAGAGCCTCGCCTCGGCGGGGCGGGACGGCCTCGCCTGGATCGTCACGCTGGCCGACAGCGTTCTGGAGCCGCCGCGGCCGGTCCATCTGGCGCGCGCCACCGAACAGGGAGACCGGCTCATCGCCACGGTGGACTTCCCGCAGGCCGGCTCGGTGCACCGGCTCGCCGATCCGCTGGCGGGCGATACGCTGATCGTGGTCACCGGCGCGGGCCCCGCCCGCTCCTTCGTGCAGACGCGGGAGATGGTGGAGTTCACGGCGCTCGCAGGCAGCCACGGCCTCGTCTTCCAGCCCATCGCCGACGACCTGAAGGTCACCATCTCCGGTGAACAGGTCAACATCAGCCGGCCCTTCGGCCTGCAGCTCAGCGCCGGTCATGCGCGGCCGCAGCCGGTTCAGCGCCTCACTCGCCGCCCGCGCACCATCACCTTCGACCTCGAACTCTGGGCGATGGACGAGCAGGCGCCGTTCCGCGAGCGCGAAAGCGATCTCCTCGCCAATGCCGCCGCGGTTCACGACACCCAGCGCACCGCCAAGCGCCTCGACCTCGTGCGCTTCTACATGGCGCAGCAGCGCTGGGCCGAGGCCAAGGCCGTGCTCGACGCCATCGTGCGCCAGGACCGGCGGATCGCCGAGGACGGCACGATCCAGGGGCTGCGCGGCGTCGTCTCCATCATGATGCACCGGCCGGCGGACGCGCTGCGCGAGTTCTCGCATCCGGCCATGGCGAACGCGCCCGACATCGCTCTCTGGCGCGCGACGGCGCTGGCCATGGACGGGCGGTCCAAGGAGGCCCACGACGCCTTCGAGGGCTCCGACGTTTCGCCCGCCACCCTGCCGCACCCGCTGGCGCGGGCGATCCTGGTGCGCGCCATCGAGGCGGCGCTCGACAGCGGTGCCGTCGACCGCGCCGACAAGCACCTCTCCGACCTGCAGGAGATCGGCATTCCGCCCTCCGCCGAGCAACAGTTCGCCCTGCTGCGCGGCCGGGTGATCGAGGCCAAGGGCATGGACCGCGACGCCCTCGTCGCCTATGCGCGGGCCGCCAACGGGCCGGACCTGCCGGTGCGGGCGGATGCCGAGCATCGGCTGCTCGCAGCTCGCCACCGGCTCGGCGAGATCGACCGCAAGGCGGCGATCGAGGAGCTCGAGGTGCAGAGCTATGCCTGGCGCGGCGACGAGGTCGAGGCGCGCACGCTCGCCCTTCTCGCCAAGCTCTATGCCGACCAGGGCCAGTTCCGCGAGGCCTTCACCACCATGCGGCTCGCCATGCGGGCCCATCCGCGCTCGGATTCGGTGCGCGGCATGCAGGACGACGTCGCCCGTCATTTCGAGCGGCTGTTCCTCGACGGCAATGCCGACCAGATGAAGCCGGTGGACGCGCTGGCGCTCTACTACGACTTCCGCGACATGACCCCTCAGGGCCGCCGCGGCGATGAGATCATCCGCCGCCTCGCCGACCGGCTGGCCGGGATGGACCTGCTCGACCAGGCGGCGGCGCTGCTGCAGCACCAGATCGACCGGCGCCTGACCGGGGCGGCGCGCTCGCAGGTGGCGGCGCGGCTGGCGCTGATCCACCTCAGCAACCGCAAGCCGGCGGCGGCACTGCAGGTGTTGCGCGCCACCCGTCTCGCCGACCTGCCGGAAGAGCTGCGCATCCAGCGCTATCTGCTGGAGGCCCGTGCCCATGCCGATTCCGGCCGGCCCGACCAGGCGCTGGAGATGCTCTCCGACATCCGCACCCCGGAGGCGGAGATGCTGCGGGCCGACATCCACTGGGGCGCGCAGCGCCATCGCGAATCCGCCGAGCAGAGCGAGCGCTGGGTCTCCTCCCGCGCCGGCACCGCGCTCGGCAACGACGAGCGCCGCCACCTGCTGAGGGCCGCCATCGGCTATGCACTGGTGGATGACGCGCTCGGCCTCGACCGCCTGCGCAACCGCTGGCGCGACGCGATGAAGGGCACGCCCGACGAGCGCGCCTTCGACGTTGTGACCTCGCCCATCGAGGCGCGAGGCGTCGAATATCGCGAGATCGCCAAGTCCATCGCAGACCGCGACACGCTGGACGCCTTCCTGAAGAACTACCGCGAGCGCTATCCCGGCGAGACGCCGGGCGCCGGCGGGCCGCAGCAGCAGTCCGACACGCCGACCGGCGCCACCCCGCGGCAGGGGTGAGGCGCGCGGCGCGACAAGCAGTGTTCGAGTTTAAGTACTATTCAAAATGCACATAGTCGCGAAGGCGAAATGCGTGCTGGGGTAAATCTTCAGCGGCCGGTTTTGTGAGCGCGTGTGGGTTGAAACGGGCGCCGAGAACTCGCTTAACAATGAACGGCCTAAACGGCTCGTGTTCGCCCATTGTTTTCGGCCCCAGAGTTGTTTCAATATCAACTTCGATCGCAAGCTCGGCGAAGGCCATAAATGGCGAAGTCTTGAGTGCATGTTCGAAGTGGCCCTGTATAACGGCAGGCACAGCATTGATAATTTTCCGAATGTGTATTCGTTTAAAGTCCATACTTACACAGTGGAAAATACCACCGAATTCCATATTTGCTGAGCTTGTGAATCGTTTGTCATCTAGCCGAGCTATCAAATTTAGAGATGCAGGCAGAAAATTAACCGAGAATCCTTCGCGCACACCAAGACGTTCTATTGCTAAGCCCAGGTCGGGTGCGAAATCTCTAAGCGTCGGGTTTCTAAGATAAAGGGGACCCAGAAATTTCTCTATCTTCTCCCAGTTCGATGCGAATTCCTCAAACTTGAGGTGAAGGCAGGGGGTGCTACTGTCTGTCGAAAAAATAATAAGCTCTCGGCCATTGCAGAGACCAAACTGCTGGCATTTTATTTCCGGGTGGACGCAGTAGCTGTAAACCTGTTGGATATTGTCGCGCGACGTCACGTCTTCCATTGGAGATTTCGCGTCCAAAATGAAGACGGGCTTCTCATCGCACAAAAGCGTATAGTCAGGGATCATTTTGACGGGTAGTTTTCGAGTGCCGGCATGAATAAATGGGTGTGTCAGCGTCTTGCTGCGTACGATCCTGTCTGCTCCCGATATTCGAAAACCTAGACGGGTCAGAATAGGCAATATAACAGCCTCTCTAACGGAGTCTTCCTTGAACTGGGGGTCGTCGAATATTGCTGTATCTAATTTATCGAACATTTTGAATTCACGTACATGGAGGATGCGAGAAGATTTGCGTGTTCTGAGCGATTGTCAAATGCTCTGGTCACGTCCCGAAACTTCGCACCAGACTGCCGGCGACGAGATTCCAGCCGTCCACCAGCACGAAGAAGATCAGCTTGAACGGCATCGAGACGGTGACCGGCGGCAGCATCATCATGCCCATGGACATCAGCACGGAGGCGACGACGAGGTCGATCACCAGGAAGGGCACGAAGAGCAGGAAGGCGATCTCGAAGGCGCGGCGCAGTTCGGAGATCATGAAGGCGGGGATGAGCACCCGGAACGAGACCTCCTGCGGGGTGGCCGGTACCGGCTCGCGGGAGAGTTCCTGGAACAGCGCCAGATCCTTCTCCCGCACGTGCTTTAGCATGAAGTCGCGGAACGGCCCGGAGGCGCGCTCGAAGGCCTGCGGCATCTCGATCTGGTTCTCGATCAGCGGGCGGACACCGAGGTCGTAGCTCTGCTGCAGCGTCGGCGCCATGACGAAGCCTGTCAGGAAGAGCGACAGGCCGACGATGACGGCATTGGGCGGGGCGGTCTGGGTGCCGATGGCAGTGCGCAGCAGCGAGAGCACGACCGCGATGCGGACGAAGCTCGTCACCATGATGAGAATGGAGGGCGCCACCGACAGGATGGTGATGAGGCCGATGAGCTGGATCACCCGCTCGTTGACCCCGGCGCCCTGGCCGAGATTGATCGAGATGTCCTGGGCGACGGCGGGGCCGGCGGCGAGGGCGGCGGCGGCGAGGATGCCGAGAACCGCCGCGCGGCGAATGGCCGGGCGGGTCCTTGTCCTGCCGTCAGGGGTCGTCAGCGCCATCGCCGTCCCGCACCGTGCGAATCGTTGGCGCGAGTCTAGCAGGCTCGGGGCGCCGGGCCTGTGGATGGCGGGAGGGGCAGGACGCCGCGAGCCTGGCGCCGACCGGAGGCTCGCCCGACCGGCCTGACATGGCGCCAGCAGCGTTGCGGTTCCCGGGGCGTCGGAGCCCGAAGGCCCGCGCTCAGCTCTTCGGCGGGGTCGGGCCGCGGCCGAGGAGGGCGGCCATCTCCTCCTCCAGGCTGTCGAAGACCGACTTCTCGTCGGCCGACAGCGCCTTGGGAGAAGCCGCTGGAGAGCCGGGCTGGGGGCGGGCGGGAGCGGCCGGCGCCGCCGGGGCGGCGGGCTTCGGCCCGGCCTGGACCGGATTGGCGCCGATCGGCTTGCGCAGCGCGGCCTCGAGCCTTGCCGCGACGTCGTCGGTGCCGGCTGCGGCGGCCGCAGGCGGCGGCGCGGGGCGGGGCGGCGGCACCGGCGTGCCGGGGCGGACCGGCTGGGTGACGACCGGGGTGATGCGCGGCGGTTCCGGGCGGGCAGGCTCGGGGCGCGCCGGTTCGCTGCGGGCAGGTTCCGGTCGGGCAGGCTCGGGGCGGGCCGGCGCCGCCACCGGCGCGGGACGGACGGGTTCGGGGCGCTGGACCACCGGCGGGGGCGCCGGGCGGGCCGGCTCGACGCGCGGCGGCTCGGGACGGACGGGCTCGGGGCGGGCCGGGGCCGGCTCGGGCCGGGTGGGCATGTCGAGGTTCATCGGCCGCGCCGGAGCGGGTTCGCCGGCGGCCTGGCGGGCGGCGTCGCGCAGCGAGGGACGTGTCTGCGGCAGCGGCGGATCGGGCTCGACATAGGTCGGGGCGGGGGCCGCCTCGCGCAGGGACGAGGCCTGGACGGGCATGCCGCGGACGATGGAGGTCTCGACCACCACGTCGGTCGGGCCGCCGAGGAGCAGCAGATGCTCCACGTTGTCGCGGCGGATGAGGACGAGTTTGCGGCGCTGGTCGACGTCGGCATAGTCGAGGACGGCGAGCCGCGGCTGGCGGCCGCGGCCGCCCGAGCCGATGCCGAGGCCGCGCCCGCGGATGAGGCGGAAGATCCAGGCGGTCAGGCCGATGAGAACGAGAACGGCCGCGAAGGCGACGATGAAAGTGGCTGCCAGGGGGGCGTTGGGACCGAGCAGATTGGTGAGAAAGTTCATCGAGACCGATCCCATGGCATTGCGCACGCCCGCCCGGAAGAGCGCGCGTTAAATCTATGTTGAGGTTAACAGACCCGGCAAGCCTTGCCGACTTCGACCTCGCGGGATGGTTAACCCGGCGGGGCAGAGGTTGAAAGACCCTTAACGGTTAACCGGTCGTTAACCATGTGCCCGGCATCCTTTGCCTATCGAAGGGGCGGAGGAATCGACATGGCGACCAGCGACGTGCCGATCTTCTCCATGCTGCGCAACCGCATGCGCTGGCACCAGGACCGGCAGAAGCTATTGGCTGAAAATGTCGCCAATGCGGACACGCCCGGCTACCGGGCGCGGGACCTCAGGCCGCCGAGCTTCGAATCGCTGGCGCGCGGTGCTGCCGTTGCCACCGCCGGCGCCAGCATCGGGGCAGGGCCCATGCGCACCGACCCGCGCCACATCCAGACCTCGGGCAGCCAGACGACGCGCTTCGACGTGCGCCGCGACACCGGCCTCGTGACGACGCCCGCCGGCAACCGGGTCAACCTCGAGGACGAGATGCTCAAGGTCTCGCAGAACCAGATGGACTACCAGGCCGTCGCCGGGCTGTACCAGCGTTCGCTCGGCCTGATCCGGACCGCCATCGGCAAGAAGGGCTGAGACAGACCATGTCCACCGACTTCCTCAAATCGATCCGCATCGCCGCCGGCGGCATGCGCGCCCAGGCCGGACGCATGCGCATCACGGCCGAGAACATCGCCAATTCCAGCTCCACGGCGGAGACGCCCGGGGGCGATCCCTACCGCCGCAAGATCCCGACCTTCCGCACCACCTTCGACCGCGAGCTGCAGGCGACCACCGTGCAGCTCGGGCCGGTGCGCCAGCAGCAGGGCGAATTCCGCACGCGGTTCGACCCTCAGCACCCGGCGGCGGACGCCCGCGGCTACGTGAAGGTGCCGAACGTCAATTCGCTGGTGGAGAGCCTCGACATGAGGGAGGCGCAGCGCAGCTACGAGGCCAACCTCAACGTCGTCACCTCCACCCGCCGCATGATCCAGCGCACGATCGAACTCCTGAGAGCCTGATCCGATGTCGTCCTCGTCCATCGCCGCAAACGCCTATGCGACGGCCGCACGCCTGTTCTCGCCCGCCGCCGGTGCCAGCCGCGCCGCCGGTCAGGGCGGCGGCTTCGGCGAGATGCTGCGCAGCGCCGTGCAGAACCTCGACCAGACCGCCCGCACCACCGACCAGCGCAGCCAGGCCATGGCCGCCGGGCGGGCCGACCTCATCGACGTGGTGACGGCGGTGGCCGAAACCGAGGTCGCCATCGAATCCCTGGTGGCCGTGCGCGACAAGGTCGTGCAGTCCTACGAGGAAATCATGCGCATGCAGATCTAGGACAAGGCCATGAGCCCCGCAGATGTTCTCGACGTCGCCCGCGACGGCATTCTCACCGTGATCCTGGTCTCGGCCCCGCTGATGGCGGTGGGACTGCTGGTCGGCGTCGCCGTGTCGCTGGTCCAGGCCCTGACCCAGATCCAGGAGCAGACGCTGGTCTTCGTGCCGAAGATCCTCGCCATCTTCGCCACCCTCATCATCGCGCTGCCCTTCATGGGCGACATGATGAACGGGGTCACGGCGCGCATCATGGCGAAAGTGGTCATGGGCGAGTGAATCAGCTTTGATCGGCGGCGCCCTCGGCCCGCCGGCGAGGCCCGGCTCCAGGAGGGGGCGCTTCCCGTGACCGTCCCCATCACCCCGGAGATCATGGTCGTCTTCCTGCTCGTCTTCGCGCGGGTCGGCACCATGATGGCGCTGATGCCGGGCCTCGGCGAGCGCTCGCTGCCCATGCGGGTCAGGCTCGGCATCGCGCTGCTGCTGACCCTCGTCCTCTTTCCGCTGCACCGGCCGCTCTACGACATCGACCTCGCCCGTCCCGGCGGCGTGCTAATGGTGCTGTTCATGGAGATGGCGGTGGGCTTCACCCTCGGCATGGCGGCGCGCATCGCGGTCTCGGCCCTGCTGACGGCGGGCGTCGTCATCGCCCAGGCCATGGGCATCGGATTTGCCATGCAGGTGGACCCGACCCAGGGCCAGCAGGGCGCCGTCATCGGCACCTTTTTGTCGATGGTCGGTGTGGCGCTGGTCTTCGCCACCGACCTGCACCACCTCATCATCGCGGCGATCTCGGACAGTTTCACCATCATCCGGCCGGGCCTCCTGCCGGCCTCGGGCGATGCGGCGCAGTTCCTGACCATGGTGATGGCGCGTTCCTTCGTCATCGCCATCCAGCTCTCGGCGCCGTTCCTGGTCTTCGCGCTGGTCTTCAACATCGGCCTCGGCGTGCTGTCCAAGCTGATGCCGCAGATGCAGGTCTTCTTCATCGCCATGCCGGTCACCATCGGCGTCGGCTTCTTCATCCTCCTCCTCGTCCTGTCGGTGATGATGTCCCACTACATGGGCAGCCTCGAAGCGATCCTGGGCGAGATCGCGGTCAACCGGAGGTAGACCGTGGCCGAGGGGGAGGACAAAGACCAGAAAACACACGATCCGACGCAGAAGAAGCTCGACGACGCGCTGAAGAAGGGCGACGTCGCCAAGAGCCAGGACCTCGTCACCTGGTTCCTGTTGTTCATCTCGACCCTCGTCGTCGCCACCATGGCGGCGGGGTCGGCGGGCGGGCTCGCCGTGCCGCTGAAGAACCTCATCGCCAATGCCGACCTCGTCACCGTTGACCGCGCAGGCGGCATGCGGCTCATGATCTCGCTGATCCTCGCCGTCGTGGTGGCGGTGGGGCTGCCCTTCCTCGGCCTCTTCGTCGCCGGCATCGCCGCCAATCTCGTCCAGCACCGGCTGGTCTTCTCGGCCGAGAGCCTGAAGCCGAAATTCTCCAAGATCTCGCCCATGGCCGGCGCCAAGCGCATCTTCGGCCCCGACGCGCTGGTAAACTTTCTGAAAGGCCTCGCCAAGATCACGCTGGTGGGTGTCGTCATCTTCACCGTGCTCTGGCCGCAGCGCAGCACCATCGACAGCATCGTGCGGATGGACGTGGAGATGCTGCTGCCGCACACGTTCTCGATCGTCATGAGCGTGCTGATGGCCGTGGTGGCGATCATGGCGATCATCGCCCTGGCCGACTACGTCTACCAGTACCAGCGCTGGTACACGCGGCAGAAGATGTCGATCCAGGAGCTCAAGGAGGAGTTCAAGCAGTCGGACGGCAATCCCGAGGTGAAGGGCAAGATCAAGCAGCTGCGCCGCGAGCGCTCGCGCAAGCGCATGATGGCCAACGTGCCGACGGCGACCGTGGTGGTGACCAACCCGACCCACTTCGCCGTGGCGCTGAAATACGAACCCGGCATGGTGGCACCCGTCTGCGTCGCCAAGGGCATGGACCTCATCGCCCTGAAGATCCGCGAACTCGCCACCGCGAGCGACGTGCCGATCGTCGAGAACGTGCCGCTCGCCCGCGCCCTGCACGCCAGCGTCGAGGTGGACCAGCCGATCCAGGAGGAGCATTTCCGCGCGGTGGCCGAGGTGATCGGCTACGTCATGCGGCTCAAGGGCACGATGCGCTAGGCTGCGACACCCGATTTGCGCGCCCGATGGCGCCGCCGCCCTTGCCTCGCGGGCGGCGAAGCGGCACGACTAGGCGGCGAGAATCGGCGATGGATTCTCGTTTGACCCTGACCAACGGCTCTTCCCCGCCATGGCCTTCGCCGAAAAGAACATCCGCGCCGACCATGCCTCTCCGGCCCTTCCGGTGACGCGCCGTTCGGTCGATCGCTCCGAACAGCCCGGCTCGACCGCCATGGTGCTGGTCGTCGCCGTCGTGCTCGTCGGCGCGGCGCTGTTCTTCCTGATGATCGGCCGCGACAATGCCTATCCCTATGTGATCGGACTTCTGGCGGCCCTGGCGGTCTGCGGCGTCTTCTCGCTCTTCGCCTATGCCTCGGGCATCCTGCGCTTCGCCAGCGAGGACAATCGCAACGACTTCACCAAGGCCATGGTCGACAGCGCCAGCGAGGCGGTGGTGGTGAGCGACCCGTCGGGCCGCGTGCTCTACGCCAACCCGGCCTATCTCGGCCTGACCGGTGCGTCCGGGGAGGAGGACGTCCGGGCGGTGGAGCGGGCCTTCACCGGCGCGCCGGAGGTCTCGGAAGCCATCTACCGGCTGTCGCAGGCCGCCCGCGAGGGCCGCCGGCACCAGGAGGAGGTGCGCCGCGCCGAGGCGGAGGACGCCCGCTGGCTGCGCCTGAAGGTGCGCCCGATGACCGGGGAGGGGGCCACCCGCATCCGCGGCGGCGGCCGCGCCAGCGTCTGGACGGTGGAGGACATCACCCGCGACCGGCAGAGCGCGGAGAGCGCCTTCGAGACGCTGCAGAAGGCCATCGACTTCCTCGACCACGCCCCCGCCGGCTTCTTCTCCATGGAGCCGACCGGCGAGATCGCCTACATGAACGCCACTCTGGCGGGCTGGCTCGACCACGACCTGACCGAAGTCGGCCCCGGCGGCCTCGCCCTCGCCGACATCCTCGCCGCCGACGCCGCGGCGCTGCTGCGCACCGTGCCGGCCAAGCCGTCGGAAGTGACGACGGCGACCTTCGACCTCGACCTGAAGCGCCGCTCCGGCGAGGCGCTGCCGGTGCGGCTCCTGCACAAGGTGGCCTTCTCCGCCGACGGCACGCCCGGCGCCTCCCGCACCCTCGTCATCAACCGGGCGCGCACCGGCGACAGCGGCGACAGCCTGCGGGCCGCCGAGGTCCGCTTCGCGCGCTTCTTCAATTCCTCGCCGCTCGGCATCGCCACCGTCGACCGTGACGGCGTGGTCGGCCGGGCCAACCCGATCTTCGCCCGCATGCTCGCCGACACGGCCGCGGGGACGGGCGCCCGCTCCGTGCTGTCGCTGGTGAAGGAGAATTCGCGGCCGGCGCTCGCCCATGCCATCGCCGAGGCGGCCGCCGGCAAGGGCGACCTCCCCCCCGTCGACGGCGCGCTGCAGGGCGACGCCAACCGCTTCGCCCATTTCTTCGTGGCGCCGGTGGACGATCCGGAACAGGCGGGCGAGGCGGCCTTCGTCTATGCGGTGGAGACGACCGAGCTGCGCCAGCTCCAGGAGCAGTTCGCCCAGTCGCAGAAGATGAACGCGGTGGGCCAGCTCGCCGGCGGCGTCGCCCACGACTTCAACAACGTGCTGCAGGCCATCATCGGCCATGCCGACCTCCTGCTGATGGACCACAAGCCGGCGGACCCGTCGTTCAACGACGTCATGCAGATCAAGCAGAACGCCAACCGGGCCGCGAGCCTGGTGCGCCAACTCCTCGCCTTCTCGCGCAAGCAGACGCTGCGTCCGCAGGTGGTGCAGCTCGGCGACGTGCTGTCGGACCTGTCCATGCTGCTGCGCCGCTCGCTCGGCGAGCGCGTCGGGCTCGACATGATCCACGGCCGCGACCTCTGGCCGGTGCGTGCCGACGTCACCCAGCTCGAGCAGGTGATCCTCAACCTCGCCGTCAATGCCCGCGACGCCATGCCGGACGGCGGCAAGCTGACCATCCGCACCGCCAACGTGGCTGCGGCCGACATCGCCCGCCACCGCTCCAAGGACGATCCGGTGGACATGCCGGAGAGCGACGCGGTGATGATCGAGGTGACCGATACCGGCACCGGCATTCCCGACGAGATCAAGCAGAAGATCTTCGACCCGTTCTTCTCCACCAAGGAGGTGGGCAAGGGAACGGGTCTCGGCCTGTCGACCGTCTACGGCATCGTCAAGCAGTCCGGCGGCTATGTCTTCGTCGACAGCCAGGTGGGCCGCGGCACCGTGTTCCGCGTCTTCCTGCCCCGCCACGTGGAGAGCGCCGAGCCCGCCGCGCCCCCGGCGGCGGTTGCAGAGCCGCCCGCCGCCTCGACGCCGGCGGCCCCCGCCGTCATGCTGGTGGCCGGCTCTCCGGAGGCCGCGGGCGAGGCTCCCGCACCGTCCGAGCCGCCCGCGGCCCAGCCGGCGGCCCCGCCGGCCGCCGCCGCGCCGCCGCGCGACGATACCGGCGCCGGCACCATCCTGCTGGTCGAGGACGAGGAGGCGGTGCGGGCCTTCGCCTCGCGAGCCCTCGCCTCGCGCGGCTACACGGTGCTGGAGGCCGGCTCCGGCGTCGAGGCGCTTGAGGTCATGGCCGAGCACGGCGGCACGGTGGACCTCGTCGTCTCCGACGTGGTCATGCCGGAGATGAACGGCCCGACCCTGCTGGGCGAGCTGCGCAAGACCAATCCGGCCATCAAGGTGATCTTCGTCTCCGGCTATGCCGAGGAGGCGTTCAAGAACGACCTGCCGGAGGGCCAGGCCTTCGCCTTCCTGCCAAAGCCTTTCTCTCTGAAGCAGCTCATCGAGGCGGTGAAGCAGCAGGCGAAGAGCTGACTGGCGGCGCCGGCCGCGCGGGACTAGGCTACCGTCCATGCCGGCCCCGTCCGTCCAGCCGCTGATCGCCCTCGACGCCGTGGTGCTCGACACGGAGACGACGGGGCTCGATCCGGCCAAGGCGCGCATCGTCCAGATCGGCGCCGTGGCGCTTCGCCAGGGGCGCCTGCTGCCGGAGGAGCGGTTCGAGCGGCTGGTCGATCCCGGTGTGCCGATCCCCGCCTCGGCGACCGCGATCCATCACATCGACGATGCGGCCGTCGCAGGCGCCGCCACCTTCGCCCAGGCCTTCGAAGCCTTCGAGACGTTCCGGGCCGGCCGCATCCTGGTGGGCCACAATCTCGGCTTTGACCTCGCCATCATCCGGCGCGAATGCCGGCTGGCGGGACGGGCCTTCGCGCCGCCGCCCTCGCTCGACACGCGCCTGCTCGGCCAGATCTGCTTTCCGACCCTCGCCGGCTACACGCTCGAAATCCTCGCCGAGCGGACGGGGGTCACCCTCGACCGCGGCGGCCGCCACGACGCGGTGGGCGATGCCGAGAGCGCCGGGGCCATCTTCGTCGCGCTGCTGCCCTTCCTGAAGGAGAAGGGGGTGCGGACGGTCGCCGAGGCCAACGAGGCCTGCCGGCGGCTCACCGACGCCATGGAGGGCTTCGCCCGCGCCGGCTGGGAGGAGCCGAAGGCGGTGACGGCGGGCGGGCAGGGGGCCCTGTCGCGCATCGATTCCTATCCGTTCCGCCACCGCGTCGCCGACCTGATGGGCCGGCCGCCGGCCGTGGCGCCGCCCGACATGACGGTGATGGCCGCGGCGCGGCTGATGACGGAACGCCGCATCTCCTCGCTCTTCGTCGCCCCACCGGGCCCGCCGCGGGTCGACGCGGCGGGCATCGTCACCGAACGCGACGTGATGCGGGCGGTGGCGACGGGGGGCGCGGCGGCGCTGGAGCGGCCGGTGGGGGAGATCGCCTCGCGGCCGCTCGCCCATGTCGGGGCGGAGGATTTCGTCTATCGCGCCATCGGGCGGATGGACCGGCTCAAGGTCCGCCACCTCGCGGTATCGGACGCTGCGGGGGCGATCGTCGGAGCCCTGTCGGCGCGCGACCTCCTGAGGATGCGGGCGAGCGACGCGCTGGCGCTGGGCGACGCCATCGAAGCGGCCGAGGGCGCGCCGGCGATGGCCGCCGCCTTCGCCCGCATGCCCCTGGTGGCGCGGCAACTCATCGAGGAGGAGGTGACCGCCGTTCAGGTGGCCGCCGTCATCAGCCACGAGATCGGTGCCCTGACGGCGCGGGCCGCCCGCGAGGCCGAGGCCATGATGCTGGCGGAGGGCGCCGGACCGCCGCCGGTCGCCTATGCGGTGCTGGTGCTCGGCTCGGTCGGCCGCGGCGAGAGCCTGCTCGCCGCCGACCAGGACAATGCGGTGGTGACTGAGGTCGCCGCCGATCCTGAGGCCGCCGACCGCTGGTTCGCCCGCTTCGGCGCCCATATGGCCGACATCCTCGACGCGGCCGGCGTCGCCTATTGCAAGGGCGGCGTCATGGCCCGCAACCCCGGCTTCCGCGGCTCCATCGAGGATTGGCGCGGCCGGATCGCCGACTGGATCGGGCGGACGCGGCCGGAGGACCTGCTGGCCGTCGACATCTTCTTCGATTTCCGCGCCGTGCATGGCGACACACGGCTGGCGGAGGCGCTGTTCGACGAGGCCTATGCGGCGGCCCACGCGGCGCCGATGCTCGCCAAGCTGCTGGCCGAGCAGATCGGCGCACACCGGCCGCCGCTGACCCTGTTCGGCGGCTTCCGCCTCACCGAGGGACGCGTCGACCTGAAGCTCGGCGGGCTGTTTCCGGTGGTGGCGGCGGCGCGCTGTCTGGCGCTGCGCCACGACATTCGCCGGCGCTCGACGCGGGAGCGGATCGCCGCGCTGCGCGAGAAGACGATCGGCGCCGCCGAGGACCTGGAGCGCTGGCTCGACGCCCATGGCGTCCTTCTCGACGCCATCCTGCGCCAGCAGATCATCGACCTCGCGGCCGGCCGCCCGCCGGGGAGCCGGGTCGATCCCGCCATCCTCGGCAAGGCCGGGCAGGCGCGGCTGAAGGCGGCCGTCGGCAACCTCGCCCATGTGGGCCAGACGGTGAGGGATCTCCTGTTCCAGGCCTGACGGCCTCACCGGCAGTTGCGGGCTATGATCTCCTGCCAGTCGACGATGGAACCCTGCATGTGGGCGACGTTCTCGCGGCCGTGATGGCCCGGGGTGCAGCGACGGAAGACGTCGGTGGCGCGCCGCATCACCCGGACATGCTCGCGGAAGACGCCGCAGCGCTCTGCCATCGGCGCGCGGGCCGTGGCGGACAGCCGTTCGGTGGCCTGGCGCAGGCGGATGTCGGTCAGAACCAGATCGGCCTCGCAACGGCCGGTGTCCTGCGGCGCGACGCGCTGGACGGGAAGGAACGGCGCGCCCGGCCCCTTGGCGGCGAGCGAAGGCCCCGCGGCGACGACCGCGAGGACCACAGCGAGTGCGAGGCGCATGGGATCAGCGGCAGCCGTGGGCGATGACGCCGCGCCACTCGGCGAGGGACTGGCGGAAGAAGCCGACCTTCTGGGCTCGCTCCGGGCCGGCGACGCAGCTCTCCACCGTGTCGACGGCGCGGTTCAGCGAGACGAGGTGGCCGCGGATCGCCGGGCACTGGGCGGCCATGTCGGCCTCCTGCAGCCGCTCGACGGCGACGAGGCTGCGGTTGATCTCGGCCTCGGCGCCGGCGAGGCGCTCGCCGCACGGAGCGGCGGCCTGCGGCATGGTGGCGAGGCCGGCCATCTGGACGGGGGCGGGCACGCCGCCGGCGCGGGCCGGCCAGGCAGTCACGACCATGGCGCAGAAGGCAATGGCGGTGGCGGCGACCAGCGAGGAGGCGATCAGGGCGAGCGAATGGGCGTCGGCGCTGGCGGTGCGGGTGGTGGCGACGGTGACGTGCGAGGTGCGCATGGCGATTCCCTCCGGGATGGCGGCAGGAATGAACCGCGCCCGTTTCGTGGGGATTTCAGCCGCGAGGCCGGATGTTTCCGTGTGGAAACAGCGGGCTCGCGACCCTTCGCCGCAACAACAGCTCAGCCGAGGTTGAGTTCCTTGAAGAAGTCGTTGCCCTTGTCGTCGACGACGATGAAGGCGGGGAAGTCCTCGACCTCGATCTTCCAGATCGCCTCCATGCCGAGCTCGGGATATTCCAGCACCTCGACCTTGCGGATGCAGTCCTGGGCGAGGCGGGCGGCAGGTCCGCCGATGGAGCCGAGGTAGAAGCCGCCGTGCTTGGCGCAGGCCTCGCGCACCTCGCGGGAGCGGTTGCCCTTGGCCAGCATGACCATCGAGCCGCCGGCGGCCTGGAACTGGTCGACGAAGCCGTCCATGCGGCCGGCCGTGGTCGGGCCGAAGGAGCCCGAGGCGTAGCCCGCCGGGGTCTTGGCCGGGCCGGCGTAATAGACCGGGTGGTTCCTGAAATAGTCCGGCATGGGCTCGCCGCGGTCGAGCCGCTCGCGGATCTTGGCGTGGGCGGCGTCGCGGGCGACGATCATCGGCCCGGTGAGCGAGACGCGCGTCTTGATCGGGTGCTTCGACAGCGTCTCGAGGATCTCCACCATCGGCCGGGTCAGGTCGATCTTCACGACCTCGCCGCCGAGCGCCCCCTCGTCGATCTCCGGCAGGTACTGGGCGGGATGATGCTCCAGCTCCTCGAGGAAGACGCCGTCGCGGGTGATCTTGCCGAGGGCCTGTCGGTCCGCCGAGCAGGACACCGCGATGGCGATGGGGAGGGAGGCGCCGTGGCGCGGCATGCGGATGACGCGCACGTCGTGGCAGAAATACTTGCCGCCGAACTGGGCGCCGACGCCCATGGCCTGGGTCAGCTTGTGGATCTCGGCCTCCATGCCGACGTCGCGGAAGGCATGGGCGAACTCCGAGCCCGCCGTCGGCAGGCCGTCGAGGTAGCGGGCGGAGGCGAGCTTGGCCGTCTTCATCGTGTGCTCGGCGGAGAGGCCGCCGATGACGATGGCGAGGTGGTAGGGCGGGCAGGCGGCGGTGCCGAGCGTCAGGATCTTCTCGTGGAGGAACTTGATCATCCGCTCGTGGGTGAGGATGGAGGGCGGCGCCTGGAACAGGAAGCTCTTGTTGGCCGAGCCGCCGCCCTTGGCCATGAACAGGAACTTGTAGGCGTCCTCGCCCTCCGCATGGATCTCGATCTGGGCGGGGAGGTTGTTGCGGGTGTTCCTCTCCTCGAACATGGAGATGGGCGCCACCTGCGAATAGCGCAGGTTCTTCTTGGCGTAGGCGTCGAGCACGCCCTGGCCGAGCGCCGCCTCGTCGTCGCCCTCGGTCCAGACGAGGCGCCCCTTCTTGCCCATGATGATGGCCGTGCCGGTGTCCTGGCACATGGGCAGCACCCCGCCGGCGGCGATGTTGGCGTTCTTCAAGAGGTCGTAGGCGACGAACCTGTCGTTCGCCGTCGCCTCGGGATCGTCGAGGATGCGGCGGAGCTGGGCGAGGTGGCCCGGCCGCAGCAGGTGGTTGATGTCGACGAAGGCCTGTTCCGACAGGAGCCGGATCGCCTCGCGGTCGACCACCACGACCTCCCGGCCGAGGACGCTCTCGACCCGGACGCCCTCCGAGGTCAGCTTGCGGTAGGGCGTCTCGTCCTTCGCCAGGGGAAAGAGCGAGTAGGAGCCGGCGGCGAGCGGAGCGTTCATCGGGCGAGATCCGTCGATGGGGCCGGGACGAAGGGCCGGCCGAGGAGACGGCCCTCCTTTACGCCATCGGCAGACCAGTTTGAAGGTGTTCCAGGGTAGGAGGCTGCTGCCAGGCTGTGGCAGCAGAGGAGAGGGGAACAAAAAAAGAACTTGAAGACCAGAACAAACCGTGTACGGTCGATTTCACAGGGGTTTCGGCCATCAGGCCTTGCCAGCACAGGGGAGCTACCGCCATGAGTCAGGCCGCACTGCGACTCGTCGAAGGTTCATCCATGGACAAGACCAAGGCGCTGGACGCCGCTCTCTCCCAGATCGAGCGCGCCTTCGGCAAGGGCTCCATCATGCGGCTCGGCAAGAACGAGAAGCTGATCGAGATCGAGGCGATCTCGACCGGCTCGCTCGGTCTCGACATCGCGCTGGGCATTGGCGGCATGCCGCGCGGCCGCGTGGTCGAGATCTACGGGCCGGAATCCTCGGGCAAGACGACGCTGGCGCTGCACACCATCGCGGAAGCGCAGAAGACCGGCGGGGTCTGCGCCTTCATCGACGCGGAGCACGCGCTCGACCCGGTCTATGCCCGCAAGCTCGGTGTCAATCTCGACGACCTCCTGATCTCGCAGCCGGACGCCGGCGAGCAGGCGCTGGAGATCTGCGACACGCTGGTGCGCTCGGGCGCCATCGACGTGGTGGTGGTCGATTCGGTGGCGGCGCTCACCCCCAGGGCCGAGCTCGAGGGCGAGATGGGCGACAATCAGCCGGGCATGCAGGCCCGCCTGATGAGCCAGGCGCTGCGCAAGCTCACCGCCTCCATCTCCAAGTCGAAGACCATGGTGATCTTCATCAACCAGATCCGCATGAAGATCGGCGTCATGTACGGCTCGCCGGAGGTGACCACCGGCGGCAACGCACTGAAGTTCTACGCCTCCATGCGCCTCGACATCCGCCGCATCGGTGCCATCAAGGACCGCGAGGAGGTGGTCGGCAACCAGACCCGCGTGAAGGTGGTGAAGAACAAGCTGGCCCCGCCCTTCAAGCAGGTCGAGTTCGACATCATGTACGGCGAGGGCGTGTCCAAGATGGGCGAACTCATCGACCTCGGGGTCAAGGCCGGCGTGGTGGAGAAGTCCGGCGCCTGGTTCTCCTACGACAGCCAGCGGGTCGGCCAGGGCCGCGAGAACGCCAAGACCTTCCTCAAGCAGAACCCGGACATGGCGGCCAAGATCGAGGCGGCGATCCGGCAGAACGCCGGACTCATCGCCGAGAAGATCCTCGGCGAGGTCGAGCCGGACGGCGACGCCGACAGCCCGGACTGAGCGCGCGGCGCCGGTCTCCCCCTCTCGCGAAGGCCGGGTCCGCCCGGCCTTTCGTGCGTTCCGGGGGGAAGGAACGGCCGGCCGGGGCGGCCGGCGGCCGAGAACGTCGCTGCCGGCCGGCGGGGCGCGGCCGGGGCGCGGGACCGGGGGCTCCGCATCCGCGGGGAGGCGGCGCCCGCCGAAACCGGTTCCATCGGCCAAAAAATGGTCTAGAACACCCGCCGATCCCATTTCAGGCCGTGCCCGTTCCGGGTCCGGCCGCAACCTCTCAAGTTCGGGCCATGACCGGCGTCAACCAGATCCGCAAGACCTTCCTCGACTTCTTCGCCAGGAACGGCCACGCCGTGGTGGAGAGTTCGCCGCTCGTGCCGCGCAACGATCCGACGCTGATGTTCGCCAATTCCGGCATGGTGCAGTTCAAGAACGTCTTCACCGGCGTCGAGAAGCGGCCCTATTCGACGGCGACGACGGCGCAGAAATGCGTGCGTGCCGGCGGCAAGCACAACGACCTCGACAATGTCGGCTACACCGCCCGCCACCACACCTTCTTCGAGATGCTCGGCAACTTCTCCTTCGGCGACTATTTCAAGGAACGGGCCATCGACCATGCCTGGACCCTGATCACGAAAGAGTACGAGCTGCCGGTGTCGCGCCTCCTCGTCACGGTCTTCTCCGAGGACCAGGAGGCCTACGACCTGTGGAAGAAGATCGCGGGCCTGCCGGATTCCAAAATCATCCGCATCCCGACCTCCGACAATTTCTGGCGCATGGGCGACACCGGCCCCTGCGGCCCCTGCTCGGAGATCTTCTACGACCACGGCGACAAGATCTGGGGCGGTCCGCCGGGCTCGGCCGAGCAGGACGGCGACCGCTTCATCGAAATCTGGAACCTCGTGTTCATGCAGTACGAGGAGCAGGCCGGCGGCATCCGCACCGACCTGCCGCGTCCCTCCATCGACACCGGCATGGGCCTCGAGCGCATCTCCGCCGTGCTCCAGGGCACCCACGACAACTACGAGATCGACCTGATGCGCGCCCTCATCGGCGCCTCGGCGGTGGAGACCGGCGTCGAGCCCGACGGGCCCAACAAGGTTTCGCACCGGGTCATCGCCGACCACCTGCGCGCCGCCTCCTTCCTCGTCGCCGACGGAGTCCTGCCCTCCAACGAGGGCCGCGGCTATGTCGTGCGCCGCATCATGCGCCGCGCCATGCGCCACGCCTCGCTGCTCGGCGCCAAGGAGCCGCTGATGCACAAGCTGGTGCCCACCCTGGTGCGCGAGATGGGCCAGGCCTATCCGGAGCTCGTCCGCGCCGAGGGCCTGATCGCCGAGACGCTGCGGCTCGAGGAGACGCGCTTCCGCAAGACGCTGGAGCGCGGCCTGTCCATCCTCGACGCCGAATCGGCGGGCTTGAACGAGGGCGCCACCTTCTCCGGCGAGACCGCCTTCACGCTCTACGACACCTACGGCTTCCCGCTCGACCTGACGCAGGACGCGCTGCGCCCGCGCGGCATCGCGGTGGACACGGCCGCCTTCGAATCGGCGATGCAGCTGCAGAAGCAGAAGGCGCGTGCCGCCTGGGCGGGCTCGGGCGAGGCCGCCACCGACACGGTTTGGTTCGCGGTGAAGGAAAAGACCGGCGCCACCGAATTCCTCGGCTACGACACCGAGACGGCCGAGGGCCAGGTGCTGGCGATCCTGAAGGATGGCGCGGAGGTCGCGGCGCTCGCGGCGGGCGAGACCGGCCTCGTCGTCGTCAACCAGACGCCGTTCTACGGCGAATCCGGCGGCCAGCAGGGCGACCGCGGCGTGATGAGCGGGGAGGGCGTCCGGGCCGCCGTCACCGACACGCAGAAGAAGCTCGGCGATCTCTTCGTCCATGCCGTCACGGTGTCGGAGGGGCGCCTCGCCGTCGGCCAGGCGGTGCAGCTCGACGTCGACCACGCCCGCCGCGCCGCCATCCGCGCCAACCATTCGGCCACCCATCTCCTGCACGAGGCGCTGCGCCAGGTGCTCGGCGACCACGTGGCGCAGAAGGGCTCGCTGGTGGCCCCCGACCGGCTGCGCTTCGACTTCTCGCACAACAAGCCGATCGGCGACGACGAACTCGCGAAGGTCGAGGACATCGCCAACCGGGTGCTGCTCGCCAATGCGCCGGTGGTCACGCGCCTGATGGGGCAGGAGGAGGCGATCGCCTCCGGCGCCCGCGCGCTGTTCGGCGAGAAGTACGGCGATGAGGTGCGCGTCGTCTCCATGGGCCCGGCGCCCGAGGGCTCGAAGGCCTCGGGCTGGTCGGTGGAGCTCTGCGGCGGCACCCATGTGGCGCGCACCGGTGACATCGGCCTCGTCACCGTGGTGGGCGAGGGGGCTGTCGCCGCCGGCGTGCGCCGGCTCGAGGCCATGACGGGCGATGCGGCGCGGCGGCACCTCGCCGAACAGGCGCGCAAGCTCGAAGCGGTGGCCGGCCTCGTGAAAACCTCGGTCGCCGACGTCGAGGCGCGGGTGGAGGCCCTGGTCGAGGACCGCCGCCGGCTGGAGCGCGAACTCGCCGAGGCCAAGAAGAAGCTCGCCATGGGCGGCGGTGCCGCGGGGGCCGATCCGGTGAAGACGGTGGGCAGCCTCAAGCTCCTGGCGCGCAGCGTCACCGGCATCGAGCTGCGCGACCTGAAGGGCCTCGCCGACGCCGGCAAGGCGCAGGTCGGCTCGGGCGTCGTCGCCATCGTCGGCGTGTCGGAGGACGGCAAGGCCGGCATCGTGGTCGGCGTCACCGCCGATCTCGCCGGCAAGGTCAATGCGGTCGACCTCGTGAAGATCGGCTCGGAAGCCCTCGGCGGCAAGGGCGGCGGCGGCCGGCCCGACATGGCCCAGGCCGGCGGCCCCGACGGCCACAAGGCCGATGCGGCGCTGGCCGCCATCGAGGCGGCGCTCGCCGCCGCCTGATGGCGCATCGGCCGGCGTTGACGCGCCGGCCCGCAGCGCTGCACGCTGGCGCCACCGGGCGACCGGGCTGCGAAGGGGCTGAGGCATGGCGGTGGCGGGGCTGCGGCGGCGGGTCTACGAACTGCTCGACAAGGGCCTCGCCGGCTCCTGGGTGGCCGATCTCGTGCACGGAGCGCTCATCGCGCTGGTCATCGTCAACGTGGCGGCGGTGGTGCTGGAATCCATGCCGGCGGTGGCAAACGCCTACGAGCGGCAGTTCCGCCTGCTCGAGATCGCCTCCGTCGCCGCCTTCACGCTGGAGTATGTCGCGCGGCTCTGGGTGGCGCCGGACCATCCGCCCTACCGGACCCTGACGCCGCTGCGCGCCCGCCTGCGCGCGGCGTTGTCCCCGGCGCTGGTCATCGACCTCCTGGCCATCGTGCCCTTCTACGTGGGCCTCCTCCTCGACATGGACCTGCGCTTCCTGCTGCTGCTCAGGCTGGTGCGCTTCTTCAAGCTGGCGCGCTATTCGCCGGGCTTCGCCAGCCTCGTCGACGCGCTGTGGAGCGAGCGGCGGGCGCTCGGCGCCTCGCTGCTCATCTTCCTCGGTGCCCTCGTCATCGTCGCCTCGGCCATGCGGCTCGCCGAGCAGGAGGCCCAGCCCGACAAGTTCGCCACCATCCCGGACGCGCTGTGGTGGGCGGTCATCACCCTGACCACGGTCGGCTATGGCGACGTCTATCCGGTCACCGGCGCCGGCAAGCTCATCGCCGGCGTCACCGCCGTGCTCGGCATCGTCATGCTGGCTCTGCCGGTCGGCATCATCGCCACCGCCTTCGCGCGTGAAATCCAGCGCCGCGACTTCGTCGTCACCTGGAGCATGGTCTCCGGCGTGCCGCTGTTCTCGGGGCTGGACGCGGCCTCGGTGGCGGAGGTGATGCGCGCCCTGACCAGCGCCACCTACGAGCCCGGCGCGCTGATCTGCCGGGCCGGACAGCCGGCGCGCGCGGTCTTCGTCATCGCCGAGGGCGAGGTCGAGGCGGAGGGCGCCGGCGGCCGCCGCACCCTCGGTGCGGGACAGTGCTTCGGCGAGGCGGCGGTGCTGCAGGGCCGTCCGATGGACGTGACGGTGAGGGCGACGAGCCGGGTCAAGGTCCTCGCCCTCGACGCCGACGAGCTGCACCACCTGCGGGAGACGCGCCCGGCCCTCGGCGTCGTCATCGCCGCGGTGGCGGAGACCTGGGAGAGCGGCGAGGCGCGCGACCCGGCGGCCGGGCGTCCTTGATCAGGGCCCGTGCCTCGGCCGGCGGCCCGTGCGAGGGTGAGCCATGACCGATCGCCACCCGACGACGACCTCCCATCCGCCGCCGGCCCTGCGCCGCCGCCTCGGCCTCGTGCTCCTGGTGCTCTACGGCGTCGGCATCACCGTGGGGGCCGGCATCTACGTGCTGATCGGCACGGTGGCGGGACACGCCGGCGTCCATGCGCCGCTCGCCTTCGCCCTCGCCGCCGTCGTCATGGCCTTCACCGTCGGCTCCTATGCGGAGCTGGCGACGCGCTACCCGGTGAGCGCGGGGGAGGCGGCCTACATGCGCGAGGCCTATGGTTCGCGCCTCGCCTCCACGGCGACCGGCCTCCTCACCGTCATCATC
Source organism: Phreatobacter cathodiphilus (assembly GCF_003008515.1). NCBI lineage: Bacteria > Pseudomonadati > Pseudomonadota > Alphaproteobacteria > Hyphomicrobiales > Phreatobacteraceae > Phreatobacter > Phreatobacter cathodiphilus. The sequence goes on along the minus strand of NZ_CP027668.1, from coordinate 2,125,255 downwards.
GGCATCGTCTCGGCGGCGGCCGTGGCGCTGGGCTCCGCCGGCTATCTCCACGCGCTGGTGCCGGCGCCACGGCCGGTGCTCGTCGTCGCGGTGGTGCTGGTTCTGGGGGCCGTGGCGGCCTGGGGCATCCTGCAGTCGGTGGTGGTGGCGAGCCTGTTCACCCTGGTGGAGGTCGGCGGCCTCGTCGTCATCGTCATGGCCGCCGCCGGCGGCGACCTGCCGTTCCTCTCCGCTCTCGCGACGCTGCCGCCGGCCGATCCGGCCGTGCTCTCCGGCATCGCCGCAGCGAGCCTGCTCGCCTTCTTCGCCTTCATCGGCTTCGAGGACCTCGCCAATATCGCCGAGGAGGCGAAAGACCCGCACCGCAACCTGCCGCTCGCCATGGCCCTGACGCTGGTGGTGGCGACGCTGCTCTACGTGCTGGTGGCGGCGGTGGCGGTCAGCGCCGTGGCGCCGGCCGAGCTCGCCGCCTCGGAGGCCCCGCTCAGTCTCGTCTTCCAGCGCCTCGCCGGCACCAGCCCCGCCACGATCGGCGTCATCGCCGTGGTGGCGACGCTCAACACCGTGCTGGCGCAGATGACCATGGTGTCGCGCGTCGTCTACGGGATGGCCCGGCTCGGCGACCTGCCGGCCGTGCTCGGCCGGGTCCATGGCGCCACGGGGACGCCACTGGCGGCGACGGGAGCGGTGGTGGCGGCGGTGATCGTCCTCGCCCTGTCGGTGACACTGGAGCGGCTGGCGGTGGCGACGTCGATGGCGACGCTGCTGGTCTTCGCCCTCGTCAACCTGGCGCTGATCCGGCTGAAGCGGCGCGGCACGACAAGCGCCGCGCGTCACGTCACCGTGCCGTTCTGGGTGCCGGTGGCGGGGCTCGCCACCTGCCTCGCCATGGCGGCCTTCGCCGCGCTGCCGTGAGCCTTCAGAAGATCTTCCGGTACTGGATGAAGCCGGATTTGCCGGCGATGCGATCGTAGAGGAGCATCGCATGGTGGTTGGTTTCGTGCGTCAGCCAGTGGACGCGGCCGGCGCCCTTCTCCTTGGCGATCTCATAGACCTTCTCGATGAGGGCGCGGCCGGCGCCGGTGCCGCGCACGGTCGGATCGACGAAGAGGTCCTGCAGATAGCAATAGTCCTCCACGGTCCAGCAGGAGCGGTGCAGGATGGCGTGGACGATGCCGACCATGCGCTCTCCGTCGAAGGCGCCGTAGGCCCACATGGGCTCCCTGGGGTCGTGGAAGCGGGACCAAGTGACGTCGGTGACGCCCGCGGGAATGTCGACCTCGTAGAAGGCCTGGTAGCCGCGCCAGAGCGGCTCCCACTGGGCGCGGTCGGCGGGGGTCAGTTCACGGGTCGTCACGGCCATGGGTCTCTCCTCGGGGCCGCCAGTGTGGCGCCGGGTTCGCCGCCGTCCAGAGCCGTTTTGTCATCGCCGCCATCACCGCGGCCGATCGGTCGGCAACGCAATGTTAAGGCCGGGGATGCGAGGGTGGCGGCGAGGAAAGGATTTCCGCCATGGTCGCCAGTCTAGGCGCGTCCGCCTGGGACACGATGCAGTCGTTCCGCACCAGCCGCAGCTACGGCGCGGCGCAGGGGATGGCGAACGCGTCCGCCATGGCGAGCCAGATCTTCGGCGCCGATCCTTCCACCAATGCCGCGCTCGCCGTCTTCGGCGTCGACACCGGCAATGCCGACAGTCTGTTCGCCACCACCAACGAGGGTCTCGAGGCCTCGATGACCATCGCCATGGCGCGGGCCGCCTGGGCCAAGGACACGCCGTCCAAGGCCGACGAGGTGACGGACAAGGCCCTCAACGGCGACGGGCTCGGCGAGATGTTCGACTTCTTCGCCTGAGGGGTGAGGGCGGGCCACCCCGGCCATGCCCGAACATGACGGCGGTCGTGGGCGGCGCTCCGGAGAGCCGGTCCGCGCGATGAGCGGGCTGGTCGGGGGGATCACAGCCCCTTTCGGCTGCCTTGCGGGTAAATGGTCTCGCCGCGTGCCAGCATGGCGACAAAGGCCTCGATCCTCCTCCGCCGACCCGCTTCGGTCTTCAGGCTGGCGAGCCGAAACAGCAGTGCGAAACGGTTCTGCGCGGTGAGGGTCTGGAACATGGCCCTCGCCTCGGGATCTGCGTCGATGGCGGCCTGGAAATCGCCGGGTACCTGCGCGTCGCGCACGCCATAGGCGCGATCCCACCGCCCGTCGGCCTTGGCGGCCGCGACATGCAGCAGGCCGTGTTCGGTCATGCGGCCTTCCGCAGTCAGCCGGGCGACATTGGCCACGTTGATCTTGCTCCAGACGCTCTTTCGCCCGCGCGGGGTGTAGCGCTGCAGGTAGCTCGTGGCGTCGAGCGACTTGCGGATGGCGTCGATCCAGCCCCAGCACAGGCAGATGTCGATGGCCTCGGCCGGCGTGATCGACTTCAGGCCCGATGAAACCTTGTGGAGCTTGATCCAGACCTCGGTCTCGCTCGCATGGTGGCGCGAGAGCCAGAGATTGAACGTCGCGGCGTCCTCGAATGCGTGAACCTTGTCCGGATCGACCTGCATGGGCGGCAAGGGGGGCTCCATCGGTCCGGCGCCCACCGGGGACGCTTCACGAAAAGGGCCGGCCAGCATGATGCCGGCCGGCCCGAAAGGATGTCAGCAGCAGGCGCTGGCGCCCGACCCGCTCGTCAGTTCCACTTGCCCATGGCGGCGGAGAGGTTCTCCGAAACCTTGTCGAGGAAGCCGGTGGTGGACAGCCACTTCTGGTCGGCGCCGATGAGGAGCGCGAGGTCCTTGGTCATGAAGCCGCTCTCGACCGTGTCGACGCAGACCTTCTCCAGCTCTTCCGCGAAGCGCTTGAGCTGGGCGTTGTCGTCCAGCTTGGCGCGATGGGCGAGACCGCGCGACCAGGCGAAGATGGAGGCGATCGAGTTGGTCGAGGTCTCCTTGCCCTTCTGGTGCTCACGGTAGTGGCGGGTGACGGTGCCGTGGGCGGCCTCGGCCTCCACGGTCTTGCCGTCGGGGGTCAGCAGCACCGAGGTCATCAGACCCAGCGAGCCGAAGCCCTGGGCGACGATGTCGGACTGCACGTCGCCGTCGTAGTTCTTGCACGCCCAGACGTAGCCGCCGGACCACTTCAGCGCCGAGGCGACCATGTCGTCGATCAGGCGGTGCTCGTAGTGGATCTTCTTCTTGTCGAACTCGGCCTTGAACTCGGCATCGAAGATCTGCTGGAAGATTTCCATGAAGCGGCCGTCATACTGCTTCAGGATGGTGTTCTTGGTCGACAGGTAGACCGGGTAGCTGCGCGCCAGACCGTAGTTGAAGGAGGCGCGGGCGAAGTCCTTGATCGATTCGTCGAGGTTGTACATCGCCATGGCGACGCCGGAGCCGGGGGCCTTGAAGACCTCGCGCTCGATGACCTTGCCGTCGTCGCCGACGAACTTGATCGACAGGGTGCCGGCGGTGGGGAACTTGAAGTCGGTGGCGCGGTACTGGTCGCCGAAGGCGTGACGGCCGACGACGATCGGCTGGGTCCAGCCGGGGACGAGGCGCGGCACGTTCTTGCAGATGATCGGCTCGCGGAAGATGACGCCGCCGAGGATGTTGCGGATGGTGCCGTTGGGGCTCTTCCACATCTCCTTCAGGCCGAACTCCTTCACGCGGCCCTCGTCGGGGGTGATGGTGGCGCACTTCACGCCGACGCCGTGCTTCTTGATGGCGTTGGCCGCGTCGATGGTGACCTGGTCGTTGGTGGCGTCGCGATGCTCGACGCCGAGGTCGTAATATTCGAGATTCACATCCAGATAGGGGTGGATGAGCTTCTTCTTGATGAGGTCCCAGATGATGCGGGTCATCTCGTCGCCGTCGAGTTCGACGACGGTTCCCGCGACCTTGATCTTCGACATGGTCGGCCTGCTTGAGAGCGCTGGAGCAGAGGGGACTCAGCCTCGGTGCACCGGACATGCGCTCTGTGAGCCCGGGCCCCCGCGACTGGCGCGCGCGTCTTAGCAGAGGAGCGGGCAGGGGGTAAGGGCGAAGAAGGTCGGAGACGCGCGCGGTCGGCGGAACGGGCCTGACGCTGCGGCATCGCCAAAGCGGAGATGGCATGGCATAGGATTCGGATCCCGAACCCCGAGGCCGCCATGGTTCCGCGTCGCCTGCTCCCGCGCCACCTGATCCTCGCCTCGGTCCTTCTCGCCGGCCTCGCGCCGCAGCCGGTCCTCGCGGCCTGGCAGGCCTGCCAGGGAACGACGGTGGCGCGGCCGGCGCCGCTGCCCGGCGGCGAGCCGGTGGCCGCTCCGCAGAACCGGCTGGGGTGCCGCCACGGCGTCTCGCTGAAGGTCGGCGACGCGACGCTCTGGCGCTGCCAGGTGGTGCCGGCCGATGACGGCGACCTGCCGGAGGGGACGCCGCCCTATGCCTTCCTGATCGACCGGCCGGGGCAGGAGCGCATCACCCTGCCGGACGACCTGATGGCCGGGCGTTTCACCGCCTTCGAGGTGACCACCGTGGACCTCGATGGCGACGGAAAGGCTGAACGGGTGCTCGCCGCCTGGAACGGGCAAGGGAACGGGCTCGGCGTCAACCGCTGGACGATCCGCGTCTTCGACCGCGACTGGACGCTGCTCGGCACCTTCGAGGACGTGTCGGACTGGGGAGATACGAGCCTCTTGCGCGCACCCCGCGGACGGCGCGGCTGCGACGTGGCCGTCACCACCGTCGTCGACAGCGTCAACCGGCGCGGCGTGCAGGGCATCTCGTTCCGCGCCCGCTTTCACCGGCTCGCCGGCGGGCGGATGGAGGTTGCAACCGACCGGCCGATGCGCCAGCGCCGCTACGACCGCGCCTTCGAGCGGCAGCGGACGGCGCATTTCCGCCGCGGCCAGGAGGAGCGGGGCGACCCCGGCGCCTGGCTCAAGCGGGCGCCGGAGGTGCCGGTGGTGACGGATTGAGAGGCGGGGTCTTCGGGCTGGGGGTCTTTCGGACCGTCCATCCGCCCCAAGCGCCCCCGCGGATGACAGCCCCCCGCAAAAGCCGCTGACCACGCGGCCCGCAATAGGCTATGTGCAGCCCCCCGCTCGGCGCCATTCCCCCGGCCGAGCCCCGACGGACGGCCGATGCAGACCTTCGCAGCCCTTCTCCTCGGCTACATCCTCTCGATCTTCTTCCGCTCGTTCCTCTCGGTGCTGGCGACGAAGATCATGGCCGACATGCAGATCGGCGCCACCGAGCTCGCGGCCATGAGCTCGGCCTGGTTCATCGTCTTCGCGCTGATGCAGTTTCCGGTGGGATGGGCGCTCGACGCGCGGGGACCGCGGCGCACCGTGCTGCCGCTGATGGCGGTGGGCGGCATCGGCGTCGCCCTGTTCCCCTTCGCTCCGAACGCGCTCGTCGGGGCGCTGGCCATGGGGCTGATCGGGGTCGGCTGCTCGCCGGTGTTCATGGGCGCGCTCTACGTCTTCGCCCGCATGCACGCGCCACACCGCTTCGGCTTCCTGGCCTCCCTCCTCCTCGGCTTCGGCTCCATCGGCAACCTCATCGGCACGACGCCGCTGGCGCTGGCGGCGGAAGCCTTCGGCTGGCGGCAGGCGATGTTGGGCCTCGCCGTCCTCTACGGGATCGCCTTCGTGCTGGCGGCGCTGTTCCTGAAGGACCCGCCGCAACTCGACAGGCAGGCCGGCGGCGGCATTCTCTCGGGGCTCGGGCAGATCGTGGCGAGCCGCGTCGTCTGGGCCTTCGTGCCCATCGTGCTGTTCAGCTACGCCATCACGGTGACGCTGCGGGGCCTGTGGGTGGCGCCCTATCTCGAGAAGGTCGTCGGCCTCGACGCGCTGGCGCAGGGCGACGTGGCGCTGATGATGGCGCTGGCCATGACGGTGAGCGCCTTCCTGTTCGGCTGGATCGAGAGCCGCTGGGGTTTCGCCAAGGCCATGGCCCTGTTCGGTAATCTCGTCATCGCCGGCATTCTCGCCGCGCTGGCGATCAGCGGCGTGCAGACGGCGTTCTGGGCCGGGCTCGCCTTCGTCGCCCTCGGCTTCTGCGGCTTCAGCTACACGATCCTGATGGCGCATATGCGCCCCTTCTTCCCCGACCATCTCGTCGGGCGCGGCATGACGCTGATGAACTTCCTCTTCATCGGCGGCGCGGCGCTGGTGCAGACCGGCTCCGGCTGGCTCATCGATCTCGGCCGCGCGCAGGGGCTCGGGGAGGCCGCCGCCTTCGCCCGCATGCACGGCGTGCTGGCGGCGGTGCTGCTGGCCGCGACGCTCGTCTATGCGCTGACGCCGGCCAGCCCGCGGCGGGCGGGGCCGTAGGGCGATCACTGCTTGATGCAGGCGACCTGCTGGACGGCGTCCTTGGCGGCCGCCACGATGTCGGTGGTCTCGCGCCGCTGCATGTCCACCGCCGCCACGCGGAACGTGATGCCGTGACGGCGCAGGAACAGCTCGGCCAGTTCCGACCGGATGGCGAAGTTGACGGACTGCGGAATGTCGCCCGTCGACTGGGCGACGCGGGTGGCGTTCAGCTTGCCGGTCACGATGCCGACGATCCGGCCGCTGCGGTCGAGGAGAGGCCCGCCGGAATTGCCCGGCTGGACGGCGGCGCTGATCTGGATGAACCGGCTGTCGCCGCCGATGCCGGCGAGAGCCGAGACATCCCCGCGCGTCATGTTGAGCCCGTTGGCGAGGATGTTCTGGAGCGGAAAGCCGAGAGCGATGATCTCCTCGCCGATCGAAGGCGACTTCGGCGCGAAGGACAGCGGTGAGCCGGGCACGACGGCGCCGACCTGGAGCAGGGCGATGTCGTTGGTGGTGTCGGCATCGATCAGCCGTGCCGGACCGAACACGCCCACCGAGATGGCAGAGCAGTCGCGGACCACATGGGCGTTGGTCAGAAAATGGCCTGAGGTGCTGACGAGAAAGCCCGTGCCGGTCGACAGGCCCTGGCGGATCGGCTCCGACGGTCCGCCGACGCCGGACGGTGCTCCGGCCGGAACCGGCGGCGGAGCCTGCGACACGGGGGGCAGGGGCTGGAGGTTCTGGCTCGGAGGCAGGGAGGCCTGACGGCTGCGCAGGCCGGAATAGTCGGCCTGCGATTCCGCGACGCTCATGCCGTCGGCCTGCGGGCGGAAGTCGCTCGACATGGCCGACACGACGGGACCGAGGACGGGCGTCAGCGCGGGATCGTAGCTGATGGCGAAGCCGCGCAGGGCGCCGCCGGTGTCGTGCATGCGGACATAGTAGTTTCTGCCGCCGCGCTCCTCGCCCGCGATGACGAACCAGTTGCCGCGGAACACCTTGTAATGGGCCGGCGGGCGGTTGCGCAGCGTCATGTCGTAGTGCTCGCCGAGGCTGCGCTCGGCGCGGGGGATTTCCATCGTGACGATGTCGATGTCGCCGGTCGGCGAGCGCAGCCGCGTGCCCCGCCGCACGCGCTCCGTGGTGGCGATCAGGCCCGAGGGCACTCCCACGACCGTGCCCGTGGCATCGTCGCGGACGGTCCGGTAGCCGACGCCGTCGCGAACCCGGGCCGCGTCGGCCAGCAGCCGGTCGAGTTCGTCCGGGCGCAGGAGGCCGGTCTCCGGCCGGCCGAGGCGGGCCTGATACTGGCGGATGGCGTTGATGGTGCGGGGCGAGATGTTGCCGTCGGCGATGGCCGGGAAGACGTTCACCCAGATCAGGCTGCGTTGCAGTCCGATCCGCGCCGGCAGATCGAGCGAGGCGTAGAAGCGGATCAGGTCCGCGTCGGCCGCGGCAGGGCTCGGGCCGAACCCGAGCAGAAGTCCCACCACGAGAACAATGGCCCTTGCCTGCCGGATCATGGCTCGCCCCGCCGTTCGCCCAGGGAATATTCCGGGCAACCACGGCCGAAGACAAGTCGAAAATACCGCGGTCGCAACCTCCGCGCGCTTCGCCTCATGCCGTCCTGATCCGCCCCGCCACCGCGCGGACCCGGCCAGGTCCCGCCATCCAGATGGCGGCGGCGGAGACGAGGCTCACCGCGATGCCGATCATGAAGGCGAGGCGGTAGCTGCCGGTGAGGTCGTGGATGAGGCCGGTGACATAGGGCCCGGCGGCGCCGCCGGAGAGGGCGACGAACATCACCGTTCCGAAGATCGTGCCGAAGTGACGGCCCTGGAAGATCTCGGCCACCACGGCGCCCATCACCGAGGTGAGGCCGTAGCCGAGGAAACCCTGGACCGCGACCATCGCGTAGACGAGCCAGAGGGCGGGGCTCTTCTCCATGGCGATGAGAGCGAGGAAGCAGAGGGCGAAGCCGCCCACCGCCATGGACCAGATCCATTCGCGACCGATGCGGTCGGAGAGGGCGCCGAGCGCGATGCCGCCGGGAATGCCGAGGAGGCTGACGAAGCCGAGGGCCCAGGCGGCCGCCGTCGAGCCGAAGCCGATCTCGACCAGATACTTGGTCTGGTGCACCTGCACCGCGTACCAGACGTAGAGCCCGCCGAAATAGCCGAGCGAGAGCCACCAGAAGCGCGCCGTGGCGAGGGCGCGGCCGAGCGTCCAGTCGGTGGCGGCCCAGGCCGCGTCGACGACGTTGGAGCGGGGCGGGGCGGCGTCGGGCAGCGGCGTCGCGTCGCCGTCGGGCTCGAGGCCCATGTCCTGGGGGCGCTTGCGCAGCAGCAGGTTGAGGGGGGCGAGGACGACGAGGATGAGCAGGCCCATCGCCAGGCTCGCCCGCCGCCAGCCGGAGCCGTCGATCATGGCCTGCACCCAGGGCAGCAGCGTCACCGAGCCGATGCCGACGCCCGCGAAGGCGATGCCGATGGCGAGGCCCCGGTTGCGGACGAACCAGTTGGGCAGGAACAGCGACTGGCCGGAATAGCCAAGGCAGACGGAGCCGGACCCGACGAGGACGCCGATGGTGAGATAGAGGTGCCAGGGCTGCGAGGTGAGGGGGGCGAGCAGCAGGCCGGCGCCCATCAGCACGACGCCGAGCTCCATGACGGTGCGCGGTCCGGTGCGGTCCATCAGCTTGCCCATGAGCGGCGAGAGCACGGCCGAGACGAGGAAGCCGAAGGAGAAGGCGCCGGCGGTGAGCCCGCGGTCCCAGCCGAACTCGTCGATGATCGGCGCATAGAGCAGGGAGAAGGAGGTGCGGGCGTTGACCCCGATGCCCATGGTGACGAAGGTCACCGCGACGATGACCCAGCCGTAATAGAGGGGCAGGCGCATGCTCTCGTTCCTCCCGCGCCGTCTTGCCGCGGCGCCGCGCCATCATGGCCCGCCGCGGCCGCGCGGCCAATTCCCTCGGACGTCATTTGCCGGTATAGGCGCCGCTCCCGCACCGCAGCCGAAGACGCGATGACCTCCTCCCCGCCCGCCGCGCCGCCCGAAGGCAGCCCCGTCGTCGTCCTGGTCGAGCCGCAGATGGCCGAGAACATCGGCACGACGGCGCGGGCCATGGCGAACTTCGGCCTGTCGCGGCTGCGCCTCGTGGCGCCGCGCGACGGCTGGCCCAATGCGCGGGCCTATCCGGCGGCCTCGGGGGCGAACCGGATCCTCGACGAGGCGGAACTGTTCGGCTCGCTCGAGGAGGCGATCGCCGACCTGACCTATACCTTCGCCGCCACGGCGCGCGGGCACGATCAGGTGAAGCCGGTGCTCGGGCCCCGCGAGGCGGTGGCCGGCCTCGTGGAGCGGACCGGCGCGGGGGAGGCGGTCGGCGTCGTCTTCGGGCGCGAGCGGAACGGGTTGCTCGCCGGCGAGGTGGCGCTCGCCAACGCCATCCTGACCTATCCGGTCAACCCCGCCTTCTCCTCGTTGAACCTCGCCCAGGCCGTGCTGGTGCTCGGCTACGAGTGGTTCTCGCAGGCTCACGGCGCCGTGCTGCCGCATCGTGGCGAGGAGCGCTCCGAGCCCGCCACCAAGGCCCAGATGCTCGCCTTCTTCGCCTCGCTGGAGAAGGCGCTGGACCGGGTCGAGTTCTTCCGCCCGCCGGAGAAGCGCGAGGGCATGGTCATCAACCTGCGCAACATCTTCCAGCGCATGCAGCCGACCCAGCAGGACGTGGCGACGCTGCACGGGGTCGTCACGGCACTTGGCGACGGGGCCAAGGGCCCGGCGCGCGGCGCCACCCTGACGCCGGACGGCGCGGAGGCACTGCGCAACTTCCTCGCCGATTCGACCAAGGGGCTCACCGGCGGCACCGCGCCGATCCGCGGCATTTCCCGCCTCATCCGCCGCAATCCGACGGAGGCGGAAAAGGCGCTGTGGGAGGTGCTGGTGAAGGACCGGCGCTTCGCCGGCCGCGGCTTCAAACGGGCGGTGCCGATCGGCCCGCACGTGGCCGACCTCGTCTCGTTCGACCTGCGCGTCGTCATCGACTTCGAACCGCACACGCAGGGGGACGACGCCGCCGAGCGGCGGGCGGAGAAGCGGGCCTGGCTCGCCGAGCGCGGTTACCGCGTGATCGTCATGGAGGCGCGGGTCGTGGAGGCGGATCCGGCGGCGGCGCTGGACCGGCTCGAGATGCTGCTGGCGGAGCGTCGGGACGGCGGTTAGCGGTCTATTCATCCTGATCGCCGACAGAGCGCGTCTGCCCCCCTCCCGCGGCCCGCGCAACCCGTTTTCGACCATCCTGTTTACGGAACGTCAGGGGGGAAGGTGGCAGTTTACCGTCGAGAGACGGAGTTTGGCCCATGCCGCATCGAGACAGCGTCACGCCGGCCGGCGGACGGCGCCCCCATCGCGCCCTGGGGCGGCTCGTGTCGCGGTTTCGCCGCGCCTGTGGGGGCGGCGTGGCCATTCTCTTCGCCCTGTCGCTGCCGCCCCTGCTCGGCGTGGTGGGCTCGGCGGTAGACTATACCTACGCCTCGCGCGCCAAGGCCAAGCTCGACTCGGTGGCCGACATCGCCGCACTGGTCGGGGTGAAGGTGTCGGCCACCATGCCGACGGCGACGGTGGCCAAGGCCAATGCCACGGCGAGCTTCAACGGCAACAACACGCCGATGCCGCGGGTGACGCTGAACAAGGTCGACATCGCGGTGACCGACAACGGCCTCGTCCGCACCGCCACGGTCACCTATACGGCGACCGTCGAGAACGCCTTCATGGGCCTCTTCGGCTTCAACACCATGCAGATCGGCGGCTCGGCCAAAGCCTCGTCCACCCTGCCGACCTATATCGACTTCTACCTGCTGCTCGACAATTCACCGTCCATGGGCATCGGCGCCACGCCCGCCGACGTCGCCACCATGGTGGCGAACACCTCCGACCAGTGCGGCTTCGCCTGCCACGACCTGTCGAACCCCTCGAACAACTACTACAAGCTGGCCAAGAAGCTGAACGTCACCATGCGCATCGACGTGGTGCGCCAGGCCACCCAGCAGCTGATGGACACGGCCCAGCAGACCCAGACGTCCAACGGCCAGTTTCGCGCCGCCATCTACACCTACGGAGAGTCCTGCACCGTCACCGGCATGACCGAGATCGCCGCGCTGACGACGAGCCTGTCCTCGGCCAAGGGCAAGGCCAATTCCATCGACCTGATGACGATCCCCTACCAGAACTACAACAACGACCAGTGCACCGACAACACGGCCAACCTGTCAGCCATCAACAAGGTCATCGCGACGCCCGGGGACGGAACCTCGGCCGCGGCGCCGCAGAAGGTGCTGATGCTGGTGGCGGACGGGGTGACGGATGCCAACTATCCCTCGACATGCACGCAGCCGACGGCGTCCGGCGGGCGCTGCCAGGAGCCGCTGAACCCAGCCATGTGCGAGACGATCAAGGCGCGGGGCATCCGCATCGCCGTGCTCTACACCACCTACCTGCCGCTGCCGACCAACTCCTGGTACAACAAGTGGATCTCGCCCTTCCAGTCGACCATCGGCACGCGCATGCAGAGCTGCGCCTCGCCGGGCCTCTATTTCGAGGTGAGCCCCACCCAGGGCATCTCCGAGGCGATGACCGCGCTGTTCCAGAAGGCCGTGTCCACCGCCCGTCTGACGCAGTGACCGGGGGTCAGGCGCGGATCGCCACCGTCATGCCGGTCATGACCACGACCATGCCGAGCACTTCGGTGAGGGAGGGCCATTCGCCGATGAGCAGGGCGCTGGCGATGGCGGTGATGGCCGGGACGATGGGCAGGAACAGGGTGGCGCGGGCAGCTCCGAGCACCTGGTTGGCGGTGGCATAGAGGAACACCGAGCCGACACCGACCAAAAGGCCCTGGTAGAGCGCCTGCAGCGCCAGCGGAGCGATGCCCACGGCGGCGATCTTGACCGGCGCCAGCAGGGCGAGGACCGGCAGGAGCGTCAGCGACAGGATCGAGAGCGTGATGGTCAGGTCGAAGGCATCGGCGCCCCAGCGCTTGGCGAGGATGGCGAAGACCGACCACATGGCCGCCGCGGTGACGAAGAGGAGGTCGCCGCGCCAGGCCTCGCCCTGGCCGATCTCCAGAACGGCCCGCCACGAGAAGAGCCCGATGCCGGCCACGATGAGGGCGAGGCCGAGGATGCGGGCGGGGGGCGTGCGCTCCTTCAGCCAGGCATAGGAGAGGATGGCGGTGAAGACCGGGATCAATCCCGGGCCGATCACCGCCGTGTGCAGGGCGGGGGCGAAGGTGGAGCCGCCGACCAGCACCGTGGCGAAGGGGGCGCCGCCGAGGAGGGTGAGGGCGAGCGAGCGCCGCCAGCCGAGCCGTCCCACGGGAAAGGGTTTCAGCCGCCGCAGCGCGAAGGGCATCAGCACCAGGGCGGCGGTGAGGAAGCGCAGGATGGTGACGTCGACCGGGCCGAGGCCGTCGGCGGCCGACTGCCGCGACACCACCGCCTGGACGCCCCAGATCAACGCCGCGCCGGCGCCACAGGCGAAGCCGAACAGGGCGCCGCGCCCCCCGGCGGGGGGTGAGGAAACGGGCGGGGCGGCCGCCTGGTCAGCGTGAGCCATGGGAGCTTCGTCGCGGATGCGCCGTGGCGCGGCAGGCTGAGATGCCCGCTCGCGAGCCGCCCGACAAGCGGCGCGGGCGCAGGGCAGCGGCGCGCCGGGTCGTGCGGCCCACCGCCGGACGGGGGATGTTGACCGCCCTCGCCGGCGGCATAGGCTCGTGCGTCCGGGCGGCGGGCCGCCCGCTCGCGGAGCGGCAAGCCATGGACATGCAGGCCGGCGACGACCAATCGATCCCCGCTTCCGCTCCGGCGGAGGACCTGGACGTGCTGGTGGTCGGCGCCGGCATGTCCGGCATCGGGGCCGCCTGGCACCTGACGAAACGGCTGCCCGGCACGCGCTTCCTCGTGCTGGAGGCGCAGGGCGGGTTCGGCGGCACCTGGCGCACGCACCGCTTCCCCGGCATCCGGTCGGACAGCGACCTGCATACCTTCGGCTACAGCTTCAAGCCCTGGACCGGGCCGCCTATCGCCACGGCGGCGGAGATCAAGACCTATCTGGGCGACATCATCGCGGAGAACGGCCTCGACGCCCATATCCGCTACGGTCACAAGGTCCTGTCCGCCGACTGGTCCGGCGCCGAGGCGCGCTGGACGGTGACGGTCAGGCGGGAGAAGACCGGCGAGGTATTCGTCGTCAGGGCCCGCTTCCTGTGGATGTGCCAGGGCTATTACCGCCACGAGCAGGGCTATACGCCGGACTGGCCGGGCCTGGCGGAGTTCGCAGGTCCGGTGGTCCACCCGCAGACCTGGCCGGAGGACCTCGACACCAGGGATAAGCGGGTGGTGGTGATCGGCTCGGGCGCGACCGCCGCGACGCTGGTGCCGGCACTGGCCGGCCGCGCGGCCCACGTCACCATGCTGCAGCGGTCCCCGACCTTCTTCCGCACCGGGCGCAACGCCATCGAGCTCGCCGAGACGCTGCGCCAACTCCAGGTCGACGAGACGTGGATCCACGAGATCGTCCGCCGCAAGATCCTGTTCGACCAGGATGCCTTCACCCGACAGACCTACGAGAACCCGGAGCGGGTGAAGGCGGAGCTGATCGGCGCCGTGAAGGCGGTTCTCGGTCCGGACTACGACGTCGACACCCATTTCACGCCGCGCTACCGGCCGTGGCGGCAGCGCATCGCCTTCGTGCCGGATGCCGACCTGTTCCACGCCATCCGCCGCGGCGAGGCCTCGGTGGTGACCGGGGAGATCGAGCGGTTCACGGCCGGCGGCATCAGGCTCGCCTCGGGCGAGGAGATCGCCGCCGACGTCGTCGTCACCGCCACCGGCTTCACCCTCAGCGTCATGGGCGACATCCCGTTCAGCCGCGACGGCGTGCCCATCGACTTCGCCGAGACCATCACCTGGCGCGGCATGATGTTCACCGGCGTGCCGAACCTTGCCTGGGTCTTCGGCTATTTCCGGGCGAGCTGGACGCTGCGCACCGATCTCGTCGCCGACGTCGTCTGCCGCCTCCTGCCGCACATGGCGGCGAAGGGCGCGCGGGCGGTGGAGCCGGTGCTGCCTGAGGAGGCGAAGGGGCTCGATGCCGGCCCATGGACCGACCCTGAGGACTTCAACCCCGGCTACCTCCTGCGTGACCTCGACCGCCTGCCGAAGACGGGGCCGGGCGAGGCCTGGCGCCACAGCCAGGACTACTGGCGCGACAAGGACGTGTTTCCGTCGCTCGACCTGGATGATGCGGCGTTGAGGTACGGGTGAGGGGGGAGACGACAAAGGCCGCCGGACGATGCCCGGCGGCCCTTGAAAAGGCACGAAGGCGAGGGGGCGTCAGCCCGCCTGGACCTGCGCGATGGCGGTGGCCATGAGCTCGTCCATGGTGCGGCGGATCTGGTGGTCCGACTGACCGGCATTGGCGGCGTCGAGGTCGGCCTTCACCTTGCGGAACACGTCGTCGTCGCCGGCCTCCTCGAAGTCGGACATGACCACGGACTTGGCATAGGCCTCGGCCTCGGCGCCGGTCTTGCCGATCTTCTCGGCGACCCAGAGCCCGAGGAGCTTGTTGCGACGGGCCGTCGCCTTGAAGCGCAGTTCCTCGTCATGGGCGAATTTCTTCTCGAAACCTTCCTGACGCTTGTCGAAGGTGCTCATCCGCTTGGTCCTCGGCCTTGGGTCCGTGAGTGCATTGGCGGATCGCAAGACCCGCCGGGAAGGGGTATCGCCCCGTCGGGCTTGCATATAGGCGCGCCATCCCCACCTTGGCGAGAGCAAAGGCGTCGCACCACGCGTTTTCATGCAGGGGCTTTCCGGCCCGCCACACCGCAGTCTCGGCCAGTTTCGACCGAGTTCATTGTGCATCGGCGAACGATCGGATAGGAAGACCCTGCGGGCAAAGGCGTCGGCGCGCCCGATTCTGGCGGGTGCGCGCAAACGCCCAATGTTCCGTCGCCGGAGACCGGCAGACCGGAAACCTGGTGAGAGATGGACTTCCTCAAGACACGGTATATCCCCATGAGCCGCCGTCGCCGCATCTATGAAGGCAAGGCCAAGGTTCTCTATGAAGGCCCCGAGCCGGGAACCCTCATCCAGCACTTCAAGGACGACGCGACCGCCTTCAATGCCAAGAAGCATGAGGTGATCGACGGCAAGGGCGTGCTCAACAACCGGATCTCCGAGTACATCTTCTCGAAGCTGAACGACATCGGCGTGCCGACCCATTTCATCCGCCGGATGAACATGCGCGAGCAGCTCATCCGCGAGGTCGAGATCATCCCGCTCGAGGTGGTGGTGCGCAACGTCGCCGCCGGCTCGCTGTCGACGCGCCTCGGCATCGACGAGGGTACGCAACTGCCGCGCTCGATCATCGAGTTCTACTATAAGAACGATGCGCTGAACGATCCGCTGGTGTCGGAGGAGCACATCACCGCCTTCGGCTGGGCGACGCCGCAGGAGATCGACGACATCATCGCGCTCGCCATCCGCGTCAACGACTTCCTCTCCGGCCTCTTCCTCGGTGCCGGCATCCGCCTCATCGACTTCAAGATGGAATGCGGCCGGCTGTGGGAGAACGACGTGATGCGCATCGTCGTGGCCGACGAGATCTCCCCCGATTCCTGCCGGCTCTGGGACATCAAGTCGAATGACAAGATGGACAAGGACCGCTTCCGCAAGGATCTCGGCGGCCTGATCGAGGCCTATACGGAGGTGGCCCGCCGCCTCGGCGTGATGGGCGAGAACGAGCGCGCGACCGGTCCCGTCCTGGTGCAGTGACTTCTGCGCCATGCGCTCGTCCACGCGCAGGCCGATCCCAGACGCGCCGGCGGAGGCCGCCGGCGATACGTTCCAGCTGCTCCGCGCCGGCTTCCTCGCCGTCTTCGCCACCGTCGTCCTCGCCTCCTGCGCCTATGTGCCGGTGGCGGTGGAGGGCGTGGCGACGCGGCCGGACATCGCAGCGCGCGACGCGGAAAACCCTTGGATCTTCGTGCCGGCGGGCGCCTGGATCACCCGCGACACGGTCACGCCGGTCTCCGTCGGAGCCTGCCCAACGCCGGCCTGCCCCGAGCGGGTGGCGATCGCCGTCGTGGAGGCGAGGGGCCCGGAAGCCCGCACCCTCGCCAGGACCCTGCGCCAGCCCGGCCCTCTCGTGACGCGGCTCGCGGAGGGCAACCGCCGCCGCATCGCCCTGGTGACCGCCGCCCAGCGCAACGTTCCCGCCGCCGTCGCCGCCCGGCGCATTCCGCATCGGGTGGCGAGCCGCAGCCGGCCGTTCCAGCATCGCGCCTTCACCGGCTTCCGGCTGGAGATGCGGCGCGAGACCGGCCCCGCCCGCACCGCCCATGCCGCCGTGCTCGGGCGCCGGCAGGGCGACACGGTGAAGGTGGTCGTGGTGATCGGCGAAACCGCGGCCCAGGCCGAGGCGACCGCCAGGACCGTCGCCGACGCCAATCTGTGAGGCGAGCCCGCGCGGGCGCCGCCAAGCGGAAATGGAGCCCGGCTAGTCAGGCGCATCCGTCTCATCCGCGAGGACTCTCCCGATGATCCGCCTGTTCGCCCTGGCCCTGGCCCTGATCCTCTCTCCGGTTCCGCCCGCTCCGGCGTCCGCCCAGGGGGCGGCCGTATCGATCGAGGGGTGGGATCGGCAGGTGGCCGACACCGGAACCGTCTATTTCCGCTGCCGCGCCGCCACCTGCGCCGCCCAGTCCACGGTTAGCTACCGGTCGCAATCGGTGACCCGGATGCCGCCGGTGGCGGAGTTCCGCCGCCGCCAGGAGGAGACGAACCGCCGCATGGTCGAGACGAGCAACGGACGGCTGAGCCGCGTCGAGACGATCGACGTAGCGGAGGCGGACCAGGCCGGAGCGAAGACGCTCACCGCGGTGAAGCTGCTGGTGGCGTCCGCCGGCGCCAACCAGTATCTGGCGACGAGCCTCGTCCTGCAGGGCGGTCGCGCCTTCTCCATCGTCTCGACGGCGCCGAGCGAGGCCGCAGCCCGCGCCAACCTCACCACCTTCATTCCGGTCGTGCTGCTGCAGGGGGGCCTCACCCCGACGCCGGCGCCCGCCGGCCGCAGCCTCTGAGGGCATTTCGTGGCGGCGGGCGGCAATCCTCCATTGATTGCGGCGGCGGGGCGGTCTAGACGGACGCCATTCCCGCCCATGCCTCGAAGGAGCGCCCGATGAAGGCCCGCGTCACCGTCACGCTGAAGACCGGCGTTCTCGACCCGCAGGGCAAGGCGATCGAGGGGGCGCTGAAGAGCCTCGGCGTCGACGGCATCGGTTCGGTCCGCCAGGGCAAGGTCTTCGACCTCGAGATCGCCGACATGGACAAGGCCGCCGCCGAAGCGGCCATCAAGGCGGCCTGCGAGAAGCTGCTGGCCAACACGGTGGTCGAGAACTACCGCATCGAACTCGTCTGAGCGGGGACACGCCCATGAAGGCCGCCGTCATCGTCTTTCCCGGCTCCAACCGCGAGCGCGACATCGCCTACGCCCTGGAACTGACCTCGGGCGTGAAGCCGGCCCTCGTCTGGCACGGCGACAGCGCGCTGCCGGCCGGCACCGACCTCGTGGTGCTGCCGGGCGGCTTCTCCTACGGCGACTACCTGCGCTGCGGCGCCATCGCGGCGCGCGCCACGATCATGGACGCGGTGAGGGCCCACGCCGCCCGCGGCGGCCTGGTTCTCGGCGTCTGCAACGGCTTCCAGATCCTCTGCGAGGCGGGCCTGCTGCCGGGCGTGCTGATGCGCAATTCGCAGCTCAAGTTCATCGCCCGCAACGTCCATCTGAAGGTCGAGCGCTCCGACACGCCCTTCACCCGCCGCTACAATGCGGGGGCGGTCATCGAGGTGCCGGTGGCGCACGGCGAGGGCAATTTCATCGCCGACGCCGAGACGCTGAAGCGCATCGAGGACGAGGGCCGCGTGGTGTTCCGCTATTGCGACGCGAGCGGCGCCGTGGTGCCGCAGGCCAACGTCAACGGCGCGACCAATGCCATTGCCGGCATCGTCTCGGAGAACCGGCGGGTGCTCGGCATGATGCCGCACCCGGAGAACCACGTGGACCCCGCCATCGGCTCCACCGACGGCCGCGGCCTGTTCGAGAGCCTCGCGGAGGCGCTCCAGACGGCGTGAGGGCACGTCGCCGTCGCCTGAGCGCGCGGCCCTGCATCGGGCAAGTGCGTCCTTCGGGGCTCGCCCCCGGGCGATGCCGAGGCATCGCCGGGGCTCGCACCTCAGGATGAGGCGCGTGGCGACCGGCACCAGCGTCTGATCCGCGCCGGCCGTTTCGCTTCATTCACCCGCCGTGCAGCTTCCAACCTTCCTCATCCTGAGGTGCGAGGTCCCGGCGATGCGCCAGCATCGTCCGGCAGCGAGCCTCGAAGGACGCACTTCGGTCATGCAGGGCGCCTGTCCGCCGACAGGTGTCGTGCTCCATCGTCAAGCGCTCATGACAATGAAGAGCGCGCGTCGCCTGAACCTTCTCCCGCAAGGGGAGACCGGAAGGGCCTCAGCGTTCCGACCTACGCCGACAGGCGCATGCGCTTGATCATGCTGGTGATGGCCTTGAAGGCGTCGCCGATGCCGCCCGAACTCGTCACGTTGAAATACATGGAGGGGTCGGTGGCGCAGGCGCGCAGCAGCGTCTGGTTGCCCTCGATGACGCGCACGGTGAACAGCGTGATGCCGGCGGCCTTGACCACGGTGCAGGCCATCTGGGTGCGCGGGTCGATCTGCCCCGCGGCGCCTGACCCGGAGGCGTAACGGCTCTGGGTGTTGTCGCCGTCGGTGAGCAGGATCATGTAGCGCAGCACGTCGGAGGAGGTGCCGGTCTGCTGGAAGGGCAGGGCGGAGGAGAGCACCGCCAGGCCCATCTGCACGCCGATGGTGATGTTGGTGTTGCCGGTCGGCTGCATGGCGTTGATGGCGGCGCGGGCGGCAGTGAAGTTGGTGGCGAGCGGCTGGACGGCGGCGAGGCTCGACGTGGCGCATTTGACGCCGCGATAGCGCGTGGCGCTGGAGGTCGGCGCGGCGTCGGTGGTGTCGGCCGGCTGGTCGCGGTCGGTCAGGCAGCCGGTCCAGGCCGACTTGGTGGTGACGAGGGTGGAATCGATGCCGGTGCCGTCGAAGCGCATCCAGGTCTCGTTGCGATAGGCGGTGCCGATGTTGACCTGCGTGGCGAAGGGCACGACGGCGATCTTCACCTGATCTGCGGAGACGCGGGTCGCTTCGAGTTCCGAGATGAGGTCGAGCGCGGCCGCCTTCAGGGCGGCCATCTTGCCGCTCCAGGCCATGGAGCCGGTGTTGTCGAGGACGAGGGCGATCTCGATCTTCGGTTCGTTCCACGAGGTCTGCGAGATGACGCTGACCGGCATGGAGGAGACGCCGAGGGTGGCGGCGATGGTGGTCTGCAGCGAGCCGGAGACGGCGAGGCGGATGGTGTTGCCGTCGCGGGTCACGCCGAGCGTGCCGAGGGTGAGGTCGGCGGGCGGCGTGAAATTGCCGGCGAAGGCCCGGTTGGCGGCCTCCTGGAGGCCGGAGGCGGAGAGCGTCCGCGAATCCTTGGCGACTGCCAGCGAGGCGGAATCGAGTGCCGCCTGGATCTGCACCTGTATGCGCGAGACGCGGGTGTAGTCGACCGCGGCGCCCACGACGCCGAACACCGGCAGGGCGGCGAGGCTGAAGAGCAGCGCCACGTTGGCGCGGATGTCGGACCTGAATCGGGACAGTTTCGCCTGCATCTGTGTCGCTCCCGGACAGCGCCCCGTCCGGCGGCGTCCTTCGGGCGACACGGATCAAGTCCCGTGCCGGCGATGGACTGTTCAGCGCGGCACAGGCCGCTTCGCCGTTGCGAAACGGGGGCTTGCCGGTTAAGTGCATCGCTTGCGAGACGGGCCCCCGGGACGGACACGGCATGATCCCCAACGAACCGAAGATCACTCCCGAACTGGTGGCCAGCCACGGCCTCAAGCCGGACGAGTACCAGCGCATCCTGAAACTCATCTCGCGCGAGCCGAGCTTCACCGAGCTCGGCATCTTCTCGGCCATGTGGAACGAGCACTGCTCCTACAAGTCGAGCCGCCTGCACCTGAAGACGCTGCCGACCAAGGCGCCCTGGGTGATCCAGGGGCCGGGCGAGAACGCCGGTGTCATCGACATCGGCGACGGGCTGGCGGCGGTGTTCAAGATGGAGAGCCACAACCACCCGAGCTACATCGAGCCCTACCAGGGCGCGGCGACGGGGGTCGGCGGCATCCTGCGCGACGTCTTCACCATGGGCGCGCGCCCCATCGCCGCGCTCAACGCCCTGCGCTTCGGCGATCCCGAGCATCCGAAGACCCGCCACCTCGTGGCGGGCGTGGTGGCCGGCGTCGGCGGCTACGGCAATTCCTTCGGCGTGCCGACGGTGGGCGGCCTCGTCGGCTTCCACACCCGCTACGATGGCAACTGCCTCGTCAACGCCATGGCGGTGGGCCTCGCCCGCACCGACGGCATCTTCTACGCCAAGGCGACCGGCATCGGCATGCCCATCGTCTATCTCGGCTCGAAGACCGGTCGCGACGGTATCCACGGCGCCACCATGGCCTCCGCCGAGTTCGGCGAGGGCGCCGAGGAAAAGCGGCCGACCGTGCAGGTGGGCGATCCCTTCGCCGAGAAGCTGCTGCTCGAGGCCTGCCTCGAGATCATGGAGAAGGACTGCGTCATCGCCATCCAGGACATGGGCGCGGCGGGCCTGACCTGCTCGGCGGTGGAAATGGGCGCCAAGGGCGACCTCGGCGTCGAGCTGCACCTCGAAAACGTGCCGACCCGCGAACCCGGCATGACCGCCTACGAGATGATGCTGTCGGAGAGCCAGGAGCGCATGCTCATGGTGCTGAAGCCGGAGAAGGAAGAAGAGGCTAAGGCCATCTTCCGCAAGTGGGGCCTCGATTTCGCGGTGATCGGCCACACCACGGACACGCTGCGCTTCGTGGTCAAGCACCACGGCGTGGTGATGGCCGACCTGCCGATCAAGGAACTCGGCGACGAGGCGCCGCTCTATGACCGCCCGCACGTGCCGACGGCGCCGAAGCCGGTGATCGAGGCCGAGAGCGTCGCGGCGCCGCTGTCGAACCGCGAGGCGCTGCTGAAGCTGGTGGCGACGCCCGAACTCGGCTCCAAGCGCTGGGTTTACGAGCAGTACGACTCCATCATCCTCGGCAACACGGTGCAGCGGCCGGGCGGGGACGCCGCCGTCATCCGCGTCGAGCACGGGCCGAAGGGCCTCGCCATGACCTGCGACGTGACGCCCCGCTATTGCGAGGCCGATCCCGTCGAGGGCGGCAAGCAGGCGGTGGCCGAGGTCTATCGCAACATCTCGGCCGTCGGCGCGCGGCCGCTCGCCATCACCGACAACCTCAATTTCGGCAATCCCGAGCGTCCGGAGATCATGGGCCAGCTCGTCGGCTGCATCCATGGCATCGGCGAGGCCTGCCGGGCGCTCGACTTCCCCGTCGTTTCCGGCAACGTCTCGCTCTACAACGAGACGCACGGCCGGGCGATCCTGCCGACGCCGACCATCGGCGGCGTGGGCGTGCTCGACGACTTCCAGGCGAGCGTCGGCATCGCGCCGAAGCGCGAGGGCGAGCAGGTCTTCCTCGTCGGCGCGACGCGGGGCTGGCTCGGCCAGTCGGTCTATCTGCGCGAGATCTGCGGCCGGGAGGAGGGCGCCCCGCCGCCGGTCGACCTCACCGCCGAGCGCCGCCACGGCGAATTCGTCCGCGCCCTGATCGGCGAGGGCCTGGTCGGCGCCTGCCACGACGTCTCGGACGGCGGCCTGGCGGTCGCGCTCGCCGAGATGGCGATCAGCTCCGGCAT
Organism: Phreatobacter cathodiphilus; assembly: GCF_003008515.1. NCBI lineage: Bacteria > Pseudomonadati > Pseudomonadota > Alphaproteobacteria > Hyphomicrobiales > Phreatobacteraceae > Phreatobacter > Phreatobacter cathodiphilus. The sequence continues at coordinate 2,103,049 of NZ_CP027668.1, read as the reverse complement.
GGGCATCACCGTCGAGACGCTGTCGCACGACCTGCCGGCCCATGCCTTCTGGTTCGGCGAGGACCAGGGGCGCTATGTCCTCACCGTCGGCGCCGACCAGATCGAGACGCTGGCGACGCGCGCGGCGGGTGCCGGTGTCGAACTGACGCGGCTCGGCGTCGCGGGCGGAGCCGCGTTGACCCTGCCGGACGAGGAACCCATATTGGTGACCGACTTGAAGGCCGCCTTCGAGTCGTGGCTTCCCGCCTACATGGCCCGGGCGGCCTGAACCGGAGAGTTCATCCCATGCCGATGGCCGCTGCCGATATCGAGCGGATGATCAAGGACGCGCTTCCCGACGCGAAGGTCGAGATCAAGGATCTGGCGGGGGACGGCGACCATTATGCCGCCACCGTCGTGTCCGAGGCTTTCCGCGGCAAATCCCGCGTGCAACAACACCAACTGGTCTATGCCGCCCTCAAGGGCAAGATGGGCGGCACCCTCCATGCGCTGGCGCTCACCACCGGCGCGCCCACCTGACGTCTTGAGCGGCCCTTGACGCCGCGAGCGAGAGAACCATGACCACAGCTCACGACAAGATCGATGCCGAGGTGAAGAACAACGACGTGGTGCTCTTCATGAAGGGCACGGCGCAGTTCCCGATGTGCGGCTTCTCCGGCCAGGTCGTCCAGATCCTGGACTATCTCGGCGTGCCCTTCAAAGGCATCAACGTGCTGGACGCCGACGACATCCGCCAGGGCATCAAGGACTATTCCAACTGGCCGACCATCCCCCAGCTCTACGTCAAGGGCGAGTTCATCGGCGGCTGTGACATCACCCGCGAGATGTTCCAGTCCGGTGAGCTCGCCGAGCTGATGAAGACCAACGGCATCACCGTCCGCGAGACGACGGGCTGACATCCATCCTAAGGAGGGCAGCCCGGCGGCTGCCCTTTCTCTTTCTGCCCGGAAGTTGCCACGATCGACTGTAAGAGGGATAAGACAGCGGGGGCGACGTGAGTGCTCCCTTCCGTTGCGCGGCATGGCCGCGCTGCCCAGGCCTTCGGGCCAGCCCATGACCCCCCCAAGGGGGCCGCAAGCCACGGAATGCGTCGCGCCGCATGCCTACCGCCGCTCCCTTCTCGCGTGCCCCCGGTCGGCGCGCCCTGGTCGCCACATTCGGCCTTCTGGTCGTCTCCTCCTCCGCGGCCCTCGGCCAGCAGTCGATGGGCTTCCAGTCCGGCACCACCAGCGTCGGCGGCGGGCAGCCGCTGAACCTCCTCTCTCCCACCTTCATCGCGCCGGCCCCACGCGTCGCAGCGCCCCGCGGCGGCCCCATCGCCGGCGCCGTTCCGGCAACGCCCCCCGCCACCGCCATGACCGCGCCGCTGCCCCAGCCGCGCCCCGACGGCGCGCCGCGCGCCGTCATCACCCAGGCGAGCGCGCCCGCCGCCGTCGCCGCCTCGCTGGCACCCGTCGTCGCCGCGCAAGGTCAGGTCCCCCAGGCCGCGGCGCCTCAGATCGCTGAAGCCGCGCCCGTCGGCCCGCCGCTGCTGCGCCCGTCCATGGACGAGTGGCCGCAGGAGGAGGATCGTGGCCGCGTCATCATTCCCAGCGCCTACCAGCGCCCCCAGCCCCAGCCGCAGACGGGCATCGAGGCGATCGCCGCCGCAGCGCCGGAACAGCCCGGCCGGCCCCAGGGGGAGGCGGCCCTGCCGGCCCGCGCCGTCGCCTTCCATGCGCCCGTGCCGATGGTCCGTCCCGGCGCCACCACGGTCGTGCCCGTCTCCACGGGACCGGCGGCCGTCTCCGCCCCGACGTTGGCGGCGGCCTCTTCGACCCCCGTCACCCTCAACAGCCAGGGCACGGCAACCACCATGGTGGTGCCCTCCGGGCCGGCCGGCAGCCTGCCGGGCTCGCAGCAGGCCGTCATCGTGACGCCGACGCCCGCCCGCGGTCCGGTGCTGGCGGCGCTGCCGCCCGACGGCGGCGCCCGCGACTGGCCGCGCTACGTACCCGGCGCCCGCGGCGAGGACCGCAACCTCGGCATCGCCGGCGAGCGCGTCATGCCTGATCCCGGCGTGCCGCTGACCTGCCTGCCGGCGCCGGTGCGCCGCGCCCTCAACGACGTCGCCCTGCGCTTCGGGCCGGTGCTGGTGCGCTCGACCCACCGCGGCAACCGCGCCTTCGTGCGCACCGACGCCTGGCGCGGCTCCTATCACCGCGACTGCCGTGCCGCCGATTTCCGCGTCTCCGGCAGCCCCGAGGCGATCCTCGCCTTCCTCAGGGCGCGTCACGATCTCGGCGGCGTCAAGCGCTACCGCAACGGCCTGTTCCACATCGACAACGGGCCGCGCCGCTCCTGGTGAGCATTCATTCCCGCGCCTGATCGGTTCATCAGAAGCCTGAATTTGCCGGCGACGCGCTTCCCGGGCAGCTTTCCGCCTATCCCACGGATCAGGAGGACCGGATGCTGCTCGTCGGAATGCTGGACAGTCCCTATGTGCGCCGCGCCGCCATCGCCGGCACCGTGCTCGGCGTCGATTTCGAGCACCAGTCGGTCTCGGTCTTTCGCCACATGGACCGGTTCCGCGCCATCAACCCGCTGATCAAGGCGCCGTCCATGGTGGCGGACGACGGCACGGTGCTGATGGAATCCCAGCTCATCATCCAGCATATGGAGGATGTGGCGGGGAAGAGCCTGCGGCCCGCCGATCCGGCCGCGCGGCTCGCCGACCTCCGGGCGACGGGCCTCGCCGTCGTCACCTGCGAGAAGGCCATCGCCATCGAGTACGAGCGCAAGCGGCCGGAGGCGATCCGCCATGCGCCCTGGCTCGAGCGGGTCGGGGATCAGCTGCAGGAGGCGCTGGCCGCCCTCGACATGGTGGCCGGCGAGCGCTGGAAGTCGCTGCCCGCCGCCTGGACCCACGGCGCCATCGGCGCGGCGGTGGCCTGGGGCTTCATCCGCTTCACCATTCCCGACGCCGTGCCGGCGGACGCCTTCCCGGCGCTCGCCGCTCACGCGGCGCGCTGCGAGGCGACGGAGGTGTTCCGGAACTGGCCCATCGACCGCGAGAGCCCGTGAGGGGCATTGAAATCGGGCGGCGAAAGTCGTGCCCCCATACGCAAAAGGCCGCCCGATGGGCGGCCTTTCCGTCTCTGCCGGGGCAGGGAAAAATCAGCGCGAGTAGAACTCGACGACCAGCGAGGGTTCCATCTGCGTGGCGTAGGGAACCTCGGAGAGGGTCGGCACGCGGGACAGCTTGGCGGTGCCCTTGCCGTGGTCGACGTCGAGATAGTCCGGCACGTCGCGCTCGCCCGACTGGACGGCCTCCATGAACAGGATCATCTGGCGCGAGGTGTCCTTCACCTCGACCACGTCACCGACCTTCACCTTGTAGGAGGGGATGTTGACGCGGCGACCGTTGACCTTGATGTGGCCGTGGTTGACGAACTGGCGGGCGGCGAAGACGGTGGGCACGAACTTGGCGCGGTAGACCACCGCGTCGAGGCGGCGCTCGAGCAGGCCGATCAGGTTCTCGCCGGTGTCACCCTTCACGCGCACGGCCTCGGTGTAGGTGGCGCGGAACTGCTTCTCGGAAATGTTGCCGTAATAGCCCTTGAGCTTCTGCTTCGCCTTCAGCTGGGTGCCGAAGTCGGAGACCTTGCTCTTGCGGCGCTGGCCGTGCTGGCCCGGGCCGTATTCGCGGCGGTTGACGGGGCTCTTCGGGCGGCCCCAGATATTCTCGCCCATGCGGCGATCGATCTTGTACTTGGCAGCGTGACGCTTCGACATCGCGTGTCCCTTATTCGTTTGCTTCGATAGGAGACGCGCCCTCCTCTTACCCCTCGCGGGATACGACAGGCAGGCCGCAAGAGCCTGCCGCGGGTGCGCAATCCCGCCGCATCGCCGTGAAGCGACCCGTCAGGAAGCGGCGTCCTTAGCCGCGACGCCTCGCGATGTCAATGAAGGGGCAACGGTTCGACGCGGGTTTCGGCGAGGCCGAAGCCCCGGAACATCGCCGAGAGGCTCGCCAGAGCCGCGCCGCCGGTGAGAATGGCAGTGGCCGGCTTCGGCTCGGCGGCAGGACCTGCCGGGCCGAGGATCTGGGTCAGGCGGCGGGCGATGGCGGGGGCCGGATCGATCCAGTCCACCGGCCAGGGGGCGAGGGCCCGGAAGGTGTCGACCAGCAGTGGGTAGTGGGTGCAGGCGAGCGCCACCGCATCGGTCCGCCGGCCGGCGCGATCGACGAAACAGGGGGCGATCTCGGCGGCGACGGCGGCGGGGTCCGCCGTCTCGCCGCGCATGGTCGCCTCGGCGAGGCCGGCGAGGCGGGGGGCGCCGACCAGGGTCACCTCGCAGCCGCCGCCATAGGTGGCCACCAGCGCCTTCGTATAGTCGCGGGCGACAGTGCCGGGGGTGGCGAGGATGGAGACCATGCGGCTCGCCGAACGCTCGCAGGCGGGCTTGATGGCCGGCACGGTGCCGACGAAGGGCAGGGGAAAGCGGGCGCGCAGATGCGGCAGGACGAGGGTGGAGGCGGTGTTGCAGGCGATCACCACGCAGTCCGGCGCGTGGGCGGAGATCAGCCGGTCCATGACGGCGACGACGCGGGCGACGAGGTGGTCCTCGTCGAGGCCCCCATAGGGAAAGGCGGCATCGTCGGCGCAATAGACGAAGCGGGCGTCGGGCCGGGCGCGCACCAGCTCGCGGTGGACGGTGAGGCCGCCGAGGCCGGAATCGAAGACCAGGATGGTCGGCGGGCGACCGGCGAGGTCGGCGCCGCGGGAAGGGCTGAGTTTCATGCCGGCCAGGGGATCGAAGGCGATACGCATCACGCACCTTCACGCAGCACTGCCTGTGAGAACCGGCGGAATTCTGGCGGCAAAGCGTTAAGGTTTAGCAAGCGTTCGGCCATCCCGGCCGCCGGCAACGCTGATCCGCGCCGCGGCGGCGTTGACGCCTCCCGCCATCGCGTCCATTCAATCGACAAAACCCTGGGAGGACCCGCATGCACCAGACACCGAAGCCGTTCGAACTCGCGCGGCGCCTGCGCGCGGGCGAGAGCCTGTTCACCGCCTGGATGAGCATGCCGGAGCCGCTGCTGGCCGATCACGTCGCCCGCGAGGGCTTCGACGCCGTCACCTTCGACATGCAGCACTCCTCCGTCGACCTCCTCTCGGCGATGCGCGGCATCTCGGCGGTGAACCATGCCGGCAAGCCGGCCGGCGTGCGCATCGCGCTGGAAGCCTTCGGCGACGGCGCGCGCCTCCTCGACACGGGCGCGGAGATCATCATCGCGCCGATGATCAACTCGGTGGCGGACGCCAAGCGGTTCGCCTCGGCGGTGAAGTATCCGCCGCTCGGCGACCGTTCCTGGGGCGGCAACCGGTTCCAGCAGCTCACCGGCATGAACCCGCAGGACTATCTGCGCCAGGCCAACGAGATGACGGTCAGCCTCGCCATGATCGAGACGACGGCGGCCCTCGCGGCAGTGGACGACATCCTCGCCGTGCCGGGCATCGACGGCGTCTTTGCCGGCCCGTCCGACCTCTCCATCACCCTTTTGAAGGGCGAGAAGCTCGACCCGAACAATCAGGTGGTCAAGGACGCCTTCGCCAAGATCATGACGGCTGCGAAGAAGGCCGGAAAGCTCACCGGCTGCTACGCGCCGAGCCCGGCGCGGGCCAAGGAACTCGCCGCCGACGGCTGGGGCTTCATCACGCTGATCAACGACAGCCTGATGGTGCGCGGCGGGGCGCAGAACGCGCTGAACGTCGTGCGCGGCTGACGCCGGGCTGCGCGGAGGCCGGCGATTGACCGGCCTCAATGCGCGGCGCATCCCGATGCGCGAGGAGAGGATGTCCCCCGGACCTCTGGGTGGAGCCTCTCCATGCGCAATCTCTTCATTCTGATGTTCATGCTGGCGGCGACCGTGTTCGCAGGCAGCGCCATGATCGTGGTGGTGGCGACGCCCTCGCTCTATGACCGGGGCATGGTGATGATCCCCGTGGCGGCGGCGCTCGGCGTCGTCCTCGCCGCGCCCGTCGCCTGGCTCGTCGCCCGCGCCATCAGCCAGGCGTCGAAGCCGGTCTGAGACTCAGCCCAGCGCCTTCAGAAAACCCGCGAAGCGCATCAGCCCCTCCGGCCAGGGACCGTGGCCGGAGGCGGCGTTGATGTGGCCCGCGTCTCCCGCATCGGCCACCGCCGCGCCCCAGGCGTAGCCGAAGTCCTCGGCGCGCTCATAGGCGCAATGCGGGTCGGTGCGGCTCGCCACCAGCACCGAGGGGAAGGGCAGGGGATCGCGGGGGATCGGCGCGAAATGCCGCTCGACCTCCGGGATGTCCGGGTGCTCCTCGATGTCCGGCAGTCCCACCAGGAAGCCGCCCGCGACCAGCCCCTTGGGGAAGAGCGGCGCGGCATGGGCGATGGTGACAACCCCCAGCGAATGGCCGACGAGGATGACGGGCCGCGAGCAGGAGGCGACGGCGGTGGCGAGATTGTCGACCCAACGCGCCTTGTCGGGCTTGTGCCAGTCGCCGAGATGGACGCGTCGTGCCGTCGGAAGCTTGGCCTCCCAGCGGGACTGCCAGTGGTCCTCGGCGGAGTTCGTGTAGCCGGGAACGATGAGGATGTCGGCGTCGGCGGTGCGCATGGGTCAGAAAACTTCCACGGATTCGTGGCCGGCGGCCCGGCGCAGTCTCGTATCGAGGGTGGCGAGGGGGAGGCCACGGCGACGGGCCAGTTCGAGATAGCTGGCGTCGCAGGCGGACAGATGGTGCCTGCGTGCCAGATCCGCCACGGGACCCCATGGCGAGGACGCCCCCTCCTGGTCGACGGTGACCGCGACCTTGGCAAAATCCGCGAGGAGGGCGGCGAGAATGTCGCCGTCGAACCGGCCGCGGCGATGGGCCTGAAGCGCGCCATTGACGACTTCGAGGCGCCAGATGCCCGGCACCACGGCTCCGTTCGCCAGGGCACGGACGACGAGGTCGGCCGCTCCGCCGACCATTTCATCGGGCAGGAAGGCCGCGAGCATGCAGGAGGCGTCGAGGACGACCGACGTCATCGCCGGCCGTCGTCACGCCAGGACAGGATCTCGTCGACAGTCACCTCGCCGCCCTTGAGCACTCCGGGCTTTGAAAGGCGAGCGCGGATGCGTTCGAGAGCTTCGATCCCCGGATTGGCCGCGTCGTCGCGGTCGGGCACCAGCCTGACGACATGCTTGCCGTTGCGCGTGATGCGAACCTCCTCGCCACGCTCCACGCGGTCGATAAGTTCAGACAGCTTCTGCTTGGCCTCGAAGATGCCGACGGTGGTCACGTCCGTTATCCTATCCAGTCAGGCTGGATAGTATCACGCTGCCCCCGACCCGTCACGCTTCGCCAAAAACGCGGCGGAAGATGGTGTCGACGTGCTTCAGGTGGTACCCGAGGTCGAACTTTTCCTCGAGTTCGGCCTCGGAGAGCGCCGCGCGCACTTCCGGGTCGGCCTTCAGGAGTGTCAGGAACTCGCCCTCGCCGCGCCAGACCGGCATGGCGTTGCGCTGGACCAGCCGGTAGGAATCCTCGCGGCTGACGCCCTTCTGGGTGAGGGCGAGCAGAACCCGCTGCGAGTGGACGAGACCGCCCAGGCGGTCGAGGTTCTTCTGCATGTTGGCGGGATAGACCAGCAGCTTGTCGACGACGCCGGTGAGGCGCACCAACGCGAAGTCGAGGGTCACCGTGGCGTCGGGGCCGATCATGCGCTCGACCGAGGAATGCGAGATGTCGCGCTCGTGCCAGAGCGCGACGTTCTCCATGGCCGGCAGCGCCATGCCGCGGACGAGGCGGGCGAGGCCCGTGAGATTCTCGGTCAGCACGGGATTGCGCTTGTGGGGCATGGCCGAGGAGCCCTTCTGCCCCTCGGAGAAGAACTCCTCGGCCTCCAGCACCTCGGTGCGCTGGAGGTGGCGGATCTCGGTGGCGAGGCGCTCGATGCAGGAGGCGACCACGCCGAGGGTGGCGAAGAACATGGCGTGGCGGTCGCGCGGGATGACCTGCGTCGAGACCGGCTCGACCTTGAGGCCCATGGCCCTGGCGACATGTTCCTCCACCCGCGGGTCGATCTGCGCGAACGTGCCGACGGCGCCGGAAATGGCGCAGGTGCGCACCTCCTCGCGGGCGGCCTCGAGGCGGGCGAGGCAGCGGTCGAACTCGGCATAGGCCTGGGCGAGCTTGACGCCGAAGGTGGTCGGCTCGGCGTGGATACCGTGCGAGCGGCCGATGGTCGGCGTCATCCTGTGCTCGAAGGCGCGGCGCTTGAGGGCGGCGAGGAGCGCCTTCACGTCGGCGATGAGCAGGTCCGATGCCCGCACCAACTGGACGTTGAAGCAGGTGTCGAGCACGTCGGACGAGGTCATGCCCTGGTGGACGAAGCGGGAGTCGGGGCCGATGAATTCGGCGAGGTGGGTCAGGAAGGCGATGACGTCGTGCTTCACCTCGCGCTCGATGGCGTCGATGCGCGCGACGTCAAAGGTCACGTCCTTCGCCTTGGCCCAGATGTTGGCGGCGGATTCCTTCGGAATGACGCCGAGATCGGCGAGGGCGTCGCAGGCGTGGGCCTCGATCTCGAACCAGATGCGGAACTTGGTCTGCGGGTCCCAGATGGCGGTCATTTCGGCGCGGGAGTAGCGCGGGATCATGGGACGGGCCTCGGCGATGTCTCGAATGCGCGCGGCTTAGCAGGGTTGCGCTGGAGCGGCAATCGGTGGTGCGCTCAGCGCCGGTTCTGGCGCCAGAACAGCAGGGCCGCCAGCGCCGGCAGGGCGGCGCCCCAGGGCCACCAGAGGCGGAAGGCCGTGGTGGCGTAGAGGTAGAGCGCGCCGGCGGCTCCCATCAGGTGGTGGAGGAAGGACATCTCGCCGTCGTGGTCCTCGGCAAAGGCGAGGGAGCGGGAGTGGACGGCGAAGACGAGGCCCGGCGCCAGGAGCATGACGGCGAGGGTGCCGGCGAAGGCGAGGCCGATCCACAAGGCGAGCGGCGGGGCGGTGAAGCGGGCGCGCAGGCGCTCCAGCAGCCACCAGAGCAGCGCCATGCCCGGCAGCAGCGGCAGGGATTGCAGGCAGACCACCGACAGGCTGCGCCAGGAGGGGGCGTGTCCGGCCATCAGCGTCACCACCGCCGCGGCGAGGAAGGCGGCCGCGGTGACGACGAGCCCGGCGCGCAGCGCGCGCGCCCAGACGCCGGGCCTTGCAAGGCGTGCGGACGGCGCGCGCGACGCCTTTCCCGCCGGCTTGCGCCGGGGCCGGGCCGGGGTCTTGCGGGCCGGTTCTGCCGCGTCTCTGTCGAGGGCTGCGCTGCGAGTCGCCATGGCGCGAGACTAGCCCGGACGAGGTTGACGGGGACTGAATCGGGCCACGCTTATCCCCACCGGAGAGGGCGGGGCGATCCTTCGTGAGGAAGGCCGGCCGTGGTGGCCGGCCCAGGCTTTGCGAGGGTGTCCATGTCCTTCTCGGTGCTCAATCACAGGCTGTGTCTCGACGGGCGACCCGTCGGCTTCCGCCAGTCGCCGCACGGCGGGCGGGCGATGACGCCGCGCCACCTCATCCTGCACTACACGGCCGGCCTGACGGCGCGCTCCGCCATCGGGTGGTTCCTCGATCCGCGCGCCAAGGCCTCTGCCCATCTCGTCCTCGACCGCCAGGGCGAGGTGACGCAGATGATGGCCTTCGACCGCACCTGCTGGCACTGCGGGCAGAGCAGCTGGCAGGGGGTGAGCGGTCTCAACAGCCAGTCGATCGGCATCGAGATGGTCAATGCCGGGCGGCTGGCGAAGGGCGCGGGCGGTCGGTGGCGGACCTGGACGGGCGAGGCGGTGCCGGACGGGGAGGTGGTCGTCGCCCGCCACAGGCACGAGGGCGCGGACGCCGGCTGGCATGCCTATCCTGCGGCGCAGGTGGCGGCGGCGATCGCGATCGGCCGGGCGCTTCGGGCCGCCTACGGCTTTGCCTCGGTGCTCGGCCACGAGGACATCGCGCCGCGCCGCAAGGTCGATCCGGGGCCGGCCTTCCCGCTAGCGGAGGTCGCGGCGCAGATCCTCGAGCGGGGATAGAGCGGGCGGAGGTGGGGATCATCTTTCGCGAACCCCGCCGCTTCGTCATGCCCGCGCCTGACCGGGGCACGACGTGTCGCCCTTGGGGGGCGATGGTCCGGCCCCTCACCCTTCGCCTCTCCCCGCAGGCGGGGAGAGGGGGGCGTCGACGTCACGGCCGTCCTGTGACCGTGATGCCGGGCACCACCGTGGCCGCAAGCGGCGCGACGCTGTTGCCCCTCTCCCGCCTGCGGGGAGAGGGTGAGGGGCTTCGGTTCAACGCTGTCGAGCGATCCCGCTCACACCATCGTGCCGCGGGCGGTCTCGGCGGTGGAGCGGATGGCGGAGATGGCGGCGCCGTACTGGGCCGGGCCGCCCTTGAACACCGCGGAGCCGGCGACGAGCACCGTCGCCCCGGCGGCTGCAACCAGCGGGGCGGTGTCGGGCGTCACGCCGCCGTCCACCTCGATGACGATGTCGCGGCCCGCCACCATCTGCCGGATCTCGGCGATCTTCTCGACCTGGGAGGCGATGAAGGCCTGGCCGCCGAAGCCGGGGTTCACGGTCATGACGAGGACGAGGTCGACGAGGTCGAGCACATGGGCGATGGCGCTCGCGGGGGTCGCCGGGTTCAGCGCCACGCCGGCCTTCTTGCCGAGCGCGCGGATCGCCTGCAGCGAGCGGTGGAGATGGGCGCCCGCCTCGGCATGGACGGTGATGACGTCGGCGCCGGCGCGGGCGAAGGCCTCGAGATAGGGGTCCGTGGGCGCGATCATCAGATGGACGTCGAAGACCTTGGCCGTATGGGGGCGCAGCGCCTTCACCACGTCCGGCCCGAAGGTGATGTTGGGCACGAAATGGCCGTCCATCACGTCGAGATGGATCCAGTCGGCGCCGGCGGCGTCGACGGCGCGCACCTCCTCGCCGAGCTTCGAGAAGTCGGCGGCGAGGATTGAGGGGGCGATGAGCACGGGGCGGGTCATGGCAGGGGTCTCGCGGGAGGGCCGAGGCGCCGGGTAGCACGCGGCAAGGTGCGCGGGCAACGAGGGGCTGCCATCGCTTGCGATACCGTCGGCTCCCCGGCAATGTTGCGCCGCCCCCAGACAGCCATGCCCGCAGCGACGGATCAATGACCGACATTCACGACGTAATCGTTCTCGGCGCCGGCATGGTCGGCGTCTCGACGGCCCTCCATGCCCGCATGCGCGGACTGAACGTGGTTCTGGTCGACAGGCGCCAGCCGGGCGAGGAGACGAGCTACGGCAATTCCGGCGTCATCGACGGCGGCAATCTCTATCCCGTCGCCATGCCGCGCGACGTTCCCACGCTGTTCCAGCATGCGCTGAACAGGCAGACGGCCTCGCACTACCATGTCGGCGCGCTGCCGAAGGTCGCCCGCTGGATGTTCGACTACTGGCGCTGGTCGGCACCGGCCAAGCTCGAGGAGACGGCGCGGGTGATGCGGCCCTTCTTCGCCCAGGCGGTGGAGACCCATCGCGAGCTGATGGCGGTGGCGGGGGCCGAGCGCTATTTCCGCCAGACGGGCTGGCTGGAGCTCTATCGCCGCCCCGAGAGCCTGGCGGCGCAGGACCGCCGCCTCGCTCTGGCGCGGGAATTCGGCATCGACAACGTCAAGCTCACCCATGACGAGACGCTGGAGCTGGAGCCGCACCTCAAGGGCGCCTTCGCCGGCTCCATCTGGTGCAAGGGTGCCGACACCGTGTCGAACCCCGGCGGCGTCACCAAGGCCTATGCGGAAGCCTATGTGAGCCGGGGCGGCCGTTTCGTCATCGGCGACGCCATGACGCTGGAGAAGGTGGCCGGCGGCTATCGCGTGCAGACGGCGGACGGCCCGGTCACGGCCCGGCAGGTGGTCGTCGCGCTCGGCATCTGGTCGAAGGCGCTGGTGGCGAAGTTCGGCTATTCGGTGCCGCTCTCGGCCAAGCGCGGCTATCACCGCCACTACAAGCCCGCCGGCAACGCCTTCCTCAACCGCCAGGTCTGCGACGAGGACGTCGGCTACGTGCTCTGCCCGATGGAGCAGGGCATCCGGCTGACCACCGGCGTCGAGATCGCGCTGCCCGACGCGCCGGCGACGCCGGTGCAGGTGGAGCGCGCCTTCGCCCATGCCAAGGATCTGTTCGACCTCGGCGAGCCGGTGGAGGCGGAGCCCTGGATGGGGCGGCGGCCGGCGACGCCGGATTCGCGCCCCGTCGTCGGGCCGGCGCCGCGCCACGAGGGCCTGTGGTTCGCCTTCGGCCACGGTCACTGGGGCTTCACGCTGGGCCCCGCCACCGGCAAGGCACTCGCCATCGCCATGCAGGGCGCGCCGCAGCCGCTGGACCTCTCGCCCTACCGCATCGACCGCTGGTGACGCCCATGAACGTCGTCATGCTCCTGTTTCCGCGGCTCACCCAGCTGGACCTCACCGGTCCCTTCGAGGTGTTCACGCGGTTCAAGGAGCTGAAGGTCCATCTCGTCTGGAAGACGATGGACCCGGTGACGGACGCCTCCGGGCTGAAGATCCTGCCGTCGGCGACCTTCGCCGATTGCCCGCAGGCCGACATTCTCTTCGTGCCGGGCGGGCCGGGGCAGATGGGCGTCATGGAGGATGCCGAGACGCTCGACTTCCTGCGCCGGCAGGCGGCCGGTGCGCAGTGGATCACATCGGTCTGCACGGGGTCGCTGGTCCTCGCGGCCGCCGGCCTGATGACCGGCTACCGGGCGACTTGCCACTGGTCGTCCATCGATCAGCTGGCGCTTTTCGGCGTGACGCCGGTGGCGGAGCGCGTGGTGGTGGACCGGGACCGCGTCAGCGGCGCCGGGGTCACCTCCGGCATCGATTTCGCCCTGACGCTCGCCGCCCTGCTGTTCGGCGAGGAGCGGGCCCGGCAGGCGCAGCTGTTCATGGAATATGATCCGGCGCCGCCCTATTCCGGCGGCAGCCCGGCCTCGGCGCCTGCTGAGATGGTCGCAACCGTCCGCGAGGGACTGAAGCCTTTCCTCGCCGAGCGACGGGCCATATCCGAGCGCGCGGCCGCCGCCCTCAGACGGTGATGTCGAAGAGCCGGGCCGCGGGCGGATAGGCGGCGGACCCTGCGGGAGCCGGGAGGACAGCCTCCCCGGCGCGGATCATGTCGGCGAGACGCCCCTCATAGACCACGGCGGGCTCCGGCACGCGGCCGGCCTTCCTGTCGAGCTGTTCCTGCTTCACCGGATCGCGGGTCGGGTTCTCGGGATCGAGCCCGCGCTTGGCGTTGCTGACGTCCGTGCAGTCGGCGCAGGGATAGCCGTTGACCATCTCGATCATGGGGCGACACGTCCGGTGAGTGACGCCTCGTGCTTCGGGGCGCGGGGCGGTGTCGTTACCCGCCCGCGCGCCATCCGTCCGGACATGGTGAAGAGGCGGTAAACGCCGCTTCAGACGGTGATGTCGAACATGCGGGCCGAAGGCATGACCGCGGCGGCATTGGGGGATCGGGTGGGCTGCCGCTCCGCAGCCTCGGCGGCGCGGCGCATCTCGGCGATGCGGCTGTCGTAGACGACGGCGGGGTCCTCGGTCCGGGTGGTCGTGGAGGAGCCGACGGCTTTGCCTTCAGCTTCCGCGGCTTCCTGCGCGAGGCGCGCCTCTTCCGCCCGGCGCGCCTCTTCGGCGCGGCGATATTCATCCGCACGCCGGGTCGTATCGATCCCTGCGGCGCTGGGGCCTGTCGTGCTCATCATGGGCGGCACCTCCTGGTGTCCACCCCGTCCGGGAGCCACAAAGCCACAGCCGGGCGGCCGTTGCGAGCTTTCGCTCTCCGGGTGGTGAAGCCTCGGTAAAGGGGCCTCAGCCGAAGCGGCTCTTCCAGGAGGGCAGGGCGCCGGGGAAGGGCAGGGCTTCGGCCTCGAACACTGCCCTGGCGCAGGCGCGGGCGAGAACGGAAGCGGCGGTGAAGCCGAGCACCGCCATGTCGCGGGCATAGTCGGCGACCGGTACGGCGCCGGTGGCGGCGGCGAAGACCGTGTCGCCGTCGAGCGGCGTGTGGATCGGGCGGATGGCGCGGCCGAGCCCGTCCTGCGCCATGACGGCGAGATGGGTCGCCTGGCCCTTGTCGAGCACGGCGTCGGTGACGACGAGGGCGATGGTGGTGTTTTCCGGGCGCGCGCCCTTCAGCTTCAGCGCATGGGCGTCCGCCGGCCAGGGGCTGGGCAGGCCGCGGCCGCCGAACTCGGCGCCGACCTCGTCCGTCGCAGACCAGAAATGGCCCGAGGCGCCGATGGTGGCGCTGCCGACCGCGTTGACGATGACGATGGCCCCGACCCGGTGGCCGGTGGCGGAGACGGCCGAGGCCGAGCCGACGCCGCCCTTGAGGTCGGCCGTGGTGGCGCCGGTGCCGGCGCCGACGGTGCCGAGCGCCACGGGAGCGGCGGTGGCGGCGGCGGCCGCCTGATAGCCGAGGTCGCGATAGGGCGAGAAGCGGCCCCACGCCTTGTCGCCGCCGGAGAGCAGGTCGAAGACGATGGCGCCGGGCACGATCGGCACCAGCATGGAACCGATGGCGAAGCCCCGGCCGTTCTCGGCGAGCCAGGCGCTGACCCCGCCGCAGGCGTCGAGGCCGAAGGCGGAACCGCCGGAGAGCACCACGGCGTCCACCGTCTGCACGGTCTTGTCGGGCCGCAGGAGCTCCGTGTCGCGGCTTCCCGGCGCGCCGCCGCGCACGTCGACGGCACAGACGGCGGGCCGGTCGAAGACGATGGCGGTGGTGCCGGTTCCGCGGGCGAGATCGGTGGCGTGGCCGACCTTGAGGCCGGCGATGTCGGTGAGGCTGTTGGATGTCATGCTGCGGTGCCGTCGGGGATCATCACGCGGCATCACGCCTCTGCGATTGGGGCAAGTCAACGCTTCCGTCACGTCCGCCGCACATATAGACACCCCTGAATGAACGACCTGCGGCGGCGGCTGCAAGCGGGGCGGAACCGGAATGCCTGACGTCACCCTCACCGCGGCCCTGCTCGCGGGCCTCGTGAGTTTCCTGTCCCCCTGCGTGCTGCCGCTGGTGCCGCCCTACCTCGTCTATCTCACCGGTGCGACGCTGGACGACCTGGCCGAAGCCGAGGCGAACCCGTCTCTCGTGCGCCGCGCCGTGATGCTGGCCCTCGTCTTCGTCGCCGGTTTTTCCACCGTCTTCGTCGCCATGGGGGCCTCGGCCTCGCTGATCGGCCATTATGTGCGCATCTACTCGGGCACCCTGTCGATGGTTGCGGGCGTGGTGATCATCGTCATGGGCCTGCACTTCCTCGGCCTGTTCCGCATCCCGCTGCTCTACCGCCAGGCGAAGATCGACATGGCCCCGCCCAAGGCGGGCCCGACGGGGGCCTATCTCATGGGCCTCGCCTTCGCCTTCGGCTGGACGCCCTGCATCGGCCCGGTGCTCGCCGCGATCCTGGCGGTGGCGGCGTCCGAGATGACGCTGCACAAGGGCGCCCTGCTGCTGGCGGTCTATTCCCTCGGCCTCGGCATTCCCTTCGTCCTCGCCGCCTTCGCCATCAAGCCCTTCCTGCGCTTCGCCGCCTCCATGCGCGGCCGGCTGCGCGTGGTGGAGATGGTGATGGGCGGGCTCCTCGTGCTCACCGGGCTCGCCTTCCTGACCGGCCAGATGTCGACGGTCGCCTTCTGGCTGCTCGAGACCTTCCCGGCCCTCGGGGCGATCGGCTGACGGCCGCCTTTCGGGTCGCTCCGCGGAACCGGAATTCCCGAGGTCCACGGCTGCGGGACATGAAAAAGCCCGCCCGGTTGCAGCCGGGCGGGCGTCGTTTTCCCAAGTCCGCCTTGGGCGGGACGATCAGTTGGTCGTCGGGTTCTCGAAGTAGGAGACCTTGCCGTCCGGGCCGGCGCGCCAGGTGTACATGACGTAGTCGGCGCGGGTGATGTCGCCCTTCTTGTCATAGGAGATGTCGCCGATCACCGTCTTGAAGACGTGGCCGGTGCGCATGAACTCGGCGATCTTCTTGGGGTCGACCGAGTTGGTGGCGACAGCCGCCTGCTGGAAGATCTGCACGGCGGCGTAGCTGTAGAGCGTGTAGGCCTGCGGCTCGAAGCGACGGGCGGTGCGGAACTTCTCGACGATGGCGCGCGCCTCGGGGCGGTTGCGCGGGTCCGGCGGGAAGGTCATGAGCGTGCCGGTGGCGCCGGGGCCGGCGATGGCGGCGAACTCGTTGTCGGCGATGCCGTCACCCGACATCAGCGGGGCGGCGACGCCCTGGTCGCGCATCTGGCGAACGATGAGGCCGCCCTCGGTGTGCAGGCCGCCCCAGTAGACGACGTCGACGTTCGCCGCCTTGAGCTTGGAGATCAACGCCGAGAAGTCCTTCTCGCCGGTGTTGACGCCTTCGTAGATCACCTCCTTGAGGCCGGCGGCGTTCATCGCCTTCTGCGTCTCGTCGGCGAGGCCTTTGCCGTAGGTGGTCTTGTCGTGGACGATGGCCACGCGCTTGCCGGCGAACTGGCGGGCGAGATAGGCGCCGGCCACCGCGCCCTGCTGGTCGTCGCGGCCGCAGGTGCGGAAGACGTTCCAGAGGCCGCGCTCGGTGTAGCGCGGATTGGTCGAGGCGGGGGTGATGGCGACGATGCCGTTCTCCGCATAGACCTCGGAGGAGGGGATCGACACGCCCGAGTTGAAGTGGCCGACGACGAACTTGACGCCGTCGCCGACGAACTTGTTGGCGACGCTCACGCCCTGGCGGGGATCGGAGACGTCGTCACCGACCGAGAGCTGGATGCGCTGGCCGAGAATGCCGCCGGCGGCATTGATGTCTTCCACGGCCTGTTCGACACCGTGGCGCAACTGGGCGCCGAACGAGGCGTTCGGACCCGTGATCGGGCCGGCGACACCGAGACGGATCTGCGCCTGGGCGGGAAGCGCCAGGGCGAGACCCAGACCGAGCGTGAGCCCGGCGAGGAGTTTGGTCTTCATCTCTCATCCTTCCCAAGAGGGGTCACGAGGGGATCGAGCCTTCGCGGAGGACGGCCATGCCGTCCTTGACGGGGATCGAACACCCTTTTGCGGGACTTGTCAGCCCGTCCGGCTGCGACCGATGCGTCATCGGGGTTTTTCCGGAGGGGAGGACAGCGGGACCGGCCGCTCGCTCCAGGTGAGCGGGCCGGTGCGTTGGTAGAGCCACCAGTACTGGTGGACCATCTGGTCGGTGCGGGTGGCCCGCCAGGAGAGGAGTCCGATGGCGGTGACGATCACCGTGTCGACGACGTAGTAGCGCAGCGACAGCAGTGTGCCCTCGAACAGGGCGAAATGGGCGAAGCGCACGGCGAGGCCGAGGACGAGGAGGTAGGCGATGGTCTCGGGAATGCCGCGCCAGGTCTGGGCGCAGGCCCGGCCGGTCATCACGGCGAGCCAGCCGCCCAGGACCAGCGTCACCAGCAGGAACAGCCAGATGGACGGCTCTTCGTAGAGAATGCCCTGCATCAGTGCCGGCCTCCCTCGAGATAGGCGGCGCGGACCTCCTCGCGGGCGAGGAGCTCCTGGCCGGTGCCGGCCATGGTGACGGCGCCGTTGACCAGCACGTAGCCGCGATGGGCAAGCTTCAGGGCGTGATAGGCGTTCTGCTCCACGAGGAAGACGGTGAGGCCCTCCTGGCGGTTCAGCTCGCGGATGGCGTTGAAGATGCCGGCGACGATGAGCGGGGCGAGGCCGAGGGACGGCTCGTCGAGCAGCAGCAGCTTCGGCCGGCTCATCAGGGCGCGGGCGATGGCGAGCATCTGCTGCTCGCCGCCCGAGAGCGTGCCGCCGCGCTGGTCGCGCCGCTCCTTGAGGCGGGGGAAGAGGGCGAAGACCTTGTCGAGGTCGTCGGCGAAGAAGGCGGGGTCGGTGAGGGAGGCCCCCATCTGGAGGTTCTCGTAGACCGACATGCGCGGGAAGATGCGCCGGCCCTCCGGCGACTGGGCGATCCCCATGCGCATGATCTGGTGGGTCGGCAGCCGGGTGATGTCCTGCCCGTCGTAGACGATGGAGCCGCGGCGGGCCTGCGGGCTTCCGCAGATGGTCATCATCAGCGTCGACTTGCCGGCGCCGTTGGCGCCGATCAGGGTGACGATCTCGCCCTTGGCGACGTCGATGTCGATCCCCTTGAGCGCCTGGATGGCGCCGTAGAAGGTCTCGACGCCGCGGGCGGTGAGCAGCGCCGTCACAGCCCGACCTCCGCCTCGACCTTCTCGACCTCGGAATCGTCGACGCCGAGATAGGCGGCGATGACCTTGGGGTCCTCGCGCACCTGGGAGGGCGTGCCGTCGGAGATCTTGATGCCGTAGTCGAGGACGACGACGTGGTCGGAGATTTCCATGACCACACTCATGTCGTGCTCGATGAGCAGCAGGGAGGTGCCGTGCTCCTTGCGGATGAAGCGCAGCAGGTCGTTGAGCACCAGGCTCTCGCGCGGGTTGAGGCCGGCGGCCGGCTCGTCGAGGCAGAGGAGCTCGGGGTCGGTGCACATGGCGCGGGCGATCTCGAGGGCCCGCTGCGGCCCGTAGGAGAGATCGCCGGCAGGATCGTCGGCGCGGTCGGTGAGGCCGCACTTGTCAAGCCAGTAGGCCGCCTTCTCGATGGCCCGGCGCTCGGCGCGGCCATAGGAGGGCAGGCCGAGGATGCCGCCGATCGACCAGCCGGAGGCGGACATCAGCGGGTTGTGCTGGGCCACCAGAAGGTTCTCCAGCACCGTCATGCCTGAGAACAGGCGGATGTTCTGGAATGTGCGCGCGACCTTCGCCTCCTGCGAGATGCGGAAGTCCGGCAGGCGCTCGAGCAGGTGGGTGCGCCCGTCGGGATGGCGCATGGTGATGCGCCCCTGGCTCGGCTTGTAGAAGCCGGTGATGCAGTTGAACACCGTGGTCTTGCCGGCGCCGTTGGGCCCGATGACGGCGGTGATCTCGCCGCGGCGCGCCTCGAAGGAGAGGTCGTTGACGGCGATGAGGCCGCCGAAGCGCATGGTCAGGTGCTCGACGGAGAGGATGGCCTCGCTCATCCGTGGCCCTCCTTCACGTGGTCGGCGGAGACGGCACGCCGGGTCTTCAGGAAGGCGGTGGGCATGCGGGTGGAGACGAAGCCGCGCGGCTTCCACACCATGATCGCCACCATGGCGAGGCCGAAGATGAGCATGCGGTACTGGGCGGGGTCGAAGTCGTTGCCGAAGATGGCCTTCAGCCAGTCGAGCTCGCGCAGGAGTTCGGTGCCGCCGATCATGGCGACGGCGGCGATGGCGGTGCCGATCAGCGAGCCCATGCCGCCGAGCACGACGATGGCGAGAATGACCGCCGATTCCATGAAGGTGAAGCTCTCGGGCGAGATGAAGCCCTGGCGCGCGGCGAAGAAGGAGCCGGCGAAGCCGCCGAACATGGCGCCGATGGCGAAGGCGGTGAGCTTGGTGTTGACCGTGTTGATGCCGAGGGAGCGGCAGGCGATCTCGTCCTCGCGCAGCGCCTCCCAGGCGCGGCCGACGGGGAGCTTGCGCAGCCGGTTCGACACCCAGGCGGTGAGCAGGGCGAGGCAGACGATGACGTAGTAGAGGAAGATGGTGCGGTAGACGGGCGAGAACTCGAGCCCGAACACGGCTGCGAAGCCGGTGTCGGAGGCGTTGAAGGGAATGCCGAAGAAGGAGGGCCGCGGGATCGTCGAGATGCCTTCGTAGCCGTTGGAGAAGGCCGTCCAGTTGATGAGGATGAGGCGGATGATCTCGCCGAAGGCCAGCGTCACGATGGCGAGATAGTCGCCGCGCAATCGCAAGACCGGGAAGCCGAGCAGCACCCCCCAGAAGGCGGCGAGGATGCCGGCGATCGGCAGGCAGATCCAGAAGGCCCAGACGCCGAGGCCGGGGAAGGTCGCCGGGATCACCTTGGTGGCGATGAGGGCATAGGCATAGGCGCCGACCGCGTAGAAGGCGACGTAGCCGAGGTCGAGCAGGCCGGCGAGGCCGACGACGATGTTCAGGCCCCAGGCCAGCATCACGTAGATGAGGATCTGGATGCCGAAATTGTCGATCCACTTGAGGGCGCCGGACCCCCCGGTGAGCGACATGATCATCATCGGATAGACGAAGAGGGCGACGAGGGCGGCCGGCGGCAGGCCGTTCCTGATCACGGCCCGGATGCTCGGCGGGATCAGGCCCAAGACGAGGTGGGAGCCGATAGCCGCCGTGGTCTCGGGCCGCACCCGGGCCTGCCAGAGCGACAGCAGGAAGCGGCCGGCCCACACCAGCAGCACGACGACCGCGAGGAGGTCCCAGCGCGGCTCGACGATGAGCCGGTTCTGCATGTCCTGTGTCGTCTTGAAGGCGAGCAGGGGGCCGAAGACGCCGGCGGCGACGATGGCGGCGAAGAGCGCGTCCTTCATGGCACGGGCCACGGGCGAGGGGGCGGCCGGTGCGGTGTCCACGGGCATGGTCACGGCGTCAGACCTTCTCGACGTCGGGACGGCCGAGGATGCCCTGGGGCATGAAGATCAGCACGATCGCGAGGATGGAGAAGGCGGCAACGTCCTTGTACTCGACCGAGAAGTAGGCCGACCAGAAGACCTCGATCAGGCCGATCAGGAGGCCGCCCAGCACGGCACCGGGCAGCGAGCCGATGCCGCCGAGCACCGCCGCGGTGAAGGCCTTCACGCCGGGCGTGAAGCCGTCGGAGAAGTTCACCACGCCGTAATAGACGAGGTAGAGCGTGCCGGCGACGGCGGCGAGCGCGGCGCCCATGACGAAGGTGATGGAGATGGTGCGGTCGACGTCGACGCCGAGGAGCGCCGCCATCTTGCGGTCCTGCTCGCAGGCGCGCTGGGCCCGCCCGAGCGGCGTCTTGGCCACCACCCACCAGAACACGGCGAGGAGCGCTGCCGTGACCACGACGATGACGATCTGCTTGTAGGACAGCGTCACCTGGTAGCCGCCGGCGGCCGAGAGCACGAAGACGTTGTTGAGGATGGGGTCGATGGCCTTGTTGCGCGGGCCCTGGGCGACCTGCACGAAGTTCGACAGCACGATCGACATGCCGATGGCGGAGATGAGCGGGGCGAGGCGGAAGGACCCGCGCAGCGGCCGGTAGGCGACGCGCTCGATGGTCCAACTCACCAGCGACGTGAAGACCATGGCGACGATCAGCACGATCATCAGCGCGATGAGGATGGACCCGACGCCGAGCCAGGTGGTCAGGATCATCAGCGCGATGAGGGCGATGAAGGTTGAGACCATGAAGACATCACCATGGGAGAAGTTCACCATGCCGATGATGCCGAAGACCATCGTGTAGCCGATGGCGATGAGACCGTAGATCGACCCCAGCGTGACGCCATTGATCAGCTGCTGGAAGAAGACTTCCATGCCGTCACCTTCCCATGTTCCCCTCCGGCGCGGGATAGCGCCGTGATGGTCACCGGCGCCGGCCGCCTCTGCGGGCGGTCCATGCGGCGGAGCCAACGCCCTATCGGTAGCAAGCGTCCGGACAACTCACAATGGCACGACGCGCTTTATTCACACGCCGGCCTCAACCTTAATCACCGAGAATTCAGTCCCGGCCGTTGGCCCGGGCGGCCTGTCGGGCCTATATCATCGGGAGAACAGAGGATTGTGCATGGATGGCGGAGCCAGCCGCTCGATGATTCCGGGAGTGCGCGCGGCCTCCCCCCAGGCCTATCGCGACGGCATGGCGCATGTCGCCGGCCATGTGCACGTCATCACCACGGCCGGTCCCGCCGGCACGGGCGGCTTCACCGCCATCGCCGTCGCATCCGTTTCGGACGACCCGCCGACGCTGCTCGTCTGCCTCAACCGCAAGTCCGCCAACGGCGCCCTGATTGCCAGTAACGGTGTCTTCGCCGTCAACGCCCTGCCGGCCGGCGCCGAGGGACTGGCGGAGACTTTCGCCGGCCGCCGCGGCCTGACCGGGGCCGAGCGCTTCGGCGAAGGCGCGTGGTCACCGCTCGCCACCGGCGCGCCGACCCTCGACACCGCCCTCGTCGGCTTCGACTGCCGGCTCGTCGAGATGCGCGCCATGGCGACGCACCACATCCTCATCGGCCAGGTGGAGGCGGTGCGCATCGGCCCGACCGGGCCGGCGCTCGCCTATTTCGACCGGGCGTATCGGCCGATCCCGCGCTGAGGGGGCGTTTGCGCGACCCATCTGCCGCTCGTTCCCGCAAAGAATGCCTCACCCGAACCTCCCCTCGCTAGCGCGACGAGAGGATAAGGGTGGGTCCTGCAGAATCTCAGGTCTTGATGCCGAGCTCGGCGAAGACCTCCTTCGCCTCCTTCATCGCCGTGTTGGCGGCGGGAACGCCGGCATAGACGGCGATCTGCAGGATCACCTCCTTGATGTCGTCGGTGGTGACGCCGTTGGAGAAGGAGGCGCGGCAGTGCAGGCGGAACTCCTCCCAGCGCCCGAGCGAGGCGCAGATGGCGAGCACCAGGAAGCTGCGCGTCTTGCGCTCCAGGCCGGGCCGGGTCCAGATCTCGCCCCAGGCGTAGCGGGTGATGAAGTCCTGGAACTCGCCGGAAAAGCCGTCGCGAGCCGCCAGCGAGCGGTCGACATGGGCATCACCCAGCACGGCGCGGCGCACCGCGAGGCCTTTTTCGAAGCGGTCTTTTTCGTCCATGGAGGTCTCCTGTCGGGGCGGGCGCCCTGAATCGGTGGAATTGCGTCCTTCGAGGCTCGCCCCCGGCCGATGCGGCCGCATCGCCGGGGCTCGCACCTCAGGATGAGGGGCGTTGGTGTCCTGCACGACGCGGGACACGGTCGGTCGTCACGCCAGGCTCGACCCTCTTCCTACTGAGGTGCGAGCAGGCAGAGCCCCGAAGGGCGCACCGACACTCTTGCCGGCGCCTCAAGGCCGCAGGAAGCCCATCACCGTGTCGGTGAAGGCCTGTTCCTGCTCGATGTTGGAGAGGTGCGCGGCGTCGAGCTCGACATAGCGCGCGCCCGGGATGGCGGCCGCGATCTCGCGGCCCTTCTCCGGCGGGGTGGAGCCGTCGTGGGTGCCTGAAATGACCAGGGTCGGCAGGCGGATCGACCGGATCGATTCGCGCTGGTCCATGTCGCGGATGGCGGCGGAGCAGGCGGCGTAGCCCTCGGGCGGGGTCGTCTCCAGCATGGCGACGATTCGCGCCACGGCCTTGGGGTCCGCCTGCTGGAAGCGCTTGGTGAACCAGCGGTCGACGATGGTCGGGATGAGGGGGGCGAGGCCCTCGCGCTTCACGGTGGCGATGCGCTGGTTCCACATGTCGGCGGTGGGCATGCCCGCGCCGGTATTGCACAGGACGAGGCGGGTGAACCGGCTCGCGTGGTGGGTGCCGGCCCACATGCCGCTCATGCCGCCCATGGAAAGGCCGCACCAGTCGGCCTTGGCGATGCCGAGATGGTCGAGCAGTTCGACGGCGTCGAGGGTGAGGCGGGCGAAGTTCGTCGGCCCGACGCGCAACTCGCTCTCGCCGTGGCCGCGCTTGTCGTAGCGCACCACGCGGAACGCCTCCGCGAAGGCCGCCATCTGCGGCTGCCACATCTCCAGCCGGGTGCCGAGCGAGTTGGACAGGAGAAGCGCCGGCTTGTCGCCACCGGTATCCTCGTAGCGCAGCGACAGGCCGTCGGAGGTGGTGAAGCGGGGCATGAGGGCTCTCCTGCGACAGGGGTGGCGCGAGAGACTAGGGGAGAGCCGCGACATTGCAACGGGGCAGGGGGATGCGCGCGCGTGGGGGCCGTCCTGCACTCTGGTAAGGTTCCAGCTTGACGCTCCGTTGAGAACGGGTCCAAACTGCAATTCTCGCCGAAAACAGGCCGTTTCCGGCGCGGGAGCTGGCGGCGGAGACAAAAAACATCCCGTAGGCGCCCGTTTTGATGGAATGTGAGGAGGAACGCCCATGCCGACGGTGACCCTGACGGTCAACGGACGACCGGTGACGGCCGATGTCGATCCGCGCACCCTGCTGGTGCAGATGCTGCGCGAAAACCTGCACCTGACCGGCACCCATATCGGCTGCGACACGTCGCAGTGCGGTGCCTGCGTCGTCCATGTCGACGGCAAGGCCGTGAAGTCGTGCACGACCTTCGCGGTGCAGTGTCAGGGCGCCGATGTCGTGACCATCGAGGGGCTCGCCAAGGACGGCAAGCTGCACCCGATGCAGGAGGCCTTCCGCGAGCACCACGGCCTGCAGTGCGGCTTCTGCACCCCGGGCATGATCATGGCCGCCGTCGACATCGTGAACCGCAAGGGCGCGGTGGACGAGGCGACGATCCGCGAGGAGCTCGAGGGCAACATCTGCCGCTGCACCGGCTACCACAACATCGTCAAGGCGGTGGAAGCCGGCGCCCGGGCGATGACCGGTTCGGCCCCCGCGCGCCAGGCGGCGGAGTAAGCGGCGCCACAAGCCGCACCCGCAGCCTTTCCCGTCCATCCGACGTCCCCAGGGAGGATCGTCCATGACAGTCACCGCCATCGGTGCCGCCGTCCGGCGCAAGGAAGACCACCGCTTCATCACCGGCAAGGGCCAGTATACCGACGACATCAACCGCCCCGGCCAGGCGCACGCCTATTTCCTGCGGTCGCCGCACGCGCACGCGACGCTGAACGGCATCGACATTTCCCGCGCGAAGACCATGCCCGGCGTCGTCGCGATCTACACCGGCGAGGACGTCGCGGCCGACAAGGTCGGCGGCCTCATCTGCGGCTGGATGATCCATTCGAAGGACGGCACGCCGATGCGCGCCGGCCCGCATCCGATCCTCGCCCAGGGCAAGGTGCGCTATGTGGGCGACCACGTGGCCGTGGTGATCGCCGACACGCTGTCCCAGGCCAAGGACGCGGCGGAGGCCATCGTCGTCGACTACGGCGTGCTGCCGGCGAACGCCGACACGTCCAAGGCCCAGGGCGGCCCGGAGGTCCATTCCGAGGCGCCGAACAACACGGTCTACGACTGGCACATCGGCGACAAGGCGGCGACGGAGGCGGCCTTCACGGCGGCCAAGCACGTCACCACGCTCGAGATCGTCAACAACCGCCTCGTGCCCAACGCCATGGAACCGCGCGCCGCGGTCGGCGAATACGATGCCGGCAACGACGCGCTGACCCTCTACACGACGAGCCAGAACCCGCACGTCGCGCGGCTCGTTCTCTCCGCCTTCGTCGGCATCGCGCCCGAGCACAAGCTCCGGGTCATCGCGCCGGACGTCGGCGGCGGCTTCGGCTCGAAGATCTTCATCTATGCCGAGGAGACGGTCTGCGTCTGGGCGGCACGCAAGTGCGGCCGCCCCGTGAAGTGGACCGCCGACCGGACGGAGGAGTTCCTCTGCGTCGCCCACGGCCGCGACCACGTCACGCGGGCGCAGCTCGCCACCGACGCCGAGGGAAAGATCACCGGCCTCAGGGTCAAGACCATCGCCAATATGGGCGCGTACCTGTCGACCTTCGCCTCGTCGGTGCCGACCTATCTCTATGCGACGCTGCTGTCGGGCCAGTACGCCATCCCGAACATCTATGCCGAGGTGGACGCGGTCTATACCAACACCGCGCCGGTGGACGCCTATCGCGGTGCCGGGCGGCCGGAGGCGACCTTCGTCGTCGAGCGGCTGGTGGAAGCGGCGGCGCGCGAGCTCGGCATGGATCCGGCGGCCTTCCGTCGGCGCAACTTCGTGTCGAAGTTCCCGCACCAGACGCCTGTCATCATGACCTACGACTGCGGCGACTACAAAGCCTCGCTGGTGAAGGCCATGGAGATGGCCGACGTAAAGGGCTTCGGCAAGCGCCGCCGCGAGGCGGCCAAGCGCGGTAAACTGCGCGGCCTCGGCTATTCCACCTATATCGAGGCCTGCGGCATCGCCCCGTCCCAGGCGGTCGGCTCCCTCGGCGCCGGCGTCGGCCTGTGGGAATCGGCGGAGGTGAGGGTCAACCCGGTCGGCACGGTGGAGGTCCTCACCGGCTCGCACAGCCACGGCCAGGGCCACGAGACGACCTTCGCCCAGCTCGTCTCCTCGCGCCTCGGCATCTCCATCGACAACGTCTCCATCGTCCACGGCGACACCGACAAGGTGCAGTTCGGCATGGGCACCTACGGCTCGCGCTCGGGCGCGGTCGGCATGTCGGCCATCTCCAAGGCGCTCGACAAGATCGAGGCCAAGGCGAAGAAGGTCGCCTCCCACGTGCTGGAGGCGGCGGAGGCCGACATCGACTTCAAGGACGGCAAGTTCACCGTGAAGGGCACCGACAAGTCGGTGGATTTCGGCACGGTGGCGCTCAACGCCTACATCGCCCACAAGTTCAATCCGCAGGAGCTGGAGCCGGGGCTGAAGGAGGGTTCGTTCTACGACCCCACCAACTTCACCTTCCCGGCCGGCTGCCACATCTGCGAGATCGAGGTGGACCAGGAGACCGGCGTCGCCACCATCGCCAAGTGGACGGCGGTGGACGACTTCGGCAACGTCATCAACCCGATGATCGTCGAGGGCCAGGTCCATGGCGGCATCGCCCAGGGCGTCGGCCAGGCGCTGCTCGAGGGCACGATCTACAACACGGAAGGTCAGCTCGTGACGGCGTCCTTCATGGACTACGCCATGCCGCGGGCCCACGACCTGCCGTCCTTCGACGTCGGCATGACGGTGACGCCGTGCCCGTCCAATCCGCTCGGCATCAAGGGCTGCGG
Source organism: Phreatobacter cathodiphilus (assembly GCF_003008515.1). Classification (NCBI taxonomy): domain Bacteria; kingdom Pseudomonadati; phylum Pseudomonadota; class Alphaproteobacteria; order Hyphomicrobiales; family Phreatobacteraceae; genus Phreatobacter; species Phreatobacter cathodiphilus. The sequence goes on along the minus strand of NZ_CP027668.1, from coordinate 2,076,340 downwards.
CGAGGCAGGAGCCATCGCGGCGCCCGCCGCCGTCATCAACGCGCTGACCGACGCGCTGGGCACGGAGGACGTGCCCATGCCGGCGACGCCCCAGGCCCTGTGGACGGTCATCCAGAAACAGTCCCGCGCCGCCATCGCGGCCGAGTAAGGTTCGAAAGAGGTCATCATGTATCCTTTCAAATACCAGAAGGCCGCAACCGTCCGCGGCGCCGTCTCGCTCCTCGGCAAGGCCGAGGACCCCAAGCTGCTGGCCGGCGGCCACACGCTGATCCCGACGATGAAGCAGCGGCTCGCCAGCCCGAAGACGCTGATCGACCTTTCGGGCGCCGGCCTGTCCGGCATCGAGCAGAAGGGGCGCTCCATCGTCATCGGCGCGATGACGACCCATGCGGAGGTGGCGAACTCGCCCATCGTCCAGCAGGCGATCCCGGCGCTCGCCCGGCTCGCCGCCCATATCGGTGACCCCCATGTCCGCCATCGCGGCACCATCGGCGGGTCGGTCGCCAACAACGACCCGGCGGCGGACTATCCGGCGGCACTGATGGCGCTGGGGGCGACCGTCCACACCAGCAAGCGGAAGATTCCGGCGGAGGAGTTCTTCGCCGGCATGTTCTCCACCGCCCTCGACGAGGACGAAGTCGTCACCAAGATCGCCTTCCCCGTGCCCGGCAAGGCCGGTTACGTGAAGTTCCCCAATCCGGCCTCGCGCTACGCCATCGTCGGCGTATTCGTCGCCAAGAAGGGCGGCAGCGTCCGGGTGGCAGTCACCGGTGCCGGCTCCAACGGCGTGTTTCGCCACACGGCGATGGAGGAGGCGCTGGCGAGGCGCTTCAATCCGAAGTCGCTGGAGGGCGTGACGACGCCTGCCGAGGACCTGAACGGGGACATCCACGCCTCGGCGGAGTATCGCGCCCATCTCGTCGGCGTCATCGCCAAACGGGCCGTCGCGGCGGCCCTGGGCTGACGGCCTGCCGGAAGCTCGACGCAAAGGAAAGGGCCGGTCGCACCCGCGCCGGCCCTTTCGCATGGGTGACGGGAGAACCGTCCGCTCAGCCCGCCGGAGCCGCGATGCGGCGCGTCTGGAGTACCTCGATCATCTCGCCGTCCTTGCGGTAGGCGACGCATCGCAGGGCGCCGAGGGGACCGGCGAGGCCGGGGTCGCGGGCATGGTTCTGGGCGAGCAGCGGCAGGCACTGTTCCGGAGTCTCGACGACGCGCAGGGTGCGCCAGCCGCGCGAGAGCTCGGGGTTCACGGTGATGTATTCGAGGCGGACGAGGTCGGGCCGCTTGGGATCGATCATGCGGCGGACGCTGCCGGTGACGAGGGCCGCCTCGCCGGGAAAGAACACGAACAGCGTCACCGCTGCGGCGAGGAGAGCGAGCAGCAGAGTGGTCAGGATCGTGCTGTGGCGCATCGGGGAGCCCGCGCTGGAATTGACGATCCCTGCGCTAGCACGCGCCGCCTTAATGAAAATTCGAATCGAATCCGCGAAAAATGGTTGCAACCCGGGCCTTTTTCCCGAGCCGCCGACGGCGCGGGCCGGCGCCCCAAAAACGCCCCACACCGACGTGCACAGTCCGGGATCGTCGACCGCCCGTCTGCCCCGAGGTGAGCGCATGAAGCCCGTCCCAGCCGTCCTCGCCTGCGCCGCTCTGGCCCTCGCCGGAGCACAGCCGTCGGCGGCCCGGGCCCAGGGGGCCGGGCAGGGACAGGTCTCGGCCGATTACAGCGTTACCTTCCTCGGCCTCTCCATCGGCCGCGGCACCATGGTCTCGACCAGCGACGGGCGGAACTACCGCACGACGCTGGACGTCCGCGTCACAGGGGTGGCGGCCATCTTCTCGGGCGGGTCGGGCACGGCCACCGCCACCGGCCAGATCCGCGGCGCGACGCCGGTGCCCTCGAGCTTCACGGTGGCGATCCGCTCCGGTGGCAAGGTGGAGACGACGCGCATCGCCATGGCCGGCGGCAACGTCACCGGCGTCGAACGCGATCCGGACAAGCCGCCCCATCCGCGCGCGACCCCCGTCCTCCCCGAACATCTGCGCGGCGTCCTCGACCCGCTCTCCGCCGGCATCTTCGTCGCCGGCGGCTCCGGGCCGGTGGCGGGAGCGGCGGCCTGCGAGCGGCGCACCCCGGTCTTCGGCGGTCGCGAGCGCTTCGACCTCATCTATTCCTTCGTCGAGACGCGCCAGGTCGAGATCGGCGGATACAAGGGCGAGGCGGCGGTCTGCCGGGTGCGCTTCGAGCCGATCGCCGGCTACCGGCCCGACCGCAACGACATCCAGAGCGCGCGGCAGCGCTCCGCCGAGGTCGTTCTCGTGCCGGTGCGCGGCACCCGCACGCTCCTTCCGGCAAAGATCACGCTATCGACCGGCTACGGCACCGGCATCGCCCAGGCGACACGGCTCGCCCTCGATCCCGGCCAGCCGCCCGCACGGCGCGCCGCCGCGGATTGAGGTTCTCGACGGCATGCCGGCTGCGCTATGGTCCCAGCGTCCAGCCGGAGTGCCTCAGTGACGACTGCCCAGCCGATCCCGCTTCCCACCTCCATCGACGAGACTCTGGCCCTGCTCGGGCGCGGCGACTACGTCGCCGACCGGTCGCTGGCGACCGTGCTGTTCCTGGCGCTGAAACTGGGCCGGCCTTTGCTGCTGGAAGGGGAGGCCGGCGTCGGCAAGACCGAGATCGCCAAGGTCCTCGCCACGGCGCTCGGCCGCAACCTCATCCGGCTGCAGTGCTACGAGGGGCTGGACGTCGCCGCGGCGGTCTATGAGTGGAACTACGCGGCGCAGATGATCACCATCCGCCTCGCCGAGGCTGAGGGGGCGGTGGACCGCGAGGCGCTGGCATCGGGCATCTTCTCCGAGCGGTTCCTGGTCAAGCGCCCGCTGCTCAAGGCGCTCGAGCCTGATCCGCGCGGCCCGCCGGTGCTGCTCATCGACGAGCTCGACCGCACCGACGAGGCCTTCGAGGCCTTCCTGCTGGAGGTCCTGTCAGACTTCCAGGTCACGGTGCCCGAACTCGGCACGATCAAGGCGCCGGCGGCGCCCATCGTCATCGTCACCTCGAACCGCACCCGCGAGATCCACGACGCGCTGAAGCGGCGCTGCCTCTACCACTGGGTCGACTATCCCGACGCGGCGCGCGAACTCGCCATCCTCAAGGCCAAGGCGCCGGGCGCGCCGGAGCGGCTGACGAAGGAGATCGTCGCCTTCGTGCAGCGGTTGAGGAAGACCGACCTGTTCAAGGTGCCGGGCGTCGCCGAGACGATCGACTGGGCGACCGCGCTGACCGAACTCGACGCCGTCGGGCTCGACCCGCAGGGCGTCACCGACACGCTCGGCGTGCTGCTGAAATATCAGGACGACATCCAGAAGATGCAGGGCGGCGAGGCCAAGGCGATCCTCGACGAGGTGAAGGCGGGACGCTGATCCGATGGCTCCGCTCGCCCTCGTCACCGATCCCGGCCGGATGGCCTGGCTGAAGGCCGCCGCCATCGGCGCGGCGCTGCTGGTGGTTCCGCTCGCCTGGTGGACGGCGCTGTCGCTCGCCGGAGTGCGGATGCCCGCGCCCGGACCCTCGCCGCTATCCATGGCGATGATCGTCGCCGCAGCCATTCTAGTCGCGCCGCTGATCGAGACGGCGGCGCTGGCGGTGCTGCACTGGCTGGTGGCGGTGCTGCTGCGGGCGCCGGTCGCCCTCTTCGTCGCCGCCGCGGTGGCGGCGGCGGTCGCCGCGCACCTGCCGCTGACGCTGGTCAGGACACCGGTGACCGCGGCGATCTTCCTCGTCTTCGCCCTGCAATATGCCGGCTGGCATGCCGCCCGCGGCTGGCGCACCGCCTTTCTCGGCACGGCGCTCGCCCATGGCGTCTACAATGCCGGCTCGCTAGCCCTTTCGCCGGTCTTCGCCTTCCTGCTGAGGCCCGCCTGATGGCGAACGCGCTCGCCGAGAACATCACCCATTTCGCCCGCGCGCTGCGCACGGCCGGCCTGCCCGTCGGGCCGGGGACGGTTCTCGATGCGGTGCAGGCGGTGGAGGCGGCGGGCATCGGCTCGCGCGAGGACTTCTACTGGACGCTGCACGCGGTGTTCGTGACGAAGCACGAGCAGTCGGTGCTGTTCCGCACCGCCTTCGAGATCTTCTGGAAGAAGCGGCACCTGATGGAGAAGCTGCTCTCCATCCTGATGCCGGTGGCGCCCGCGACGCCGGGTAAGCCCGATCCGGTGTCGCTGCGCCTGCAGGAGGCCTTCTTCAAACAGGCCGAGAGCGTGCCGGTGGAGAAGCCGGAGATCGAGGTGGATGCGAGCCTCACCGTTTCCGACATCGAGGTGCTGCAGAAGAAGGACTTCGCCCAGATGACGGCCGCCGAGATCGCCGAGGCGAGCCGCAGGGTGGCGGCCCTGGTGCTGCCCGACGATGCCGTGCCGACGCGGCGCCTCGCCCCGGACCCGCGGGGGCGGCGCATCGACCTTCGGCGCACGCTGCGCCGCTCCATCGGGGAGGGTGGCGGCATCATCGACCTCGCCCGGCGCGGGCCGAAGACCAAGCATCCGCCGCTCGTGGTGCTCTGCGACATTTCCGGCTCGATGAACCAGTACACGCGGGTGATCCTGCACTTCGTCCACGCGCTGATGGAGAACCGCCGCAACGTCCATGCCTTCACCTTCGGCACCCGGCTGACCAACATCACCCGCATGCTGAAGGCGAGGGACCCGGACGAGGCGCTGGCCGCCTGCACGGCGGCGGTGGAGGACTGGTCGGGCGGCACGCGCATCGCGCCCTCGCTCGCCGCCTTCAACAGGCTGTGGTCGCGGCGGGTGCTGTCGGGCGGGGCGGTGGTGCTGCTGGTGACCGACGGTCTGGAGCGCGATGGCACCGCCGACCTGGCGCGGGCCGCCGACCGGCTGCACCGCTCTTGCCGGCGGCTCGTCTGGCTCAATCCGCTGCTGCGCTTCGACGGGTTCGAGGCGCGCGCCCAGGGCATCCGCGCCCTGCTGCCCCATGTCGACGAGTTCCGCACCATCCACAACGTGGCGGCGGTGGCCGATCTCGTCGCGGCGCTGGACGCGCGCCGGACCGACCGGGCGCACGACCCGCGGCGGTGGATGAAGGCGCTGTAGGGCCATGGATGCCCGGCATCGAAGGACGTATCGAGCGCCCGCCCTTGCGCGGCGCTTCGGTTCGTCCGATGTCTTGGACGTTGGAGATGTTCCAGGGAGGCCGCCATGCTCTCGACCGACGACGATATCCTCGGCCAGGCCGAGGCCTGGGCGAAGGCCGGCAAGGGCGTGGCGGTGGCGACCGTCGTCGAGACCTGGGGTTCGGCGCCGCGACCGGTCGGATCTCATCTCGTCATCGACGAGGACGGCACCTTTCTCGGCTCGGTGTCGGGCGGCTGCGTCGAGGGCGAGGTGGTCACCGAGGCGCTGGACGTGATCGGCTCGGGCAAGGCCAAGATGCTCGAATTCGGCGTTGCCGACGAGACGGCCTGGCGGGCGGGCCTGTCCTGCGGCGGCCGTATCGCCGTCTATGTCGAGAAGGTCGGCTGATGCGCCTCGACCTCCTCTCCGCCCTCAATGCGGCGCGGGCCGGCCGGCGTGCCGCGGTTCTCGTCACCGATCTCGACGGCGGCGAGGCGCGGCTCGTCACGGCGGAGACCCTGGCCGGCGATCCGCTGGAGGGGGCGATCCGCGCGGCGCTGCGCACGGGCCGCAGCGGCGTCGTGGAGGGCACGCGCGCCTTCCTGACGGTGCAGGTGCCGCCGGCGCAGATGGTGATCATCGGCGCGGTCCACATCAGCCAGGCGCTGGTGCCGATGGCGCGCATGCTCGGATACGACCCGGTCATCGTCGATCCGCGCACCGCCTTCGCAACCCCCGAGCGCTTTCCCGGTGTCACCCTCCTGGCCCAATGGCCCGACGAGGCGCTGCCGGGCCTCCACGTGGACCGCTACACCGCCTTCATCGCGCTGACCCACGACCCGAAGATCGACGACCCCGCACTGACGCACGCCTTCGAGAAGGACTGCTTCTACATCGGCGCGCTCGGGTCGCGGAAAACCCATGCCCGGCGCGTCGAGCGGCTGACGGCGGCGGGCGTCGCGCCGGAAGCGCTCGCCCGCATCAAGGCGCCGGTGGGTCTCGCCATCGGCGCCATCACGCCGGCGGAGATCGCCGTATCGATCCTCGCCGAGGTGACGCAGGCCTGGCGGCAGGGCATCGCGTGAGCGGGTCCCGCAGTGGCGGCGAGGGAGGCGGCTGATGCGCTTCGGTCCCCTGGCGGTCGAGCAGGCCCTCGGCGGCGTCGTCGCCCATGCGGTGCGCCGGCCGGGGCTCCTCATGAAGAAGGGATCGGTGATCGGCGCTGCCGAGATCGCCGCGCTGAAGGCCGCGGGGATCGCGACCATCACCGTGGCGCTGGCCGAGCCCGGCGACATCGGCGAGGACGAGGCCGCCGGCCGCATCGCCGCCGCGGTGGCGGGGGAGGGCCTGCGCATCGATCCGCCGTTCACCGGCCGCGCCAATCTCTTCGCCGCCGAGGCTGGCGTGCTGATGGTGGACCGCGAGGGCATCGACCGGATCAACCGCATAGACGAGGCCATCACCCTGGCGACGCTGCCGGCCTTCGCCGCCGTCGAGGCGGGCGAGATGGTGGCGACCGTCAAGATCATCCCCTATGCGGTCGCCGGCGACAGGGTGGCGGAGGCGATCGCGGCGGGGCCTCTCGTCAGGGTCGCGCCCTTCGTGCGGCGGCGGGTCGCGGTGGTCTCGACCCTGCTGCCGGGGCTCGCCGACAAGGTGGTGGAGAAGACGCTGCGGGTGACCGCCGACCGGCTGGCTCCGGCGGGGGCGGCCATCGTCGCCGAGCGGCGCGTGCCCCATGAGGCCGCGGCCCTGACGGCGGCGATCGGCGAGGTGGCGGGCGGGGCCGATCTCGTCCTCGTCTTCGGCGCTTCCGCCATCGCCGACCGGCGCGACGTCATTCCGGCGGCGCTGGAGGCGGCGGGGGGACAGGTCGACCATCTCGGCATGCCGGTGGACCCCGGGAACCTGCTGATGGTCGGCGCGCTCGGCAGCGTCCCGGTGCTCGGCGCGCCGGGTTGCGCCCGCTCGCCGAAGGAGAACGGCTTCGACTGGGTACTGATGCGCCTGCTGGCCGGCCTGCCGGTGACCAAGCACGACGTCACCGGCATGGGGGTGGGAGGACTGCTGATGGAGATCGTGTCGCGTCCGCAGCCGCGCGAGGGTGAGATCGCGGCTCCGCCCGCCCCGCGCCTCGCCGCCGTCGTGCTGGCGGCGGGCCGCTCGACCCGCATGGGCGGCCCGAACAAGCTCCTGGCCGAGATCGGCGGCAGGCCGCTGGTGCGCCACGCCGTCGAGGCGGCCCTCGGGGCCGGTCTCGCCGAGGTGCTGGTGGTCACCGGCCACCAGGAGGCGGCCGTGCGCGCCGCTCTCGCGGACCTGCCGGTGCGCTTCGCCCATAATCCGGACTTCCCCGAAGGCCTCTCCACCTCGCTGAAGGCCGGCATCGCCGCTCTCGGCGAGGAGATCGACGGGGTCGTGGTGCTGCTCGGCGACATGCCGGCCATCTCCTCGGGCCTCGTCGGCAGGCTGGCCGCGGCCTTCGCGCCGGGGGAGGGGCGGCACGTCGTCGTGCCCGTCGCCGGCGGGCGGCGCGGCAATCCCGTGCTGTGGGGCCGCCGCTTCTTCGCCGAGCTGATGAAGGTCACCGGCGACCAGGGCGGCAGGGCGGTGCTGGCGGGCGCGCCGGAGGCCGTCGCCGAGGTGCCGGCCGAGACGGACGACGTCCATCTCGACCTCGACACGCCGGAGGCGCTCGCCGCGGCGGGCGGACGTCCCGCGCCTTAACGAAGCTGAAGTCCGTGCGGTAATTTTGACAAAAAAATCCCCGGGTCGTTGCCGGCCCGGGGCTTCAGATGATCATCTCCGTGGACGCGGAGTGGTTGGGACCGTCTATCTGACCATTCGCTGTGCAGCACAATCACAGCCGCATCTTTACCCTACCGGTTGACCTTAACCCGTCCCGACGGAAATCGCTGCAATTGTCCGCATCATCCTGCGGAACCGTCATCGCGGGGTCATCGCTGCTTCACCGGCGCGTCACGCCGTCCGCCTAACCCGGTCCGAACGCTTCCGAATCGGGATGAACGGCATGACTCTGGCGGCAGGCGAGGCGCGCAAGGCGACCCAGCGCAATATCGGGCGGGCCGTCGCCCGCCACCGGCCGCTGTCGCGGGCGGGACTGCAGGAGCAACTCTTCACGCTGATGTTCTCCGGCCTCGTCTATCCGCAGATCTGGGAGGATCCGGAGATCGACATGGAGGCGCTGGCGCTCGGCCCCGCGGATCACGTGGTGGCCATCGCCTCCGGTGGCTGCAACGTCCTCAGCTATCTCGTCGCCGGCCCTGCCGCGATCACCGCCGTCGACCTCAACGCCCATCACGTGGCGCTGAACCGGCTGAAGCTCGCCGCGGCCCTCCACCTGCCCGACCACGACAGCTTCTTCCGCTTCTTCGGCCGGGCCGACAACCGCGCCAATATCGCCGCCTACGACCTCCATCTGCGCGACCGGCTCGATCCGGCGACGCGCGCCTACTGGGAGCGGCGCGACTGGGCCGGGCGGCGGCGCATCCGGCAGTTTTCCGACAACATCTACCGCAAGGGCCTGCTCGGCTGGATGATCGGCACCGGCCATGCGGTCGCGCGGCTGCACGGCCGCGATCCCCGCCGCATGCTGGAAGCGCGCTCGCTCGCCGACCAGCGCGCCATCTTTGACGCGGAGCTGAAGCCGCTCTTCGCCTCGCCGCTGGTGCGCTGGCTGGTGAAGAACCCCGCCTCGCTCTACGGGCTCGGCATTCCGCCGGCCCAGTATCAGGCGCTGCTGACCTCGGCGAAGGCGGGCGGCGGGATGGAGGAGGTGCTGGTGGCACGCCTCGAACGTCTCGCCTGCGGCTTCCCGCTGGAGAGCAACTACTTCGCCTGGCAGGCCTTCGGCCGGCGCTATCAGGGTGCGGCGGGCGCCGTGCCGCCCTATCTCGCGGCCGGCCATTTCGACACGGTGCGGTCCCGTGCCGGCCGTGTCGAGGTGCGTCACGAGAATTTCATCGACCATCTGGAGAGCCTGCCGCCGGCCTCCCGCGACGCCTATGTGCTGCTCGACGCGCAGGACTGGATGACGGACGCGGTGCTGAACCGGCTCTGGGCGGCGATCCTGCGCACCGCCAGGCCCGGCGCCCGCGTCATCTTCCGGACGGCGGCGGAGGAGAGCCTGCTGCCCGGCCGCCTCTCGCCGGGGATCCTGGCGCGCTTCACCTATGACGCGGAGCGCTGCCGCGCCTGGACGGAGCGCGACCGCTCGTCGATCTACGGCGGCTTCCACCTCTACACCCTGGCCGCGCCGTGACCGCCCCGACGGACGTGTTTCCCGCCGCGGAGAGGATGGACGCCATCTACCGCTGGCAGGTCGGCATCTATGACGCCACGCGCAAGTTCTACCTGCTCGGCCGCGACCGCCTGATCGACGAGCTCGCGCCGCCCGCCGGGGGCACCGTGCTGGAGGTCGGCTGCGGCACGGGTCGCAACCTCGTCGTGGCGGCGCGGCGCTACCCGCAAGCGCGCTTCTACGGCTTCGACGTCAGCCCGGTCATGCTGGCGGAAGCCCGCCGCGCCGTCGCTCGCGCGGGGCTCGCCGACCGCATCCGCCTCGCCCGGGCGGACGCCGCCGGGTTCGATCCGCTCACCTGTTTCGCCCGTGACGGTTTCGACCGGGTGTTCTGCTCCTACACGCTGTCGATGATTCCGCCCTGGCAGGAGGCCCTCGGGCGGGCCATGGCGGCAGTCCTGCCCGGCGGTTCGCTCCACGTGGTGGATTTCGGCGGGCAGGGGCAATTGCCCGCCCTGTTCCGCTTGGGCCTGCGCGCCTGGCTGGCGCAGTTCCACGTGACGCCGCGGGACGGCGTCGCCGAGACCCTCGCGGCCCTGGCGGCGACGGAGGGCTGCGCCCTGCGACTGGAACGGCCTTACCGCGACTACGCGGTCCATGCCGTTGCGACACGTCCTGCCCTTGCTTGACCCCGTCGGCGGGCGGGGTCTATGACCCCGGCCCAATGACCCAGGACATCCCCACCGCCGGCGCCCCCGAACTGACGGTGGTCGTGCCCAGCTACAACGAACGCGAGAACGTGCCGGAACTGGCGCGACGCCTCGACGGCGTGCTCGCCGGCATCGCCTGGGAGATGATCGTCGTCGACGACGACAGCCCGGACGGAACGGCGGCCGTGGTCAAGGAGATTTCCCGCCGTGATCCCCGCGTGCGCTGCATCCGCCGGGTGGGGCGGCGGGGTCTCGCCGGGGCCTGCATCGAGGGGATGCTCGCTTCCTCCGCGCCGGTCGTCGCCGTCATGGACGGCGACCTGCAGCATGACGAGACGATTCTGCCGGCCATGCTGGAGCAGATCCGCGCCGGCCATGACCTCGTCGTCGCCAGCCGCAACATCGCCGGCGGATCGAAGACCGAGGGCCTGACGCCGATCCGCCAGGGCATTTCGGACCTCGGGCGGCGTCTGTCGTCGATGATCCTCAAGGCGCCGCTCTCCGACCCCATGTCCGGCTTCTTCATGATCCGCCGCGACATCGTCGAGGAGGTGGCGCCGCGCCTCTCCACCACCGGCTTCAAGATTCTGGCCGACATCGCCGCCTCGGTGCCCCGGGCCCCGCGCCTCGCCGAGGTGCCCTTCGTCTTCCGCGAGCGCATCCACGGCGAGAGCAAGCTCGATGCGAAGGTGGCGCTCGACTATGTCGGCTTCGTTCTCAACAAGCTGTCGGGCGGCATCATCCCGCTGCGCTTCATCTTCTTCGCGCTGGTGGGGACGAGCGGCCTGCTCGTTCATCTGGCGGTGCTCTATGCCGGGCTGACGCTCGACCTGCGCTTCGAATGGGCGCAGACGCTGGCGACCTATGTCGCCATGACGTCGAATTTCGTCATCAACAACGAGATCACCTATCGCGACGCGCGGCTGAAGGGCGGGCGCTTCCTGACCGGGCTCGTGCTCTTCTATCTCGTCTGCAGCATCGGCGCCTTCGGCAATGTGGGCGTGGCGAGCTGGCTCTATGCCGGCGACGTCGACTGGTGGCTGTCCGGCCTCGCCGGCGCCGTCATGGGCGCGGTCTTCAACTATGCCGCTTCCTCCGCCCTCGTCTGGCGGCGCTGACGTGGCGCCGGCCCTGCGCCCTGTCTGGGCGGGGAGCGCGGGTGCCGTCCTGGTTCTGGTCGCGGCCTTGACCGCGATCCGCCTGTGGGCGGCGGGATCGCTCGGCCTCGCCGCCGACGAGGCCTATTACTGGATCTGGTCGAAGAACCTCGCCTTCGGCTATTTCGACCACCCGCCGATGGTGGCGGTGCTGATCCGCGCCTCCACCGCCGTTTTCGGCGACGGCGAATTCGGCATTCGCTGGCTCTCGGTGCTGCTCGGGGCGGCGGCGAGCCTCGGCGTCTGGCGGCTGGTGTGGCGGCTCACCGACGATCGCGCCGCGGCGATCGCCGGGGCAGGCATGGTGCAGGCGACCCTGTTCCTCGGCGCCGGCGCGGTCCTGGTGACGCCGGACACGCCGCTGGTGCTGTTCTGGACGCTCGCGCTGCTGGCGCTGGTGGAGGTGTGGCGGACGGGGAAGGGAGCCTGGTGGCTCGCCGCCGGCCTGTCGGTCGGCCTCGCCTTCGTCTCCAAATACACCGCCGTCTTCCTCGGCCTCGCCATCCTCCTGTGGATCGTGCTGGTGCCGGAGCTTCGGCGCTGGCTGCGCTCGCCCTGGCCCTATGCGGGCGGCGTGCTCTGTCTCCTGGTGATGGCGCCGGTGCTGTGGTGGAACGTCGCCCATGGCGGCGCCTCGCTCACCAAGCAGTTCGGCCGCGCCGTGCCGAAGGCCTTCGATCCGCGCTTCGTGCCGGAATTCGTCGCCGGGCAGGCGGCGCTGCTGACGCCGCTGGTCGGGATCGTGGTGCTCTGGGGGCTCTGGGTAGCGGCGCGGCGAACCCTGGGTCAGCGCGAGCCGGGCGCGGTACTGGTCACCGTCTCGGTGCTGCCGCTGCTCGCCTATCTCCTCTGGTACGCGCTGTTCGACCGGGTGCAGGGCAACTGGACCGCCTGCCTGCTGCCGGCCTCCGTCGCCGCTGCCGTGATGGGCGCCAAGGCCCTGCCGGCCGCGCCCGCCATGGCAGCCGTGGTCAGGGCGAGCCTGCGCTGGTCGGTGGTGACCGGCGTGGCCCTCGGTCTCTTCGTCCTCGGCCACGCGGCGTTCCGGCTGGCGCCGCTCGCCATCGACCCTACCGGGCAGCTCCATGGCTGGCGGGCCGCGGCGGCGGCGGTTGAGGCCGTGGCGGAGCGGACCGGGGCGGGGACGATCGGCACGGCCAGCTACACGACGACGGCGCATCTGCGCTTCTACGGGTCCGGCCGGCCGCCGGTGGTCCAGCTTGGCGAGCGGCTGCGCTATGCCATGGAGCCGGAGCCCGACACCGCCACCATCGCCGCGCGGCCGGTGCTCGTCGCGGTCGAGAGCCGCCGCGAGGCGGAGGTCGCCGCGCGGCTCGGGCGGCACTACCGCGTCGTGGAGCCGGCAGGGGCGGTGGACCGGCTCTGGCGGCCGCGCTTCGGCCTGACGGACCGGATGGACCGGCTGGTGCTCTTCCTGGTGCGCGAGCCGGTGGCGCCGGGGGTTCCCGACCTCGCCGCGCCTCAATAGTCCCGCCACAGCGACAGGCCGCCGTAGACCCCGCCGCCGCCGCCGCGGTCCCGCGCATAGCCGCCCGAGAGCCGCAGCCCCACCGGCCCGATGGTGATGCCGGTGACATGCAGGCCAAGGCGGGTGCGCAGCGTGCCGTGATGGGCACTGAGCGTCGCCTCCGGCCCGACATGGACGCCGGAGGCGACGCGATAGCCCGGCGCGATGCGCAGGCTCGCCGCGTCGAAGGGGGTGGCATAGGTGGCGTGGACCTGGACGGCGACCCGGTCGGCCGGGGTCAGCCAGGCGTCGAGGACGAGCGCGGGCCCCAGCCTGGTGCCGAGATGGGGATCGGGCAGGGCGGGCGAGAGCCGCCGCGCTTCCATCGCCAGGCCGGCGAAGAGGGTCGCCGAGCCCCAGGTGCCCTGCTCGCGCCAGCCCGCCAGGAGCCGCGCGCTGGTGACCGTTTCGCTCACCCGGTCGGGCAGGGCCGGATCGATGCGGAAGCGGGAGAGGCCGGTGCCGGCCGTGGCGCGCAGGGTGAAGCCGCGGCCGTCTGCGCCCCGCCACGGAGAGAGGTCGAAGCCGGCGGAGAGATGGACCCCGTCGAAGGCCGCGTCGAGCCCCAGGAAACGGGTGGAGCGCGGTTCGCCGGGCGCCTCGGCGAGAGCCGCGACCGGCAACCATGCGACGGCGAAGGCTCCCCACACTCTCCATGCGCGCATGGCGCATTTCCCCATGAAATGGGTCGGGGCCGCCATATGGGGCATCACCGGATGGCCTTGCCGCCGCGCGGTGCGGAACAGCGCGTTAAGCCTTCGCTAACCATGCGGGTTGCTCAATCGGTACCGGGCACGGCCGGGAGCCGGGCCCCCGCAGACCGCAGTGCATCGTCGCAGCTTCGCCGGAGCCCGTCATGCCAGAGCCGTCCCCAGCCCCCGCCGCCCGCCGCGTCGACGCGGATTTCGTGCGGCTCATCGAAGGCTATTCCCTCACCACCGCCGAAATCCTGTACCGCATGCCGGACCACCCTCTGCTCCTGCAGACCTATCTCTGGCAGGACTACGACCAGGCGCCCTATTTCCCGGTGCTGAAGCGCTTCCTCGCCTTCTGGGAGAAAAGCCTCGACGGCCGGCTGCATGCGGTGACCGTCGCTTCCTCGCGCCTGGTGCGACCCTGCGAGTTCAGGCTGGCGCAGAGCGTGGCCTGGCTGCACTGACCGGCGCCAATTGTCGCAAGCGGAGGCGCCGCGTGCGAGGGCAGTGGCGGGCCGGCACGGGGCGACGTATGGTCATCGCCCTCGCATCAGCCGGAACCACTCGTGCCCGCCCCAGAAAAGACCTCGCAGATCATCGCGGCGCTGATGTCGGCCCAGGCGTCCAGCCATTCGGAGGTGCTGGGAAACCTGACAGTCGGCGACCTGATGGCCTCGCTGCGCTCGCGCGCCTTCGGCCTTTCGCTGATCCTGTTCGGCCTGCCGAACCTCCTGCCGATTCCCGGCCTGCCCATCTTGACCGGCATCGTGCTGGTGCTGCTGGCGCTGCAGATCCTCGTCGGACGCGAGGTGCCCTGGCTGCCGGCGCGCATCGCCGGCACGGCCCTGCCACGCGCCCGGCTGACGCAGGTGGTGAACCGCACCCTGCCGCTGCTCAGGCGGATCGAGACCGTGACGCGCCCGCGCTTCGCCGTGGCCGCGGGCCCGGCGGCGCGCCGGGTCGTCGGCCTCGCCGTGCTGGTGCTCGCGGTGCTGCTGATCATCGTCCCGATTCCCTGGATCGGCTCCATGCCCCAGGGCCTCGCGCTCTGCGTGCTCGGCCTCGGCCTGACCGAGAGGGACGGGGTTCTCGTGACGGCGGGATTCGTCCTCGCCGCGATTGCCACGGCGGTCGGCGCCGGAATCGGCTACACGGTCGTGGCGAGTACCCTTGCCGTCCTGTTCTGAGGACGCACGTTCCGCCGCGGAGACACAGCCTTGCAGGTGACACCCGATTCTTCGACGCTTCGGACCTCCGAGGTCTTCATCGCCCTCAAGACGGTGGGCGATGCGGACCGGATTTCGCTGGAGCAACTGACCCGGACGCTCGGAGACCGCGCCTTCGGGCTACTCGTGCTCATCTTCGCGCTGCCCAACATCATCCCGATGATCCCCGGCGTCTCCACCGTCTCGGGCGTGGTCATCGGCCTCGTCGGGCTGCAGATGATGGTGGGGCGGCATGCGCCGTGGCTGCCGGCGGCCATCGGGGAGAAGACGCTGCCTCGCGCCCAGCTCGCCGCCATGGTGGACCGGACGGTCGGCTGGGTGGCCCGGCTCGAGCGTGTGGCGCGGCCGCGCTGGACCTTCATGACGCGGGGCCTCGGCCATGTGGCGCTCGGCGCCATGTTCGTGCTGCTCGGCGGCATCCTCGCCCTGCCGCTGTCGTGGATCGGCAATTTCCCGCCCGGCGTCGCGCTGGTGGTGCTCTCCATCGGCCTGCTGGAGGAGGACGGTGTGCTGGTCGTCATCGGCCACGCCATCGGCATCCTCGCCACCGTGCTGGTCCTGGCGCTGGTGGCGGCGCTGGTGGCGGCGGCCGTCGCCAGTTTCGGCTGGCTGACCTCCTGAGGCCCTCAAGGCTGCTTCACTTGGACGCCCGCGGACAGTATGGTCCGCGCCAGCTTGGACGAGGACCTGCCATGGCCGATCACATCGTGCCCCATTTCGCCAATGACGACGGCGTCGCCGTCATCCATATCGGCGTCAAGGAATTCCAGTGCATGGGCGCCCGCGCGCCTTTCGACCACCCGCACGTCTTCCTCGACATTGGCGGCGACACCGAGATCGTCTGCCCCTATTGCTCGACGCTCTACAAGCACGATCCGGCGCTGCATGCCGACGAGACCCGCCCTGCCGGCGCCTATGTGAAGACCCTCGCCGACGCCTGATCGGTGGCCGGCGCTCGCCACGTCACCATCGCCGGGGCCGGCATCGGCGGGCTGACGGCGGCCCTGTGCCTCGCCCGCGCCGGCTTCGCGGTCACCGTGCTCGAACGCGCCCCGGCGCTTGAGGAGGTCGGCGCCGGCATCCAGCTCTCCCCCAATGCCAGCCGCGTGCTGATCGCGCTCGGCCTCGCCGAGGCGCTGGCGCCCGTCGTGGTGACGCCCGCGGGCATGGACGTGCGCTCCGGCCCCTCGGGGGCCCTGCTCGCCGCCGCCGACCTCGGCACTGAGGCGGCGCGGCGCTGGGGTGCGCCGTGGTGGGTCGTCCACCGCGCCGACCTTCTCGCCGTGCTGGCGGAGGCGGCGGCGCGCGAGCCCCTGGTGCAGGTCGAGACCGCCGCGGCCGTGGAGACGGTGACGCGGGCGGCGGTCGGCTTCGCCCTCACGGTGGCGGGCGGCGCGCGTCGTGAGGTGCCGGCGCTCGTCGGCGCGGACGGTATCCGCTCGGTGGTGCGCCTGAGCCTCGGCGATGCCGCCCCGCCGACCTTCCGCCGGCGCAGCGCCTTCCGCGCCACACTCGACATGGCGGCCGTGCCGGCCGCTCTGCGCGGCGACAGGCTCGGCCTCTGGCTGGGGCCGGACGTCCATCTGGTGCACTATCCGCTGCGGGCGGGAAGCCTCTGCAACGTCGTCGTCATCATCGGCGACGAGGCACCGATCGAGGGCTGGCGCGCGCCCGGCGATCCCGCCGTCGTCGCCGCCCGTCTGGCGCACTGGTCCGGGGCGCCGCGGCAGCTCGTGGCCGCGGCCGGCCCCTGGCAGCGCTGGTCGCTCGCCGACCGCCCGACCTGGTTCGGCCGGGGGGAGGGGGCGGCGACGCTCCTCGGCGACGCGGCCCATGCCATGCTGCCCTTCGTCGCCCAGGGCGGCGCCATGGCCGTCGAGGATGCGGCCGTGCTCGCCCGCTGCTGCGCCGCGGCGCCCGACGACCTGCCGCGGGCCTTTCGCGCCTATGAGGGCGAACGCGCCGCCCGCGTCGCCCGCATCCAGTCGCTCGCACGGCGCAACGGCGCGATCTACCACCTGAAAGGACCCGCCGCCTTCGCCCGCGACGCCACCATCCGCCTCATGGGCGGGCGCGGCCTCCTCGCCCGGCAGGACTGGATCTACGCCTACAGACCCTGACTCAGGGCTGGCGGGGCGTCGCCGCCTGGTCGCCGGTGCCGGCGAGATCGCGGATGTTGAGGCGCTGGCCGCCGGGCAGCAGGATGTCGCCGGGCCGGAGCCCGCCGCCGCAGCGGGCCGAGACGAAGCGGCCCTGCTGGGTGGTCAGCGTCTGTTGCAGTTCCGGCTGGCCGAGGACCTGGACCGTCCCCTCGATGCGCAGCGAATAGCTGGCCCTGAGGTCGCCGGAGATGACCGAGCGCGCCGTGGTGCGCGTCTGGCCGATCTGGCAGTCGCTCTCGATGACCACATCCTCGCCGTCGCGGCGGATGTCGTAGCGCTGGCACTGCCGGCCGAGCTGGCCGAAGCCGTATTGCACCATCTGCCGCTCGGTGGCGGCATCGGTGCAGGTCTGCAGGGTGAATTCCTGGCCGCCGGGCCCGCCGCCGGTCATCATGCGGATCTCCCAGTAGCCGGGACGGCGCAGGGGCAGTTCGGTCAGCGGCTGCGCGAGGGCGGGGCCGGCGGCGAGGCCGACGAGAAGCAGAACCCTCAGCATGATGTCTCCGGGACGGGGCGTCGTAACGGAACATAGAGCAGCGCCGCCTCGGGAACAGTGTCCGATGGGACACGGTCGGCCGGGTGCGAGGGGGTGGTGCGGACGGCCGGACTCGAACCGGCACGGGTTGCCCCGCAAGATTTTAAGTCTCGTGCGTCTACCGATTTCGCCACGCCCGCTCCGTCGCGAGGCTTAGCCGGATCGGCGAAGGCTGTCATCAGCCGCGTCGGCGCCGCCGCGAGATGACGTAGCGGCATCCCTCCGCCTTAACGATACCCTAACGTCAGGCGAACAGTTCGTTGACCATTTCGATCGGTCCGGTGAACCCGGCGTTGAAGGCTGCCGGCTAGGGTCGTCGGCGGGATTGCGGGGAGGGCCGGATCGTCACCTGAGGAGAGCGTCCGTGCAGCTCACTCCCGCCAAGATCGTCCTGTTCTTCGTCAGCGTCCTCGTGCTCATGAACCCGCCGCTGGTGCTCGGCCTGCTCGGGCCGGACGGCCGCCGCGCCGGGCTGATGATCGACGAGAGCCTCGGCACCGACACCATGCGCATCGCCATGTTCGGACGGCGGTGAGGAACGTCAGCCGGCGTCGCGGATCGGCGGCTGGAAGGTGTAGCCCATGTCCCAGGGGAAATAGATCCAGGTGTCCTGCGAGACCTCGGTGACGAAGGTGTCGACCATGGGCCGGCCCTGCGGCTTGGCATAGACGGTGGCGAAATGGGCTTTCGGCAGCATTTCGCGCACGACCTTGGCGGTCTTGCCGGTGTCGACGAGGTCGTCGACCACGAGGATGCCCTCGCCGCCGTCGGAAAGGAGATGCGGGGCGACCTCCTTGATCACCTTGAGCTGCCCCTGGCTCTGGTAGTCGTGGTAGCTGGCGATGCAGACCGTCTCGATCATGCGGATGCCGAGCTCGCGGGTGACGATGGCCGCCGGAACGAGGCCGCCGCGGGTGATGCAGACGATGGCGCGGAAGGGCCCGGCGCCGCTGATCCGCCAGGCGAGCGCGCGGGCGTCGCGGTGGAACTGGTCCCAGGAGACGGGGAAGGCCTTTTCCGGATTCGGGGTCGCCATGGGGCACTCCAGCGCAGGGACGTCGACAGGCCGGCGACACTAGCGGGGCGGTGTGCCGCGGCAAGCCGCGCGGCGCGCTTTTCCAAAGGGAATCTGCCGCCGGAGACGACGAAGGGCCCCGCAGGGCCCTTCGCGACGATGAGGTAATGCCCGGCTCAGAACCGGTAGGTGATGCCGGTGGAGATCAGCCAGGGGTCGATGGTGACGCGGCCCGAGGTGGTGGCCAGAACGCCGGTCGTGTCGGTGTACTTGAAGGTCGAGCGCAGGAAGATCTTCTTGACGTCGACGTTCACGCCCCAGTGGCGGTTGATCATGTAGTCGAAGCCGACCTGCAGGGCGAGACCGGCGGCAGGCGCCACCGAGAAGCGGTTGTAGGTGAAGGGCGCGCCGTTCGCCATGGCGCCCTGGGCCGACTGCGAGAAGAACATGGTGTAATTCACGCCGGCGCCGACATAGGGCTTGAAGGCGCCGAAATCGGTGAAGTGGTACTGCAGCATCAGGGTGGGCGGCAGCAGCCAGGTCTTGCCGATGGTTGCGGTGGAGCCGAGGGCCGTCGCCAGGGCGCCGGTCGGGCGGACGTTGTGCGGCGTCACGCCCAGGATGAGCTCCACCGCGATGTTCTTGGTGAAGTAGTAGGTGATGTCGAGCTCGGGCACGACCGAGGTGGAGATGCCGAGGTTGGAGATCGGGGCGACGGCCGCGCCGTTCAGCGTCGTCACCGCGCCGCTCGGCGAGGGAATGACGGCCAGGGCCCGAAGGCGGATCTGCCAGGGATTGAAGTCAGGGGCGACCGCGACGCTTTCGAAGGGGGTGCGCGGGGCGCCGATGTCGGCGGCGAGTGCGGGGGTGGCGAGGAGGGCCGCGCCGATGACGGCGCCGCGGATAACGGTCTTCATGAGGTGCCCCGATGGTATGCGAGCGTTTTGGTGGAACTGCGCGATCCGTCGGGGGTATCCGGCCGAAGCAGTGTTGCGGGTTGAGCAAGGGCACCATAGCGCCTCGCGGCCCTTGCGCTAGATCAAACCAGGCGGTTTCAAGGCACCATTGGTAGCTGACGGTGACGCTGTGTTGCGGCGGTGCAACAAACGGGGGCGTCAGGCCCCCCGCGTGATGGTCACCGGAGCGTCCGGACGCTTGTGCTCCTCGACCATGGCGACCACCGCCGTCTCGGCGGCGGCGAGCAGCGATTCGTCCTTGGCGCGCAGCACGAGGCGGGTCCAGAACCGGCCGTCCTGCATCATCGGGTAGGAGCCCATGATCACGCCCGGATGGGCCTTGGCGATCGCCGCATAGGGCGTGCCGATGTCGCCCTCGCGCAGGCCCGGCGCCTCGATGGAGACCTGCATCATCTTCGTGCCGGTCTTCAGGCGCGGCGCCACCACGTCCAGCATGGCCTGCATCACCGAGGGGACACCCGCCATGGTGACGACATTGCCGATCATGAAGCCGGGCGCCTTGGAGACCGGGTTCTCGATGAGCTCGGCCCCGGCGGGGATGCGCGCCATGCGCAGGCGGGCCTCGTTGAGGTCCTTCTCGGGAATGCGCTCCAGCAGCATGGCGCGGGCGCGCGGGTCGACGTCGATGGTGACGCCGAAGGCCTTGGCGATGCAGTCGGCGGTGATGTCGTCGTGGGTCGGGCCGATGCCGCCGGTGGTGAAGACGTAGCCGTATTTCGCCCGCAGGGTGTTGAGGGCGGGGACGATCTCGTCCTCCTCGTCCGGGACGACGCGCACCTCCTTCACGTCGATGCCGATGGCGGTGCAGTACTCGGCGATGTAGCCGATGTTCTTGTCCTTGGTGCGACCGGAGAGGATCTCGTCGCCGATGACGAGAATGGCGGCGGTGACGGTGGTCGGCTGCGCGGTCATGGAGCTCTCCGGGACTGCCGCCGAACTAGAGCGCGGCGGCGCCGGCGGCAAGGGGCTTGCCGGCGGCGCCGCGGAGCCTGTCGCGTCATGGACGCGGCTTCATCTCCTCGATCGCCTTGAGTTCGGCGGCGAGCGTCGCCTGGGCCTGGCCTGCCGCGGCCCGGGTGGTGCGGACCGCGTCGATCGGCGCCGCCGGGTCTTCTGCCGTCTTGAGGGCCGTGTCGAAGGCGGCGGCCACCGTATCCAGCCTCGCCCGGATGTTGCCCAAGGCCTGCTTCTGCTCGTCCGTAAGCTGGTCCTCCGGCATCTCGGCGGCCGCCCTCTTCACCTCGTCGAGGGTCGGGGCGGTGATCTTCAGGCCGTCGAGCTCGGCCCTCACCCGCCGGCGCTCGGCCAGGTGGGGATCGATGGGCTGCTCGTTCGGGCGCGAGCCGAAATAGAAGCCGATCATTGCCGCCAGCATGGTCGAGAGCATGGTCAGGATCTGCTTGGCCACGTCATCGGCCAATCGGTAGTCGGTGCGCGGAATGAAGGTGGCACGAATGGGCTCTACTGTCCCCGAGACCACCACCAGGCCCTCTCCGGCGAGCTGCGCCTGCAGCACCCTCGCCTCGGCGAGGGTGGTGACCGGCAAGAGGAACGGTTCGCTCGGCGCCACGAATCCGGTGCGGGACGTCTGGACCAGGAGGTAGCTGGCGAAGACCCCGACCAGGACGATGAACGCGAAGGTGAGGATGGCGCGGATGCTCCCCTCAGGCAGTCCGAAGGGATGGCGGGCGTCCAGCATGCCGAGGCGCTCGGCGGTGACGCTGAGAGCGCTCACGAATCCGGTGAAGGCGACGACACCGACCAGCACCAGCGCCGCCACCGCGGCAAAGCTGCGGGCGCCGGTGATCATGACGTAGCCGAGAACGAGAACGGCGCCCAAGGCGACCAACGCGGATATCATTCCAAACGGCTTTTGCATTGGATCGGCTCCTTCGCGCATGGTCGCGGGTGCACGTCAAGGTTGCGGTTTGCCGAGAGATCGCTGCAACTCCGGGCAATTCCGGACGCAGGGCGGGGGACGGCGCGTCGGCCGCCGGCGCTTGACGGGGTGCCCCTTCTGATACTTAATCGAATGGTTAAGTAATAGGGACGTCCCCCATGAGCCGCATCGTCTCCCGCATCATCCCGTGCCTCTGGTTCGACGGCGAAGCCGAGGCCGCAGCCGAGCATTACGTCGGCATCTTCCCCAACAGCCGGGTCACCGAGGTGATGCGCTGGCCGATGGACGGCATGGCGCCGGCCGGCAGCGTGCTGACCGTGACTTTCGAGCTCGACGGCACGACCTTCGTCGGCCTCAACGGCGGACCGCAGTTCACCTTCACGGAAGCCGTGTCCTTCCAGGTGATCTGCGAGAGCCAGGACGAGGTCGACCACTACTGGGCGCGGCTCGGGGAGGGCGGCAAGGAGATCGAATGCGGGTGGATCAAGGACCGCTTCGGCCTCGCCTGGCAGGTGGTGCCGCGGATGCTGCCCGAGGCGCTCGCCGGCGCCGACCGGGAGCGCGCGGCGCGGGTCATGCGGGCGATGATGGGGATGGTGAAGCTGGACATCGCGGCGCTGGAGGCCGCGGGAAGGGGGTGAGCCATTTTTCGGGGACATGACCCGCCGGGGAAGCGGACAGCTCGTCGAACGCTGAACCAAGGGTAATCTGCATAGCCGAAGTGCGTCCTTCGAGGCTCGCCATAGCATCGAGCGGACGCGAGGTGCGTCCGCATCTCGCTATGCGCTCGCACCTCAGGATGAGGAAGGTGGTGATTGGCAGGAAAGGCAGGGCGGGTGACGTCTTCGACATCTGCAACCCTCAGCCCTCCTCATCCTGAGGTGCGAGCGATAGCGAGCCTCGAAGGACGCACTTCAGTCTTGCAGGGCCTCGAACGGGCCTCCTACTGCACCTGCACCTGCCGCGAGGCCTGGTCGACCATGACCTTGACGGTCAGGAACTCACCCTCGCCGCCGTGGCGCGAGCCGCGGATGGGCGCGGCGTTGAGATAGTCGAGGCCGCAGGCGATGCGGATGTGCTGTTCGGTCGGGCAGAGGCCGTTGGCCGCGTCGAAGCCGACCCAGCCGAGGCCCTCGACATGGGCTTCGGCCCAGGCGTGCCCCGCCTCTTGGTCGACCGTGCCGTCGTCGTGCAGGAAATAGCCGCCGACGTAGCGGGCGGGAATGTTCAGGTGGCGCGCCGCGGCGATGAAGATGTGGGCGAAGTCCTGGCAGACCCCGCGCCTGAGCGCGAAGGCCTCCGCCGCCGTGGTGGCGGAGTGGGTCGGGTCCTTGTCAAAGGTGATGTCGCGGGCGAGGTCGTCGAGCAGGGCGTGCAGCGTGGAGAGCCTGTCGGAGGGCTGGTGGCGCGCCTCGGCATAGGCGCGGATGTCGGCGTCGGCGGTGGTCAGGTCGGTGCCCCGCAGGTAGAGGCCGGGCGGAAAGCGCTCGATGGCGCCGCGCACCACGCCGGCCGTGTCGGAGGTCTCGACGAGGCCGTCGACCCTGACGGTGAGGGTCTGCACCGGGCCGGTGCAGGAGAAGGTGTGGGTGATGTTGCCGAAGGCGTCCTCGTGGGCGTCCAGGCGGCAGTCCTGGTCGACGTCGATGCGCCAGTTGGAGACGTGCTGGCCCTCGTAGTTGCGCGGGGTCAGCCGCAGCGTCTGGATCACCGACCGGGCGGGGACGGCGTAGCTGTAAGTGGTCTCGTGGGCGATGCGGATGCGCATGGCGGGCGCCCGCTCTAGGTCAGGTATTGCTGGGTGATGGCGGCGCCCAGCCGGTTGTTCTCGGTGATGAAGTCCGAGACGAATTCATGCAGGCCCGACTGGAAGATGTCGTCGATGCGGGCGTTTTCCAGCCGCGTGCGGGTGGCGCGGGCGGCGCGTTGGGCCGGCCCCTGGCGGCCATAGGCGAGCGACAGGCTGTCGAGGTTGCGCACGATGCTCTCGTAGCAGGCGGCGAGCGAGCGCGGCATCTGGTCGTTGAGGATGAGGAGGTCGGCCACCAGCCAGGGCTTCAGGCTCTCCTTATAGACCCAGTGATAGGCGGTCAGCGCCGACACGGCGCGCAGGATCGCCGACCACTGGAAGTAGTCGAGCGAGCCGCCGACCTGCTCTGCGCCGGGCAGAAGCACGTGGTACTTCACGTCGAGGATGCGGGCGGTGTTGTCGGCGCGCTCGATCATCACGCCGAGGCGCGAGAACCAGTAGCCGTCGGAGCGCAGCATGGTGCGGTAGGCCGAGCCATCGAACCGGAGGCCGGTCTCCTTCACGAAGGACAGGAAGTTGGCGAGGTGCTCGTCCTGGTTGAGGCCGCTCGCCCGGTATTTCGACAGTTCCAGCCAGGCGGCGTTGATGGCGTCCCACATCTCGACGGTCAGGGCCGTGCGCACCGAACGGGCGTTGGTGCGGGCAATCTCGAAGCAGGAGCGGATGGAGGAGGGGTTGTCGGGCGAGAAGGCGAGGAAGTCGATGACCGTCTCGCGAGTCGCCTTGTCGTGCGCCTGGTAGAAGAGATGGGCGCAGCCGGCCGTGGCGACCGCCGATTCCCATTCGTTGGACGTGCCGGCATAGGCCGAGGGCAGATTGGCGAGGCGCGTCGAGGCCTCGATGATGCGGGCGAGATATTCGGCGCGCTCGACGTAGCGGGCGAGCCAGAACAGGTTGTCGGCGGTACGGGAGAGCATGGGTTCCGCCTATCTCACGAATCCAGGACCCAGGTGTCCTTGGTGCCGCCGCCCTGGCTGGAATTGACCACCAGCGAGCCCTCCTTCAGCGCGACGCGGGTGAGGCCGCCGGGGACGATGCGCACCTTGTCGCGCCCGGTCAGCACGAAGGGCCGGAGGTCGACGTGACGGGGGGCGACGCCCTCCTCGACCAGGGTCGGGCAGGTGGACAGCGCCAGGGTCGGCTGGGCGATGAAGTTGGACGGGTCCTTGATCAGCTTCTCGCGGAAGGTCTCGATCTCGGCCGTGGTCGCCTTGGGCCCGATGAGCATGCCGTAGCCGCCGGAGCCGTGGACCTCCTTGACCACCAGCTCGGGCAGCTTGTCGAGCACGTATTTGAGCTCGTCCGCCTCGCGGCAGCGCCAGGTCGGCACGTTCTTCAGGATCGGCTCCTCGCCGAGGTAGAACTTCACGATCTCCGGCATGTAGCTGTAGACCGCCTTGTCGTCGGCGACGCCGGTGCCGACCGCGTTGGCCAGCGTGACGTTGCCGGCGTGGTAGGCGGACATGATGCCCGGCACGCCGAGGGCCGAATCCGGCCGGAACACCAGCGGGTCGAGGAAATCGTCGTCCAGGCGGCGGTAGATGACGTCGACGCGCTTCGGCCCCTCGGTGGTGCGCATGTAGACGACGTCGGCCTTTACGAAGAGGTCGCGGCCCTCGACCAGCTCGACGCCGAGCTTGTCGGCGAGGAAGGTGTGCTCGTAATAGGCCGAGTTGAACAGGCCCGGCGTCAGCAGCACGCAGGTCGGGTCGGAGGAGGCCGAGCGGGGGGCCACCGACTTCATCGTGGCGAGGAGGTCGTCGGTGTAGTTTTCCACCGGCGCGACGCGGTGCTGGGAGAAGAGCTCGGGGAAGAGGCGGATCATCACCTCCCGGTTCTCCAGCATGTAGGAGACGCCGGAGGGCGTGCGGGCATTGTCCTCGAGCACGTAGAAGGTGTCGGCGTCGACGCGGACGATGTCGATGCCGGCGATCATCACGTAGATGCCGTGGGGCACCGGCTGCTGGTTCATCTCCGGGCGGAAGGCCGGATTGCGGTAGACCAGATCCTCCGGCACGAGGCCGGCGCGCAGGATCTCGCGCTTGGAATAGACGTCGCCGAGGAAGGCGTTGATGGCGCGCACACGCTGCGTCAGGCCCTTGGAGAGGCGCACCCACTCGTCGTTGGTCAGCACCCGCGGGATGACGTCGAAGGGAATCAGCCGCTCGGTCGAGGCGGCGTCGCCATAGACCGCAAAGGTGATGCCGATGCGGCGGAACAGCGCCTCGGCCTCGCGCGAGCGCGTGGCGAGCAGGTCCGTCGGAATGGTCTTCAGCCAGCGAGCCAGGGTTTCGTAGGCGGGGCGGACCGCACCGTCCGCGAGGTTCATTTCATCGAAGATCGGTGCAGCGCCTGCCATTGACGGCTCTATTCCCCTCTGGAAGACGAAGCATGGCCTCTCTCTTGCGGAGCGATCCTGACGCTTCGCCAACAAGCTAGCGGCAAATCACGTCGTTAGGGAAGGGGGCTTTCGCAGGCGCGAAAGGATCCCCATACCGAAATCGCATCCGCAGCGTTGCCGGTCCGGCCCCGGACGGCTATTGCAGCGCCATGCTCACCGGAAAGACCCCATGACCGTCCGGGTCGCCGCCCTTTACCGCTTCGCGCCGCTGCCGGACTGCGCCGACCTCGTCGCGCCGCTGGCGGAGTTCTGCGCCGCGCTCGGCGTGAAGGGCACGCTGCTGCTGGCGCCCG
The DNA here is from genome assembly GCF_003008515.1 of Phreatobacter cathodiphilus. NCBI lineage: Bacteria > Pseudomonadati > Pseudomonadota > Alphaproteobacteria > Hyphomicrobiales > Phreatobacteraceae > Phreatobacter > Phreatobacter cathodiphilus. The sequence goes on along the minus strand of NZ_CP027668.1, from coordinate 2,050,522 downwards.
AGGGCATCAACGGCACGGTGGCGGGCGAGGCGGGAGCCATCGACGCGCTCGTCTCCCGGCTCTCGGCGGGATGGGTGTTCGGTGATCGCCTCGCCGGGATGGAGCTGAAGCTCTCCACCGCCGCCGCCATGCCTTTCGCCCGGCTCAAGGTGAAGGCGAAGCGCGAGATCGTCAGCTTCGACGGCGGCGTGACCGACCAATCCCGCCGAGTCGGGGCTTATGTGGCGCCGGCCGACTGGAATGCGCTGATCAGCGACCCCGGCACGGTCGTCGTCGACACGCGCAACGCCTTCGAGGTGGCGATCGGCACCTTCGAGGGCGCGCGCGACCCCGCCACCGCGAGCTTCGGCGACTTCCGCGGCTTCGTGGACCGGGAACTCGACCCGGCGCGTGACCGCCGCATCGCCATGTTCTGCACCGGCGGCATCCGCTGCGAGAAGGCGAGCGCCTATCTCCTCGACCGCGGTTTCGCCGAGGTGCATCACCTGAAGGGCGGGATCCTCGCCTATCTCGAACAGGTACCCGCGGCGGACAGCCTCTGGCGCGGCGGCTGTTTCGTCTTCGACGGGCGCCTCGCCCTCGGCCACGGCCTCGCCGAGGTACCCGAGACCGCCCGGGGCATCTGCGTATGACCGACACCGACCTCGCCGCCCGCCTCGACGCGCTGGAGATCAAGGCCGCCTATCAGGACCAGGCCATCGAGGACCTCAACGCGACGATCACCGCGCAGTGGAAGGAGCTGGAACGGCTCGGCCGGCTCGTCGCCCGCCTCGAGGACCAGTTGCGCGAGGCCCAGAGCGCCGGGCCGCAGGGGCCGGAGCCGCCGCCGCCCCATTACTGACCCACCGGGCTTGGCTGTGGACGAAGCCGGCGGGGCGGCCTCGCGCGTTGCCCCTGGCGGTGGGCGCCGCTACACCCGACGGGTTCTGGGAGAATCGCTGATGACCTATTGTTGCGGCATCCTCGTGCGCGACGGGCTCGTGATGATCGCCGACACCCGCACCAATGCGGGGCTCGACAACATCTCGACCTTCCGCAAGCTGCACATCTTCCAGCAGCCGGGCGAGCGGGTGATGGCGCTCGCCTCCGCCGGCAACCTGTCGATCACCCAGTCGGTCCTCGGCTTCCTGCACGAGGGCCTGCCCAACGAGGAGACGGGCGAGCTGGAATCCATCCTCAATGCCCCCACCATGTTCCAGGCGGCCCAGCGGGTCGGCCGCGCCATCCGCGAGGTCCGGCGCATCGACGGGCCGGGCCTGGAGGAGGACGGCATCAAGTTCGAGGCCTCCTTCCTGTTCGGCGGCCAGATCAAGGGCCGGGCGCTGCGGCTCTTCATGATCTATGCCGCCGGCAACTACATCGAGTGCACGGTCGACACGCCCTACCTGCAGATCGGCGAGCACAAGTACGGCAAGCCGATCCTGGACCGCGCCATCAAGTTCGACACCAACCTGAACGACGCGCTGAAGATCGGCCTCGTCTCGATGGATTCGACCATGCGCTCCAATCTCGGAGTCGGCATGCCCATCGACATCGCGGTGATGCCGCGGGGCGATGCGATCCTGCAGACCCATTACCGGATCGAGCCGGGCGAACCCTATTTCCACGACCTGCGCGAGCGCTGGTCGGCGGCGCTACGCAAGGCGCATATGGACATTCCGCCGCCGCCCTATGCCGGCTCCAACGTGGTGAAGTGAGCCGCGCGCTCAGCGGGTCCGGTACAGCGTCAGCCAGTTCGGCGGCAGGAGGCCGCGGCAGGTCGGCATGACCTCCAGCCGCAGCGGCTGGAACCGGGCGCCGTCCCAGCGCCATTCGCCGATCTCGCCGCAGTCGGACATGCCGCGTCCCTTGGCGAGGTGGAAGACGGTGCCGCCGGCGGGATCGAGCTCGCCGTTCCACAGGATGTGGTCCGGGTTGCGGTTGCTCGGCGGATCCTCGGCCGCCGGCAGGGCCTCGCGGATGCGGGGAAACGAGGCCGGACGGACACGCGGGCTCGGGCCGTCTTCGAGGATGTAATAGGCGCGGCTGAAATTGTAGGCGCCGCGCCAGCAGCGCACGCTGATGAGGACGAGACGCTCCGACAGGCGCTGGGCCTCGATGTCCTCGTCGTTGTCGTCCTCCTGGTTGCAGGCATCGCCGGGAATGGCGCGGAAGGCCTGCATGACCGGCCCGGTCCAGGCCTCCGGCAAGGGCGAGGGCACGGGCGGACCGGTCATGGCGACGCCGTCGCGCCGGGCTGGGGCTTGCGGCGGGCGCGGCACGATGGCGGCCGGCGACTCGCCGGGGCGGGCGAGGGCGGTGACGGTGCCGACGCGCTTCTGGCGGTCGTCCATCCACAGCAGCGCCGCCATGGCACCGTCCAGGGAGATGGGATCGGCACGTTCGCCGCTGCCCTGCGCGGGGTCGAGGGAGACGGCGAGGCTGCGGCCGCGGCGGATCTCGTCGATCAGCCGCCCCGCCGCCGCACGGTCGGTGAGGGTCACCTCGCCGTCCTCGACGGTGGCGCCCCGCCCGATCACCACCTCCACCATAGCTCCGCCGTCGGCCGTCACCTTGAGGCGGGTGCCCGCGGGAAGGGTGGCGTCCTGCGCGAGGATGACGGTGACGGTGGGCACGGCGCCGGGATCACCGGACCGGTCGATCCGTACCGCGAGCTGGGTGGAGGAATCGCGGGCGGCCATGCCGAAGGCGCGGCAGGTGCGGGCATTGTCACAGCCCACCACCCAGTCGCGGAAGGTGCGGACATGGCCCCGCTCCTCGGCGAGGGCGGTGCCGACGGCCAGACACAGGCCGGCGGCGAGAAGGGTACGGAGATGCATGGGCGCGGCGTCCTCGGCTGGCGTTGCCGCCTTGTCCGCCCGCAGCGTTTCCGCCGCTTGCCGCCCGGCAGGCGGCTCTAGTTCACCGTGAACCGGGCCGTCAGCGTGGCGTTGGAATCGCCGCCCACATAGACGTCGTACTCACCCGGCTCGATCCTGAACCGGCCCTGGTCGTCGTGGAAGCCGAGGGAGCGCACGGGGAAGGCGAAGCGCACCGTGGCATGACCGCCGGCGGCCACCTCCACCTTCTCGAAGAAGCGGAGCTGGCGCAGCGGCCGCGATCGCGATCCGACGCGCTGGTGCACATAGACCTGGACCACCTCCTTGCCGGCAGGGCCGACGGTGTTGGCGACGCGCACGCTGCCGGCGACGGTGCCGTCGCGGGCGAAGCGTCGAGCGTCAAGCGTGAGGGCCTCGAAGGCGAAGCGCGAGAAGGAGAGGCCGAAGCCGAAGGGATAGAGCGGCTCGAGCTTCTCGTCGGTGTAGCCGGTCTCGTAGCGCGCGTCGGTCAGGCGCGGCCGGCCGGTGGGCAGGCGGTCGTAATAGATCGGCACCTGCCCGGTGGCGCGCGGGAAGGTCATGGGCAGTTTGCCCGAGGGGTTGACCCGGCCGGTGATGACCTCGGCGAGGGCCGTGCGGCCCTCGGTGCCGAGGTGGAAGGCCTGGAGGATGGCGGCGACGCGGCCTTCGAACCGCGTCAGCACGAAAGGCCTGGTGGTGTGGAGGATGACGACCACCGGCTTGCCGGTGGCGATCAGCGCGTCGAGCAGGGCCTGCTGCACCGGCGGCAGGTCGAGATGGGCGCGCGATGTGCCCTCGCCGATCTGCTCGCAGTCCTCGCCGAGCATGACGACGACGATGTCGGCGGCCTCCGCCGTGCGCACCGCGCCGGCCGTGTCGCCGGCGGCGAGGTTGCAGTGGGTGGCGAGGCCCGGCGCGAAGGAGACGGCGACCTCGGGGCCGAGCAGGCGGGAGAGCTCGTCGGGGAGCTTCGGCGGGCGGACGCGCGGCAGGCCCGCATTGTCGGAATACTGCCAGTCCTCCTGATGGGTGGCGGCGCCGCCGACGACGGCGATGGAGCGCACCGAGGAGCGCAGCGGCAGGGCCTGCTCGTGGTTGCGGAGCATGACGATGGATTCGCGGGCGACCGCGAGAGAGGCCTCGCGCGAGGCGGGGGTGGCGAGGTCGCGGGCCGCCGTCGCCGGGTCGAAGGGCGGCTCGTCGAAGAGGCCCATGTGGAACTTGACGCGCAGCACGCGGCGCACCGCATCGTCCAGCGCCGCGGCGGGAACGCGCCCCGCCCGGATCTCGTCGGCGAGATGGGCGTCGTAGGCGCCGGACATCATGTCCACGTCGACGCCCGCGAGGAAGGCCTTGCGCGCCGCCTCCGCCCGGTCGGCGGCCATGCCGTGGTTGATCAGCTCGCGGACCGAATCGAAGTCGGAGACGACGAAGCCGCGGAAGCCGAAACGCTGCTTGAGGATGCCGGTGACGAGCGCCCGGTCGCCGGTGGCGGCGATGCCGTTCATGGCGCTGAGCGAGGTCATGACGGTGAAGGTGCCGGCGGCGATGGCGGCCCGGAAGGGCGGAAGCTGGTAGTCCCAGAGCTGGGAGACGGGGATCCAGACGCTGTTGTAGTCGCGCCCGCCCTCCGGTGCGCCGTAGCCGACGAAGTGCTTGGACGAGGTCGCGAGCCCGCCGCGATGGTAGCCGGTCACGCGGGCCGCGGCGACGACCGAGGCGAGGTGCACGTCCTCGCCGGCGCCCTCCATATTGCGACCCCAGCGGGCGTCGCGCGTCATGTCGATCATCGGCGCGAAGGTCCAGTTGATGCCGACGGCGCGGGCCTCGCGGGCGGACCAGTAGGAGGCGAGTTCGACGAGGCGCGGGTTGAAGGTGGAGGCCTGGCCGATGGGCTGGGGGAAATAGGTGGCGAAGCCGTTGATGGCGTCGAGGCCGAGGATCAGCGGGATCTTCAGGCGCGACTGGGCGACACGGGCGCGCACGGCGGCGATCTCGGCCGGCGCGGTGAAGTTCATGACCACGCCGGTGCGGCCCTCGGCCACCCATTCCGGGCGGAAGTCGTCGCCGCGGCCGCGCAGGTTCAACTGGCCGATCTTCTCGGCCATGGTCATGCGGGCGAGGAGGGCGTCGATCCGCCGCTCGATGGCGCGCGCCTCGGCGCCGGGCTTCCAGGCGAGCGCCGGCGGGCCGGAGGGTTGCTGGGCGAGGGCCTCAAGGGGCGCAAGGGCGAGGAGGAGCGGCAGCAGGCGACGGATCAAGGCGGTCATCGAAGGGCGCACGGCTCCTGGGGCGGACGGCCGGCGGGACAACCGCCGGACACGAAGGCGTCAGCTTCCTAGCCGTCTTTTCCCGCCTTCCGCAACGGCCACGCCGCGTCGCATCGGCGCCCGCCGCCCCCGAGGGTTCCGCGCCGCGCCGCGTCCGGTTACAAGGGCCGCCATGATCGCCTCGACCTCCCGCCTTCCCAAGCACAGCTTCTCCTCCGACGGGGTGGAGATCGCCTATTTCGACACCGGCGAGGGCGATCCCGTCCTGTGCATCCACGGTTTCGCCTCCACGGCGCACATCAACTGGACCTATCCCGGCTGGGTGGACACGCTGACCAAGGCCGGCCGCCGGGTCATCGCCCTCGACAACCGCGGCCACGGCGATTCGGAGAAGCTCTACGATCCCGCCGCCTATCACACCACGCTGATGGCCGAGGATGCCCGGGCGCTGCTCGACCATCTCGCCATCGCGAAGGCCACGGTGCTCGGCTATTCCATGGGCTCGCGCATCACCGCCTTCCTCGCCCATCGCCATCCGGACCGGGTGAAGGCCGCCATCATGGGCGGGCTCGGCATCAAGCTCATCGACGGCGTCGGCCTGCCGGAGACCATTGCCGAGGCGCTGGAGGCCCCGACGCTCGAGGAGGTCACCGACCCGCAGGGGCGGATGTTCCGCGCCTTCGCCATGCAGACCAAGTCCGACCGTCGGGCACTCGCCGCCTGCATCCGTGGCTCGCGCAACCTGATGAGCCGCGAGGAGGCGGCCTCCATCGCCTGCCCGGTGCTGATCGCGGTGGGCACCAAGGACGCCATCGCCGGCGCGCCCGAGCCGCTGGCGGCGATCATCCCTAAGGGGGAGGCGCTTTCGATCCCCGATCGCGATCATATGCCGGCTGTGGGCGACAAGGTCTTCAAGGCCGGGGCGCTCGACTTCCTGGCCCGGCACGCCGCCTAGGCGCCGCGGCCGATCGATCGGAATCGCATCGCCATGTCCCAGCATCCCCGCCACGCGCGCTTCACCGGCCACGACGGCAACCGCCTGGAGGCCGACGTCTACGGCCACGGCGAGAAGGTGGCGCTGCTGCTGCACGGCGGCGGGCAGACCCGCCACGCCTGGCGCGCCACCGCCCGGCGGCTGGCCGAGCGCGGCTTCACGGCGATCGCCGTCGACCAGCGCGGCCACGGCGACAGCGAATGGGTGGCGAGCGGGGCCTACGCCTTCGCCGACTACGGGCGCGACGCGGTGGCCCTCGGGCGCGAAATCGCCGAACGGTTCGGCGCCAAGCCGGCGGCGATCGGCGCCTCGCTGGGCGGCATCGCCTCGCTCCACGCGCTCGGCCTCGAGCCCTGCTTCTCCGCCCTCGTGCTGGTCGACATCGTTCCGCGCATGGAGGAGACGGGCGTCCGCCACGTGCAGAGCTTCATGCGGGCCCATGCGCGAGAAGGGTTCGGGTCCATCGAAGAGGCGGCGGAATCGGTCGCCTCCTATCTGCCGCACCGGACCCGGCCGCCCTCCGTCGAGGGGCTGAAGAAGAACCTCAGGCTGCGCGAGGACGGGCGCTGGTACTGGCACTGGGACCCCGCCTTCCTGGAGGGCGGACGCACCGTCAACACCGACCGGGGGACGATCGTCGCGACGCTCGAGGACGCGGCCCGCCAGCTTACCGTGCCGACCCTGCTGGTGCGCGGCAACGCCTCCGACATCGTCTCGCAGGAGAGCGCCGACGCCTTCCTGGCGCTCGTGCCCCATGCCCGTTTCGTCGACGTCAGCGGCGCCGGGCACATGGTGGCGGGCGACAAGAACGACATCTTCGCCGACGCCATCCTCTCCTTTCTCGGCTGAGGCTCCCCGCTTTTGCGAGTCTCATCAGCGACTTCAGTCTGCCTGTTGAGGTTGCGATTCCGATTCAGGGCGGCGTTCACGTTGTGATTCCGATTCAAGTCTCGGCCGCAACCGGCCGGCGCGGCAATGCGGGAGAAGCAATGGAAACGGGAGGGCCGGGCAGCCGCCACGGCGGCGCAGTGCGGGCACACTAGAGAGGGGTCACCGACAAAGGGGACCCCGCCATGAACCGCAACGCCTGCCGCCCGCTCTTCGCCGCCCTCGCTCTCGCCGTCCTGCCGCCCGCGGGCACGGCCGCGGCGCAGTCGGTTCCCGGCGTGCCACCCTCCATCGGCCAGGAGATCGATCGGGCGCTCTCGCAGGTCCCCGAGGCCCATCGCCGTTCGGCGCCCGGCGGTCCGACGGTCGGCCAGGAGATCGACCAGCTCATCAACCGCCCGGTCGGCCAGGCCGCCCCCGCGCGCAGCCGTCAGGTGTCGCTGGCCTTCGAGAACAAGACGGACGTCAAAGCCCTGGTCATCCAGTTCACGCCCTCGGGCTCAAGCACCTGGGGCCCGAACCGCCTGGCGCGCGAGACGCTGAACCCGCGCGCCTGGATGCGCTGGCGCGTCAGCGGCACGGACTGCCGCTACGACGTGCGCATCACCTTCGCGCTGGGACAGGAGTTCGTTCGCCTCGACCACGATTTCTGCGCCCAGGAGAAGATCGAGGTGACGGCGGTGGACGCCGCCGCGGAACGCCCGGCGCTGCCGGTGCGGGAGGGCGTGGCGCTCTTCCGGGTGGTCAACCGTACCGACACCCGCATCGCGGTCCTCCGCGTCTCTCCGGCCGGCGCGCGGCGCCCGCAGGGCGACCTGCTGGGCATCTGGATGATGGAGCCCGGCGACGTCTATACCGGCCGGGTGCCGCGCGGCGGCGCCTGCCTCTTCGACGTGCGCGCCGGCTTCGACCCCGAGGACACCGACACGGTGACGCTCGCCCGCCAGAACCTCTGCGAGACCCCGGAGGTCGTCGTTCCGGCCCGTCGCTCCGCCGGCGGCTGAGGGAGGCGCCGGCCGGTCCACAGGGGCGGGCCGGGCGCGCGGCCGCTTTGACTTCATGCCCCCGGCCATGGCACACGGCGCATCCAGCGACACACAGGAGATCGGCCGTGGACCGCACCGAGATCACCAAGATTCAGGACTACCTGCGCCGCAAGTTCGGCAACCAGGCGATCAAGCTGCAGCCGAACATGCGGCGCAAGGAGATGGTCGAGGTGATGATCGGCGACGAGCAGATCGGCACGCTCTACAAGGACGTGGACGAGGGCGAGACCTCCTACACCGTCACCATTTCCATCCTCGACATCGACCTCGAGGAGGGTTGAGCGGCCTGCGGCGGTTAACCCTTCCTTAAGGAACTCCGCCCGACCCCTTAACAGATCCCTAACGACGCGGTACCGATTGGAACGGGGGCAGCTGGCCCTCGTGTCCGGTCCGGGTTCCGCGTCATGTCCCTGCTCAGCCTCCAGCTCTTCCACTCGCTCGCGCTCGGCTTCGCCATGTCGGGCCTTCTGGTGGCGCTCTACCGGGCTCTCGCCGCCAAGCCCGCCTCGTTCCGCCTGTTGCAGGGCGGCGGCGCCGCGGCGGTCCTCGCCGTTCCCTTCCTCGCCTTCGCCGCCCCGGCCATCATCGTGCGCAACACGATCCGCGGCCGCCGCATCGAGAACCGGCGCTTCGAATTCGTCTTCCTCGCCACGCTCATCGCGCTGATCTGGAGCCTCATGTCGGGCCGGGTGCTCACCATGATGCTGCTGACACTCGGCCTGTAAGGCCGCGACCCACCTGACACGTCCTGACACCGGCCGGGTGCAGCCTCGCTCCGTCACAGGAGCGGGAGCGGACCATGACGGGTAGCGGAATCAGCATGGACGGCGGCGCGGAACCGGTCGACGGCCGCCGCGACTTCGATTTCCTGATGGGGACCTGGTCGGTGCATCACCGGCGCCTGCGCCGGCGCCTGTCGGCGGATACCGTCTGGGAGGAGTTCGGCGGCACCTGCGCCGCGCTGCCCGTGCTCGGCGGGGCGGGGAACGTCGACGACAACGTGCTGCACCTGCCCGGCGGCAGCTACCGCGCGCTCAGCATCCGCGCCTTCGACGCGGCCCGGCGGCAATGGTCGATCTGGTGGCTCGATTCCCGGGAGGCCGCCATTGGCCAACCGGTCCACGGCCGGTTCGAGGACGGCGTCGGAACCTTCCTCGGCGACGACACCTGGCAGGACCGGCCGGTGCGCGTGCGCTTCCTCTGGTCGGGGATCTCCGAGCAGTCGGCGCGCTGGGAACAGGCCTTCTCCGCCGACGGCGGCGCCACCTTCGAGACCAACTGGGTGATGGATTTCCGCCGCGCGCCGTAGCGGCCCGCCCGTTCCGCCGACTTCTCAAGCCCGGCGGGGGGTGCGATAGGTTGCGGCCCAGACGCGGAGGACGCCATGCCCATCTATGCCATCGACGGAATCCAGCCGGTCCTGCCCGAGGGCGACCGCTTCTTCGTGGCGCCCGACGCCCATGTCATCGGCAAGGTGAAGATCGGCGCCGACGTCGGCATCTGGTTCGGCGCGGTGATCCGCGGCGACAACGAGCTCATCGCCATCGGCGAGGGCACCAACATCCAGGAAATGTGCATGCTGCACACCGACCCCGGCGCGCCGATGACGATCGGGACCGGCTGCACCATCGGCCACAAGGTGATCCTCCATGGCTGCACGATCGGCGACAACACGCTGATCGGCATGGGGTCGACGATCCTGAACAACGCGAAGATCGGGAACAACTGCCTGGTGGGCGCCAATTCGCTGGTCACCGAGGGCAAGGAGTTCCCGGACAACTCGCTGATCGTCGGCGCGCCGGCGCGCGCCGTGCGCACCCTCGACGAGGCCGCCATCGCCCGGCTGAAGCTGTCGGCCGCGAGCTACGTGAACAATGCCCGGCGCTTCAAGGCCGGCCTCACGCCGGTGGGCTGAGCCATGGCGGCCGTCGAATTCTTCTACGAATTCGCCTCGACCTATTCCTATCCCGCGGCGATGCGGGTGGAGGAAGTCGCCGCCAAGGCCGGCGTCACGGTACGCTGGCGGCCGTTCCTGCTCGGTCCGATCTTCGCCGAAGCCGGCTGGACGACCTCGCCGTTCAACCTGATCCCGGCCAAGGGTCGGAACATGTGGCGGGATCTCGAGCGGATCACCGCCGATCTCGGCCTGCCCTTCCAGAAGCCCGATCCCTTTCCGCAGAACAGCCTGACCGCCGCGCGGATCGCCACGTCCCTGCCGGACGACGGCAAGCGCGCCGCCTTCTCGCGCGAGCTCTACCGGATGGAATTCGGCGAGGGCCTGTCCATCACCGATGCGGAGGTTCTGGGCCGGGCGTTGACAGCGGCGGGAGTCGAGCCCGCCACGGCCCTGGTCGCGGCGGGTTCCGATCAGGTGAAGCAGGCGCTGCGCGCCACCACCGAGGAGGCGAAGGCGAAGGGCCTGTTCGGCGCGCCGAGCCTCGTCACGGCCGACGGCGAACTGTTCTGGGGCAACGACCGCATCGAGCAGGCGGTCGCCTGGGCGGCCAAGGGTGGCTCCGCCTGACATTCGCATCCCTTGAAAAAGGTGACGGCCGGCCCTCGTTCTGAGGTACCGGCCGTCTGTTCGCGAACCCGGTCTGGGGACGGGGAGGGGTGGGACGTGACCGAGGACGCGAAACCTCGTGCTAGCGGGTGGCGACCGCGGCGGGCGCGCGGCCCGGCCCGATCGTCAGCCACTGATTGGGGTCGTAAGCGGCCTGGCGCTTGATGAAGCGGTAGCCGGTCTGGTTCCACAGGCGGATGTCGCTCGTCTCGTTGTCGAGGACGTAGTCGCCCCGGTCGGTCCGGACGGTGAGAATGGCGTGGCCGTCGCCCTGGCGGTCACGCACCACGGTGATGAGCAGGGCGCTGGCGGGGAAGCCGGCCTCGATCAGCAGCTTCTTCTTGAGGAGCACATAGTCCTCGCAGTCGCCGCGCCCGGACGTCGGGTAGGTCCAGAGTTCCTCCGTCCCGTACTGGTCCATGTCGGTGACCGGTTCGATGGCGGTGTTCACATGGGCGTTGATGCGGATCAGTGTCGCCCAGGCGTGGCGGTCGGCCTTGACGAGATCGATGGTCTGCGAGCGCGCCCGGCAATCGGCGGGGAAATCACGGCAGAACTGCCGCCAGCCGATGGGGGCGGTCGTCGCACCCTGTTCGGTCAGGAAGGCGTGGCGGTCGCCCGGCTCCGCGCTCGCCGCCGGCATCGCCGCGACGAGGCCGAGCATCAGCGCGGCGAGTGCCGCGCCCTTCGTCTTCACCCCTGGCCACCAGGTCCTGCGACCGTTCATGACGTGTCCCTCCGTCGATGGCGAGACACTGGCAGGCCGGCTTTGCGGCGCGCTGAAACCGATCGGTGAAAGGCGACGGTTTTGCGAGAGGGTTCGTTCAGTTTAACGGCGGGTGGATTTACCCTGCCGCTTCCCGGGCCGATTCAGCGTATCGAGCGAAGCGGCTGATATGAAATACGAAATTGTCCTCGGACGGCGCGCCGTGATCACCACCGGCTTAAGCCGGGGGCCGGGAGCCGGTCACAGAGATGAACGGGCGGAGCCTCCTCCGCGGCATGCCGTTAACGGCCGTTTCAGCACGTGCGCACGCCGTGTCTCTAGGGCAGGTCGAAGCGGGGGGATGACGCACCGGAATACGGCGAGCGGGACGCCCGCGCGGGAGGTCAGCGGGCGATCATCACCGGCTCGGCGTCCGCCTTCAGGTCGGCGCCGAGCTCCTGGCCGAGGGCGAGGATGGTGTCGATGGGCTGCTGGCCCGAGAACTCGATGGCGACGCCGCGCTCCAGCACGCGCACGACGCGCGCCATGGTCCGGGAGATCTGCACGATGTCGCCGGGCTTCAGGTCCTCCGCCCCGCCGATGGCGGCACCCGAGAGCGAGATGTCGAGAACGCGCACCGGCACCTTCTCGCCGAGAGGCGTGGTGATGGTGGTGAAGGGATTGCGCGGGATGACGCGCTCGTGGCGGCGGTCCTCGGGCAGGCCGAGGATCTGGCGATTGGCGAGCCAGGTGAGCTGGTCGGCGAGTTTGTCGCGCTTGCGCAGCGAGGCCTCGATGGTCATCGAGAAGCCGGTCTCGGTGACGCGGACGATCATGCCCTCGATGCGGCCGATATGGTCGAGATAGGCGATGACGCGCTCGCCGAGCTTGCCGACCACCGGCGCCACGATGGCGGCGCCACCGGGTGACATGTCCACGACCTGGCAGGGAAATTCGCGCCGGTCCGACAACATGAAGCGGCCGAGGACGTCCACCCGCACGCGCTGGAAGCGACGGTTCTCTTCCGACGAAGGTGCGGACAGGACTTTCGCGAGCGCTGACATCTGGGCCGGAGCTGGAGGACGATGCGCCAAAGATTAACGGCTGAGCGTTAACGCAGTGTTTCGCAAGCCCCCTTCATGCCACATTCCCGCCGTGAATGAGACGCAGCGCCGGCCGGGTCGCAAAGGCCGCCGGAGCCGGCTGGACCGGGGCGGCGGCGGCCATGGCCAGCGTGCCCTGCCAGCTCGGCCAGAGCAGGCGGACGGCCTCGACGTCGATGCGGGCGATGTCGTCCCGGCCGATCCAGTAGGGCGGGTCGCCGGCGCTGATGGCGCCGATGAGACGGCCGCCGAGCCGGCCGCGATGGACCAGCGGCAGGATGACCGCCTCGAGGGCGACGCTGCGCCCGGCGACGCTGGTGGCGGTGAGGGAGGCCATGAGGCCGGCGGGGGCGGCCATGGCGTCGGCGAGGGTGCGGATCAGCGTCGCGCGCGCCTCGGGAGAGAAGACGTCGAGGAAGTCCGAGCCCTTCAGCTCGCGGGCGAAGACGGCGCAGGCCCGCGATCCCGCCAGCCGATAGGCGAGGGAGCCGTCACGGCCGGCCTCGAGGATGAAGGTGTCGCCGAGAACGGGGGCGATGGCACGCGGATCGACTTCGGCGCGGTCGGGGGCCGGGCGGCCGGCGCGCAGCTGGTCCCAGTAGGCGAAGAGGGTGCTGCTGGCGGCATTGTTCATGGGGGCCTCGTCTGTGCCGATCCGGGACGGAATGCGATGGGTCCTGGACGAGGGAGCAGCGGCCGTGCCACGCCGCGGCGGGCGGCGCAGGGTTAACAAAGCGTTTCCGCGTTAGGGTTAAGCAAGGGTTTCGATTGCCGGCGGCCCGGCGCTCGTGTTTCGCTCGGGACGTTCCACGAATTCGGGACGCCGGTGTGACTCCCGGCCGACCGCGCCACTTTCAGGCATTCTCCTGGGGACACGAGGAGATGGAGACGTGACCAATCGGGAATGGTTCGCCATTCCCCACGTTCCCGCCGGGGGAGATCGCAAGATCTCCCCCTTTTTTTTGCCCATGCGCCGACGATGACGACGGGATGCCGCTCTCGACAGGGGGGCGGGCTTGGCTCTAGTGAGACCGTCCCTCAGGCGATGCCGGCAGTCCTCCTTGTCCGAACGCGAACCGATCCTCAACATTCCCGGCGTCGTCACCGCGCTCTGCCTGGCCATGATCGTCATCCACGCCGTCAGGGCTTTCCTGCTGGGGGACGATGCCGATCGCGAGGTGCTGCTCGCGTTCGCCTTCATTCCCGCCCGTTTCGAGACCTCGCTGGCGGGGGCCTGGTTCCCGGGCGGGGCCGCGGGTGATGCCTGGACCTTCGTGACCTACGGTTTCCTGCACGCCGACTGGACCCATCTGGCCGTCAACGTGCTCTGGCTCACGGTTTTCGGCTCCGCCGTGGCGCGGCGCTTCGGGACGATCCGGAGCCTCCTCTTCTTCGCCGTGACGGCGGCGGCCGGCGCTCTCGGGCACCTCGCAGCGGTCGGTACCGCCTTCGTGCCGGTGATCGGCGCCTCGGCGGCGGTCTCCGGTTTCACCGCGGCGGCGCTGCGCTTCATCTTCCAGGCGGGCGGCCCGCTGGGCGCCATGCGGGCGGGCGGCGAGGACACTTACCGGGTTCCGGCCCTCGGCCTCGCCGACATGATCCGCAACGGACCGGTCATGGGCATGATCGCGGTGTGGATCGCGGTCAACGTCGCCTTCGGCGCCATCAACCTGCCGATGCCCGGCTTCGAGGGGCAGATCGCCTGGCAGGCCCATCTCGCCGGCTTTGCGGCAGGATTGTTCCTCTTCCGCTTCTTCGATCCGGTGCCGGCCGCCTGAGCTGTTGCACCGCACTGCTGCCGTCTTGTCTTCGCCACGGCCGGGGCGAATACTTCACGTCCGGGCGACCGGGCATGACAAGGCGGGGCGGCCCGCGACGGGCCTCCCTCCGCGACCGGAGGCAGATCATGAACGTGAAGAGCATTCTGGACGCCAAGGGCAGGGCGGTCGCCACCATCGCCCCAGACGCGACGCTCGCGGCCGCGGCGCATATGCTGGCGGAGAAGCGGATCGGCGCGGTCGTGGTGACGGGGGCCGGTCATTCGGTCGCCGGCATCCTTTCCGAGCGTGACATCGTCCGGTCGCTGGCCGAGCACGGGGCCGGTGCCCTCGACCGCTCGGTGGCCGAGACCATGACGCGCAAGGTCGTCACCTGCTCGGAGCAGGATTCCATCGGTCAGCTCATGGAGAGCATGACCGACGGCAAGTTCCGCCACCTGCCGGTGGTGGAGGGGGGCCGGCTGGTCGGCATCATCTCCATCGGCGACGTGGTCAAGCGCCGCCTCGCGGAGATCGAGAGCGAGGCCAACGCCCTCAAGGACTATGTGATGAACGCCTGAGGCGGCGTTCAGCTCACGGCCTTCAGCGCCTCGGCGAGATCGGGCAGCAGCCGTTCGGCGGCCTCCTCGCCGAGCGCGATGGCCTCGGCGGCGCGGTGGAACTCGAACAGGCCGATCTTCGACAGGCGGGGGCCGATCAGGATGTTCGGCGGGTCGCCGGCGAGGCGCTGGCGGGCGATGCGCTCCTGGGTGGCGTTGAAGGCCTTGGCCATGACGGTGGGAATGCCGGGGGCCCGGGCGACGGCGAGGCGGGGGTCGAGCCTGCCGGGTTCGAGGTCGAGCGACATGGCGGCGCGCAGCGGCCGCGCCAGCGCCCGCCCGATACCGCGGCCGAGACCGCGCCCGATGCCCTTGCCAAGATCGACCACCGCCCGCACGCGGGGACGCCGCTCGACCAGCGGCAGCGCCTCGTCCTCCGGGCTGGTGCCGTGGTCCTGAATGACGGTGGAGCGGCCGAGAGCGTCGGCATTGAGGCTCACCGCGATGACGAGCCGGGCGCCGAGGGCGCGCGTCACCGAGACGGGAACCGGATTGGAAAGGGCGCCGTCCATCAGCCAGCGGCCGCCTACCCTCACCGGCGGCAGGATGCCGGGCAGGGCATAGGAAGCGCGCAGCGCCGTCATCAGCCGGCCGCGGGTCAACCAGATCTCGTGGCCGGTGCCGATCTCGGTCGCCACCGCGGCGAAGCTGATCGGCAGGGTCTCGATCCGCGTCTCGCCGATCTCCCGCTGCAGCAGATGGGCGAGCCTGGACCCGCCCATCAGGCCGCCGCCGGATATGGCGATGTCCACGAGCCCGATGACGTCACGTCGCTTCAGCGACAGGGCCCAGTCGGTGAAGGCGTCGAGCTTGCCGGCGGCATAGAGCCCGCCGACCGCCGCACCGATGGAGGTGCCGGCGATGACGTCCGGCTCGTAGCCGGCGCGGACCAGCGTGCGGATGATGCCGATATGGGCGAGGCCGCGTGCCGCTCCTCCGCCGAGCGCCAGGCCGATCACCGGTCGCGGCGGCGGCGTGGCGGCGCTCTCGGCGAAATCGGTCGGCTCGGCCTCCGGCCGGCGTCGGCGGCGCAGCGTCAGCATGGGTCAGCCGAAGGCCGGGCGCAGGCGCTCGGCGTCGCGCGGCACCAGCCGCACGTCCTCGAGCGGGCCGCCGGTGGGGACGGCGCGGTAAAAACAGGTGCGGCGCCCGGTATGGCAGGAGCCGCCGTCGCCGCCGACCGTCACCTTCAGCCAGACGGCATCCTGGTCGCAGTCCACCCGCATCTCGACCACCGTCTGGATCTGCCCGGAGGTGTCGCCCTTGTGCCAGATGACCTGCCGCGAGCGCGACCAGTAATGGGCCTCGCCGGTCTCGATGGTGAGGCGCAGCGCCTCGGCATTCATGTGCGCGACCATGAGGAGGTCCCCCGTCTGCGCATCGCTGGTCACCGCGGTGATCAGACCGTCTTTGCCGAAGCGGGGCATGAGGCGGTCGCCCTCCTCGACGTCGCTCTTGGAGGGTGACGCAGCGGCCTGCGAGGGGTGATCGGTGCACATGGGCGCGGTCCGGGGAGGAAAGGGGCTCTCGCCCTGTCAAGTGTCCTATCCGGGGCTTGTGGACAAGCCCGCAGACGAAGATCGGCGGAAGTGCCAGGCCACCGCCGCGTCAAGGTTAACGAATGGTTCGGCTCGTCCCGGCCGGTCCCCGCAGGTTAATTTCCCGGCTTCCCGTCACCGGAGACCCCCATGAGCGAACAGCGAGACCTTTTCTCGAAGTCCGTCGTCGCGGATCAGGCCGAACTCAAGGCCAATGCCGCTCTCTATGCGGCGCGGGAGAGGGCGGGCGTTGTGGAGGAGGAGACTCACCCTTTCGTCACGGCGCCGCCGCGGGTGATCCGCCAGGGGGGCGCCGAGGCGGCGCGGGCGCTGCGCGAAAGGCTCGTCGCCGAGCACCGGGCCGTGGTGGTGGAGGCGGCGGCGCGCTTCGCCCGCCGCGAGCAGGGAATTCCGGCCCGCTCGATCCTCAAGTTCAGGCTCAGCGACCTGCCGCGGCTGGTGCGTCCCGACCGCGACCCGCCCAAGGAGGACGGTCGCTAGAGCCCTTCGGCCTTCTTCGGCCCCCGGGCCTTGCGGGCCGCCTTGGCCGGCAGGCCGGCGACATGGCCGACGGTCATCGCAACCCATTGGGCGAGCGTGTCCTCATCCAGCCCCGCCGGGTCGACATAGAGATAGCCTTCCATGGTGCGCCCGCGCATCTCCATGGGCCGCGTGCCGGGGCGGGAGAGCGCCGCCGCGTGCTGGTCACGCCCGACGCGCAGCAGCAGCCCGCGGGGCGACAGCGCCGCCACCATGTTGCCGCCGAGCAGCACTGCCGTACCGCCGAACATGGCGATGCGGCCCGTCTCGCCGTGGGGGGACGCGGCCGCCTCGATCGCGGCGAGAATCGTCCGCTCGTCCATCACGCCCTCCTCGCTGCTGCCGGATGCTAGCGCGCCGGCCGCCTCGTTACCATTGCGGCGCGAAACGGGCTGATGCTAAGAGGCGCGATCCCCATCCTCGTTCCAACGGGTGAATTCCGCATGTCCGTCGATCAGGCGACCGTCCGGCGCATCGCGCATCTCGCGCGCATTGCCGTGACCGACGAGGAGGTGCCGCACCTCCAGGATGAACTCAACGCCATCCTCGCCTTCGTCGAGCAGCTCAACGAGGTCGACGTCACCGATGTCGAGCCGATGACCTCGGTGACGCCCATGGCGATGAAGAAGCGCCAGGACGTGGTGAGCGACGGCGGCATCGCCGACCTGATCGTCGCCAACGCGCCGGAGCGCGAGGGCCATTTCTTCGCCGTTCCCAAGGTCGTGGAGTAAGTCGTGGCCGACCTGACCCAGCTGACCATCGCCGAGGCCCGCGAGGGCCTGACGCACAAGACGTTTTCGGCCACCGACCTGACTGAGGCCTATCTCGCCGCCATGGAGAAGGGCCGCAAACTCAACGCCTATGTGCTGGAGACGCCCGAGAAGGCGCTGGAGATGGCGGCGGCCTCCGACGCCCGCATCGCCAAGGGCGAGGCCGGGCCCCTCGAGGGCATTCCGATCGGGGTGAAGGACCTGTTCTGCACCAAGGGCGTGCGCACCACCGCCTGCTCGAACATCCTCGGCAACTTCGTGCCGCCCTACGAATCGACCGTCACCAGCAACCTGTGGCGCGACGGCGCGGTGATGCTCGGCAAGCTCAACAACGACGAGTTCGCCATGGGCTCGTCCAACGAGACGAGCTGCTTCCCCGGCCCGATCAATCCGTGGCGCCGCCAGGGCTCCAACGTCGGCGCCGGTTCCGGCGCGGTCGAGGGCACCTATCTCGTCCCCGGCGGCTCCTCCGGCGGCTCCTCGGCGGCCGTCGCCGCCATGCTGTGCGCCGGCGCCACCGCGACCGATACGGGCGGGTCGATCCGCCAGCCGGCGGCGCTGACCGGGACGGTCGGCATCAAGCCGACCTATGGCCGCGTCTCGCGCTGGGGCATCGTGGCCTTCGCCTCTTCGCTCGACCAGGCGGGGCCGATCGCCCGCGACGTCACGGACGCCGCCATGCTGCTGCGCTCCTTCGCCGGCGCGGATGCCAAGGACACGACCTGCGTCGACCGGGACGTGCCGGATTACGTCGCGGCCGTTGGCAAGTCGATCAAGGACATGACGATCGGCATTCCCCGGGAATACCGCATCGACGGCATGCCGGCCGAAATCCAGAAGCTCTGGGACGAGGGCGCCGAAATCCTCAAGGAGGCCGGCGCCAACATCGTCGAGATCTCGCTGCCGCATACGAAATACGCGCTGCCCGCCTATTACATCGTGGCGCCGGCGGAGGCCTCGTCCAACCTCGCCCGCTACGACGGCGTGCGCTACGGCCTGCGCGAGCCCGGCAAGGACATCGTCGAGCTCTACGAGAAGACCCGCGCCAAGGGCTTCGGCAAGGAGGTCCGCCGCCGCATCATGATCGGCACCTACGTGCTCTCGGCCGGCTATTACGACGCCTATTACGTGCGCGCGCAGAAGCTGCGGACGCTGATCAAGCAGGATTTCGAACAGGCCTATGCCTCCGGCGTCGACGCCATCCTGACTCCGGCGACGCCCTCTGCCGCCTTCGGCATCGGCGAGAAGGGCTCGGCCGATCCGGTGGAGATGTATCTGCAGGACATCTTCACGGTGACCGTGAACATGGCGGGCCTGCCGGGCATCGCCGTGCCCGCCGGCCTCGACAATCAGGGCCTGCCCCTCGGCCTCCAGCTCATCGGACGCGCCTTCGACGAGGAGACGCTGTTCTCGGTGGCGAGCGTGATCGAGAAGGCCAAGGGCCGCTTCCCCGTCTCGGACCGCTGGTGGGGATGAGCCGGTGATCACCGCCCGGGCCGTCGCGATCGCCGCCCTGACGGTCTTCGCCTGGCTCGCCTGGGCGCTCGCCCTGGTGATGACGGTCTATGTCGCGCTCGCCTGGTGGTCGGGCGACCCGGCCTTCAAGATCGCCTATCTCGCTGCGGCGGGGCTCGCCGCGCTCGCGGGCGGCTTCGCCTGCCGGCGCTTCGCCCGTCGGATCGGTGCGGCCCGCTAGCCGGGCAGGCGACGCCCGCATTGGCGCGGGCGCCGCCGGGGGCCGGCGCGACGGGCGGTGCTGCCAGGCCCCTGGGGTGGGTGGAGGGGGGTCCACCCGCTGCGCTCTACGGCGCGATTCCGGCAGCGGATGCGGCCGCCGGGCGAAAAGCAGGCGACAGCGACAGCCTGTCGCATCCAAAGGGTCCGCTTTGGTGTAGAACCACTGACTGCATGGTTCGGGAGGCTCCATGGTTGCGGTCAGCGTCGATCTCAAGGACGCCCTCGCGCGCTGCGCGGGCGGCGACAAGGCTGCCCTCAGGATGATCTATGACAGCGAATGCGCATCGATGATCGGGGTCGCGGCGCGCATCGTGAAGCGCCGGGAGCTCGCCGAGGAGGTCGTGCAGGAGGTCTTCGTCAAGATCTGGCGCAACGCCCACCGCTACGATCCCGGCCTCGGGCCGGCGAAGGCCTGGATCTACGCCATCGTCCGCAACCAGGCGATCAACACCCTGCGCAGCGGCAGGCGCGAGGACCTCGTCGACGAGGTGCCGGAGGACGCCGGCTCGGCCGTCGAGGCCTATGCCGCCGCCGAGCGCCTGCCCGACGGAAACGCCCTGCGCCGCTGCCTCGAGGGGCTGGAGGCG
The DNA here is from genome assembly GCF_003008515.1 of Phreatobacter cathodiphilus. NCBI lineage: Bacteria > Pseudomonadati > Pseudomonadota > Alphaproteobacteria > Hyphomicrobiales > Phreatobacteraceae > Phreatobacter > Phreatobacter cathodiphilus. The sequence continues at coordinate 2,030,563 of NZ_CP027668.1, read as the reverse complement.
CGCCGCCGCACCAGCCTGCTCATGGCCTATGTCGACGGCTTCTCCCACGGCGAGATCGCCGGCCGCCTCGGCCTGCCGCTCGGCACGGTCAAGGCCTGGATTCGCCGGTCGCTGCTGGCGCTCAGGGAGTGCATGGGATGACCGACGATCTCATCGCCACCGCCGGTGAATATGTCGCCGGACTGATGTCGCCGGAGGAGCAGGAGGCCTTCGAGCGGCGGATCGCCACCGATGGCGAGGCGCGCCGCGCCGTCGCGGACTGGCGCACGCGGCTTCTCGCCCTCGACGAGACGGCGACGCAACTGACGCCCTCGGAAGGGCTCTGGCCGGCCATCGAAGCGGCTGTGGGTTCGGCGCGCCCGGCGCCGGAAGCCGCCCCCGGATGGTTCGCCCGCGTCTGGCAGGATGTCTCGACCCTGAGGCTCGCGTCGCTCGCCGGTGCCGCGGCGGCGCTGGTCATGGCGGTGCTGCTGGTGGCCCAGCCCTTCGGCGGCGGCGCGGGCAAGCCGGCGGTGGTCGCGGTGCTGAACGCCCCGAACGGCGGCGAGGCCGGCGCCATCGTCGAGGCCTTCGCCGACGGGCGCATCCGTGTCGTGCCGCTGCGCGCCATCCCGGTGCCCGAGGGAAGGGTGCTGCAGGTCTGGACGCTGTGGGACCGGCAGGTCGGGCCGCGCTCGGTCGGCCTGATGGAACGGGCGCAGGCGCGCGACTATGCGACCTCCGGCATGCCACGGCCGGTGGACCAGCAACTCTACGAGATCACGCTGGAGCCGGCGGGCGGCTCGCCGACGGGCCGGCCGACCGGGCCGATCCTCTATGTCGGGCGGGGCGCCACGCCGCTGTGAGACCAAGGGCTGCCGGCCGTCGCCAGTGAGCCGTCGTCAGGAGCGACTGCCCACTGCCTATTGCCGATGGCGGCCGCATTGGGCTACCCAAGCGCATCTCCTTCACCGCCGGGCCCATCCATGACCGCTCACGCCAATCCGAAGAACCTCATCCCCGGCGCCACCGGCGACTGGGAGGTGGTGATCGGCCTCGAGATCCATGCCCAGGTGGCGTCCAACGCCAAGCTGTTCTCGGGCGCGGCGGTCGGCTTCGGTGCGCCGGAAAACAGCCAGGTCAGCCTCGTCGACGCGGCCATGCCGGGCATGCTGCCGGTGATCAACGAGGAATGCGTGCGCCAGGCGATCCGCACCGGCCTCGGCCTCAAGGCGAAGATCAACCACCGCTCGGTCTTCGACCGGAAGAACTACTTCTACCCGGACCTGCCGCAGGGCTACCAGATCAGCCAGTACAAGAGCCCGATCGTCGGTGAGGGCGAGGTCATCGTCGATCTGTCGCCGACCGAAAGCTTCAAGGTCGGCATCGAGCGCCTGCATCTCGAACAGGACGCCGGCAAGTCGATCCACGACCAGCACCCCACCCTGTCCTATATCGACCTCAACCGCTCGGGAACGGCGCTGATGGAGATCGTCTCCAAGCCGGACATGCGCTCGGCCGACGAGGCCAAGGCCTATGTGACCAAGCTGCGCACCATCCTGCGCTATCTCGGCACCTGCGACGGCGACATGGAGAAGGGGAACCTGCGCGCCGACGTCAACGTCTCCGTGCGCCGGCCGGGCGAGCCCTTCGGCACGCGCTGCGAGATCAAGAACGTCAACTCGATCCGCTTCATCGGCCAGGCCGTGGACTACGAGGCGCGCCGCCAGATCGGCATCATCGAGGACGGCGGCACGATCGACCAGGAGACGCGCCTCTACGACGCGACCAAGGGCGAGACGCGTTCCATGCGCTCGAAGGAAGAGGCGCACGACTACCGCTACTTCCCCGATCCGGACCTGCTGCCGCTCGAATTCAGCCAGGCCTATGTGGACGACCTCGCCGCGGTGCTGCCGGAGCTTCCCGACGCCAAGAAGGCCCGCCTCATCGCCGACTACGGCCTGACGCCCTACGACGCCTCCATCCTGGTGCTGGAGAAGGAGAGCGCCGACTATTTCGAGGCGGTGGCCAAGGGCCGTGACGGCAAGAGCGCCGCCAACTGGGTCATCAACGAGCTGTTCGGCCGCCTCAACAAGGAGGGCAAGGACGTCACCGCCTCGCCCGTCTCGCCCGACCAGATCGGCGGCATCATCGACCTGATCCAGGCCGGCACCATCTCCGGCAAGATCGCCAAGGACCTGTTCGAGATCGTCTTCACCGAGGGCGGCGACCCCGCGGCCATCGTCGAGGCGCGCGGCATGAAGCAGGTCACCGACACCGGCGCCATCGAGAAGGTCATCGACGAGGTCATCGCCGCCAATCCCGACAAGGTCGAGCAGGCCAAGGCGAAGCCCACCATGCTCGGCTGGTTCGTCGGCCAGGTGATGAAGGCGTCCGGCGGCAAGGCCAATCCGGAAGCCGTCAATGCCATGCTGAAGGCGAAGCTCGGGATCTGAGGCGGGGCGCGGCCCGTCCTGCGCCGGACAGGACCATCGGATGGCGAGCCTGTGGACGTCGAACATCGAGCGGGATCCCCGCTATCGCGGCGCCGAGGAGATCGTCGCGGCGGCGGGCTATCAGATCGCGGTCGGGGAGGGCGTCATCGCCGTCGCCCACGAAGAGACCGGCGAGAGCCGGCGCTTCCGCTCCCGCAAGGAGTTCCTCGCCTTCGCCGAAGCGCTCGCCAAGGGCGAGCCGCCGCCACCGGCGAAGCGCAGCGCCGGCATCCGCAATGGGCAGGGGTTCGGCGAGCGGGCGGCGCGGGCTCCCGCCCCGCCTCCGGACGAGGCCGCTTCGGAGGCGGACATCGCCAGGCTCCAGGCCCTCTGCCGGACGCTCACCATCGAGCGCGACGCCTGGAAGGCGAGGGCGCAGATCCGCGAGGAGAGCGCCGCGAACGCGCCCGTCGACAATGGCGAGAAATACCGCGCGCTGAAGAAGTTCATCGCCCGCGAGTTCCATCCCGACCAGGTCCGCGCCGACGGCATCGAGCGGCTGGTGCGGACGGAAGTGTTCAAGACGATCTGGGCCCATATCGAGGAACTGGAGCGGTCGGGGCGGTGATGACGCTGCGGCTGCACGCAACTTGCTTGAGCCCGTCTGCAAGACGATTCCGCAGCAAGGCCGCCCCATGATCCTGCGCAACACCCCGCCGACCCCCGCCCGGCTCGCCGCCGCCGCCATCGCTACCGCCGGCGTCGTGCTGGCGGCCACCTTCGCCTTCCGGACCTTCTCGCTGCCGCTGCTGCTCGCCTCCATCGGCGGATCGGCGGTGATCGTCTTCGGCATGCCCGACAGCCGCATGGCGCGGCCGCGCAGCCTCTATGGCGGCCATGCCCTCGGGCTCGCGGCCGGGTTCCTCGCGGTTCTTGCCGGACGCAGCGACTATGCAGTCGCCGGGGCGGTGGCTCTGGCGCTGGTGGCGATGCTGCTCACCGATACGGTGCATTCGCCGGCCGGGGCCGACCCGATCATCGTGGCGACGGGCGGGGCAGGGTGGGAAATCCTGCTGATTGCAGCGGGCCTCCTGCTGCTCACCGACCTGCTCGGCCGCTTCGTGGGCTGGTGCTTCGGCGACCCGCCGGCGTGAATGGCAGCAGCGCGCGCAGACCCTCTTGCGCGGCAGCGGTAGCCGGGGCTTCCATGCGCCTCCCTGGGAGGACCTCACAATGACGAAGCGCTTCACGCTCCACGGTTTCTGGCTGTCCGGCCCCACCTACAAGGTGGGCCTGATGCTCAGCCTCTGCGGCGAGGATTTCGCCTATCATTCGGTCAACCTGCGCGCCGGTGAGCACAAGAGCCCGGCCTTCCTCGCCAAGAACCGGTTCGGCCAAGTGCCGGTGCTGGACGATGCGAAGACCGGCCTCGCGCTCTGCCAGTCGGCCGCCATTCTCGAACATCTCGCGGCCGAGCTCGGCAAGTTCCAGGGGGAGGGCGCCGCCGGCCCCGCCCGCGCCCGCGAATGGATGTTCTGGGACTTCGACCGGCTGGCCGGGCCGATCTACCGCTCGCGCGCCCAGCGCTTCGGCATCCGCAACTTCAACCAGCCGGTCATGGAAATGTACTGGGCCGAGGGCAATGCCGCCCTGAAGGTGCTGGAGGAGGCTCTGGCCGCCTCCGACTGGCTCGTCGGCACAAAGCCAAGCATCGCCGACATCGACGTCTACGGCGTCGTCGCCTTCGCGCCACAAGCGGGCTTCGACCTGAAGGCCTATCCGGCCATCGGCGCCTGGATGGCCCGCATGGAGGCGCTGCCGGGCTTCATCCCGAGCGACGGCCTGCCCAAGACGGCGCAGGCATGAGCGACGTCGCCGTCCGGGAGGCGACCGCGGCGGACGTGCCGCGCATCGCCGCGCTCATCGCCATGGGCAATGCCGCGAAGCCGATGACGGCGGAGGAGGCCGAGGCGGAGGGCCGGCTGCCGGTCTACGCGGAAGCCTTCGCCCGGGTCGCCGCCTCGGAGGCCAACCGCCTCTTCGTCGCCGAAAAGGACGGGCGGGTGGTTGGCACCTACCAGCTCACCGTCCTGCCGGGGATCGCCGAGCGCGGCCGCACCCGCGGCAAGATCGAGAGCGTCCATGTCGACCCAACGCTGCGCGGCACCGGGGTCGGCGCGGAGATGATGCGCCACGCCCTCGACAGGGCGCGGCAGGCGGGCATCGGCCTGATCGAACTCTCCTCGAACAAGAGCCGGACCGACGCCCACCGCTTCTACGAGCGGCTGGGCTTTGCCAAGAGCCACGAGGGCTTCAAGATGGTCCTCGACTGAGGCCCGAAGGCCGGTCTCAGCTCCGGCGGCGGGCCCGGCACTCGGGCAGGAAGCTGCGCCAGGTCTTGCCGGCTGCCTGGAGGCGGGTCTTGTCGCGCCGCCATTCGGCGCCGCAGTCGCGCATGATCTGGTCGTTGCGGAGCTGGGCGGCCGAGCGCGGGCGGCGCGTGGTGGTAGATGCCGGCGGCGTGGTGGTGGTCTCGGTCGCGGAACTCCGGCTGCGGCCGGTCGTGGCGGTCTGCGCAGCGGCGATGTCGGCGGTGAGGACGAGGGCGGCGAGGGCCGCGAGCCAGTGAAGTCGCATGGGTGATCCTCCTTGTGATCGGGCGCACCATCCCACCCTCCGGCCGAACCCGGGATGAACGCCATGTCGGTTGCATCCTGCCGTGTTCCCGCAACCGCGCAACTGGGGCATCGCACGGATACGCCAGGCGGGGTTCACCTGCCGCACCCAAGTGCTAGGCTCCAAGCCGACGGCCGCCGGACCAGACCGGCACCCCAGAGCCCCGCGGAGACGCCCCATGTCGCAACGTCCGATCGAACTCCACTACTGGCCGACGCCGAACGGGTGGAAGATCACGATCATGCTGGAGGAATGCGGGCTGCCCTACACGGTCATCCCCGTGAACATCGGCAAGGGCGACCAGTTCAAGCCTGACTTCCTGAAGATCGCGCCCAACAACCGCATGCCCGCCATCCTCGATCCCGACGGGCCGGGCGGCGAGCCGATCTCGGTCTTCGAGTCCGGCGCCATCCTCATGTATCTCGGGCGCAAGACGGGCAAGTTCTATCCCCCCGACGAGCGCGGCCGGGTGGCGGTGGAAGAGTGGCTGATGTGGCAGATGGCCGGCTTCGGTCCGATGCTCGGCCAGACGCACCATTTCCGCATCTATGCGCCGGAGAAGATCGAATACGCCATCAACCGCTACACCAACGAGGCCAACCGCCTCTACGGCGTGCTGAACCGGCGGCTGGAGGGCCGCGAGTTCATCTGCGACAGCTATTCCATCGTCGACATGGCCTGTATCGGTTGGGCCAAGCTCTGGGAGCGGCAGGGCCAGGACATGGCGCAGTTTCCCAACGTGAAGGCCTGGATCGAGCGCATGCTCGCCCGCCCCGCCGTGCAGAAGGGGCTGATGGTCAACAAGGAGGACCGCGCCGCGACACCGCCGACCGACCCGGCGGCGCAGGCGGTGCTGTTCGGCCAGAAGGCGCGCTGAGGGCGCCGGCCCGTTCACCTTCCCGTAGCGTTAATCCATCGTTGACCTATGGGAAGCAGACTGCGCGTGACTGAAGGGTATCGGGCGGCCGCAGGGCGGCCCGTTTCAACCGGAGATCATGCGATGACCGTGATGATCCTCGCAGAGGGCGACGCGCCGTCCATCGTGCCCGGCGATCTCGCCGAGCTCGCCGACAGGCCGGCGCGGGAACTGGGGACGCTCTACGCCGCCGGCCGGGTCGTGCCGCGCGACCTCGTCGCCGCCCATATGTGGTTCAACATCGCCGCCCTGAAGGGAGACCGCGACGCCGCCCATCGGCGGCAGGAGGTCGCCGCCGAGATGAGCAAGGACGAGATTGCCCAGGCGCTCGGCTGGGCGAGGGCATGGCTCGACGCGCAGGCTCCCGTCGCCCTCTGATCAGGCCGGGCGCGCCCGCGGCTTCTCGACGTCGGGCAGGAAGATCGTCAACAGGCCGATGAGCGGCAGGAACGAGCAGAGCCAGTAGACGTAGTCGATGCCCTTGGCGTCGGCGATCTGGCCGAGCACCGCGGCGCCGATACCGCCCATGCCGAAGGCGAAGCCGAAGAACAGGCCGGAGATCATGCCGACCTTTCCGGGCACCAGTTCCTGAGCATAGACGAGGATGGCCGAGAAGGCCGAGGCCATGACGACGCCGATGATCGCCGTCAGCACGATGGTGCCGGTGAGCCCGGCATAGGGCAGGGCGAGGGTGAAGGGCAGGGTCCCGAGGATCGAGCCCCAGATCACCACCTTGCGGCCGAAGCGGTCGCCGATGGGCCCGCCGAGCAGGGTACCGACCGCCAGCGCCCCGAGGAAGACGAAGAGCATGAGCTGCGAGTCGCGCACCGACACGCCGAAACGGTGCATGGCGTAGAAGGTGTAGTAGCTCGAAAGGCTCGTCATGTAGACGTATTTGGAGAAAATCAGCAGGCTGAGCACGCCGATGGCGGCGATGACCCGCCGGCGCGGCAGCATGGTCGGCTTCGCGGGGGCGGGGCGGGAGGCCTGGGCGGCGCGGCGCTCCGCGTACCAGCCGCCGACCTTCGTCAGGATGACCATGGCGGCGAGGGCGAGGACGGCGAACCAGGCGACGGATTGCTGTCCGCGCGGCAGGATGACGAAGGCCGCGGCGATGGGGCCGAGAGCCGTGCCGGCATTGCCGCCGACCTGGAACAGCGACTGGGCGAGGCCGTGGCGCCCGCCGGATGCCATGCGCGCCATGCGCGAGGATTCGGGATGGAAGACCGCCGACCCGAAGCCCACCAGTGCCGCCGCCAGCAGCAGGAAGGCGTAGCTGCCGGCATTGGCGAGCAGGATGAGGCCGGTCAGGGAGAAGCCCATGCCGACGGCGAGCGAATAGGGCTGGGGATGGCGGTCGGTGTAGAGGCCGACCAGCGGCTGGAACAGCGAGGCGGTCCCCGAGAAGACGAAGGCGAGGAGGCCGATCTGGCCGAAATCCAACGCGTAATTCGCCTTCAGCACCGGGTAGAGGGCGGCCACCAGCGACTGCATGACGTCGTTCAGGAGGTGGCAGGTGCTGAGCGCCGCCAGGATGCCGAACGAGGTGCGGTCGACGGCAGGGGGGGCCGTGTCGACGGACGTGCTGGTCACGAATGCTCCTCGGGGCGGCAGCGGATGCGGCAGTGATGCCCGATTGGGAGGCAATCGCTGCCTCCGGTCAATGCTGCCGCGGCGGGAGCCCGCATGCGCGGGGCGGGGGGCTCCCGCAGGTCCGTCAGTCGACCACCCGCACGGCGCCCTTGGCGGCGCTGGTGGCGAGGGCGGCATAGGCCCTCAGCGCGGTCGACACCTTGCGCTTGCGCGGGGCCTCGGGCTTCCAGGCGGCCTTGCCCTTCGCTTCCATGGCGGCGCGGCGGCGGGCGATCTCCTCGTCGGAGACGCGCATGGCGATCGTCCGGTTGGGGATGTCGATGTCGATCATGTCGCCCTCTTCCACGAGGCCGATGGCGCCGCCCTCTGCCGCTTCCGGCGAGGCGTGGCCGATGGAAAGGCCCGAGGTGCCGCCTGAGAAGCGGCCGTCGGTGATGAGGGCGCAGGCCTTTCCGAGGCCCTTCGACTTCAGGTAGCTGGTCGGATAGAGCATTTCCTGCATGCCGGGGCCGCCGCGCGGGCCCTCGTAGCGGATGACGACGACGTCGCCGGCCTTGATCTTGTTGGTCAGGATGGCGTCGACCGCGGCGTCCTGGCTCTCGAAGATGCGGGCCGGGCCGGAGAATTTGAGGATCGAGGCGTCGACGCCCGCGGTCTTCACGATGCAGCCGTCGAGGGCGATGTTGCCGAAGAGCACGGCGAGGCCGCCGTCCTTGGAATAGGCGTGGTCGGCGGAGCGGATGACGCCCTTTTCGCGATCGAGATCGAGCTCCTCGAAGCGGCGGTTCTGGCTGAAGGCGACCTGGGTCGGGACGCCGCCGGGGGCCGCCGAATAGAAGGTGCGCACGCTCTCGCTGTCGGAAACCTTGACGTCCCAGCGGGCGAGGGCGGCGGCCATGCTCTCGGTATGGACGGTGGGCAGGCTGGTGTCGATGAGGCCGGCGCGGGAGAGCTCGCCGAGGATCGCCATGATGCCACCGGCGCGGTGCACGTCCTCCATGTGGACGTTGGCGACCGAAGGCGCGACCTTGCAGAGCACGGGCACGCGCCGCGACAGGCGGTCGATGTCCTCCATGGTGAAGCCGATCTCGCCCTCGTGGGAGGCGGCGAGCAGGTGCAGCACCGTGTTGGTCGAGCCGCCCATGGCGATGTCGAGCGTCATGGCGTTCTCGAAGGCCTTGAACGAGGCGACGGAGCGGGGCAGCACGCTCATGTCGTCCTGCTCGTAGTGGCGGCGGGCCAGATCGACGATGAGGTGGCCGGCCTCGACGAAGAGGCGCTCGCGGTCGGCGTGGGTGGCGAGCACCGAGCCGTTGCCGGGCAGGGCGAGGCCGAGGGCTTCGGTGAGGCAGTTCATGGAATTGGCGGTGAACATGCCCGAGCAGGAGCCGCAGGTCGGGCAGGCGGAGCGCTCGATGACCTTCACGTCCTCGTCCGAGACGCGGTCGTCGGCGGCGGCCACCATGGCGTCGATCAGGTCGACCTTCTTCAGCACGCCCTCGGCAATGAACTTGCCGGCCTCCATGGGCCCGCCGGAGACGAAGATGGTCGGGATGTTGAGCCGCATGGCGGCCATCAGCATGCCGGGGGTGATCTTGTCGCAGTTGGAGATGCAGACCATGGCGTCGGCGCAGTGGGCGTTGACCATGTACTCGACGCTGTCGGCGATGATCTCGCGCGAGGGCAGCGAATAGAGCATGCCGTCGTGGCCCATGGCGATGCCGTCGTCGACCGCGATGGTGTTGAACTCCTTGGCGACGCCGCCGGCCTTCTCGATTTCGCGGGCCACGAGCTGGCCGAGATCCTTCAGGTGCACGTGGCCGGGCACGAACTGGGTGAAGGAATTGGCGACGGCGATGATCGGCTTGCCGAAATCCGAGTCCTTCATGCCGGTGGCGCGCCACAGTCCGCGGGCGCCGGCCATGTTGCGGCCGTGGGTCGTGGTGCGTGAACGATAGGCGGGCATGGTCGTTTCCGGTGCTCGGCGTTGGGTGCTTGATCGGTCCGGCGCGCGGTCCGTTGATCCAGCCTTTATCGGTTCAAAACGGGTTAGGCCAGTGCGGCGCGGGATCGTCCCCCATGCCCGCCCTCGGCATGGCTGGCATTCACCGCGGCTGGTTCGGGACTTGCCTGCGCCGCAGCCGTGCAGCGAGGTCAGGCCTCCGGCCCGAAAGCGGACCTACCGCCGCCGGCCCCGCTTGCCGTTCAATGACGGGCGGACCGGCGGGACCGGTCATGGAGCATGCGACGTGCAGACGAGAGACTGGGACATCGGCACCGATATCGGCGGCACGTTCACCGACATCATCGCCGTCAGGAGCGGCAGCCACGAGACCCGGATCGCCAAGGTTCCCTCCCGCCCGGACGCTCCGGTCCAGGCCATGATGGAGGCGCTCGCCGCCGTCGGCCTCGGCGCCGACGACGTGCGCCGCTTCGTCCACGGCACGACCCGCGTCACCAATGCCCTGGTCGAGGAGCGGCTGCCGAAGGTGGCGCTGGTGGCGACGGCAGGCTTCGAGGACGTGCTGGAGATCGCCCGCTACCGGCGGCAGGAGCTCTACCGGCTCGACATTCCGCCGAAGGCCCCGCCGCTGGTGCCACCGTCGCTCTGTTTCGGCATCGCCGAGCGGCTCGACCATACCGGCGCGGTGCTGACGCCGCTCACCGAGGGCGAGATCGAGCGTCTCGTGGCCTGGCTGAAGGCCAACGCCGTGCAGAGCGTCGCGATCTGCCTCCTTCATTCCTATGCCAATCCTGCCCACGAGAAGCGGCTCGCCGAGCGTCTGGCGGGCGTCGTGCCGCATGTCTGCGTCTCGCACGAGATCAATCCGGAGGCGCGCGAATACGAACGGGCGTCCTCGACGGCCTTCAACGCGGCGGCCATGCCCATCGCGGTGGAATACCTGACCGAGCTCGAGGAGCGGCTGCCGATCGGGCCGGGGCTGCAGGTCTTCCACTCGGCGGGGGCGATGGTGCCGGTGCCGGCGGTGAAGCGGCGGCCCCTCGTCATGGCCATGTCGGGGCCCGCGGCCGGCGTCTCGGCCTCGGCGCGCATCGCCCGGGACCTGGCGCGGCCGCGCGTGCTCACCTTCGACATGGGCGGCACCACCACCGACGTCTGCCTCATCGTGGACGGGGCGGCGGAGATGACCGACACCCGCATGATGGGCGGGCGGCCGCTGCGCCAGCCCATGCTCGCCGTCCATTCCATCGGGGCCGGCGGCGGCTCCATCGTCGATCTCGGGCCTGGCGGCCTCACCGTGGGCCCGAAGAGCGCCGGCGCGGTGCCGGGCCCGGCCTGCTACGGCCGCGGCGGCACCCGCGCCACCATCACCGATGCCAACGCCATCCTCGGCTATCTCGATCCCGAGGCGGTGCTGGGCGACACGATCCGCATCGACGTCGGCAAGGCGCGGGAGGCCGTGCAGCCCATCGCCGACAGGCTCGGGCTGGGGCTCGCGGAGACCGCCCTCGGCATCGTCAAAGTCGCCAACGCCACCATGGCGCGGGCGCTCAGGCGGGTGACCGTCGAGCGCGGCGTCGACGGCCGCGACTGCACGCTGCTCGCCTTCGGCGGCGGCGGGCCGATGCACGCAACGGGCCTCGCCGACCTCTACGGGCTCAGGGAGATCATCGTGCCGGCGGCCTCCAGCGCCTTCTCGGCGCTCGGCTGCCTCACCGCCGATTTCTCCTTCCTGCAGCAGCGTACGGTCCGCATGGCGCTGAACGGCTTGTCGCGCGAGGTTTTCGCCGCGCGCGTCGCCGAACTGGTGGCGGAGGCGCGCGATCCCCTCATCGCCAACGGCATCCCCGGGGACGAGATCGGCGTCGAGCACGTGGCCCTGATGCGCTACGCGGCGCAGAGCGATTCCATCCCCATCGGCTTCGCCATGCCGCTCGACCCCGTTCGGCTGGAGGCTGATTTCCACGCCCGGCACCATGAACTCTTCGGCTATGCGACGGGCGAGGACTGCGTGATCGAGGCGTTGCGCGTGAAGGCGACCAAGCCGTCGGTGACGCCGTTCTCGCGGCCGGACGTCGGCCGCCCGCAGGTCGCCGGCCGCAGCCGGCCCTGCATCTTCGGGCCGGAGGGGCCGGTGGAGACGCACATCCTGCCGCGCGAGACCCTTTCCGGCATCACCACGGGACCTGCCATCATCGAGGACGCCTGGTCCACCGTCATCGTGCCACCGGGATGGCAGGCGCGGCCCGACGACCTCGGCAACCTCTTTCTGACCCGGAGCGCCTCATGACCCCGCTGGACCCTTTCGTCGTCGAGGTCATCCGCCACGGGCTGTCAGCGGCGGCCGAGGAGATGAGCCTCGTCATGACCCGCTCCGCCCGCTCGCCGCTCTTGCGCGAGGCGGGCGACCTTTCCTCCGCCATCACCGATGCGGAAGGCGGTCTGGTGGGGCAGGGGCGCGACATTCCCATCCATCTCGGCGCCATGGCCTATACGGTGAAGGAGCTCCTCAAGGTCTGCCCCGCCTCGGGCATGAAGGAGGGCGACGCGATCATCTACAATGTCGGCGCGCTGGGGGGTAACCACCTCAACGACGTGAAGATCGCCCGGCCCGTCTTCGTCGAGGGCCGGCTCGTCGCCTTCGCCCTCAGCCTCGCGCACTGGCCCGACGTCGGCGGCACCTGGCCGGGGAGCTATCTGGCGAACGCCTTCGACACGTTCCAGGAGGCGATCCGCATTCCTCCGCTGCCGATCGCCAGCGCCGCGGGCGTCAACCGCTCGGTGCTCGACCTGATCCTCGCCAATGTCCGCGATCCCGTCTCCTGCGAGGGCGACCTGATGGCGCAGCTCGCGGCGACGACCGCGGCCGAGCGGCGCATCCGCGAGATGTGCGCGCAATACGGCACCGAGACCTTCGTCGCCACCATGAGCCGCCTGCACGACCTCTCCGAAGCCGAGATGCGCGCGGCGCTGGCCGAACTTCCCGACGGCACCTACGAGGGCGAGGATTTCCTCGACGACGGCGGGCCGAACGGCGAGCCGGCGCGGATCCACGTGACGATCGAGATCCGCGGCGACGAGGCGACCTTCGACCTCTCGGGATCGGCCGACCGGGTCGCCAATTTCTGCAACACGACGCCTTTCATTGCCCGTTCTGCGGTGGTCTATGCCGCGCGCATCATGAGCGGGCGCGACATGCAGCAGAACGCCGGCGCACTCCGACCCATCACCATCGTCACGCGGCCCGGCTCCATTCTCGAGCCGGGTTGGAATGCCGCCGTGGCCGCCGGCAACCACGAGACCTCCATGCGGGTGGTGGACGCCATCTTCCGCGCCATGGAAAGCGTCATCCCCGAGCGGCTCTCGGCAGGCGGGCCTGCGACCTCCGGCCTTCTCGCCTTCGCCGAGCCGCTGCCGGACAGTTCCTGGCGCATGCTCTACGAGGTGCATGGGGGCGGCGAGGGCGCCCGTCACGACCGCGACGGCTGCCCGGCGACGCGCGTCCACCTCGCCAACACCTCCAACACGCCGGCCGAGATGATCGAGGCGAACTACGCCATCCGCGTCGAGAAACAGGCGATCCGCCGGGATTCCGGCGGAAAGGGCCAGCACAAGGGCGGCGACGGCGTCGTCCGTGCCTATCGGGTGCTGGCGCCGAGCCTGTGGCTGACCACTTGCGTCGAGCGCTCGGTGATGCCGACCTACGGCCTCAAGGGCGGCGAGGAGGGCAAGCCCTATACGATCACGCTGGAACGTGACGGCAAGGCTGAGCGCCTGTCGGGCAAGGCGAACCTGCTGCTCAAGGCCGGCGACCTCGTGACGCTGGAGGGCTGCGGGGGCGGCGGCTACGGGGCGCCTGCCGCATGAGCACCTGGCCGGCCGGCGTCGACCGCACCGTCGGGCCTTTGCCCGAGAGCCTCGGCGCGGCGCTGAGGGCGACCGCGGCGCGGCGGGGCGAGGCGGTCGCCATCGCCTTCTACGGCGCCGAGATCAGCTTCGCGGAGCTGCTGCGGCGGGTCGAGCGGCTCGCCGCCCATCTCCAGCACGCCTGCGGCCTCGCCCACGGCGATCGGGTGCTGCTCGACATGCAGAACTCGCCCCATGCGATCATCGCCTATCAGGCGATCGCGCGGGCGGGCGGCGTGGTGGTTCCGGTCAACCCCATGTGCATGCCGTCAGAGATCGCCTATCTCGCCGAGGACAGCGGCGCGACGGTCGCGCTGATCGGGGCGGAACTGGTGGGACGGTTCGCGGCGATGATTCCGGTGCCGCTGACCCATGTGATCGTCGCCGCCTATGGCGACGAAATTCCGGCCGACACACCCTTCCGCTTGCCGCCGGTGATCGCTGAGAGCGTGCTCCCCGAGAGCCTGCCGCCGGGCTTCACCGCCTGGAGCGCGGCGCTGGCGGAGGCGCGGCCGCCGCGGCCCGACGTGAGCCGGCCGGACGATCTCTGCGTCATGCCCTACACCTCCGGCACGACGGGCAAGCCGAAGGCCTGCATGCACACGCACCACAGCGTGCTCTTCACCGCCTTCGTCCAGGCGCGCTGGTATTTCTACGACGACGACACGGTACTGACCGGCTTCATGCCGATGTTCCACGTCGCCGGCATGCAGCTCTCGCTCAACGGCTGCGCAGCCTGCGGTGCGACGGTGGTCGTCATGGCGCGCTGGGACCGCGATCTCGTGGCGGCTCTGTTCAAGCGCTATGGCGTGACGCTGTGGAGCGCGGCGCCGACCATGGTGGTGGATGCGCTGGCCGCGGAGGGCTTCGACGAGGCCGCCTTCGCCAGGCTCAGGATCATCACCGGCGGCGGCGCGGCCATGCCGACGGCGGTCGCAGCCGAACTGAAACGGCGGTGGAACCTCGCCTATGTCGAGGGATACGGCCTCACCGAGACCATGTCCCCGAGCCACCTCAACCCGGTGGATCGGCCGAAGCCGCAATGCCTCGGCGTGCCGGTGCAGGAGACCGACGCGCGCATCATCGATCCTGCGACCCTTGCCGAACTGCCGCAGGGCGAGGCCGGCGAGATCGTGGTGGCCGGGCCGCAGGTGATGCGTGGCTACTGGAACCGGCCGGAGGCGACGGCGGAGGCCTTCGTCACCCTCGAGGGCAAGCGCTTCCTGCGCACCGGCGACCTCGCCCGCATCGACGACGAGGGCTATTTCCACATGGTCGACCGCCTGAAGCGGATGATCTCGGTTTCCGGCTTCAAGGTCTGGCCCTCGGAATGCGAAGCGACGCTCTACCGTCACCCCGCGATCCAGGAATGCTGCATCGTTTCCACTCCCGACGCCTATCGCGGCGAGACGGTGAAGGCCTTCGTCGTGCGGCGACCGGGCATGGAGCTGTCGGCTGAGGCGCTGATCGCCTGGGCGCGCGACGCCATGGCCGCCTACAAGGTGCCGCGGCAGGTGGAATTCGTGGAGGCGCTGCCGCGCACCGCCTCGAACAAGCTCGATTGGCGCTCCCTCCAGGACGCCGAATGGGCCAAGGCGCGCCCGTGACGACCGGCCTTGCCGCGCCGGACCGTGACCATCACCATGCGGCCTGCATCTTGCCTGCCCGTGCCACGCTCCCCCGGCGTGCCGCCTGAGACCTCGACATGACCCTGCCGTCCCTGACCGCCCTCGAAGCCCGCATCGGCGATGACCTCGCGCGGATCGCCCATCCGCGCGCGCCCTGGCTGACCCCGCGCACGGGACCGGATGGGTCGCAGGCGCTGGACGTGCTGATCGTCGGGGCGGGGCAGTCCGGCGTCGTCGCCGCCTTCGGCCTGAAGCGGTCGCGTGTGGACAACGTGCTGGTGATCGACCGGGCGCCCTATGGCCGGGAAGGGCCCTGGGTCACCTATGCGCGGATGAAGACGCTGCGCAGCCCGAAGGATTTCACCGGCCCCGATCTCGACATCCCGAGCCTCACCTACCAGTCCTGGCACGAGGCCCGCTACGGTGCCGACCACTGGCAGGCGCTGGACCTCATCACCCGCGAGGACTGGAACGACTACCTCCTGTTCATGCGGAAAGTGACCGACATCCCGGTCGAGAACGACACGGAACTCCTGTCGCTCGATCAGGCCGGCGAGCTCGTCGCGGCACGGTTGCGCGGGCCGGAGGGCGAGCGCACCGTCTTCGCCCGCAAGGTGGTGCTGGCGACGGGGCAGGATTCGACGGGGCGCTGGTGGATGCCGGATTTCGTCGAGCGCCTGCCGGAGCGCCTTCGCGCCCACACCGCCGATGCCATCGACTTCGCTTCGCTCAAGGGCAAGGTCGTGGCCGTGCTGGGGGCCGGCGCCTCGGCCCTCGACAATGCCGCGGAGGCGCTGGAGGCAGGGGCGGCCTCGGTGCATCTCTTCTGCCGCCGGCTGGAGCCGCAGGTCATCCAGCCCTATCGGTGGATCACGTTCCGCGGCTTCATGAAGCACTTCGCCGACCTCGACGACGCCTGGCGCTGGCGCTTCATGAGCCGCGTCATGGGTCTGCGCGAGGGCTTTCCGCAGGCGACCTATGACCGCTGCGCCGCCCATCCGAATTTCGTCCTGCACACAGGCGCCGCCTGGACGGCCGCGCGCGCCGAGGGCGGCCGTGCCGTGGTGACGACGCCGCACGGCGACTTCGCCGCGGACTTCCTCATCTGCGGCACCGGCATCGCCATGGACTATGCGGCGAAGCCGGAGCTCGCCGCCTTCGCCGACAACATCGCCACCTGGGCCGACCGCTACGCGCCGCCCGCGGACGAGCGGAACGACCGGTTGGGCGCCTTTCCCTACCTCTCGTCGGACTACCAGTTCATGGAGAAGGTGCCCGGGCGCACGCCCTGGATCGCCAACGTCCACCTCTTCTCCATCGCCTCGACCATGAGCTTCGGCCCGTCGGGTTCGTCGATCAACGCCATGACGACGGCGGTGCCACGGCTGGTCGATGGCGTCACCAAGGGCCTGTTCGCGGCGGACGTGGAGGCGAACTGGCAGGCCTTCCTCGCCTATGACGTGGCGCAGGCGGAGGTGCGGCAGACTGTGCCGGGGCTCGGCGTCGCGGCGGAGTAGACAATGTTCGCGCCCTCATCGCGTCATGCCTGGGTCGACCCCGGGCATGACCTGACGCGCTTGCGGGGAAAGGCTCACCCCGCGGTCGCCGTTTCCCTGTGCCGGGCCGTGGCCGCTTCCGGATCGAAATGCGGGATCGCGGCGATGAGCTCCCGCGCATAGTCCGACGCCGGGTCGGTGAACAGCGCGCCGCTCGGCCCCTGTTCGACGATGCGGCCCTTCTGCAGCACGATGGTGCGCTCGCACATCATGCGGACGACGTTGAGGTCGTGGCTGACGAAGAGATAGGCGAGGCCGGTCTCGCGGCGGAGCCGGTCGAGCAGGTGCAGGATCACCGCCTGGACGGAGACGTCGAGGGCCGCCGTCGGCTCGTCGAGGACGAGAAGGCGGGGCTTCGCCGCGATGGCGCGGGCAATGCCGACACGCGCCTTCTGGCCGCCGGATAGCTGGTGGGGGAAGCGGTCGAGAAATTCGGCGGGCAGGCCGACGCGGCGGGCGCAGTCTTCCACCTGGCGGCGCAAGTCGCGGGCGTCCTGCACGCCGGCGAGCAGCTTCAGCGGATCGGCGATGCAGTCGAAGGCGGAGAAGCGCGGGTTGAGGCTGTCGCCGTGGTCCTGGAAGACGATCTGGATGTCCTTGCGGAACCGGGACCGATAGAATTCGCGCGCCGAGATCCTGCCGATATCCTCGCCGTCGAAGCCGATGGTGCCGGCGGAATGGTCGAGCAGGCGGCAGACGAGGCGGGAAATGGTGCTCTTGCCCGAGCCTGATTCCCCGACGAGGCCGAGGCTTTCACCCGGCGCGAGGTCGAAGGAGACGTCGTCGACACCGCGAAAGCCGTTGTCGAAGGTCTTGATCAGGTTCGAGACCGAGAGCAGCGGCTCGGCCGGCCGCCGCAGCGACACGCGCGGCGCCGGGGGCGCAGGCTCGCCGGCATCGACCACGAGGCTGTCGACGGTGGAATGGCGGGTCGGCGAGGCCGCGACGAGGCGCTTCGTATAGGGGTGGCGCGGGGCGCCGAAGAGGCTCGCGGGCACCGCCTGCTCGACCACCAGCCCCTGTTCCATCACCGCGACGCGCTGACAATATTGCGCAGCGAGGCCGAGGTCGTGGGTGATGAGGATCATCGCCATGCCGCGCCGGGCGGTGATCTCGGCGAGGAGGTCCATCACCGTCTTCTGCGTCGTCACGTCGAGACCGGTGGTCGGCTCGTCGGCGATGAGCAGGGCGGGCTCGCAGGCGATCGCCATGGCGATCATAACGCGCTGGCACATGCCGCCGGAGAGTTCGTGCGGATAGGCGTCGAGGCGGGCCTCGGGGTCGCGGATCAGCACGGATTCCAGCAGCTTCAGTGCCTTCTGCCGCGCCTCGGCCGCCGAGAGCTGTTCATGGGCGCGCAGCACGTCGGCGATCTGCAGGCCGACCGTGCGGATGGGGTTCAGCGCCGCCCGTGGGTTCTGGAAGATCATCGACATGGCCGCGCCGCGCAGCGGCTGCAGCATGGACCTGGAGGCGCGGGTGATGTCCTGGCCGCGGAAGGTGATGCGGCCGGCGGTGATGCGGCCTGCACGGTCGAGGAGCTGCATGACCGAGAAGGCGGTGACCGACTTGCCCGAGCCGCTCTCGCCGACGATGCCGAGGGTCTCGCCGGCGTCGAGGGTGAGGGAGACGCCCTTCAGGGCCTCCACGAGGCCGTTGCGGGTGGAGAAGGTGACCTTGAGGTCGTCGATGGTGAGGAGCGGCGCGGTCATGTGCGCATCCGCGGGTCGAGGATGTCGCGCAGGCCGTCGCCGAGCAGGTTGAAGCAGAGCACGGCGCTCATCAGGGCCGCGCCGGGGAAGACGACCAGCCACCACTTGCCGGTGGTGATGAAGCGGGCGCCCTCGGCGACCATGATGCCCCATTCCGGCGTCGGCGCCTGCACCCCGAGGCCGAGGAAGGAGAGGCCGGCGGCATTCAGGATGGCCCAGCCGAGGTTCAGCGAGATCTGCACCGCCATGGCGGGGAGGACGTTGGGGAGCAGGAAGAGCAGGACGACCCGCACGTGGCTGTTGCCTGAGGCGCGGGCAGCCTCCACCCAGCCGGAATTCCTCCGCACGTTCACCTCGGCGCGGGCGAAGCGGATGTAGAAGGGCAGGTTGATGATGGCGGTGGCGTAGATGATGTTCTCGACCCGGTTGCCGAGTGCCGCCACCAACGCCATGGCCAGCACGAAGAGCGGGAAGGCCATGAGAACGTCGACGAAACGGCCGACCCAGCGGTCAAGGCGCCCGCCGGCATAACCGCAGAAGGCGCCGATCATGGCGCCGAGGACGAAGGACAGGCTCACCGCCGAGGCGGCGATGGCGAGGTCGAGGCGCGTCGCCACCAGCACCCGCGAGAAGACGTCGCGTCCGAGCTGGTCGGTGCCGAACCAGTGGGAGGCGCTCGGTGGCTGCAGCGCCTGCGGCACGTTGGAGACGGTGGGGCCGTAGGGTGCGATGGAGGGCCCGATGATGGCGATGAGGACGAGCAGCGCCGCGCCGCAGCCGGCGACCAGCGTCACCGGATTGCCGCGCAAGATGTAGCCGGTGTGGCGGAGCGTGGCGCTCATTCGATGGAGACCCGGGGATCGGCGAGGCCGTAGAGCACGTCGATGGTGAGGTTCACCAGGACGAAGATGAAGGCCATCAGCAGCACGAAGCCCTGGACCGGCGCATAGTCGGAGGTGAGGAGGGCGTCGAGGGCGTAAGACGCAACGCCTGGCCAGGAAAAGACCTTCTCTACCAGCACGTTGGCGCCGAGCATGGTGGAGAAGACGATGCCCATGATGGTGATGACGGGCAGCAGCGCGTTGCGCAGGGCATAGACGAGCACGACCCGCCGCCGCGACAGGCCGAGGGCCTCGCCGGTGCGGACGAAGTCGCTGGTCATGACGGCGAGCATGGCGGCGCGGGTCATGCGCGCAAGCGGCGCCAGCACGAAGAGCGCCATGGTGGAGGCGGGAAGGACGAGCTGGCTCGCTGCGGCCCACCAGGACTCCCATTCGCCGGCGATGGCCGCGTCGATGAGGATGAAGCCGGTGACGACGGGGGGCTGCGAGGCGAAGACGTCGAGGCGGCCCGTGGGGTCGGGGGCGATGCCGAGGATGTAGTAGAAGGCATAGATCAGCAGCAGGCCGGAGACGAAGGTCGGCACGCAGACGCCGAGCGAGCACAGGAAGCGCACGCCGTGGTCGACGAGGGAATTCGGCCTCAGTGCGGCGAGGATGCCGAGCGGCAGGGCGAGCGACAAGGCGAGCAGCAGCGCCGTGAAGGTCAGCTCGAGCGAGGCCGGCAGGCGGTTGATGAGGTCGGCCACCACGGGCTGGCCGGTGTTCATGGAGCGGCCGAGGTTCCCGGTGGCGATGTCCCTCAGGTAGAGCAGAAGCTGCTGGGGCATGGGCTTGTCCAGCCCCATCTGCTCGCGGATCATCTGGATTTCCGCTTGGCCGGCATTGGGGCCGGAGGCGAAGAAGACGGCCGGATCGCCCGGCAACACCCGCATCAGCAGGAAGGTGAAGACGATCACCCCGAAGAGCGCCGGGACGGAGGACAGGGCCCTCCGTCCGGCGCGCCTGGCGATGCTGGCTGCGAGGCTCATGACCGGCGGACCCGTCAGGTGCGCTTCACGTCGCGGAAGTCGACCTGGCGGTGGTAGCCGTAGGTGTAGCCGTCGATGTTCTTCGGCATGACGGCGTCCTGGTTCGGCTGCCAGAGCATGACGATCGGCGTCTCCTCGGCCATGATCGCGATCATCTCCTTGCAGGTCGCGTCATACTTGGCCTTGTCGGTCTCGAAGCGCGCCTTGCCGGCGAGATCGGCGATGCGCTCGTCGTTCCAGCCGGAATAGTTCCAGCGCTGGGGGCCATAGAGGAAGGTGCGGAAGAAGTAGTCGGTCGAGGGCAGCCAGGCGATCGAGGTCTCGATGAAGAAGGGCAGCTTGCGCTCGGTGACCATGGTGGAAATCTGGGCGTCGGGCAGCTTCTGGATCTCGACGCGGATGTTGATGGCGGCGAGGGCTTCCTTCACCAGCGCCGCGATGGGCTCGGCGAAGGCGGCGGAGCCGAGGTTGAAGGCGAAGAAGGTCTCGAAGCCGTTGGGGAAGCCGGCTTCCGCCAGCAGCGCCTTGGCCTTGGCGACGTCCTGCTTGTAGGGCATCGGCTGGGGGAAGGAGGCGTCGGTGGGCGTACCCGACCAGGTGCCGCCGTAGAGCTTGGCGCCGCGCTCGAAGAGGCCCGCCTTGAACAGCGAGTCGTAGGGCAGGGCGGCGGCGATCGCCTGACGGACCTTCTTGTTGTCGAAGGGCGGCATCTTGGTGTTGAAGGCGATCATCGAGAAGGCGTTGAACTGGGGCGTCGAGATCGCCTTGACGCGGCCGCGCGCGACGAGCGTGTCGATGTCGCTCGGCTGCAGGTCGATGGAGAGGTCGGCGTCGCCCTTCTCGATGAGGCTGGCGCGGGTCGCCGCCTCCGGAATGGTCTGGCAGATGATGCGGCGGAAGGGCGCGGGCTTGCCGTCGACGCCGCCGGTCCAGGCATCGTTGCGGCGCAGGATGACCTGCTCGCCGGGCTTGAAGCTCTCCACCGTATAGGCGCCGGAGCCGGCCGTATTGTCCTTGGTCCAGTTCTGGCCCCAGGGGTCCTGCGGCGTCACGTGCTTCTTCACCAGGGCCGAGTTGAAGACGATGGCGTAGAGCGTGCAGAGGTTCGGCAGGGCGAGACGGTCGGGTTTGTCGATCTTGCCGACGACCGTGTGGGTGTCGACGATGGTGAACTGCTCGGGCTTGGTCCAGGAGCCGGTGCCGATCTGGGCGGCGGCGAGGGAGCGGGCGGAGACGGCGCGGTCGTAGGACCACTTCACGTCCGCTGCCGTCACCGGCGTGCCGTCGTGGAACTTGGCGTTCTTGCGGATGTGGAAGGTGAAGGTCATGCCGTCGGGGCTGACGTCGACCTTCTCGGCGATCTCGCCGCGGATGGTGTCGATGTCGAAGACCCAGTTGCCGTTGCGCTGCTTGCGGCCGAAGGAGACGAGCCGGTCATAGACGTTGACGCTGACGCCGAAGGCCTCGCGCGTGGCGCCGGGCATGGTGGGGTCGAGGGTGTTGACGGCCGCGCCGGTGACGTAGCGCAGGGTCTCCGCGCGGGTCTGCGCCTCGGCCCTGCCGCCGAGATAGGGCGCTGTGGCGACGGCGGCCGTTCCCGCGAGGAGGTGACGACGGTTCAGCTTCATGACGCGGTCTCCGTTGACGCTTGCGGGCCCGGCATGGTGCCCGGCGGCTCGCCCAGATGGTTGCAATCTCCGTACCAGCAGCGAGAGCTGCTCATGCGATGCCGGTGCGAGGAGAATGTCCGTTCGCCGGAACCGCCGGCGTGGGAAATGCTCTTCGGCATTTGCACCCTGGGGAAGCAACGGGATCGCGCTGCCCAAGGGTTAGGCAGTGTCAGCCCGCGAGCCAGCCGCCGTCAACGGCTAGCGTGGTGCCGGTGGTGAAGGCGGCTGCGTCGCAGGCGAGATAGAGCACGGCCTCGGCGATCTCCTCCGGACGACCGAGCCGCCCCAGAGGGTGGCGCGCGACGGATCTGGCTTCCGCCGCGGCGGGATCGGCGGCGCGGCCGAAGCTGCGGCGGAGCATGGGCGTGTCGACGGCCCCCGGCGCCACCGCGTTGACGCGGATGCGGTCGGCGGCGAAATCCAGCGCCATGGTGCGGGTGAGGCTGAGAATGGCGCCCTTGGCGGCGATGTAGGCGGCATTGCCCGCACCGCCGGCAATGGCGAGCTGGGAGGCGGTGGTGACGATGGCACCGCCGCCCTGTGCCCGCATGAAGGGCACGACGGCGCGCGCCCAGAGCCAGGTGCCGCCGACATTGGCGCGGAAGACGCGGTCCCAGTCGTCGGGGCTGGTGGTCATGATCGTGCCGCCGACGGAGAAGCCCGCTGCGGCGAAGAGGATGTCGATGCGGCCGAACCGCGCCGTCACCGCAGCGGCGTCGCGGTCGGCGGTACCGGGCTCGCCGACGTCGGAGACGCAGGTCATGGCCTCGCCGCCTTCGGCGGTCACCATGGCGGCCGTCTCGTCGACGCCGGCGGCGTCGCGGTCGACGAGGGCGAGGCGCGCGCCCTCGCGCGCGAAGAGGAGAGCCGTCGCCCGGCCGATGCCCGAGCCGCCGCCGGTGATGACCGCGACCTTGCCCTGAAGGCGCATCAGGCCGCCTCGCCGGCAACGCCGGCCAGCGCCGCGTCCACCGCCTGTTTCAGGAGGTCCACCATGCGGTCGATCTCCGGGCGCGTGATGATGTAGGGCGGGGCGAGGATCACGTGGTCGCCGGAATGGCCGTCCGCCGTGCCGGGCGAGGGATAGCAGAGCAGGCCGCGGGCGAAGGCCTCGTCCTTGACGCGCTTGTAGAGCCCGAGGCCGCTGGCGAAGGGCGTCTTGGTCTCGCGGTCCTTCACCAGTTCGACGGCCACGAAGAAGCCGCGGCCGCGGATGTCGCCGACATGCGGGTTCTGGCCGAAGGCCTGGCCGAGGGCCTCCATCAGATAGGCGCCGTCGGTGCGGCACTTCTCGACGAGGCCGTCGCGGATGATGACCTTCTGCACGGCAAGGCCGGCGGCGCAGGCCGCGGTGTGCCCCGAGTAGGTGTGGACCGAGGCGATGGTGCCGAAGGTGTCGGCGATGGTGCGGTAGACCTCTTCCGTCATCAGCGCGGCGCCCAGCGGCGCATAGCCGCCGGCGAGGCCCTTGGCGGTGACCATGATGTCGGGCGAGACGCCGTCATGGGCGAGGGTGCGCCAGGTGCCGCAGCGGCCGACGCCGCACATGACCTCGTCGGCCACCATCAGGATGCCGTAGCGGCTGCAGATCTCGCGCATGCGGCGGGCATAGCCCTCGGGAGCCGGCACCGCGCCGCCGGCGGCGCCCACCACGGGCTCGAAGAAGAAGGCGGCGATGCGCTCGGCGCCGACACGGTGGATCTCGCGCTCGAACTCGGCGGCGAGGTGGTCGACGAGGTTCTCCGTCGCGACTCCGTCGGCGGGGCGGTAGTCGTTGGCGGGCGAGAGGTGGGTCACCGGCATGAGCGCGCCGACATAGGGCCGCCGGCGCGCCG
Organism: Phreatobacter cathodiphilus; assembly: GCF_003008515.1. Classification (NCBI taxonomy): domain Bacteria; kingdom Pseudomonadati; phylum Pseudomonadota; class Alphaproteobacteria; order Hyphomicrobiales; family Phreatobacteraceae; genus Phreatobacter; species Phreatobacter cathodiphilus. The sequence continues at coordinate 2,006,824 of NZ_CP027668.1, read as the reverse complement.
GATGGCCGGAGAGCGACAGGGCGCCCATCGTATAGCCGTGCCAGGACTGGCGGCGGGCGAAGAACCGGTCGCGGCCGGCATGACCACGGGCAAGGTGATACTGCAGGGCGATCTTGATCGCGGTCTCGGTCGCCTCCGAGCCACCCGAGACGAAGGAGACGCGGCTCATGCCGCCGCCGGCCTGGTCGACGATGGTGTCGGCGAGGGCGTCGATGGGGTCGGAGGTGAAATCGGCGGAATAGCCGAAGGACAGCCGGTCGTACTGGGCCTTGATCGCCTCGATCACCTCGCGGTGGCCGTGGCCGAGGCAGAAGAGCGCCGGCCCCGAGGAGCCGTCGAGGAAGCGCCGGCCGTGTTCGTCGAAGACGTGGATGCCGTCGCCGCCCACGGCGCGCGGCAGCCTCTGCCCCGCGCGGTGCTGGTTGAGCCAGCGGTGCCCGACGTCGTCCATGGTGCTCTCCCTGATGCGGACGGGAAGGCTAGGGGAGGCGCTCGGCGACGGTCAAACCCGCCGGGCGCATGGCAGCCCCATCCCGATACCCGTCCCGCCTGGCGGGTCAGTCGCGGCCGGTCCAGGCGAGATAGTCGGCGGCCGCCGCCTTCAGGCCGAAGCGCGGCGCAAAGCCCGTCGCCGCCTTCAGGCGCTCGAAGTCGCTGCCCGGCCGGTCGGCGGGGATCTGGTAGCGCACGGTCGGCGCGGCGGGATCGACGGCGTGGCTCCAGCCTGGGAAGGCGGGGGCGATCTCGGCGCAGAAGTCCGCGATGGAGAACAGCTCCGGCCCGCCGAGATCGAAGATCGGCGCGGGATCCGCGAGGGTCGCGCCGCGCAGCGCCGCAAGGCCCGCCGCCGCGTCGCGGGAATAGAGCCAGCCGGCGAAGCCTGGGCGCGAGAGGCGGGTCGGCCGTCCGGCCTGCGCCTCGGCCATGACCTGCGCCGGCGCGGAGAGGATCTCGCGCACGCCGGTGTCGCGTTCATAGGGGCCGTAGACCCCGGCGATGCGCAGGATCGGCGTCGACAGGCCGTAGACGGCGCCGAGGCGGATCGCCACGTCCTCGGCCATCTTCTTGGTGAGACCGTAGAGAGCCGCCGGCCCGGGCGGGTCGAAATCGGCGCGGAAGCGCGCGCCGTCGCGCTTGGCGAGGGGATAGACGCTGGCCGAGGAGGCGATGACGACGCGCGGGCAGCCGGCCTCCGCCGCCGCCCGCAGGACCGCCGCCGTGCCGCCGACATTGACCGAGACGATCCGTTCGGGATGGGCGCGCTCCATGTCCTGCCCGGCGGTGATGGCGGCGGCGTGGATGACGGCGGAGAAGCGGTGGGCGCTCATCAGCGCCCTGAGGCCGTCGCCGTCTCTGATATCGCCGATGCTGACCTCGATCCCGGGGGGGAGCCAGCCCGGCTCCGCCGGGTGGGCGGCGAGCACCACGACTTCTTCGCCGGCCGAGACGAGGTGGTCGACGGTCGCAGCGCCGACGAAGCCGGTGCCTCCGGTGATGAGAACCGTCACGATCTGTCCTTCCGCGTGAGATGGGAGGCGATCATGGCGAGGTCGACGGCGTTGCGGGAGGTACCGTGACGCGGGGCGGGCATTCGCGCCCCGACGTCAGGCGGCCCAGCGCTCGGCGTCCGGCTCCCGGCCGATCAGGGCGAGGCCGTAGGCGATCGATTCGAACTGGTCGCCATGGGTCAGCCTCGCTTCGTCGAAGCGGTCGGTGAAGAGGCGGCGGATGGCCGGCACGAAGGAGGTGCCGCCGGTGAGGAAGACCCGGTCGATCTCACTTTCCCGGACGCCGGCGCGGGCGAGAGCCTCGTCGACGGTGGCGCCGATGCGCGCCACATCCGCGGCGATCCACGCTTCGAAATCGGCGCGGGTGATGCGGCCGGTGATGGCGACGTCCTCGGCCGCGAAGCGGAACTCCGCGGCGTCGGCGGCCGACAGCGTCACCTTGGCGTCGGAGACGGCGCGGTAGAGGGCCAGCCCGAGGTCGTAGTCGATGATGTCGATGAAGCGGCGCAGCTTGTCCGGCTCCACCGCCACCTTCTCGAGGTCGCGCAGGCCGGCGAGGTCGCCGTTGGACTTCATCATGGCGAGCTGATGCCAGCGGGCGAGATTGGCGTAGTAGCGGTTCGGCACGGTCAGCAGCTTGTCGAGCGAGCGGTAGTCGGAGCCCTTGCCAAGGGCGGGCGAGACCATGGCCTCGACGATGCGGTAATCGAAACTGTCTCCGGCGATGCCGATGCCGGCATGGGAGAGCGGTTCGGCGGCGAGCCGACCGTCGCGCCGGGTGAAGCGCATGACCGAGAAGTCGGAGGTGCCGCCGCCGAAATCGGCGACGAGGACGGTCGCGTCCCGGTCGAGGGCGCGGGCATAGAAGAAGGCGGCGCCCACGGGCTCATAGACGTAGCGGGCGGCGTCGAGGCCGAGCCGGCCGAAGGCGGCGCGGTAGCGCTGCATGGCCAGCGCCTCGTCGGGATTGCCGCCGGCGAAGCGGACGGGGCGTCCGATCTGCACCCGGGCGCTGGCGAAGCCGAGATCGCGGCCGGCATGGCGCTGGAGGGTCTGGATGAAGGCGACGAGGAGGTCCTCGAACCGCGTGGTCTGGCCGAAGATGCGGGTGTCCTTGAAGCTGGCGCTGGCGGCGAAGCTCTTGAACGACTGGATGAAGCGCTGCGCCCCGCCGCCGGCCATGAGCTGGTCCATGGCGAAGGGGCCGCCCTCGACCCGGTTGGTCAGCTTTCCCCCGCTGCGCTCCTGCCAGTAGCACAGGGCCGTGACGAAACCCTTCAGGTCGGCGTCGCCGTGACGGAAGGTGACCGCCTCGGCCGGGCCGTCGCCGCCGGCCAGCGCCACCACCGTGTTGGTGGTGCCGAAATCGATGCCGATGGAGAGGGGCGGGCTGGTTCTTGCCAAGATGGGGCCTCACGGGGGAAGCGGCGGGGCATAGACCATCGCCGCCCAGCCTACCAGAGGCCCGGCTGTTCCTGTGGGTTTCGCCGAAGCGGGGAGGCGCGCGCCGCGGCGGGGTGCTAGGAAGGCCGGCGCAGTGGATGAGGGTTCCTGAGTCGGGATGAAAGTCGATATCGACATGGGGTCGCAGTCCGGCGGGAAGGCGGCCACGCTCGATCTCGAGGAGTTGCTGGCGACCCGCCTGCTGGTGCAGGGCAATTCGGGCTCGGGCAAGTCGCACCTGCTGCGACGCCTGCTGGAGCAGAGCGCGCCCTGGGTGCAGCAATGCGTCATCGATCCGGAGGGCGACTTCGTCACGCTGGCGGAGCGCTACGGCCACGTCGTGGTGGACGCCGAGCGCACCGAGGCCGAGCTCACCCGCATCGCCGCGCGCATCCGCCAGCACCGCGTCTCCGTCGTGCTCAATCTCGAGGGCCTCGACGTCGAGCAGCAGATGCGCTGTGCGGCGGCCTTCCTCGGCGGGCTCTTCGATGCCGAGCGCGACCACTGGTACCCGGTCCTGGTGGTGGTGGACGAGGCGCAGCTCTTCGCCCCGGCGGTGGCCGGCGAGGTCTCTGACGAGGCGCGCAAGCTTTCCCTCGGCGCCATGACCAACCTGATGTGCCGCGGCCGCAAGCGCGGGCTCGCCGGCGTCATCGCCACCCAGCGCCTCGCCAAGCTCGCCAAGAACGTGGCGGCGGAGGCCTCCAACTTCCTGATGGGCCGCACCTTCCTCGACATCGACATGGCCCGCGCCGCCGACCTTCTCGGCATGGACCGCCGCCAGTCCGAGATGTTCCGCGACCTCGCCCGCGGCCATTTCGTCGCTCTGGGGCCGGCCCTGTCGCGGCGGCCGCTGCCGGTGACCATCGGCGCGGTGGAGACCTCGGCGCGCTCGACCAGCCCGAAGCTGACGCCGCTGCCGGAGGCGCCGGCGCCGGAGGATGCGCGCGACCTCATCTTCACCCCCGCCGCCGACGAGATCAGGGCGCTCCCCGTCCGCCGGCCTCCGCCGACCCCACCGGTCTCGACGGCCGACATCCTCACCCAGCTCGCCCAGGCCCGGCCAAAGGCGGAGGAGCCGGCCGAGCCCATGCTCCCGGTCATCGCCGAGGCCGAGCACAAGGCGCTGATCGAGGAGGTGCTGCGCGAGATCCTGGCCGATCCGGACGCCGCGTTCCGCACGGTGGCGGTGCTCTACCAGGACTTCCTCGTCCGCTGTCGCATCCGCCGCGTGCCCGGCGAGCCGCTAACGCTCGCCGATTTCCGCCGTCGCTTCGCCGTGGCGCGGGCCGGCGTCGACATGACGCGCGAGGGCGAGGAGGGCTGGAGCCAGGCGGTGACGCTCTCCGCCGGCCTGCCGGACGATCTGCAGGGCGTGTTCCTCGTGATTGCCCGCGCCGCGCTGACAGGGGCGCCGTGCCCCTCCGACGCCACCATCGCGAGGGTCTACGGCAGCCATTCGCCGAGCCGGGCGCGGCGACTCATCGCCTATTTCGAGGAGCGCGGGCTCTTCGTCATGCGGACGGACTTCCGTGGCCGACGCATCGTCGCTTCACCCGACCTCGGCTGCGAGACGGCGCCGGGTGATCCCGCCGGCCCGGTGGACGTCAGCCAGGACCTGCCGTCCGCCGCGGAATAGGGCATCCCGCCGGTTCAGCCGGTCCAGGCGGGGAAGGGCCGCGCCGCGAGGAAGGCGCGCGCCGCCCGCATGACCAGCGGGTCGGAGAGGCGCGGGCCGGCGATCTGCAGCCCGACCGGTAGGCCCTCCTGCGTGAGCCCGCAGGGCACCGAGACGGCGGGGCAATGGGCGAGGTTGAAGGGATAAGAGAACTCCGCCCAGGTGAGCCAGTCCCAGGCGTGGCCGGGCCAATGGTCGGGCACCTGGCGGCCGTGCGGAAAGGCGGCGACGGAGGCCGCCGGCGTCACCAACAGGTCCCAGCCCTCGCCAAACCAGCGCCCCACCGCTCCGGCATAGGCGTGGCGGCGCGCCTGGGCGGCCTGGACGTCGCGCCACGAGGCCCCGCCGCTCTCCCTGAGGCAGGCGACGAAGCCTTGGTCCATCGCGGCCTCCGCCGCGGCGTCGGCGGGCGCATAGGGCAGGAGAGGCGGACCCCAGAGGTCGCGGATCAGGCGCGGGCCGAGCGGGCCCCAGGCCGGTGCCACGGTCTCCACGGCGGCCCCGAGGCGTTCGAAGGCCCGCACCGCGGCCTCGACCATCCCGGCGATCTCGGGATCGACCCGGGCATGGCCGAGGTCGGGGCTGTAGGCGATCCTCAGGCCGGTGAGGTCCGGGCCGGCGGGATCGCGGCGGAAGCCGCCGGGCAGGGTGGTGTAGTCGGCGGAGTGCTGGCCCGCCATGACCTCCAGCATGAGTTCGGCATCGGCAGGGTCGCGGGCGATCGGCCCGATATGCGAGAGCCCGCCGTTGTTGGGCACGGGCAGGTAGGGCACCATGCCGAAGGTCGGCTTGAAGCCGACGACGCCGCAGAAATGGGCGGGGAGCCGCACGGAGCCGGCGCCGTCCGTACCGAGATGCAGCGGGCCGCAACCGGCGGCCGCGAGGGCCGCCGCGCCCGATGAGGAGCCGCCGGCGGTCCGGCCCCGTTTCCACGGATTGTCGGTGGCGCCGGTGAGCGGGTTTTCGCTGACGGCGGTCCAGCCCTGTTCGGTGGTGGTCGTCTTGCCGAGGATGACGGCGCCTGCCGCCCGCAGGCGGGCGACGGCGGGAGCGTCCTCGGCGGCAGGGGCGGGGTCGGAGTGCCAGGAGCCGCGGCGCGTCGGCAGGCCGGCCACGGCCTGCACGTCCTTGATCGTCACCGGGACGCCGTGCAGGGGCCCGAGACGCTTGCCGCGCATCACGGCGGCTTCCGCCTCATGCGCAGCGGCGCGGGCGCCGTCCACGTCGATCGCGACGAAGGCGTTGAGGCGCGGCTCCAGCGCGGCGATGCGGTCGAGCAGGTCGTCGAGGATCTCGACGGGGGAGGCGCACCGCGTGCGTACCAGCGCGGCCATTGCGTGGGCCGAGAGGGTGGCGAGCTGTCCGGTCGTGCTCATGTCGGCCCCCGCCGATCCGCCGCCGGTCAGGCTCTGACCTCCCAGGCCTCCACGTCGAGGAACGTGCTCTGGTAGGAGGCGCCTTCGCCGATGTCGGTGAGACGGTCGGAGCAGAGCATGTTGACCGTGCCGTCGACGGCCTCGGTGCCAGGGCGCTGGCCGGGGACGAGGATCACGCCGGGCTGGACGTCGTCAGCGACCTTCAGCACGAGGCCGATGGCGGCCCGCTCGTTGAACAGCCTCACCTTGGCGCCGTTCTCGAGGCCGCGTTTCGCGGCGTCCTGGGGGTGCAGCACGCAGAAGGGCTCGCCCTCGCGCTTGCGCAGGAAGGCGACGCCGGAGAATGCCGTGTGCGGCTGGAAATAGGAGGGCGCCGTGAGCAGGCGCAGCGGCCATTTCGCCGCGTCGGCCTCCTCCTGCGCGTCCGGCTGCCAGTCAGGCATGGGCGGGACGCCCTGGTCGGCGAGGGTCTGCGAGAAAATCTCCAGCTTGCCGGAGGGCGTCGCGAAGGTCTGGCCGGGGGGCGGGGCGACCTTGACGGGGACGCCGTCGTACAGACTGGCGGGATCCACGGCGGCGACCGCGCCGGTCGAGCCCTTGAAGAACTCGGGGAGGATCTCCTTCTCGCTCTTCGAGAAGATCGGGTCGGTGACGCCCATGCGGCGGGCGAGCTCCTGGGCCAGCCTGAAGTTCGACCAGGCCGCGCCCTGCGGGGCGACGGCGGCGGGCGAATACTGCATGTAGTAGCTGCCGTAACCGCGGTAGAAATCCTCGGTCTCGAGATAGGTCGTGGCCGGCAGGACGATGTCGGCATAGGCCGCGGTATCGGTCATGAAGGGGTCGTGGACGACGGTGAAGAGGTCCTCGCGGGCGAGCCCCTGGCGGACGAGGCCCGCCTCGGGGCAGGTCACGGCGGGATTGTTGGCGGCGATGAAGAGGGCGCGCAGCGGCGGGTCCTTCATCTCCAGGAGCTCGCGGCCGAGCAGGCTCTGGTTGACGAGGCGCGTGGCGGCCGGGCCGGAGGGCGGCTTGCGGACGGACGAGAAGTTGAAGTCCATCGAGCCGGCGGTGAGCAGCAAGGCGCCGCCGCCGGGCCGGCCGTAGGCGCCGGTGACGGCCGGCAGGGTGGCCACGGCGCGCAGCGCCTGACCGCCGCGGGCCAGCCGCGTCATGCCCTCGCCGATGCGGATGAAGGAGCGTTTCGCCGCGCCATACATCGCCGCGAGCGTCTCGATGTCGGCGACCGACAGACCCGTGATCTCAGACACGCGGTCCGGCGTGAAGCGCGGCACGATCTCGCGTTCCCAGCGGTCGAAGCCTAGCGTGTTGGCGGCGAGATAGGCGCGGTCGCACAGGCCGTCGCGCACCAGGATATGGACGATGCCGAGCGCCAGAGCGGCATCCGTGCCGATGCGGATCGGCAGGTGCCAGTCGGCGCTGGCGGCCGTGCGGCTGCGGCGCGGGTCGATGACGACGACCTTGACGCCGCGTTTGCGGGGTGCGTCGAGCTTCGCCCAGAAATGCACGTTCACCGCCATGAGGTCGCAGCCCCAGGCGATGACGAGATCGGAATCGACCACCGATTCCGGGTCGGCGCCGCCGACCGGGCCGAGCGTCAGGTCCCACGCGGTCTCGCAGCAACTGTCGCACACCGTCCCGGCCTGCAGGCGGCTGGTGCCCATGGCGTAGAACAGGCCGTTGACGATGTGGCGGTTCATCTGGCCCTGGTGGGCGCTGTAGGCGTAGCCGAGGAGGGCGAGCGGGCCGGATTCGGCGATGATGGCCTTCCAGCGGGCGGTGATCTCGTCCAGCGCCTCGTCCCAGGAGATCGACGCGAACCGGCCTGAGCCCTTGGGGCCGACGCGCTTCAGGGGCGTCTTCAGGCGCTCGGGCGAATGCACGAGTTCGGTGTCGCGATTGACCTTGGCGCAGGCGAAGCCGGCGGTGAAGGGCTGGTCCGGATCGCCCGAGATCTTCGTGATCCTGTCGCCGTCCACCTCGGCGATGAGGGAGCAGAGGTCGGGGCAGTCATGGGCGCAGGCCACGCGTACGGTCTTCATCGGCATCCTCGATCGGTGCGCGCGCGAAACGCCATCGGGGCGCGCCCGGCGATCTCAGTTTCGAACTGGAACAGCTGCAATGACCACTTGGGCCCTGAGCGGCGGGCCACTTGGCGCGCCGTCCTCAGCCGCGCGAGGCCGCCCCGGCGAAGGCGCGCCGGGGTACCGCCGGCCGCGACGGGGCGGCGGCGGGCCCCTCGGCCACGGCACGGACGATGCGACCGAGTTCGGCGGAAGCTGCGCGCAGCCTGTGGGCGTCGAAGCCGGAATAGCCGAGGACGAGGCCCTGGCGGGGCGGGGCGGCCAGGTAATGCGGGCTGACCGGCTTGACGACCAGACCCTGCCGGCGGGCGGCCTCGGTCACCGCGATGTCGGAAAGGCCATCGCGGAAGTGGACGACGAGCTGGATGCCGCAATCGGGCACCTCGATGTCGACGAGGTCGCCGAGGTGGCGGCCGATGGCCTCGACCACCACGTCGCGCGCCTCCTTGTAGCGCTGGCGCATGCGCCGGATGTGGCTGACCAGCAGGCCCTGGCGCATGAATTCGGCCGTCATGGCCTGCTGGAGTGTCGGCGGGGAGCGATCGGCGAGGAAGCGGGCGCCGCGGAAGACGTCGACGAGCTGGTGCGGCACCACGGCGAAGCCGAGCCGGATGCCGGGGAACAGCACCTTGCTGAGGGTGCCGACATAGACGACGCAGCCGTTGCGATCGAGGCCCTGGAGCGAGGCCAGCGGCCGGCCGGCATAGCGGAACTCGCTGTCGTAATCGTCCTCGATGATCCAGGCGCCGGTCTGCGCCGCCCAGGCGAGCAGGTCGAGGCGGCGCGCCATGCTCATCACCGCGCCGGTCGGATATTGATGCGATGGCGTGATGTAGGCCGCCCGCGCGCCACCGGCCGCGGCCATGCCGGCGGCGACGTCGAGGCCCGCCTCGTCCACCGGCACCGGCACGAGGGCGGCGCCGGCCGCCGCCAGCGCCTCGCGCGTGGCGCCATAGCCGGGATCCTCGATCCAGACGGGGTCGCCGGGATCGAGCAGCGTGCGGATCGACAGGTCGATGGCCTGCTGGGCGCCGGAGAGCACGACGACCTGCTCCTCGTCGCACCGGACGGCGCGGGCGGCGCGCAGATAGGCGGCGATCTCGCGGCGGAGGGCCGGTTCGCCGCTCGGATCGGCATAGGAGAGGTTGACCGGGTCGAGACGGCGCATCTGGCCGGCGCCGATGCGCCGCCAGTCCTCCACCGTCTTGGCGTCGACGGAGCAGCAGCCGGCGGCGAAGGGCAGGCTGCCCGGCAGCGTCATCTCGGCGGCGAAGCGACCGTAGCGCGCCCCCGCCACCGAGAGGCTGCGGCGGGTGGCGGCGCTCCCGCCGCCCGGGGCGGGCGGCGGCGCGAGGACGGCGGGCACCTCGTCCGAGACATAGGTGCCCGAGCCGCCGCGGCCGACCACATAGCCCTCGGCGAGGAGCTGGTCATAGGCGGAGACGACGGAGGTGCGGGAAACGCCGAGCCGGAGGGCGAGGGCGCGGCTCGAGGGCAGCCGGCCGCCGGGCGCCAGCGTGTTGGCGACGATCGCCTCGCGCAGCGCCAGATAGATCTGCTGGAAGATGGGGCTGTCGCCGGCCGGGTCCAGCGCCAGGTGCAGGAGATCGGACCATGTCGCGCGGGACGGCTTGTGTCGCATGGATCGCTCTCCTTGCGAGGGCCCGAGCAACCGCCGTGCCATGGGGAGCATGGCGTGGGGAGGGAGTCGGGGCAAGGGGAGGAACGAGAGCGATCGACGGCGCAAAGACAACGGTCATTTTGGCGAATTCGGTGCCGAACTGGCGCGCTCGACATGCGCGGCTCGCGCCAGCGAGGAAGAAGCGTTCGGTGATGGTGAGCTACCAGGCGGACCGACAAGCCGCGCAAGGGACGGACGCGCGGGTCTGCGAGGCTCGGCAGTGATGGCCTCCTCAGCCATGTCAGCGACTACCCCCGTAAGGTCGCAGGGCCACCGCGAATCCGCGAATGTCCGGGTGCGGCATGACCGACCGCCGCAGGCGCCTGTTCGAGTTCGACTATCCCGCGACGACCTGGACGGCCCCACCCACCTGCACTGCCCTGATCCTCACCCCCGGAGGCCGCATGGCTCGCGTCGACATCGTCTTTCTCGACCCCCTCGGCAAGCCTACGCAAGACAACGTCGCCGGCTTCCCCTGCATCAAGGTTCATGTCGGCTTCTATGGCGGCGGCGACGGCGGGATTTCGGAATGGGTCTGGGGCCTCATCGACACGGGCGTGTCCCGTATCCGCATGGATCCGGGCCTCTGCGAGCGGTTCGGCACGAAACTGGAGGGCACCTTTTCCGGCGTGCTCATCCGCGATGCAACGCGCTATCTGGCGCGCGTCAGCGTCGATCTCAGCCGGAACTACGATCTCAACGTCGACGCTGAGGTCCTGTCCCTCGTTCGTGACTATGAGAGGGTGCCGACCCGGGTGATCCTTGGTCGCGCCTTCCTGTCCCGCTGCCAATTCGTGTGGGATGGCGCAGGACAGCGCTATCATCTGGACTTTCCCGAGGCCGATGCGGCAGGCGCCTGAGAGGAGAGCGGGCGACTGCAACACTGTTGGGACAATGAAGAGGGCGGAGCGGCAAGGGCGACGTCCGAACTCTCAGCCAACAGCGCGACGGCGCGACCGGCCGACAGGCCCAATGCGGGTGTCGAGCGAAGCGTGGCTGCCGTGAGCGGGATGGTGGCGGAGACGGAGGGATTCGAACCCTCGATACCCTTTTGGGGTATGCTCATTTAGCAAACGAGTGCCTTCAGCCGCTCGGCCACGTCTCCGTTGACGGGTTCTATGCCCGCGCCGCCGCTGATTTGCAAGGCGGCAGGCCGGCCTTGTGGACAGGGGCGCGCCCCCGGCCTGCCGCAGCCGGCCCGCTCGCCCGGCCGTCCCTCACAGCACCGCCGCGCCGAAGCCGGCGCTGTCGGCCAGAGGCTCGGCGATGGCGTCCTCCGTCGCCTCCTCGCGCAGCCAGGCGCAGAAGGCGGCGACCTGCGGCCGCGCGGCACCGGCGCGCGAGCGGATGAGATAATAGCCGTGGGGGCCGTCCACCTGCCGGTCGAAGGGCGCGACCAGGGTGCCGGAGCGGATCGCCTCGTTGATCAGCGGCGAGACGCCGAGAGCGACGCCCTGGCCGCTCATGGCGGCCTGGATCATCTGGTCGTAGCGCGAGAAGCGCAGGGAGCCGGCCGGCCGCAGGTCCTCGATGCCGAGGGCGGTCATCCAGGTGCCCCAGTCGAACCAGGTGCGGCTGGCGCCGTGATAGTCGAGATGCAGCAGCGTGTGATGCCTCAGGTCCTCCGGCCGCAGCAGCGGCGTCGCGACGTCGGCCACCAGCGAGGGATGGCAGACCGGCAGGATGTCCTCGGCGAAGAGCTTTTCGGCGTCGGGCGCGGCGCGGTCCACCTTCGAATAGCGGATGGCGAGGTCGATCTGGCTGCGGTCGAGGTCGAGGACGCGGTCGTTGGCGATGATCCGGACGTCGATATGCGGGTTGAGGCGGGTGAAGCGCTTGAGGCGCGGAATCAGCCACAGCGAGGCGAAGCCGGTGACGGTGGTCACCGCGAGCTGGTTGTCGGCGCCGCGGGAGCGCATCTGGTTGATGGCGCCCTGCAGGCGGTCGAGCACGTCGACGGCGATACGCTGGAAGGCGCGGCCGTCCTCGGTGAGGGCGAGGGTGCGGTGGCGGCGCTCGAAGAGGACGACGCCGAGATGGTCCTCCAGCGTCTTGATCTGGCGGCTCACCGCCGACTGGGTCAACGCCAGTTCGTCGGCGGCGCGGGTGAAGGAGAGGGTGCGGGCGGCGGCCTCGAAGCCTTGCACGAAGCCCAGCGGGGGCAGGTCATAGCGTTTGCGTGCCATGAGCAGAACTCATCAGGTGTGTGAGATTTGATCGTTTGTGCGCTGCGGAAACCGCCTGCATTCTAAGCATAGAACGGCGCCGGTGTCGCGCCTCGCAGCAGCTTTCACATTCCCCTCACTCATCCAGGGAGGCCGCCATGGTCTGTCTCGATCCGTCCGTCCGCGTCGATCTCGTGCGGGGAGGCGTCGTCCGCCTGCCCGAGGCCGTGGGCACCCGCATCCTCGCCCTCGCCGGAGCCCTGTGGGTGACGCTGCAGGACGACCCGCGCGACGTCGTGGTCGAGGAGGGCGAGGCCTTCGTGGTCGACCGCGCCGGCCTGACGCTGGTCTGCGCCCTGGCCGGGCCGGCGGCTGTGCAGATCGAGACGGCCCCCGCCGCGCCGGCCGCCGCGCCGGAGACGAACGCGCCAGTAGCCGCCAGCCGGGCGGCCTGAACCATGGGCGCGGCCGACCACGTGGCGCTCGGCGCCGGGTTCCTCATCATCCGCCCCTTGGCAGCGGAGGAGGCGCCGCTCCTCGCCTCCCATGTGGCGGCGCTGTCGCCCGCCTCGCGGCACAGCCGCTTCCTCGGCGGCGTCAACCTGATCAGCGAGGCGGAGGCGCTGCGCCTCGTCGCCGGCCGCGACGTCTTCGCCCTCGCCGCCATCGCGGGCGGGCCGGGGGAGGGCGTGATGGTGGGCGAGGCGATCTGCGCCTTTGGCAGCGACGGCCGGGCCGAATTCGCCCTCTCCGTCGCCGATGCCTGGCAGGGGCGGGGCATCGGCCGGGCCCTGGTGGCGAGTCTCGCCCGCCGCGCCGCGCCGCGGGCCGCGCTCATCCACGGCGAGGTGCTTGCGGGCAACCGCCGCATGCTGGCGCTGGCGGCGCGGGCGGGCTTTGCCGCCGGCGTCTCGCGCAGCGATCCCCGCCTCGTGGCGATCTCGCGGCCGCTTCGCCCCGTCCCCGCAGCCTGCCGCCCGCTGCACCGCGCGGCCTGAGGGGGGCCGCTTGACAGCACGAGGCCGGCGCCCTAACACTTAACTTCATGGTTAAGCATCAGGCCTTGCCCCTCAACAGAACCTTCCAGGCTCTCGCCGATCCCACCCGGCGGGCGCTGCTGGCCCAGCTCGCCTCCGCCGAGGAGATGTCGGTCAGCGATCTCGCCAGGCCCTTCGCCATGTCGCTGCCGGCGGTGATGAAGCATCTCGACGTGCTGGCCGAAGCCGATCTCGTCACCCGGACCAAGTCCGGGCGAACCGTCCTCTGCCGGTTGAACGCTGCTCCGATGGAGGAGGCGGTGAACTGGCTCACCCACTACCAGATCTTCTGGACCCGCCGGCTCGACCGGCTGCAAGCCTTCCTGGAGGAGGAGTCATGTCCGCCCAGTCCCGACCGATCGACGCTCCGGCTCGCCACGGCGACGCCAAGCCCAGCCTCACCCTCCGGCGATGGCTCAACGCCTCGCCCGCGCGGGTCTACGCGGCGTGGACCGACCCGCTGAAGCTGGCGCAGTGGTGGGGGCCAGGCACCCCGGACGACATGCTCGTCGCCGATCTCGACGTCCGCGTGGGCGGCGACTTCCACATCGGCTTTTCCTATGCCGGCGAGCGCCATGACGTGCACGGCACCTACCAGGAGGTCGTGCCGGACGAGAGGCTGGTCTTCTCCTGGTACTGGAAATCGACGCCCGAGCGGGTGTCGCTGGTGACGGTGCGCTGCCGGCCGGACGGGGAGGGCTGCATGCTCACCCTCATCCACGAGCAGTTCTTCGACGAGGCGGCGCGCCTCGGCCATACGCGCGGCTGGACCGCCTCGCTCAACAAGCTCGAAGCCTACATGGCACAGGAGGCCTGACCGGCATGACGTTCCAGTCCCCCGACCGCATGCGGCTGCACTATGCCGAGACGCTGATGCCGCGGAAGGCCTGTTTCGTGGCGCGCCATCTCGACGCGCCGGTCGACTTCGTCCGCGTCGACCTCGGCAAGGGCGAGCACAAGGCGCCGGCCTTCCGCGCGTTGAACCCCAACGGCAAGGTGCCGCTGCTCGTCGACGGCGACCTCGCCCTGTGGGAGTCCGACGCGATCATGATGCATCTGGCGCTCGGCATGGGCTCCGATCTCTGGCCCGCCGATCGGCGCGGCCAGGTGGAGGTCCAGCGCTGGCTGAGCTGGGCGGCGCACGAGTTCAATCCGCAGGCCGGCACGCTCTATTTCGAGCACGTCATCCGCCCGATGTTCGGGATCGGCGAGGTCGACGGGCAGGCGGAGGCCGCCGCGCTCGCCCGAACTCGCAAGGGGTTGCAGATTCTCGACGCCGAACTGGCGGAAAGGAATTTTATCCTCGGTCCGACCCTCTCCCTGGCGGACGTTTCGGTGGCCGTCACCTTCCCCTATGCGGACAAGGCAAATATCCCGCTCGGCGACTACCCCGCGGTCGCCCGCTGGAACGACCGGCTGCGGGCGCTGGCCCATTGGGACGCGCCGTTTCCGCAGCTCGCCGTCTGACGAGGTCCAGAGGCCAGGGATTGGCCTCACGCCCGATCCTCCCCGGCCATCCCCGTGCCGGGAAGGGTCGGGCACCCTTCTTCCGCCGCCCTCAGGCGCCGTAGCGGCCCGCCGCCTCCTCGGCGAAGGCGAACTCGCCCACCAGGCGCACGCCGCCGAGCCAGATCTGCGATATCTCACCCTCGGCGTCGCGCATGCGGGTCGCCGCCTCGCCCGCCTGGTTGAAGCCGGGAGCACGGGTGATGAGGCCGGCGTCGAGCCCGGTCACGGTGATCTCGCTCACCTCGGAGAGAGGCGGGTTCAGCGCCGGCGGGCAGGCGAGAACCTTGTTGCCGACGGGCACGAGGTCGACCGCCCCCCAGAGCGTCCACCAGCGGCCGGCCCAGTCGGCGACCTCCGCGGCGGGCGGGCCGTTCTTCTCGAAGGTCTTGAGGATGTGGGCAATGCCGTCGACCCAGAGCTGCGCCGGGCCGTCGATGGCGTTGGTGAGCACCGAGATGGCGATGTCCTGCGCGGGGAAGACCGCCGTGCGCGACAGGGTGCCCGCGAAGGAGCCGGAATGGCCGAACCAATCCCAGCCGGCGACGGAGCCGGAGATGGTGCCGAGGCCGTAGTAGCGCTCGAGGGTCGATTCGTTGTCCCGCCAGTGGCGGCGCGTCATATCGCGGCGGGCCGCCGGCGAAAGCAGGGCGGCCGGCGACGAGGGCGCGAGTTGCGAGAAGAACCGCGCGAGGTCGGCGGCAGTGGAGACGAAGCCGGTGGCCGAGGCGAGATCGGCGGTCGCGGCATTGCCGGGAATGACCAGACGCTTGCCGAAGGGCAGGCGGGTGGAATGGCCGCTCGCCAGCGTGCCCTCGCGCATCAGGCCGATGTCGGCATAGGTCTCGGACAGGCCGGCAGGGCCGACGATCTCGCGCATGATCCAGTCGCGGTAGTGCTCGCCGGTGACCGCCTCGATGATGAGGCCGAGGATGCCGTAGCCGTGGTTGGAATATTTGAAGCGCTGGCCGGCCGGCAGGGGCGGGGCGAGGGCCAGTTCCTCGCGCAGCTGCGCTGCGGTGAGGAACGGCCTCAGGTCGGCGAAGTAGCCGGAGTCGGCCCCGTCGCGGACATAGCCGGCGCTGTGGGACAGGAGCTGCTGGACGGTGGCGGCGGCGGCCTCCTCGTGGAGCCCCTGCACGAAGGTGCCGGCGGCGTCGTCGAGGCGCAGCAGGCCGCGGTCCTTCAGCTTGAGAATGCCGGCGGCGGTGAATGTCTTGGAGTGGGAGGCGACCCGGAAGCGGTGGCGCGGGGTGAGCGCCTCGCCGGTCGACAGGTTCGCCGTGCCGAAGGCCTCCTCCAGCACGATTTCACCCTTGTGGGCGACGGCGATCGAACAGCCGGGCTGGTCGAGATGCTGGACCTGAAAATCGATCCAGCGCGGCACATAGTCGAGCGCGGCTCTCAGCCAGTCATCCATGGTTCACCCCTCGTCGCTTCTGTCGGGCGGACTGTGGCATGGCGGCCGGGCCGTGGCCAAGCGGCGCCGCTCCCCATGGTGAAGCGGCGCCGGACGGTGCGTCAGCCGGCCGCCAACTTCTTCTCCACGACCCGCGCATAGAAGGCGGCGGCGTAGGGCAGGACCTTGTCGTTGAAGTCGTAGGCGGGATTGTGGACCTGGGCGGAATCGCCGTTGCCGATGTTGATATAGGCGCCCGGCACCTTCTCCAGCATGAAGGAGAAGTCCTCCGAGCCCATCTTCAGCCCGCCGTCGCGGTTGACCTGCTCCTCGCCGACCAGTTCGGCCGCCACGTCGGCGGCGAAGGCCGCGTGGTCGGGCGTGTTGTAGAGCGGCGCGAAGATCAGCCGCCAGTCGACTTCAGCCGTGGCGCCGAAGCCGGCCGCGACCCCCTTGGCCATACGCTTCATGTTCTCCTCGAGCAGCTTGCCGATCTCGGGCTTGAAGAAGCGCGCCGTGCCGCGGATGAAGGCGGTGTCCGGCACCACGTTGTAGGCGTCGCCGCCCTCGATCCGCGTCACCGAGATGACGCCCTGGTCCACCGCGCCGATGTTGCGGGCGACGATGGACTGCAGCGCCGTGACGATCTGGCAGGCGGTCAGCACCGGGTCGATGGAATGCTCGGGATGGGCGCCGTGGGAGCCCCGGCCCTGCACCTTGATGTCGAAGAAGGCGCCCCCGGCCATCATGTAGCCGGGACGGATGGCGAACTTCCCGACGTCGAGCTTGGGCGCATTGTGGAAGCCGAAGACCACGTCGCAGGGGAAGCGGTCGAAGAGCCCGTCGGCCAGCATGGCGCGGGCACCGCCGACGCCTTCCTCGGCGGGCTGGAAGATGAGGGTCACCGTGCCGTCGAAGTTCTTCGTCTCGGCCAGGTACTTGGCGGCGCCGAGCATGCTGGACGTGTGGCCGTCATGGCCGCAGGCATGCATGCGGTTCTCGTACTTGGAGCGATAGGCGAGCTGGGTCGTCTCCTGCATCGGCAGGGCGTCCATGTCGCAGCGCAGGCCGACCGAGCGGGAGGAGGTGCCGACCTTGAGGCGGCCGACGACCCCGGTCTTGCCGACATTGCGATGGACCTCGTAGCCCCAGCCTTCCAGCGCCTTGGCGACGATCTCGGAGGTCCGCTGCTCCTCGAAGCCGATCTCGGGATGGGCGTGGAAATCGTGCCGCCAGGCGGTCATCTCGGGGGCGAGGGCGGAAATCTTCTCGGGGATCGGCATGGCGGGCCTGTTGGTGCGGAGGGTCGGCACGGGGCCGGGAAGAGGGACCATAGCCGCCGTCCGCGGAAGCCGCCATGCAAGGGGTGCGGACGAGCCTGACGAGCCATGCGCGGCTGCCATGCCTGGCTCCGGCGCGGTTGCCATGGCGGCCGCCCCCGTCCCAGGATGACGTACCCCGATCCTCCTGATCCCGAGTGCAGCCTGCCATGAACCCCTGCGATCTCACCGCCGTCGAGGCCCGCCGCCTGATCGGCGCGAAGAAGCTCTCCGCTTCCGAACTGCTGGAGAGCTGCCTCGCCCGCATGGACGCGGTCGACCCGGCGGTGAACTGCATGGTGGCGCGGGACGATGCGGCGGCGCGCGCCGCGGCGAAGGAGGCGGACGCCGCCGTGGCGCGGGGAGAGCCGCTCGGACCCCTGCACGGCCTTCCGGTGGGGGTGAAGGATCTCGAGAACACGGCCGGCCTCAGGACGACCTACGGCAGTGTCATCTTCAAGGATTTCGTGCCGGAGGAGGATCAGCTCATCGTCCGTTCCGTGCGCGAGGCCGGCGCCATCATCGCCGGCAAGACCAACACGCCGGAATGGGGCGCGGGCGCCAATACCCGCAACGCGGTCTATGGCGCCACCGGCAATCCCTTCGACCCGACCAAGTCGGCGGCGGGCTCCTCCGGGGGCTCCGGCGTGGCGCTCGCCTGCGGCATGGTGCCGATCGCCACAGGGTCCGATACCGGCGGCTCCCTGCGCAACCCGGCCGCCTTCAACGGCATCGTCGGCTTCCGTCCCTCGCCCGGCCTGGTGCCGAGCGACAAGCGGCCGCTCGGCTGGAATCCCTTGAGCGTGCTCGGCCCGATGGCGCGCACCGTGCCGGATCTCTGCCTCCTCCTCTCCACCATGGTCTCGGACGATTCCTGCGACCCGCTGGCGACCACCATCCACGGCAATACGGTGCGCCGGCCTGAGGATTTCGCCGTGCCGGCGGAGATCGACCTCGCCTCGCTCAGGGTGGCGGTGACGCCCCATTTCGGCTTCACGCCGACGGAAAAGCACATCCGGGCCGTGCTGGCCGAGAAGGTCGGGCTCTTCGCCCATCTCTTCGCCGGTGTCGACGAGGCGACACCCGATTGCAGCGGCACGGACGAGGTCTTCGAGGTGCTGCGCTCCGTCGCCTTCATGGCGGGCATGTACGAGCGTGTCAGGGATACGCCGGAACTCGTCGGTCCGAACGTGCGCGCCAATGTCGAGGAGGGGCTGACCTATTCGGCCCTCGACGTGACGAAGGCGCTCAAGCAGCAGACCGTGCTCTACAAGAACTGGGGCCGCTTCTTCGAGGGCTACGACGTCATCCTGTCGCCGGCGGTGACGCTGAGCCCCAGGCCCTGGTCGGAGCTCTATCCCGCCGAGATCGACGGCAAGCCGACGCGGACCTATTTCCACTGGCTCGCCAATGCCTATGCGGTGACGACGGTCGGCTATCCCGCGATTTCGCTGCCCGTCGGCCTCGACCATGCCGGCATGCCCTTCGGCCTGCAGATCGTCGGGCCTCGCGGCGGCGACGCCAAGGTGCTGGCGGTCGCGGCGGCGCTGGAGCGCGAACTCGCCGGCGACCCGCGCACGGCGCGACCGGTTCCCGACATCGCGAAGCTCGCGGCCGCGGCGCCCATCAGCGCCATGCCGGGCTTCATGGGCTTCGACTGACGGGTTCGACGGATTGCAAGACGGAGCGGGGCGCGCAACCATGCCGTCCTCGCAGTGAAGGCCGGCGCGAGCCGGGCAAGGGGGACCTGAATGATGTTCGACAGACGCACGCTCATGAAGGGCGCGGCGGCCACGCTGGTCGCGGCGCCCGCCCTGGCGCAGGACTGGCGCGCATCGACCATGCGCTTCATCCCGCAGGCCAACCTGTCGTCGCTCGACCCGATCTGGACCACCGCCACGGTCACCAACAACCACGGCTACTACGTCTACGACACGCTCTATGCGGCCGACATGGCGTTCAAGGCGCAGCCGCAGATGGCCGAGGGCCACGAGGTCCTCGACAACGGCCTGCGCTGGCGCATCAAGCTGCGCGCTGGGCTGAAATTCCACGACGGCGAGACCGTCCGCTCGCAGGACTGCATCGCCTCGATCATGCGCTGGACGCAGCGCGATTCCTTCGGCCAACTCGTCGGCAGGGTGATCGACAGCACCCAGGTGGTCGACGACCGCACCTTCGACATCAAGCTGAAGCGGCCGTTCCCGCTGCTGCTCGACGCGCTGGGCAAGCCGGACACGCCCGCCTTCATCATGCCGGAGCGCCACGCCAAGACCGAGGCGACCAAGCAGGTGACCGAGATGGTCGGCTCCGGCCCCTACCGGTTCGTGGCCGGCGAGTACAATTCCGGCAGCCGCGTCGTCTACGAGAAGTTCGACGGCTACGTGCCGCGCTCCGAGCCCGCGAGCCGCGGTGCAGGCGGAAAGGTGGCGTATTTCCCGCGCATCGAGTGGCACATCCTGCCCGACCCCTCGACGGCCGCCAACGCCATCATCCGCGGCGAGATGGACTGGTGGGAGCGCCCGCCCGCCGACCTGCAGCCGCTGCTGGCGCGCTCCCGCGACATCACCCGCGAGGTGACCGACCCGTCGGGTCGCGTCGCCATCATGCGGCTCAACCACCTGCAGGCGCCCTTCAACAATCCGAAGGTGCGCGCCGCCGTCCGCATGGCGGCGATCCAGGAGGACTATATGCGCGCCACCCAGGGGGACGACACCTCCGCCTGGCAGGTCTGCCGCAATCTCTGGCCGAAGGGCACGCCCTATTACAGCGGCGAGCAGGACGACCTGATGCCGCAGTCCATCGACAAGGCCAAGGCCGCCCTGCAGGCCTCCGGCTATAACGGCGAGAAGGTGGTGATCATCAACCCGACGGACTTCCCGGACATCGGGCCGCTCGGCCAGGTGACGGCCGACATCCTCAAGCGCGTCGGCCTGAACGTCGAGCTCGCCGAGACCGACTGGGGCACGGTGATCCAGCGTCGCGGCAGCCGCGAGCCGGTCGACAAGGGCGGCTGGAGCATCTTCCACACAACCGGCCCGGCGCCGGGCTGGGGCACCCCCGCCACCTCGCTGCTGGTGCGCGGTCAGGGCGCCCGCGGCTGGTTCGGCTGGTGGGACAGCCCGAAGGCCGAGGCCCTGACGGAGGAATGGCTCTACGCGCCCGACGAGGCGGGCCAGCAGAAGGCGGCGAGGGAACTCGGGCGCCTGGCGCTGGAGGAGGTGGCGACCGTTCCGCTCGGCCAGTTCACCCTGCGCACCGCCTATCGCAAGACGCTGACCGGCATGCCGCACGGCTCGGCGCCCTATCCGTGGAGCGTCAGGCGCGCCTGACGCCACCTGTTCGACTGCGCAAGGCCGGGCTCGTGCCCGGCCTTTTGCGTTGCGCTCCCGCTCAGGAGATCGTGCCGTCGCGCGGCGGCGGTGTGGGCTCGTCCAGGGGCACGAAGGGCAGGTCGCCGTGCGGCGCGGCGGCCGCCGGACTGTCCCGCATGGATGCCGGAGGGGGATTGGATCCGGCAGCCCGCGTGATCTCGGCGATGATGCCGCGGGCAATCTCCTGCTCGCCCATGATGACCGTGCCGGCGCCGAGGTTCGTGAGGTGCTCGACCTCCGCATCGGAATGGGCGCGGGCGATGATGATCAGCGCGGGGTTGGCGGCCTTCGCCGTCTCGACGATCTGGCCGGCCTCGAAGGCGTTGGGAATGGCGACGATGAGGCGGCGGGCACCGGCGATGTTGGCGCTGGCGAGGATGTCGCCCTGCACGGCATTGCCGGCGATGGTCTCGACCCCCTCGTCGCGCAGGCGGGCCTGGGGCCGGGTCGCGTCCTCGATGACGAGATAGGGGATGCCCTGCGCCCTCAACCCCTCGCCGACGAGGCTGCCGACGCGGCCATAGCCCACGAGGACGGTGTGGCCGGCGAGGGCGGTGCTCTGCGGCTCCTCGTCGTCGGTCGGCGCCGGCGCCGCCGGTGCCGTGGCGGCCTCGGCCGTGGGATCGGAAGCGGAGTCGGCGGGGGCCGGGGCGCCGGCCTGGCCCTGGTCGACGCGCCGCTTGATCCACCCCGCTGCGGCGAAGACGGCGGGGTTCAGCATGATCGACAGGATGGCGCCGGCGAGGATGAGGTCGCGGCCTTCCTGCGGCAAGAGCTTCAGGCCGACGCCGAGCTCGGCGAGGATGAAGGAGAACTCACCGATCTGGGCCAGCGAGGCCGAAATCGTCAGGGCCGTGCCCTTCGGATAGCGGAACGCGAGGACGATCAGGAAGGCCGCCAGCGACTTGCCAATGATGATGATGAACAGCGTGGCGAGGATCGGCCAGGCGGCCGTCACCAGCGTCCACGGGTTGAACAGCATGCCGACCGACACGAAGAAGAGCACCGAGAAGGCGTCGCGCAGCGGCAGCGATTCCTCCGCCGCCCGATGGCTGAGCTCGGATTCGCTCATGATCATGCCGGCGAAGAAGGCTCCCAGGGCGAAGGAGACACCGAAGAGCTTGGCGGCCCCGAAGGCGACGCCGAGGGCGATGGCGAGCACGGCCAGACGGAAGAGCTCGCGCGATCCGGTATGGGCGACATAGTGCAGGAGCCAGGGGATGACCTTGCGACCGAGGCCCATCATCACCGCCACGAAGCCGACGACCTTGAGCAGCGTCACGAGGATGACGCCGCCGATGCCGAGGCCGAGCCATTCGACCAGCGGGTCGCTGGCCGCGCTGGTGGAATTCTCGCCACCGAGGATTCCGGCGAGGGCCGGCAGGAGGACCAGCGCCAGGATCATGGCGATGTCCTCGACGATGAGCCAGCCGACGGCGATGCGCCCGCGCTCGGTCTCGATAATGCGGCGCTCCTGGAGCGCGCGGAGCAGCACCACGGTGGAGGCGACGGACAAGGCGAGGCCGAAGACGATGCCGGCGCCCATGGACCAGCCGAGGGCCCATGACAGCGCCATGCCCATGGCGGTGGCGGTGCCGATCTGGACGACCGCCCCCGGCACGGCGATGGCGCGGACGGAGAGCAGGTCCTTCAGCGAGAAGTGCAGGCCGACGCCGAACATGAGCAGGATGACGCCCATCTCGGCCAGCTCCGTGCCGAGCTTCTGGTCGGCGATGAAGCCGGGCGTGTGCGGCCCGATGAGGATGCCGGCGAGGAGATAGCCGACGAGCGTCGGCAGTTTCAGGCGATTGGCGATGACCCCGAAGATGAAGGCGAGCCCCAGACCAGCGACGATGGTGGCGATCAACGGGGTGTCATGCGGCATGGGGGGCCTTCATCCTCGGCACAATGGTTGGGGAACCGGCGCTCCGCGCCGGTTCAGCCATTATGGGGACCGGAACCCGGCGAGGCAACGCGACGCGCCGGGCGAGGCCCCGCGCCGTCAGATGCCGGAGGCGAGATAACCGCCGTCGACGGCGATCACCGTACCGGTGACGAAGCTGGCGGCGGGGGAGGCGAGATACACCGCCGCGCCCACCAGTTCCTGCGTCTTGCCCCAGCGCCCCATCGGCGTGCGCCTGAGGGCGTTCTCCTTGCGGTCCGGCGGCATCTTGGCGGCGTTCAGCTCGGTCATGAAGAAGCCCGGCGAGATGGCGTTGACCCGGACGCCCTGCGGCGCCCATTCCGCCGCCAGGGTCTGGGTGAGGCCGACGACGGCGTGCTTGGTCATGGCGTAGGGACAGGCCTTCGGCCAGCCGCGATGGGCGGAGAGCGAAGCGATGTTGACGATGGCGCCGCTGCCGCGCTCCAGCATCAACCGTCCGAAGACGGTGCAGGAGAAGAAGACGCTGGTCTGGTTGGTGCGGACGATGAACTCGACCTCCTCCTGCGTGAAGTCGAGGGTCGGCTTGATGATCGTGGTGCCCTGACAAGGCACGAGAACGTCGATCGGGCCGAGATCGCGCGTGACGGTCTCGGCCAGCCGGGCGAGTTCGCCGTCCGCCGTCACGTCGGCGACATAGCCTTTCGAGCCTGGATGGGCCGCCGCCAGGCGCGCCGCCGCCGCGTCGAGCTTGTCCGGGCTGCGGGCGGCGATGGCGACGCGGGCGCCGGCCTCGGCATAGCCGTGGGCGATGGCCTCGCCGATGCCGCTGGAGCCGCCGATGACGAGGGCGTTGAGGCCGGCGAGCGACAGGGACGTGCTGGGCGCGCTCATCGGGCGAGCCTCCGCCGGAGCGTGCGGGGGGACGGCCGGCCGGCGGCCGGGGCGGGCGGCATCAGGGGCATGGTGCATCTCCTCCACGGCCTTGTCGCGACCGCTGCGCCCAAGGTGCGGGCAGGCCGGTGCCGATGCAAGCGTCCCGCGGCCGAGCGCGGACGGCACGCGGGCCCCCTCCGAAAGAAGAATAAATTTCTCATTGTGCCGAGTTGTCGCATCCGTATAGGAACCGTTTTCTACGGAGCGTCAACAATCGGGCGCCCGTCCCGAGGAGCGGACCATGGACGCCACCGACCGTAAGATCCTGACCATCCTGCAGGACGACGCCAGCATCTCGATCGCCGAGCTGGCCTCGCGCATCAACCTGTCGCAGACGCCGTGCTGGAAGCGAATCCAGAAACTCGAGGCCGCCGGTTACATCATCAAGCGGGTGGCGCTGGTTTCGCCGGAAAAGCTCGGGCTGGGCCTCACGGTCTTCGTCTCGATCGAAACCTCCGACCATTCGCGCGACTGGCTGGCGCGCTTCGCCGAGACCGTCTCCGGCATGCCGGAGGTGATGGAATTCTACCGGATGGCCGGCGACGTCGACTACATGCTGCGCGTGGTGGTGACCGACATGGCCGCCTACGACGCCTTCTACAAGCGGCTGATCGACACCATCCCGCTGAAGAACGTCACCTCGCGCTTCGCCATGGAGCGCATCAAGTCGACGACGGCCTACGAGGTGCCGGACCAGCCGCGGCCGTGATCGGCGCGGCCTGCCACGACGCGTCCGCGTCGAGGACCGGGCGCCGGGAGCTAGGGTGACGATCCTACACGAGGACTTCAGGCCGGCTACCCCCGGTTGCAATCGACCGTGATGCCCCGGTCGATTCACGCCGCGAGCGGCGGTCCGTCGACCCGCTCCAGAAAAATGTCCTAGGTGAAAACCGGGTGTATGGGCCCGTATCTGCAACCCGTGATCATGGTATCACGGGCCGCTCACGGCTCCGTGATGCCCCGAACCGCCAAATGTACCAGCGGGAGTCGAGGGGCTGAGACCTGTAAACCCCCTCCAGAGCAGGCCTGGTGCCAGAGTAGGGCCGGCAGAACCCTTCGTTCCTCGTCTAGGAAAACCCGCTTCTCAGCGAAGCAAAAAAATCGAGTATGACGGTTCAGTTACAATCCTTTGGTGCTTCCCACTCGCACACGCAGGATTGATACTATGTGTGTGCAAGGAAGCCATGTGAAAACAACTGGCATTTGCACCCGTGCATGAAGTGGTTTTGGCTTCCGATAGGGAAGTTCACTTTCCTTTGAAGTGCCGACGCCGCCATGCCGAGTCTGCATGCGGGCCGTTGAGGTCTGCCAAATGGGGGATGCGTGGTGTTGGCGGTTCGGGGCGAACCACGGATGAACTTCGCCGTCGGCGGTGGCGTGACCTTCACGCCTCCGCTGCCGCCGGCGGTCCGTCGTGAGTTCGACGGACACGCGGTCGACGTCGACGTGGAAGGCCTTCGGTTTTCCGTCGTTATCGGCGAGGACATCCCGCTGCCCCTGAACTGCGCCTCCTTCCGGGAGGCGAAAGACATCGTCATGTCGGTGTCGATCCAGATCATGTCGGCCCTGCTGCAGTCCCGGCAGACGGAAGAGGTGGTGAAACACCGCGATCCCGCGCCGAGTCCGGTCCCGATCCGCGCCGCGACTCCGGCTTCGGTCGTGGTCCTGCACCGGCCGACCCCGGTTCCGGCCGCCGAACGCGGCGCCCCGGCCACGACCTTCGCCTCGCTGTTCGAAGCCTGGTCGCGCTACCATCTGAGCACCGGGGGGGCGCCGACGACGCCGCCCTACTGGAACGTGCTCGTCACCCGTTTCGCCGAATTTCTCGGTCACGACCGGCCGGCCGACGTGACGTCTCACGACATCCGCGCCTATCGCGACCATCTCATCGCGAGCGGTCGCCGGCTTCGCACCGCCCGGCATTCAGACTTCGCCGCTCTCAGGGCGATCTACCATTTCGGCGTCGAGAACGAGCTCGTTCCGGCCAATCCGACCATCGGCGTCAAGTTCAAGGCCGACCGGCTCGCCGCAGCGGAAACCATGTCGGCCTTTTCGGCCGACGAGGCGCGGACGATTCTCGCGGCGGCCGACCGCCAGACCATTCCCTCCCGCCGCTGGATTCCCTGGCTCACCGCCATGACCGGAAGCCGGGTCGCGGCAATCGCCAACCTGCGCAAGCAGGACGTGATCATGGTCGAGGGCGTCTGGTGCCTGCGCATCAGCCGGCAGGCCGGCCCGATCAAGACCGCGGCCTCCGAGCGGATCGTGCCGATCCACCCGGCGGTGCTGGAGCGCGGATTTCTCGCCTTTGTCGAAAAAACCCGGCGCGAACGCCTGTTTTTCGGCGAATCCGAGGGGGGAGTCGTCGGTTCGGGCAGCAATCCGCCGGTCGGGCAGGGCGCTCGACCCTACAATCCCGCCCGCTCGACCATCCGCCGGGTGACCGAATGGCTGCACGGGCTCGGTCTCGAGATCGGCCGCTCTGCCAAAAAGGATCCGAACCATGCCTGGCGGCACTGGTTCAAGGAACAGGCCTTCGCCGCGGGAATTCCGGAAAAGATCACGGATGCGATCGTCGGCCATGCCCAAGCGACGACCTCACGGCGCTACGGCGCGGTGTCGATCTCCGCGATGGATGCCGAACTGCGCAAGATCCTGCCGCCGGTCTGAGGGGGAGGGGGCGTTCGGCCCCATTTTCCGCATGCGCGGCCCGATGTGCCGGATACGGGAAAGCCCCGGCGGTTTCCCGCCGGGGCCTTTGAGACTGGAACCGGTCTTGCGACCGGACCCGATCAGAAGTTGCGCTGGACGCGGAACATGCCCGACCAGGCGTTGGCATTGCCCTGGCTCGAGATGCCGTTCGAGACGACGGCCACGTTGCCGGAGCCGTTCTGGCGCGCGCTGAGGTTCGAGTAGACGACCTCGACGCCGAGGTCGAGGTTGCGAACCGGCGACCAGATCGTGTTCACACCGACCTGCCAGAAGCGGATGTCGGCGAGGTTGCTGGTGACGACGGCCGGGGAGTCGACGTTGACGTACTTGCCCCAGATGGCCGAGCGGAGAGCCGGGGTCCAGAAGTGGCGGAAACCACCATGGATGCCCCAGGCCTTCGACTTCACGATGCCGGTGCCGGCAGCGTTCAGGTTGCCGTCGGCGTAGAGGGCGCTGACGAGACCGACGCCGACAGCCTGACGGGTCTGGATGAGGCCGTCCGAGTTGTCGTTCGTGAAGACGTAGCCGATGGCGCCGTCAGCGTAGGTGGCCTGCAACCACAGCACGTCGCCGCGGGCGAGCATGTCGAGGTTGAGACGCACGCCACCGCCGATGGCCCAGCCGGCAGCCGAGGCGCCGGTGGTCGGAGCGACGGTCGTCAGGTTGGTGCGCACCTCGTGATAGGCGGCCATGACCTGAGCGGAGCCCCAGCCCTGGTCGACGCGCAGGTTACCCACGATGTCGGGGATCTGGTTGCCGTTGTAGACCACGCCGTTCGCCTGCGAGGCGGCGGTCGTGATCGTGCCGATGGCGCCGATGCGGCGGAACTGCGGATCCTCGACCGAGATCGTGGCCGAGAAGCCCGAACCGAACGAGGCGGTGTAGGCGATCAGGTTGGACGAGTTGCGCGACGGGTCCATGGCGGAGCCCGACGAAGCCACGAACTGGACGTCGCCCTGGTAGAAGTTGAAGAACGAGGCCGAGTTACCGAACGTGAAGCCAGCGAACTGGATGAACGCGCGGGACATGTAGGCGGCCGAAGCCTGACCGGTCGAGCCGGCGCCGGTGGCGAGGGTCGACGGGACGACGTTGTTCGACGGGCCGCGCTGGATGAAGAACTCGCCGTAGGCGCGCAGGAGGCCGTACTCGGTGTTCGAGCGGGCGTCGAAGTTCAGCAGCAGGCGGGTGCGGGTGGTGTAGGCATTGGTGCCGGCACCGAACGTCTGGGTGGCATAGGCGTCCATGCGGACGTAGCCGCCGATGCGAAGGCAGGTGTCGGTGCCCGGGATGAAGAAGAAGCCCGCGCCGTAGGTGTCGCAGATGCGAACGTACTCGGCGGGAGCAGCCTTGCCCGGGAGATCCGCTGCCTGAGCGCCGGAGAGGGCAACGAAGCCCGCAGCAGCGCCGAGAAGAAGGCTCTTCACCGCCTGTGGCCTCCGGGGTTCTCCTGAGGGGCGATTCCGGCGCCTTTGGCAGCGCCGAGTCGCTCGCCGCGGTCCGCGCACTGCCTCTTCCGGCGATTCGTCGCGGATTGGCGGGTTGAGCGCCTCCGGCCGGGGATGCCGTCCCGCCGGGCCGGCCCGGAGGGGCGCGTGCCCTGCCGGACGAGGACTGAGGCGCCTGCGAAAGTTACTGCGGGTTAACGACTTCACGCCCCGTGAGTGGCGGAAA
This sequence comes from Phreatobacter cathodiphilus, assembly GCF_003008515.1. Lineage (NCBI taxonomy): Bacteria > Pseudomonadati > Pseudomonadota > Alphaproteobacteria > Hyphomicrobiales > Phreatobacteraceae > Phreatobacter > Phreatobacter cathodiphilus. The sequence continues at coordinate 1,979,038 of NZ_CP027668.1, read as the reverse complement.
GCCGATGATTTTCATAAACTGGCCGGATATTTCGCCGATCCGCCTTGGTTAAGACGCCCGTGTCCTTCCTGCAACAGTGCGTGCCAAAGCCAGTGGGGACCCTGTTTGGAAGCGTTCTTTCGATTGATCGGCACCGGGGCATCGGTAATGGTGACCCTGCGACGAAGGGGGCACCCCGGTCGCACCGCCCTTCCTGGGGTCGAACGGCACCTTGCCACGACAGCAGAAAAGGCGGCCACACGGGGAATATCGGACCAAAGCCGTCAAAAGGCGCGGAACCAAGCTCCCTCAGGAGAAACATTTGGAGGTCTACACAATGAAGACGGTTAAGAGCCTTCTTCTCGGCGCTGCCGCAGGCTTTATCGGCCTGACGGGCGCTCAGGCAGCGGATCTCCCGGGCAAGGCTGCTCCCGCCGAGTACGTTCGCATCTGCGACACCTACGGCGCGGGCTTCTTCTTCATCCCGGGCACCGACACCTGCCTTCGCATCGGCGGCTACGTCCGTCACGAGAGCTATCTGGCTCAGCAGTTCTCCCCGGCGACCAACGTCTACTCGACGCGTACCCGCCTCCTGCTGAACTTCGACGCCCGCTCGAACACCGAGTACGGCCTCCTGCGCGCCTACGGCGAGTTCTTCGTCCAGCGCGGTCCGGGCGGCAACGCTCTCCCGGGTGCGTACGTGAACGTCGCCACCGGTCAGGGTTCGACGGTGCAGGCTTCCGCGACCTACATGTCGCGCGCCTTCATCCAGTTCGCCGGCTTCACCTTCGGTAACTCGGCCTCGTTCTTCAACTTCTACCAGGGCGACGTTCAGTTCGTGACCGCTGCCGGCGCCGCGTTCGACCCGGCCCGCGGTTCCTCGAACCTCATCGCCTACACCGCCTCGTTCGGTTCGGGCTTCTCGGCCACGATCTCGGTCGAGGATCCGCAGTTCAAGCGTATCGGCTCGCTGCCCACCGTTCCGGGCGGCGTGTGGACCCCGGCCTCCCAGGCCAACGGCGTCATCTACAACGGCAACGGCATCCCGGATGTCGTCGGTAACCTCCGCGTCGACCAGGGTTGGGGCTCCGCCCAGATCATGGCCGCCTATCACGAGGTTCGCACGACCAACGCCGGCATCGGCCGCACGGCTGCCGGCTGGGCTGTCGGCGGTGGTGTCCGTCTGAACCTCGACATGCTCGCCCGCGGCGACGTGCTGTGGTTGCAGGCTGCCTACGGCGACGGCGCTCTCGGCTATGTCGCTCACAACGATAACTCGGACGGTCTCATCCAGACCCGCCAGCAGATCGGCGTGGGCCTCCTGACCGCGACCTACGCTGACGGCGCTCTGAACGCTGCCGGCACGGGCATCGTGAACACGAAGGCCTGGTCCGTTCATGCCGGCTTCCGCCACTTCTGGACCCCCGCTCTGCGGTCGGCCATCTGGGGCAAGTACGTCGACGTGAACGCTCCGTCGGTCGCCAACAGCCAGGGTGTCAACCTGAACGACATCCGCTTCTGGCAGGTCGGTGTGAACACGATCTGGTCGCCGGTTCGCAATCTCGACCTCGGCATCGAGGTCGTCTACTCGAACCTGCGTTCGCGTGACACGGTCGGCGGCGGCGCTGTCAACGGCACCACCATCGGCACCCAGGGCGCCTGGTCCGGCGTGTTCCGCGCTCAGCGCAACTTCTGATCGGGTCCGGTCGCAAGACCGGTTCCAGTCTCAAAGACCCCGGCGGGAAACCGCCGGGGTTCTTTTTTGCAGCGGTTGCCAGTGGACAAGCGCGCGGCGAGGGCGGCACGGGTGACCCTGACGAGGTGTGCGTCAGGCAGCGAAAGCGGCGCACTCCCAAAGGCTTGTCCGATATTCTGAAGATTTCGAGTCACGTCGGGCGGGTGAAGCCGGGTTGTGGCGCGTGGTGCCGCCGGTTGCGGCGCGCTATTCTCTTGGCGGATTCGCGGCCGGCCCGAGGGCTCGCGCCGCGCGCGCCACGAGGGGAGACGAGGGCATGGTGACGATCCGCTGGCGGGATGCAGGCCGCCGCCTGCTCCGTGGTCTCGTCAAACTCGCCGCCGTCTCCGCCATGGCCGCGCCGGCTCCCGCCCTGGCGCAGGCGGCCGAACCCGTCCAGCTCTCTCTCGTCCGCGAGGGCGATGTCGTCGTGCTCGGCGGCGCGGTGCCGAACGAAGCGGTGCGCGAGGCGATCATTGCGGCGATCCGCGCCGCCTCCGCCGAGGCCTCCGTCATCGACACGACCACCGTCGCGCCGGAGGCGCCCGCCGGCTTCGCCGGGGCCGCCACCTTCGCCGCGGGCCTCGCGGCGCGCCTCAAACCCGGTGCCGTCCTCCTCTCCGGCGGCGACGTCGACGTCGAGGGCCGCCCCGAGGGCCTCGCGGGCCAGGCCGCCGTCACCGCCGCCCTGGCGGCGCTGCCCGAAGGCCTCCGCCTGAGGCGGCAGGCGCTGTTGCCGCCGATCGTGCGGCCGTATGGATTGGTACTCGCGCGCACGCGCGAGGGCGTGACCCTCTCCGGCGCCATCGCCGCGGCGGAGGAGGGGGCGGCGCTCGGCGCCTTCGCCGGCTCGCTCGGCCTCGGTCCGGTAACCGACCGGCTGGTCGTGGCGGCGGGAGCGCCCGAGGGTTTCGACCGGCCGGCCGCCGCCCGTTTCGCGCTGACGCAACTGGCGCGGCTCGCCACCGGCACGGCGACTCTCTCCGACAGATCCCTCGCGATCGAGGGCCGCGCCGCCGACAGGCCGGGCTTCGCCGCCGTCAACCTGGCCCTCTCCGGCCCATTGCCGGCGGGCCTCACCCTGGGACGCGCCGCCATCGCCGCCCCCGTCGTCTCGCCCTACGGCTGGTTCGCCGAGAAGACCGCCGCCGGCGTCCGCCTTCAGGGCTATGTCCCCTCGGAGGTCGTCCGCGGCGAAATCCGGGCCGCGGCGGAGGCGCTGTTCGCACCGCTTGCCCTCACCGATGCGCAGGAGATCGCAGAGGGCGCGCCCGACGGCTTCGCCCCCGCCGCCACCGCCGCCATGGGTCAACTCGTCCTCCTCGAGCGCGGCCGCGCGACCCTGCACGACAGCCGCCTCATCGTCACCGGCGAGGCGTCGTCGCCGACCGCCGCGGTCGCCGTCCGCGGCGCCATCGAGGGCTCGGCGCCCTACGGCTTCACCGTCGCCCATACGATCGCGGCGCCCGCCATCGCCGCGCCTCCGGCCGCCGCGCCCGCCGCCTGTCTCGGCAAGATCGAGGCGGAGATGGCGGCCGGCGGCGTCGTCTTCCAGTTCGGCCGCGAGGCCATGCGGCCGGAGAGCGTGACGCGGCTCCGCCGGATCGCCGCGCTGATGGCGGAATGCCCCGCCGTGCGCTTCTCGGTGGAGGGCCACACCGATTCCGACGGCGTTGCCGAGCAGAACGTCGACCTCAGCCACCGCCGGGCCCAGGCCGTGGTCGCGGTGCTGGTCCGGGCAGGCGTCGAGGCGAGCCGGCTGCTGTCGGAGGGCCACGGCGCGTCGAAGCCGCTGGTGCCGAACGATTCGCCGGCGAACAAGGCGCGCAACCGCCGCATCGAGATCATCGCGCGCTGACGGGCGACCGCTGCGGGGCGCGGCGGAATTTCATCGTCCCCTCCGGCGCTTGCCGCAATGCCGCTTCCGTTTGAAGCGGGCGCGTCCATCGGCTAAAGGGACGCGACGTTGAATTTTTGGGCCGCGCCCACCGCGCCGCCGTCGAGACTTCGAGGCTTCCATGCACCGCTATCGCTCCAAGACCTGCGGCGAGCTGCGCTCCACCCATGTGGGCGAGACAGTCCGCCTGTCCGGCTGGTGCCACCGCATCCGTGACCATGGCGGCATCCTTTTCGTCGACCTGCGCGACCATTACGGCATCACCCAGTGCCTGGCCGATCCGGATTCGCCCGCCTTCAAGGCGCTGGAGGCCTGCCGCGCCGAGTGGGTCATCCGCATCGACGGCAAGGTGAAGGCGCGCGACGAGGGCCTGAAGAACCCGAAGATTCCGACCGGCGACGTCGAGGTCTTCATCACCGAGCTGGAAGTGCTGGGCAAGGCGGACGAACTGCCGCTGCAGGTCTTCGGCGATCAGGAGTATCCGGAAGAGACGCGGCTGAAGTACCGCTTCTTGGATCTGCGCCGCGAGAAGCTGCACAAGAACATCATGACCCGCGGCGAGGTGGTGGACGCCATCCGCCGCCGGATGAAGGGGCAGGGCTTCTTCGAGTTCCAGACGCCGATCCTCACGGCCTCCTCGCCGGAGGGCGCGCGCGACTTCCTGGTGCCGAGCCGCATCCATCCCGGCAAATTCTACGCCCTGCCGCAGGCGCCCCAGCAGTACAAGCAGCTCATCATGATGAGCGGCTTCGACCGCTACTTCCAGATCGCGCCCTGCTTCCGCGACGAGGACCCGCGCGCCGACCGCCTGCCCGGCGAGTTCTATCAGCTCGACCTCGAGATGAGCTTCGTCGAGCAGGAGGACGTCTTCGCGGCGGTGGAGCCGGTGATCCGCGGCGTCTTCGAGGATTTCGCGGAAGGAAAGCCCGTCACGCAATCCTTCCCGCGCATCCCCTATGCCGAATCCATGCGCAAATACGGCTCCGACAAGCCGGACCTGCGCAACCCGCTGGTGATGCAGGACGTCTCTGAGCATTTCCGGGGGAGCGGCTTCAAGGTCTTCGCCCGCATGCTGGAGGACCCGAAGAACCAGGTCTGGGCCATTCCGGGCCCGACGGGCGGTTCCCGCGCGTTCTGCGACCGGATGAACGCCTGGGCGCAGGGCGAGGGGCAGCCCGGCCTCGGCTACATCATGTGGCGCGAGGGCGGCGAAGGTGCCGGCCCCATCGCCAACAATGTCGGCCCGGAGCGCACCGCGGCGATCCGCGATCAGCTCGGAATGAAGGAGGGCGATGCCGCCTTCTTCGTCGCCGGCGACCCGGAGAAGTTCGTGAAGTTCGCGGGGCTCGCCCGCACCCGCGTCGGCGAGGAGCTGAACCTCGTCGACAAGGACCGGTTCGAGCTCGCCTGGATCGTCGACTTCCCCTTCTACGAGTGGAACGAGGACGAGAAGAAGGTCGATTTCTCCCACAACCCCTTCTCCATGCCGCAGGGTGGCCTCGACGCCCTGAAGTCGCAGGATCCGCTCTCCATCAAGGCGTTCCAGTACGACATCACCTGCAACGGCTACGAGATCGCCTCGGGCGGCATCCGCAACCATCGGCCGGAGGCCATGGTGAAGGCCTTCGAACTCGCCGGCTATGACGAGCAGACGGTGATCGAGCGCTTCGGCGGCATGTACCGCGCCTTCCACTACGGCGCGCCGCCGCATGGCGGCATGGCGGCGGGCATCGACCGCATCGTCATGCTGATCTGCGGTGTGCAGAACCTGCGCGAGATCTCGCTCTTCCCGATGAACCAGCGGGCGGAGGACTTGCTGATGGGCGCACCGAACGAGGCGACGCCGAAGCAGTTGCGCGAGCTCTCGATCCGCATCGCCGTCGACCCGAAGAAGCCGTGATGGCGGCCGTGGCGGGGGAGGGCGCCTACGAGAGCCGCTTCGTCACGGCGAGCGACGGGCTGAAGCTCCATGCGCGGCTCTACGGCCGCCCGGTGGCGGAGCGACTGCCGGTCCTCTGCCTGCCCGGCCTGTCGCGCAATGCCGGCGATTTCGACGTCGTCGCCCGGGCGCTGGCCGAGGAGCGGCAGGTGGTGGCACTCGACTATCGCGGCCGCGGTCTCTCAGCCTTCGACCCGGACTGGCGCAACTACGCGCTGCCGGTGGAACTGGACGACATGCTGGCGGTAGCGACGGTGTTGGGCCTGTCGCGCGCCGTCTTCCTCGGGACCTCGCGCGGCGGCCTCCTGACCATGCTGACGAGCGCAGCGCGGCCCTCCCTCCTCGCCGGCGCCATCCTCAACGACATCGGACCGGTGATCGAGGGGGCAGGCCTTGCCCGCATCAAGAGCTATCTCGGCCGCCTGCCCGAGCCCGGCACCTGGGACGAGGCGGTGGCGCTCTTGAAGAGCATCGGCCAGTCGCGCTTTCCCGCGCTCACCGACGCCGACTGGCGGGGCCAGGCGGGGAGCATCTGGACGGAAGGGGACGGCCGGCTCGTCGCCGCCTTCGATCCGGCGCTGGCGAAGACCCTGGAGAGCGTCAGCTTCGACGGCCCCATGCCGACGCTCTGGCCGCAGTTCGACGGCCTCGCCGGCGTGCCGGTCATGGTCATCAGGGGCGAGCATTCCGACATCCTCAGCGCGGCGACCGTCGCCGCCATGGCCGACCGGCGGCCCGACCTCGACCTGCTCACCGTGCCCGGCCAGGGCCATGCGCCGCTGCTGACGGATGCGATGTCGATCGGGCGTATCCAGGCCTTCGTGCGCCGCTGCGACGGCGCCTGACGGCCGTCGGCCGCTGTGCCGTTCCGCCGCCTTGGCAGTGGGGGGCGGGCACTCTAATGTCGCGTTCCCGGGGGCTATCGCGACAGCGCAACAGTGAACATTCCAAATCTTCTGACGCTGCTGCGCATCTTGCTGGTGCCGGTGGTGGTATGGGCCATCTCCCAGGGGCAGATGGCTCTCGCCCTGGCCGCCTTCGTCATCGCCGGGATCACCGACGCGGTCGACGGCTATATCGCCAAGCATTTCGACCAGCAGACCGAACTCGGCGCCTATCTTGACCCGCTGGCCGACAAGACGCTGATCGTCTCCATCTACGTCTCGCTGGCGATCTTCGGCTTCATTCCGCCCTGGGTGGCGATCCTCGTGGTCTCCCGCGACATCATGATCGTCGGGGCGGTGGTCCTCTCGACCCTCATCGAGCGGCCGCTCACCATCCAGCCGCTCATGGTGTCGAAGGCGAATACGGTGGCGCAGATCGTCTTCGCCGCCCTGGTCCTGGCATCGAAGGGCCTGAAGATCGACCTCGACTGGGCGATCCTCGTCTGCATGTGGGCGGTGGCGGTCCTCACCCTCGCCTCGGCGGGCGCCTATCTCGTGAGCTGGACGCGCCACATGGCCAATTGAGAGCGCCGCTTCCGCCACGCGAGGCTTGAAAGCCGCCGCCCGCCTTGCGACGGTGCGCTGCCGTTCCACCGGCCAGAGAGGTTCCTCCCTTGACACTGCAGAGACAGGTCGGCTTCTGGATCGGCGGGCTCGCCGTGCTGGCGCTGTCGCTCTACGTGTTGCGCGGCATCCTGCTGCCCTTCATCGCCGGGCTGGCGCTGGCCTATTTCCTCGATCCCATCGTCAGCCGACTGGAAGGGATCAAGGTGCCCCGCGTCGCCGGCGCCCTCGCCGTGATCGGCACCTTCGTCGTCATCTTCATCGTGCTGACGGTGGTCATCGTCCCGATCCTGGCGAACCAGCTCACCTCCTTCGTCGCCCGCCTGCCGAGCTATGTGGTCCAGCTTCAGGCGCTCGCCACCGAGCAGAACCGCGAATGGCTGCAGCGCGTCCTCGGCGACCGGCTGCCGGACGTCTCGCGTAGCGTCGCCGACATCGTCACCCAGTCCACGGGCTGGATCGCCGGCTTCGTCCAGCAGAGCCTTTGGACGGGCGGGGCGACCTTCATCTACATCTTCGGCCTCTTCATCATCACGCCGGTCGTCGCCTTCTATCTCCTCAAGGACTGGCCGCGCATGATGGAGAAGATCGATTCCTGGCTGCCGCTTCAGCACCGCGAGACGATCCTCGGCCTGATGCGTGAGATGAACGTGGCCATGGCCGGCTTCGTGCGCGGGCAGGCCACCGTCTGCTTCGTGCTGATGGTCTATTACGGTATGGCGCTGAGCGGGGCAGGGCTCAATTTCGGCCTGCTGATCGGCCTCGGCACCGGCTTCCTCAGCTTCATTCCCTATGTCGGATCCATCACCGGGCTGACGCTGGCGGTGGGTGTCGCCATCGTGCAGTTCTGGCCGCAATGGACCATGGTGTTCGTCATCCTGGCGATCTTCGGCATCGGCATCTTCTTCGAGTCCTATGTGCTCTATCCCAACCTCGTCGGCGAATCCGTCGGCCTCCATCCGGTCTGGCTGATGTTCGCGCTGTTTTCCTTCGGCGCGCTGTTCGGCTTCGCCGGGCTGATGCTGGCCGTGCCGCTGGCCGCATCGCTCGGCGTCTTGACGCGGTTCGCGATCCGGCAGTACCTCGCCAGCCCGCTGTTCACGGGCGTGGCGCGGCCGCGGCCGCACGAGGGCCCGGGCCGGCCGGAGATGTGAGATGGTTGCCTGCGCACCGCGGGGGGGACCGCGCCAGATGGCGCTGGACCTGACCCTGCCCGAGAGCCTGTCCCGGGACGATTTCCTCGCCGCGCCGTGCAATCAGACGGCCCTCGACCTCGTCGAATCCTGGCCGGACTGGCCGGCGCGGGTGGTCGCGCTGGTCGGCCCGCCCGGTGCGGGCAAGAGCCATCTCGGCGCGATCTGGGCCGATCTCGCCGGCGCCCGTCGCCTCGCCGCCCGCGACCTCGCCGGGACGGCGCCGGGAGACGCGCTGGCCACCGGTGCTCTGCTGCTCGAGGATGCGGGGCCGAAGACCTCGGAAGTGGCGCTGTTCCACCTTCTCAACACGGCGCGGGAAGAGGACGCCTTCGTGCTGATGACGGCGCGCGAGGCGCCGGTCTCCTGGGGCGTCGGACTGAAGGACCTCGCCTCGCGGCTGAGGGCGCTGCCCTCGGTGGCCCTCGCCGAGCCGGAGGACGGGCTCCTGCGCGCCGTCCTCGTCAAGCTCTTCGCCGACCGTCAGCTCGTGGTGGATGCCGAGGTGGTGGAATATCTCGCCCGCCGGATGGAGCGCTCGCTCGACGCCGCCCGGCGCCTGGTGGCGGCGCTCGACCGCGAGGCGCTGGAGACGGGCCGGCGGCTGACGCGGCCTCTCGCAGCCCAGGTCCTCGACCGGATCATGCAACCGAACCTCATCTGAGCCGTTGGGGTCCGCGACCTGTTTGACGGTCGTCACAGTCCCGTCATGATGGCGGGTGATGGGTGGCGCAGTTCACCGCGGGGCTCCAATGACGGCTGGCGACACCAAGAAGGATGCAACGGCGCGCGTGGCGGCCGAGGTCAAGGGCTTCGGCCGCAGCCAGGCGCAGGCGGCGGCCTCCGCCGTGCGCGAGGTGGCGCAGGAGGTGGCCCGGAGCGAGCTGCGCGACAAGCCCGAGCGCTTCATCAACCGCGAGCTCTCCTGGCTGCAGTTCAACCGGCGGGTGATGGAGGAGGCCTCCAACCGCAATCACCCGCTGCTCGAGCAGCTGCGCTTCCTGTCGATTTCGGCCAACAACCTCGACGAGTTCTTCATGGTGCGCGTCGCGGGCCTGCGCGGACAGGTGCTGCAGGGCGTCGGCACCGTCTCGCCGGACGGGCTCACCCCGGTCGAGCAGCTCGCCAAGATCTCCGAGGCGGTGGCAAGTCTCGCCTCCGACCAGCAGAAGCGCTGGCGCGAGCTGCGCGAAGAGGTGCTGCACGAGGGCATCGTGCTGGTCGACGCTCCCGACGTGACGAAGGCCGAGCGCGCCTGGCTGGAGGATCATTTCCTCGGCCACGTCTTCCCGGTGCTGACGCCGCTCGCCATCGACCCGGCGCATCCCTTCCCCTTCATCCCCAATCTCGGCTTCACGGTGGCGCTGGCGCTCCAGCGCATCGCCGACGGCCGGCCGATGCGGGCGCTGATCCGCGTTCCCGCCAAGATCGACCGTTTCATCAAGCTGCCGGACCTCGCGGAGACCGGCGCCCGCCGCTTCGTGACGCTGGAGCAGACGGTGGGTCTCTTCATCAACCGGCTCTTCCCCGGCTACGACGTGAAGGGGCAGGGCGCCTTCCGCATCATCCGCGACAGCGACCTGGAGATCGAGGAAGAGGCCGAGGATCTCGTCCGGCATTTCGAATCGGCGCTGAAGCGGCGGCGGCGCGGCTCCGTCATCCGGCTGGAGGCCGAGGCCTCGATGCCGGACGACCTGCGCCACTTCATCGCCGGGGCGCTGGGCGTGGTCGACGACGAGATCTTCCGCGTCGAGGGCGTGCTGGCGCTGAACGAACTCTCCCAGCTCGTCTCGCTGGAGCGGCCCGACCTGAAGTTCGTGCCCTATGCGCCGCGATACCCCGAGCGCATCCGCGACCAGGGCGGCGACTGCTTCGCCTCCATCCGGCAGAAGGACCTGGTCGTGCACCACCCCTACGAGAGCTTCGACGTGGTGGTGCAGTTCCTCAACCAGGCGGCGCGCGACCCCAACGTCGTCGCCATCAAGCAGACGCTCTACCGCACCTCCTCAGACTCGCCCATCGTCAAGGCGCTGGCGGAGGCGGCGGAGGCCGGCAAGTCCGTCACCGCGCTGGTCGAGCTCAAGGCCCGCTTCGACGAGGAGGCCAACATCCGCTGGGCCCGCGACCTCGAGCGCGCCGGCGTGCAGGTGGTCTTCGGCTTCATCGAGCTGAAGACGCACGCCAAGCTGTCCATGGTGATCCGCCGCGAGGGCGAGAACCTCGTGACCTACTGCCATGTCGGCACCGGTAATTATCACCCGATCACGGCGCGCATCTACACCGACCTGTCCTACTTCACCGACGACCCGGTGATCGGCCGCGACGTCGCCCGCATCTTCAACTTCATCACCGGCTATGCCGAGCCGCAGGAGCTCGAGGCGATGGCGATCTCGCCCCTGAGCCTGAAGAAGAAGCTGCTGGAGCACATCGCCGAGGAGATCGCCTTCGCCAAGGCCGGCAAGCCCGCCGCCATCTGGCTGAAGATGAATTCGCTCGTCGACCCGATGATCATCGACGCGCTCTACGACGCCAGCCAGGCGGGCGTGCGCGTCGATCTCGTCGTGCGCGGCATCTGCTGCCTGAGGCCCGGCGTGCCCGGCCTGTCCGACAACATCCACGCCAAGTCCATCGTCGGGCGCTTCCTCGAGCACAGCCGCATCTACGCCTTCGGTGGCGGCCACGGCCTGCCGCACGCCAAGGCCAAGGTCTACATCTCCTCGGCCGACCTGATGCCGCGCAACCTCGACAGGCGCGTGGAAGTGCTGTGCCCGCTGGTCAATCCGACGGTGCACGAGCAGGTTCTCGACCAGATCATGATCGCCAATCTCAAGGACAACGAGCAGAGCTGGCGTCTCTTGCCGGACGGGACCTCGGAGCGTATCAAGCCGGCCAAGGGCGAAGAGGCCTTCAACGCCCACAAATACTTCATGACCAATCCGAGTCTGTCCGGACGTGGAAAATCGCTCAAAGAATCGTCTCCCCGCCGTTTCGCAAGCCGGGCCGAGCGGGCTGCCGAGTGACGCGTTCGAGATCGCCCCGGGCCGCCTCCAGCTCGGACCGACGATCGGGGTCATCGACATCGGGTCCAATTCCGTCCGCCTCGTCGTCTACGAGGCGCTGACGCGCTCGCCGACGCCGATCTTCAACGAGAAGACGCTGTGCGGCCTCGGCCGCAACGTGCAGACCTCCGGACGGCTTGCCGACGACGCGGTGGCGCGGGCGCTGGCCTCGATCCGCCGCTTCCGGGCGCTTTGCACCCAGCTCCGGGTCGGCGAACTGCACATCCTGGCGACCGCGGCCGTGCGCGACGCGAAGAACGGCGCGGAGTTCGTCGCCGCCTGCGAGGCCATCTGCGGCGTGCCGCTGCAGCTCCTCTCCGGCCGCGAGGAGGCGGCCTATGCGGCCCTCGGCGTCGTCTCCGGCATGTACCAGCCGAACGGCATCGTCGGCGATCTCGGCGGCGGCTCGCTGGAACTGGTCGACGTCAGAGGCGGGGCCATCGGCACGGGCGTGACCCTGCCGCTCGGCGGCCTCGCGCTGCAGGACACGTCGGGCCAGTCGGTGAAGAAGGCCGAGCGCATCGCCGCCAAGCTGGTCGGCAAGGTCGATCTCCTCAAGAAGGGCAGGGGCCAGACCTTTTATGCGGTCGGCGGCACCTGGCGCTCCCTCGCCAAGCTGCACATGGCCCAGCGCGGCTATCCCCTCAACGTCATGCACGGCTACGCCCTGACGGGGAAGGAGATCGCCGATTTCTGCTATCTCGTCAGCCGCCAGCCGACCGATTCCATCTCGCGCATCGACGTGGTGGCCGAGAGCCGCCGGCCGCTGCTGGCCTATGGCGCCTTGGTGCTGGAGGCGGTGGTCCGCGCCGCGCGGATCGAGCGGGTGGTCATCTCGGTCACCGGCGTGCGCGAGGGGCTGCTCTATTACCTCCTCGATCCGGAGGAGCAAGCCGCCGACCCGCTGATCGCCGCGGCGCGCGAACTCTGCCTTCTGCGCTCGCGCTCGCCGCGCCACGGCGAGGAACTGATCGCCTGGACCGACCGGTTCATGCAGGTCGCCCATCTGGAGGAGAGCGCCGAGGAGCAGAGACTGCGCCACGCCGCCTGCCTCCTCGCCGACATCGGTTGGCGCGCCCATCCCGATTATCGCGGCGAGCAGAGCCTCAACATCATCGCCCACGCCAATTTCGTCGGCGTCGACCATCCCGGCCGCGCCTATCTGGCGCTGGCGAGTTTCTACCGCCACGAGGGCCTGCTCGACGAGTTCATGTCGCCGCGCATCCGCGAACTCGTCGGGGTGCGGCTGCTCGATCGCGCCCGCATCCTGGGCGCGGCCATGCGGGTCGCCTATCTGGTCTCGGCCGCCATGCCGGGAGCGCTGCCGCGCGCGCCGCTGCGGGTCGAGGACCGCCGGCTCGTCCTCACCCTCGCCGGCGATCTGTCGGGGCTCGCCGGCGACAGGCTGTCGAACCGGCTGCGCACGCTCGGCCGCCTCGTCGGCCGCGACACCGAGCTGCGCGTCATCCCTTGAACACGGCGTCCGCCGGGCCGGCCGCGGCGGCTGGTGGGGCAGGGGCCTCGGCGGCGCCGTGGAGGCGGTCGAAGCGCGCCCGGGCGGCGTCCATTTCCTCGCGGTGGGCGAAGGCCCAGTTGCCGAGGGCGTTGATCGGGACCATCAGCGAGCGGCCGAGAGGGGTCAGTTCATATTCCACCCGCGGCGGAATGGTCGGATGGACGGTGCGGGTTACCAGGCCGTCACGCTCGAGGCCACGCAGCGACAGAGTGAGCATCCTCTGCGAGATGGTGCCGATCTCGCGCCTCAGCTCGTTGAAGCGGCGAGGCCCCTTGCGTCCCAGCAGGCGGACGATGAGCACCACCCATTTGTCGCCGATGCGGGCGAGGACGGGCTTCACCGCCGCGCAATCCTCGGGCCCATCATGTGCCACGGTTACATCCATGTGCCCTGCTTCCCCCGCTGTGCCTTCTTGCGCGATGCAACATAAGTTACCAGACTATCCTCGGTTACAAAGAGTAACCACGAGTTCCGTATCGCGGAAGCCCCTCGCGGCGCCGCCCAGGAGACCCCAATGAGCCTCAAGCTCCACACGATCATCACCAGCACCCGTCCGGGCCGCGTCGGTCCGCAGCTCGGCACGTGGTTCAACGACGTCGCCAACGCCCACGGCGCCTTCACGTCCGAGCTGGTCGACCTCGCCAGCTTCGACCTGCCGGTCTTCGACGAGCCGAACCATCCGCGCATGGCGAAGTACGAGAAGGACCACACCAAGGCCTGGTCGGCCAGCGTCAAGGCGGCGGACGCCTTCGTCTTCGTCACTCCGGAATACAATTACGGCGTGTCGCCGGCGCTCTACAACGCACTGACCTTCCTGTCGCAGGAATGGGCCTACAAGCCGGCCGGCTTCGTCGCCTATGGCGGCGTGTCTGGCGGCCTGCGTGCCGTGCAGCAGATCAAGCCGACGCTGACCACGCTGAAGATGATGCCCATTCCGCAGGCGGTGGCCGTGCCCGGCTTCGGCTCCTTCCTCGGCCCGGACGCCAAGTTCACGCCGAACGACCTCATGGCCACCAGCGCCAAGGAGGTGCTCGACGAACTCGCCAAATGGGCCGGCGCCCTGAAGCCGCTGCGCGGCTGAACGGCGCATTTTCGGCAGGCGATTTGCATGGGACAAGACCATCCGGCCGGTACCGCCGGGTCGTCATCCCATTAGCTGAGTGGACGGACGGGCGGGCTTGGCTCTAGAACCCGTCCGATCTGCTCCACTTTGCGTGCTGCCTGAAAGACTTCCCGCATGTTCAAGAAGATCCTGATCGCCAACCGCGGCGAGATCGCCTGCCGCGTGATCAAGACCGCGCGGCGGATGGGCATCAAGACGGTCGCCGTCTATTCCGACGCCGACCGTGACGCCATGCACGTGGAGATGGCGGACGAGGCCGTCCACATCGGCCCGCCGGCGGCTGCCGAAAGCTATCTCGTCATCGACAAGATCATCGCGGCCGCCAAGCAGACCGGCGCCGAGGCGATCCACCCCGGTTACGGGTTCCTGTCCGAGCGCGAGGCTTTCGCCCAGGCGCTGAAGGACAACGGCATCGTCTTCATCGGCCCCAATCCGCGCGCCATCGCCGCGATGGGCGACAAGATCGAATCGAAGAAGGCGGCGGCTGCCGCCAAGGTCTCGACGGTTCCGGGCTTTCTCGGCGTGATCGAGGATGCGGCGCACGCCACCCGCATCGCCGACGAGATCGGCTATCCCGTCATGATCAAGGCCTCGGCCGGCGGCGGCGGCAAGGGCATGCGCATCGCCAATTCAGCATCGGAAGTGGCCGAGGGCTTCACGCTCGCCAAGTCCGAGGCGAAATCCTCCTTCGGCGACGACCGAGTCTTCGTCGAAAAGTTCATCGTCAATCCGCGCCACATCGAGATCCAGGTGCTGGGCGACAAGCACGGCAACGTCATCTATCTCGGCGAGCGCGAGTGCTCCATCCAGCGCCGCAACCAGAAGGTCATCGAGGAGGCGCCCTCGCCGCTGCTCGACGAGGCGACCCGCCGCGCCATGGGTGAGCAGGCCGTCGCGCTGGCCAAGGCGGTGGACTACGATTCGGCCGGCACGGTTGAGTTCGTCGCCGGCCAGGACAAGTCGTTCTATTTCCTCGAGATGAACACCCGCCTGCAGGTGGAGCATCCGGTGACCGAGATGATCACCGGCATCGACCTAGTGGAGCAGATGATCCGCGTCGCCTACGGCGAGAAACTCGCCCTGACGCAGGATCAGGTGAAGCTGAACGGCTGGGCGGTGGAGAGCCGCATCTATGCCGAGGACCCTTACCGCAACTTCCTGCCCTCCATCGGCCGGCTCGTGACCTACCGCCCGCCGGCGGAAGGTCCGGCGGGGGACGCGGTGGTGCGCAACGACACCGGCGTGTTCGAGGGCGGCGAGATATCGCTCTACTACGACCCTATGATCGCCAAGCTGGTCACCTGGGCGCCGACCCGCGAGAAGGCCATCGCGGCGCAGGCGGACGCCCTCGACGCCTTCGCCATCGAGGGCATCCAGCACAACATCCCCTTCCTCTCCGCCCTGATGCAGCATCCGCGCTGGCAGTCGGGGGCGCTCTCGACCGGCTTCATCGCCGAGGAATATCCGGAAGGGTTCAAGGCGCGGCCGCCGGAGGGCGAGGCCGCCGGCGTCATGGCGGCGGTGGCGGCCTTCATCGACCACGTCCAGAACGTCCGCAAGCGCAAGATTTCCGGCCAGATGCGCCAGGGCCACCGGGTCGCGTTCGACCGCGACCGGGTCGTGCTGATGGCCGGCACGCGCCACGACGTCGAGGTGATCGACGAGGGCGGCAAGATCGCGGTGCGAATCTTCGACGGAGCGGGCGGGGCAGAGCTCAAGACCCACACGGTCTCCTCCTCCTGGACGCCGGGCCAGCCGGTGCTCGCGGGCCAGGTCGACGGCCGGCCGGTGAACCTCCTGGTGCGGACCGTCCCGAACGGCGTCGCGCTCGCCTATCGCGGCATCGCCACCACCGCCCATGTCTACACCCGCCGCGAGGCCGAACTCGCCGCGCTGATGCCGGTGAAGGTCGCCGCCGACACGGGAAAGAAGCTGACCTGCCCGATGCCGGGCCTCGTCAAGTCGATCGCCGTCTCGGTCGGCCAGGAGGTGAAGGCGGGCGAGGCGCTCTGCGTCGTCGAGGCCATGAAGATGGAGAACGTGCTGCGCGCCGAGCGCGACGGCAAGGTCAAGTCCATCGCCGCCAAGGCGGGCGACAGCCTGGCCGTGGACGCGGTCATCATGGAGTTCGAATGAGGTTGTCGACAGAGCGTTCTTTGTGCCTTGCAGGCACCCAAACGCTCTGCTAGACAGCGCGCCTCGCCGGAGAAATCCGGCGCTGCGGTCGTGGCGGAACTGGTAGACGCGCTACCTTGAGGTGGTAGTTCTTAACCGAGTGGAGGTTCGAGTCCTCTCGACCGCACCAAATTCGAAGCCCCGGTGGACGCTCAGTCCGCCGGGGCTTTTTGCTGTCGGGTGCGGGGCCGGAAGGCTCTGCCGGAGAGGCCGTGACGCCTCCGGTAGGGCAGGCGTCAGGACGCCGGTTCCGGTTCGGCCGTCGGGCGGCGGGTGGCCTGCCGGACCGCGGAGTACAAGGCCCACAGCACGAGCACGGCGCAGAGCGCCAGTAGCGTCGCGCTGATCGGCCGATCGAAGAGGCTGAGGTAGTCGCCCCGGGCCATCAGCATGGCGCGCCGGAAGTTCTCCTCGATCATCGGCCCCAGCACGAAGCCGATGAGGAGCGGCGCCGGTTCGAAGCCGAGCACCCGCATCGTGTAGCCGATCACGCCGAAGGCGAGCGCCAGATAGACGTCGAAGACGTTGTTGTTGACGCTGTAGACGCCGATGCAGATGAGCACGAGGATGGCCGGGTAGAGCAGGTGGTAGGGCACGGTGAGGATGCGCACCCACAGCCCGATCAGCGGCACGTTGAGGATCACCAGCAGCACGTTGCCGATCCAGAAGCTGGCGACCAGACCCCAGAACAGCTGGGGTTGGCTGGTCATCAGCATGGGCCCAGGGGTGATTCCGTGGATCATCAGCGCGCCGAGCATCAGCGCCATGGTCGCCGCGCCGGGAATGCCCATGGTGAGGGTGGGGATGAAGGCGGTTTGCGCGGCGGCATTGTTGGCCGCCTCCGGTGCCATGACCCCCTCGACGGCCCCCTTGCCGAAGCGTTCGGGCGTGCGCGAGACCTTCTTCTCCACCGCGTAGCTCATGAAGGCGGCGATCGTCTGGCCGGTGCCGGGAAGCGTGCCGAAGAACGAGCCGATGGCGGCACCGCGCGCCATGGGCAGGATGGAGCGCTTCAACTCGCCGGGCTTCGGCAGCATGGAGCGGAAGGTGATGGCTTTCGGCGGTTGGCGCTGGCTGCCGCGGATCGAGGCGATGATCTCGGAGATGCCGAAAAGGCCCATGGCGAGCGCGATGATGCTGACGCCGTCGAACAGGTTGTGAAAGCCCATGGTGAAGCGGTCCGCGCCGGTCTCGAGGTCGGCGCCGATGCAGCCGATGAGGACGCCGAGAACCACCATCACGATGCCCTTGACCGGGGTTCCCTGGCTGATGGCGCTGGCCGCCAGCAAGCCGAAGAGCATGACCGCGAAGTAGTCCGCCGCTCCGAAGGCCAGCGCCACCTGGGAGAGCAGGGGCGCAAAACCCATGAGCAGCACGATGCCGACGCTGCCGCCGACGAAGGAGGCGACGGTCGTCATGAACAGCGCCTCGCCGGCGCGCCCCTGCTGCGCCATCGGATAGCCGTCGAGGCAGGTGACCGCGGCCGAGGGGGTGCCGGGGAGATTGAGCAGGATGGAGGCGATGGAGCCGCCATATTCGGCGCCGTAGTAGACCCCGGCCAGCATGACGAGGGCGGCGGTCGGCGACAGGTAGAAGGTCACGGGGAGGATCATCGAGACGGCGGCAAGCGCCCCGATCCCCGGCAGGACGCCGATGAAGGTGCCGAGGAAGACGCCGAGGAAACAGTAGGCGAGATTTTCGGGGGAGAAGGCGGTCTGGAAGCCCAGCGCCATGTTGGACAGCAGATCCATGTCAGTACCACTTGATGGGCTGCATGGGCATGCCGAGCAGCGAGATGAAGAGGACGTAGGCCGCCACGCAGAGACCGGCGGCCAACAGCAGGGTCGGCAGGACGCGCGACCTGCGGTCGGCGAGAGCGGCGATCACCACGGTGGAGACGATCGCCGGCATCAGGCCGAGGAAATCCATGACGATGGCGAACGACAGGATCGCCGCGCAGACGCTCACAAGGGGGCGCCATGAGACCTCGGGAACATCTCCCGGGCGAAAGAGCGAGGAGGCCGCGATGATCACGGACAGCGTGATCAGCGTGCCGGCGGCGAGCATCGGGTAGTATCCCGGTCCCATCGCCGTGCTCGTGCCGACATGCATCTGCAGAGAGCGGAAGAGGAACCATGCCCCGAGCGTGAAGAGCAGGCCGCCGCCGATGAGGTCGCGAAGATCAATGCGCAGCACGTGGAGTTCCTCCCGTCTGTTGGTCGTCTTTGATTGTGCGCTGAATGCGGGATGGACGTTTGCCGATCCCGGCCCGGGCCATTCATAGTCATCGAGGCCGGACACGGGCAAGCAACGACCCGGTGTCGGGCGACCCTGCTTGGCCGGAACCACGGTGGCGTCGAAGGATTCTGGGAGGATTTACCGGCGCTGACGTCGGGAAAGCGGTGCTCCGGTGCATCATCTGAAACTTCAACCGGCCTCTTCGGTCGGGCGCGACCCGTCGCCACAGACGGCCGGATCCGCGCCGTCTTCCACCTCTTCCGTATCGCTGACCGATAGCGTTGTGCCGTTCGGGACCGGCTGTCTTGTCAACTTCGCATGTCTGGCCCGGACCCAACTCCCCTAGGCTCCCCGACGGGAGGCTGCGTCATCGTCGGGGCGCCGCCGGCATCCGCACAGCCGACGGACCGAGGGAGCTTTCCATGCGCATCACCCGTCGCCAGGGCCTTGTCGCAGCAGCGGCCATCCTCGCCGCGCCGCGGATCGGCTTCGCCCAGGGCCAGGCCAGGCCCCTGCGCTTCGTCGTCAATGTCGGCCTGCAGAACCTCGACCCGATTTCCTCGCCGTCCTTCGTGACGCGCAATTTCGGCTACATGGTCTTCGACACGCTGGTCTCATTGGACGGCAAGGGCGAATACAAGCCGCAGATGCTGGAGGGCTGGGAGGTCAGCGCCGACCGGCTGACCTGGAAGTTCAAGCTGCGCGGTGGCCTGATGTTCCACGACGGCCAGAAGGTGACCTCCGAGGACGTCATCGCCTCGCTGAAGCGCTGGGGCAGCCGCGACTCCATCGGCCGGCGCCTGATGGCGGCCACCGCCGAACTCACCGCCGACGGCCCCGACGCCTTCACCCTGAAGCTGTCGCGCCCCTTCGGCGGCGTCATCGACGCGCTGGGCAAGCCCTCCGTCCACGTGCCGATGATCATGCCGGCGCGTATCGCCTCGGCGACGCCGCCGACCCAGCAGGTCGCGGAGATCGTCGGCTCGGGCCCCTATGTGTTCCAGCGCAGCGAATGGGTGCCGGGCGACCGCGCCACCTTCCGCAAGTTCGACAAGTACGTCCCGCGCAGCGAGCCGGCCGACGGCCTCGCCGGCGGCAAGATCGCCAAGATCGACCGGGTGGAGATGCTGACCATGCCGGACATCGCGCTGCGCTATGCGGCGCTGACGCGCGGCGAGGTCGACTATCTGGAATATGCGCCGGTGGACCTCGTGCCGCGCATGCGGCGGGACCGCAACCTGGTCTTCGCCCAGGCGAGCGGGCGCGCCAACCTGATGTATGCGGTGTCGATCAACCACTTCCAGGCGCCGATGGACAACGTCCTCGTCCGCCGCGCCATCCAGCAGTGCCTCGACCGCGGCGAGGTGCTGGCCGGCGCCGGCTTCGGCGGCGACCTCGGCAAGCCCGACTGCACCTCCATGTTCATGTGCGGCGCGCCGTTCGAGAACAAGGGCGGCAGCGACGCGATCGCCAATCCGAGCATCGACAAGGCCAAGGCGCTGCTGGCCGAGGCCGGCTACAAGGGCGAAAAGATCGTCGTGCTGCACCCGCTCGACAGCCCGCTGCTCAATCCCTTCGGTGCCGTGCTCATCGACCGGATGAAGCGGGCCGGCTTCAACGTCGACGTGCAGGGCCTCGAATGGTCGGCGATCGCCCAGCGCTGGGTGCAGAAGAATCCGCTCGACCAAGGCGGCTGGAGCGTCATTCCGGTCGTCTATACCGGCTTCGACATGTCCGACCCGCTGTCCAATCTCGGCGTCGGCTTCAACTGTACCGGCAACCAGCCCTGGGGCTATTGCGTGCAGCCCATGGTGCCGGCCATCGAACGGTTCGAGGCGGAGAGCGACCCGGCCAAGCGCAGGGCGATCGCCGAGGAGATCCAGACTTTCGCGCTGGAGAACGCGACATTCCCCATCGCCGGCCAGTTCCAGAGCCCGGCCGTGTGGCGCGCCGAGCTGTCGGGGGTCATCGACTTCGGCTTCCCCGTCATGTGGAACATCGAGCGCAAGGCCTGATCGGGGCGGGCGGCCCGCGCCGCCCGCCCTCACGCCGGGACGATGTTGACCGCGCGGTAGCCCTCGTGACGCATGGCCTCGAGGAAGGCCGGCAGCATGGCCGCCGTCTGCGGTCGCGTGTCGTGGAACAGCAGGATGCCGCCGCGGGTCTGCTTCAGGCGGCGCATCACCAGGGCGAGCTGGGCCTGGGGCGCCATGTCGTTCCAGTCGCTCGCCCAGAGGTCTGCGCCGAAAATGCCGATCTGGCGCGCCGCCAGCCCCTGGTTCAGCGGCTCGGAATCGCCGAAGCCGGGATAGCGGAAGAAGGGCGTCCGGGGCCGGCCGGAATAGGTGCCGTAGAGCGCCCGGTCCACGGCGGCGAAACCGGCCTCGATGTCGGCCTCGGCCTGGGCCTGCGGCAGTTGCGCCAGCGTCATCGGGTGGGTGTTGGAGTGGTGGCCGACGGTGTGGCCCTCGGCGAGCACCCGCCGGGCGAGGGCAGGGTGGGCGGCCGCCTGCCGGCCGATCATGAAGAAGGTGGCCTTCACGCATTCGCGCGCCAGCGTCGCGAGGATCGGCTCCGTCGTGCCGGGATGGGGGCCGTCGTCGAAGGTGAGCAGCACGTCCCCCGGGGCGAGGGGCAGGGTGCGCGGATAGCTCTTGCGGCCGACGCGCAGGCCGCCCGCGGTGGAGACGGGGATGATGCGGGCCGTGCCCAGCCGGTCCGGCCCGCATTCCGCGGCCTGCGCCCCGCCCGCCGCCAGGGCGGACAGGGACAGCGCGCCGAGGACAGCCCGGCGCGAGGGCCTGTGGGTGGAGATCATGGGCTCGTCGTCCTGAGGTGAGTCGCAGCGGGCAATGCCGGTCGCAGCTTGCCAAATCGCTGCACTGCATCCAAGAACGTCCGATCCCTGATCCGATACCAGTGCCCGCCGGGAGGCCCCCATGGCCGAAACCACGTCGCCCGCCGCCATGGCCGAGGAATGGCGCGAGAAGGACTGGCGCGACGAGGAGGGCGAGCTGCTCCCCGAGGTCGTGGAACTCGTCCAGTCGATCCTCGCCGCGGAGGACGGCGCGAGCCTGAAGAGCCTCGTCTCCGACGCGCACGAGGCCGACCTCGGCGCCCTGTTGGCGCAGCTCGACGCGGAGGACCGCAGCCGGGCGGTGGCGCTTCTCGGTTCGGATTTCGACTTCAACGCGCTGAACGAGGTCGACGAGACCATCCGCGCCGAGATCCTCGAGGACATGGCCCCCGCCACCGTCGCCGAGGGCATCGCGACGCTGGAGACCGACGACGCCGTCGCCATCCTCGAGGATCTCGACGAGGACGAGCGCTCGGCCATCCTCGACAAGCTGTCGCCGGCCGACAGCTTCGCGCTGCGCCGCGCCTTCGACTATCCGGAAGGCTCCGCCGGCCGGCGCATGAAGGACGAGTTCATCGCTGTGCCGCCGTTCTGGACGGTGGGGCAGGTCATCGACCACCTGCGCGAAGCGGCGGACCTGCCGGACGACTTCACTGAAATCTTCATCGTCGACCCCGGATTTCACCTCCAGGGCCATATCCGACTCGACCGCCTGCTGCGCGCCAAGCGGCCGGTGGTGGTGACCGACATCCTCGAGGAGGAGATGCACACGGTCGGCGCCAGCGAGGACCAGGAGGACGCCGCGCTGCTCTTCGAGCGCTACAATCTGCTGTCCGCGCCGGTGGTGGACGAGGTCAACCGCCTCGTCGGCGTGCTCACCGTCGACGACATCGTCGACGTCATCGAGGAGGAGGCCGACGAGGACATCAAGGCGCTCGGCGGCGTCAAGGCGGACGAGGAGATCTCGGACAGCGTCTGGACCACCGCCAAGGGCCGCTTCCGCTGGCTGCTGATCAACCTGGTCACCGCCTTCCTCGCGACCACCGTGCTGAAGTCCTTCGAGCACCAGCTCGAGGCGATGGTGGCGCTCGCCGTCCTCGCCCCCATCGTGGCGAGCCAGGGTGGCAGCGCCGCGACCCAGACCATGACGGTGGCGGTGCGCGCACTGGCGACCCGCGAGCTCGGCCCGCGCAACGCCTGGCGCATCGTCCGCCGCGAGGTCTCGGTCGGCCTCTTCAACGGCATCGCCTTCGCCCTCATCACGGGGACCGTCGCGAGCTTCTGGTTCACCAATGCCGGCATCGGCGTGGTGATCGGCCTCGCCCTCGTCTGCAACCTCGTGGCGGGCTCGCTCGGCGGGGTGCTGGTGCCGCTGGCGCTGGACAGGTTGAAGGTCGACCCGGCCATCTCGTCGGGCCCCTTCGTCACCACGGTGACCGACGTGACCGGCTTCTTCAGCTTCCTCATGATCGCGAGCTGGTGGTTCAGGATCTGAGTCCGGCGGCCGTGGCAACGCTTTGAAATGCTTGCCGGATCGGCGTTCCGCTGCGCGCCTCCGAAGGATGGTGATCATAGCCGGCGCAGGAACCGGGCGTTAAGTCCCGCCCGCTAGACAGGTGCGGTAAGGGCCTGCCGTCCGGGGAACGGGAATGTCCATTTCGGTGAAGCGCCGTGCCGACGCGGCGTTGAGCGGCTATGTCTGGGCGGCGGGTGCCGCCGCTGCCACGTCCGGGGTTCTGGCGGGGGTCATGGGGTATCACGCCCTCGACCCGGCCCGGCTCGTCCTCGGCGCCGACGCTTCATGGGTGCCCCAGCTCACCGTCATGACGCTGGCCGCGACGCTGGCGGCCCTCGGCCTGCTCTGGTCTCTGCGCATCGCCCAGCGCCAGGTCATCGCGGGGGCGCGTTTCCTGCTGCCGCCCGGTATCGACGGGCTCACGGGCCTCGCCAACCGGGCCGCCTTCTGCCGCTCCTTCGAAGAGGGCCTCGACGGCGTCGACCGCAAGGGCGGCCTCACGCTCCTGCTGCTCGACCTCGACCACTTCAAGGAGATCAACGACACGTTTGGCCACCATGCCGGCGACACGGTGCTCGCCGAGGTGGCGCGCCGCCTGCGCTTCGTCTGCGGCCCGGAGGCGGTGATCGGCCGCCTCGGGGGCGATGAGTTCGCCGTGCTGATCCAGGGGTCGCCGGCCGCCACGGACATTGCCGCGGCCTGCCGCATGATCATCGCCGCCATTCGCAAACCGATCCCCTGCGACGGCCATGCGCTCGGCGTCGGCGTCTCCATCGGATTCCTGTCGACGGAGGACCGTACCGCGAGCCGCGACGACCTGATGCGCCGGGCGGACCGGGCGCTCTATGCCGCCAAGGCCGCCGGAAAGAACTGTGCCGTCGCCTTCCATCCCGACATGGACCGCGACGAATCGCACCGCCGCTACCTCGAACGCGAGCTGCGCGGTGCGTTGATCAACGGCGAAATTTCCATCGAGCTGCAGCCGATCTTCTCGGCGGACGGACAGAGGCTGGAGGGGGCCGAGGCGCTGGCGCGCTGGAACCACAGCTATCGCGGCCGGATCCTGCCGGTGGAGTTCATCCCGTTGGCGGAGACCAGCGGTCTCATTCACCAGCTCGGCCAGGTGGTGCTGCGCCAGGCCTGCCGGGCGGCGGCGCGCTGGGACGGGCCCTTCGTCTCCGTCAACGTCTCGCCGCTGGAGTTCCGCCGCGACGACTTCATCTTGAACGTCCGGGCGGCGCTGGAGGCCTCCGGCCTGCCGCCGGAGCGGCTGGTGCTGGAGATCACCGAAGGCGTGATGATCGAGAATGCCGACCATGCGCTGCACGCGATCCGCGCCATCCGGGCGCTGGGCGTGAAGGTGGCGCTGGACGATTTCGGTACCGGCTTCTCCTCGCTCAGCTACCTGCGCAAGTTCGAGCTCGACGCGCTGAAGGTCGACCGCAGCTTCGTCACCGATCTCGACAACGGCGCCGAAGCCGCCACCATCCTGCACTGCGTGGTCAATCTCGGCCGCGCCCTCGGCCTCTCGGTCGTTGCCGAGGGCGTGGAGACGGCGGACCAGGCGCGCTTCCTCAGGGCGGCCGGCTGCCACCGCATGCAGGGCTATCATTTCGGCCGGCCCATGCCCCTGGCGGGATTCGAGGCTCACTTCGGTCTCGCGCCGGACGGCGGGGAGGGGCATCGCGCGGTGGCATGACCTGCAAAGGTCATCGCGCCGGCGGCTCCGCCCTGCCACCGTGGCGCCTCACCCCGACGAGGACGCCCGCCATGACCGCCTATGCCGTCGCCCACCTGACATCCGTCGAGATGGGTCCCGCCATCCGCGCCTATCTCGCAGCGATCGATGCGACGTTCGCGCCGTTCGGCGGCCGGTTCCTCATCCACGGCGGCCGTGCCGAGGTGCTCGAAGGGCCCTGGTCGGGCGATCTCGTCGTCATCGCCTTTCCCGACCGCGCCAGTGCCGCTGCCTGGTACGGCTCGCCCGCCTACCAGGCCATCCTGCCGCTCAGGCGCGACCATGCCCGCGGCGCGGTCTTTCTGCTGGACGGCGTTGACGACAGCCACCGCGCCACCGACGTGCTGGCGGAAGGCGGGGGATGAGGGGGCTGTCCGGCATATTGTGCGCTCGACAGGCCGGCGCGGCTGGGGCAGGGTCCAGCCCTCTTTCAGCCCCTCCACGGACTCCTGCCATGACCGACGTCCTGCCCCTCGATCCCGCCGTCAAGGCGAAGCTCGAGACCATCACCACCGCGACCCTGACGACGGTCCTGCTCAAGAAGGGCCTGAGGAAAGTGTGGATGGCGGGCACGCAGCCCTTTTCGCATGCCGGCAAGCGCACGGTCGGGCGGGCGTTCACGCTGCGCTTCGTGCCGGCGCGCGAGGACCTCGCCACCCCTGCGAGCTGGTCGCATCCGATCTCGACCCGCGGCGCCATCGAGGCCATGCCCGAGGGCGTCATCGCCGTCGTCGACGCCATGGGCTCGAAGGACGCCGGCATCTTCGGCGACATCCTCTGCGCCCGCATGGCCAAGCGCGGCGTCGCCGCCCTCGTCACCGACGGCGTGGTGCGCGATGCCGACGGCGTGCGCGGCACGGGCCTGCCGGTCTGGTGCTCGGGCGCCGCGGCGCCGGCCTCGGTGGCCGCGCTCACCTTCATCAACTGGCAGGAGCCGATCGGCTGCGGCGGCGTCGCCGTCTTCCCGAACGACATCGTCGTCTGCGACGGCGACGGCGCCGTGCTCATCCCGCAGGACATGGTCGACGCCGTGCTCGAGGCCGCCGAGGCGCAGGAGCATCTCGAGGGCTGGCTGATGGGCGAGGTCGAGAAGGGCGTGCCGCTGCCGGGGCTCTATCCGCCCAATGCCGAGACCAAGGCCCGTTACGAAAAGGAAACGGGTCGTAAAGCATAAGAAGGGGACGAGCGGCCGCCATCCCGCGGCCGCAATCCTTGGCCACATCGCTGACCATGACACGACGCTCCATCGCCTTCACCGCCGTGACCCTGATGGGGCTGATGCTCGCCGGCTGCGGCAGCGTGCCGACCGAGGTCGCCGCGCCGCAGACGGGTGACCACCCGTTCCCGACCCTGACCCATACGGTGGGCCATCACGTCCACCCGGTGCACGGCATCGACGTGTCGAAGTACCAGGGCCAGATCGACTGGGAGCAGGTGAGGGCGGCCGGCGTCTCCTTCGCCTTCATCAAGGCGACCGAAGGCGGCGACCGCCTCGACAGCCGCTTCCGCGAGAACTGGGAAGCCTCGCGCCGGGCCGGCGTGCCGCGCGGCGCCTATCACTTCACCTACTGGTGCCGGCCGATGGCCGACCAGATCGCCTGGTTCAAGCAGAACGTGCCGGTGGAGCCGGACGCGTTGCCGCCGGTGCTCGACGTCGAGTGGAACTTCCAGTCGCCGACCTGCCCGCGCCGGGTGCCGGTGGCGCTGGCGCAGGCGAAGATGCGCGAGTTCCTGCACGCCATGGAGCGACACTACGGCAAGAAGCCGATCATCTACGCCGACATCAAGTTCCACCGCGAGGTGCTGGCCGGCAACGAGTTCGCCGAATACCCGTTCTGGGTCCGCTCGGTGGCGGCGGTGCCGCACGAGCGCTATCCCGGCCGGCGCTGGGCCTTCTGGCAGATCACCGCCACCGGCCGCGTCGCCGGGATCAACACGCCCGTCGACCGCAACGTCTTCGCCGGCACCCGCCAGCAATGGCAGCAGATCGCCCAGACCGGTTTCCGGCACCGGGGCCACGGAGCGACGGCGGTCGCCGCCGCGCCGGCTGCTCCCGCTGCGGCCCAGCCGGTGGCGCTCGCCGCCGCCGAGACCGCGCCCGCCCAGGTGCCGACCGCGACGACCTCCGTGCCCGCCGCCGCCGTTCCGACGGCCGATACGCCGGCCATGACCACGGCGCCGCTGCCGGCATCCCGGCCCCGCTTCTAGGATTCGCGGCGTCTGGCGACGCCGCGCCGCCGCCGGTCAGAGCGTCGGCCGGATCTCGAAGCCGTCGACCTGTTCGCGCGCCGGATCGGCGAAGCTGACCGCCTTGTGGTCGATGGCGTCGACCTCGGCGCCGAGCGGGCCGTTCATGGCGTCGCGCAGCAACTGCTCCGCCGCCTCGTCGCCGGCCCAGACCAGGGCTTCTACCGAGCCGTCCTCGCGGTTCCTCACCCAGCCGCTGGCGCCGAGTTCCAGCGCCCGGCGGCGGAACCACTGGCGGTAGCCGACGCCTTGGACGCGGCCGCGGATGGTCAGGTGGAGCGCCACGGCAGCACGCCCTCCCGCGTCGCCAGCTCCGCCTCGCGTTCGGTGATGAAGTCGCGCGTCACCGGCACGGCGTCGCGCCGCTCGGAGAGCAGGAGCTGGTAGACCATGTTGGAGCCGTCGCGGAAGCCGAGCTCGACGGCGGCGAGATAGAATTCCCACATGCGGGCGAAGCGCTCGCCCTGCATGGCGACGACCTCGTCCCGCACCGCCTCGAAGTTCTCGCGCCAGGCCTTGATGGTCCAGTAGTAGTGGAGGCGCAGCACCTCGCAATCATCCACCCACAGGCCGCAGCGCTCGGTGGAGGCGAAGACCTCGGAGAGCGCCGGCACATAGCCTCCGGGAAAGATGTATTTGCGGATGAAGGGCGCGGTGGTGCCGGGCGGCGACATGCGGCCGATGGCGTGGATCATGGCGTAGCCGTCGCGGCCGCAGAGCCGCTTTACGGTGGCGAAATAGTCGTCGAAATGGGCGACGCCGACATGCTCCATCATGCCGACGGAGACGACGCGGTCGAAGGTGCCGGTCAGCTCGCGATAGTCCTTCTCGAAGAAGGTGACGCGATCGGCGACGCCCGCCTGCGCCACCCGGTCGCGGGAGGCGGCGAGCTGGTCCGGCGAGACGTTGATGGCGGTGACCTTGGCCCCGCAGACGGCGGCGAGATAGGTCGCGAGCCCGCCCCAGCCCGAGCCGATCTCGGCCACCGTCATGCCCGGCTCGATGGCGAGCTTGGCGGCGATGTGGCGCATCTTGGCGACCTGCGCCTCCTTCAGGCTCATGTCGGGCCGGGAGAAGTAGGCGCAGGAATAGCTCATCGTCTCGTCGAGCCAGAGCTCGTAGAAGGCGCGGGGATGGTCATAGTGGCTCGACACGTTCGCCGCCGCCTGCCCGACGCGGTTCGACTGGTGGCGCCGCTTCAACGCGCGCCAGACCTTGCGCAGCGCCTGCTGCACCGGATGGGAACCGAGGCCGGCGCGGTTCACCGAGAAGAGGGTCAGGAGGTCGAGCACCCGGCCGCCGTTCTCGAAGGTCAGGCGGCCGTCCATATAGGCTTCGGCGGCCGCCAGCTCGGGATTGAAGAAGAGCTCGCGCTGCACCTTCGCGTCGTGGAGCCGGACGGTGACGTCGGGGCCGTCCCGGCCGGAACCGAAGCTCTCGCGGGCGTCGTCGTGGTGGATGACGGTCAGACGGCCGTTCCGGACGAAACGCGCGAGAAGATGGGCGAGCATGCTCATGGAGGTTCAGCCTCGAAAACCGTTCCGCGCGAGGCGGCGAAGCCCGGTCAGGGCGGCGACGGGCAGGTGCCAGGAGATCGCCGAAGCGAGCACGGCCTCCTCGAAGGGGTGCCGGAGGAGGCGCGCACCGGCCACCGTCCGGCCGCCATGATAGACGATCGCGGCGCGGGCGCCACCCGCGGTCAGGACCGGCCTGACCGCGCGCCGATAGCCTCCCGGGCCGACGCCCTCATAGGCGTCGAGCCGCACGAGGTCGCGCGGCGTCAGGCGCCAGAGGACACCGTGGACCATGCCGCCGGGGGCCCGCCGCACCGACAGGTATCCTGCCCGCGTGACGACGAGCCGGTGGCCGGCGAGGCGGCCGATGCCGACGGCGCGCGCGCCCGGCGCCCGCCGCGCCATGTCGGCCCTGCTCATGTTGGTGCCGTAGGCGAAGCAGATCATGGGGCAGGGATGGCAAAGCGCCGCAGGGACCGCAAGGGCAACGACCGAAGGGCGCGTGCATGACCGGAGCGTGCGGAGGCGGGCCTCGCAGGACGCACCTCACCAAGGCCGGGCGGGGGCGTCACGCCCACCGCCTCACGCGGCCGGCATAGGCCTCCCACGCGGGGCCGAACCGCGCCGCCAGATGCGCCTCCTCGCGCAGAACGGCGAAATGGGTCATGGCCAGCACGAAGACCGCCGCGGCGACGAGATAGGCCGCCGCGCCCTCGACGCCGCCGAAACCCGCAATGATCAGCGCCTCGCCGAGATAGATCGGATTGCGGCTCCAGGCGAAGGGGCCGGCGGTCACCAGGCGGCGGGCGGCGTGATGGGGCAGCACGGCGGTGCCGGCCCGCGACAGGGCGGAGGACGCCCAGAGAATGAGGGCGAGGCCGGCGCCGAGCGCCAGCGCGCCGGCGGCCTTGAACAGGATCGGCAGCGGCAGGGCGAGGGGAGCGAGGGCATTGAGCCCGTAACCGAGGGCGAGCGACCCGAGGAAGATGAGCGGCGGCAGCGGAAAGCGGTTCGGCCGCTCCGCATAAGGGGAATCCGCCTGGCCCGTCATCGTCGTCTCCCTGCCGCTCGGCCGATCATGACAGCCTGCCGGACGGCTTCTATAACCCTGATGTCGCAGCCGCACGAAGCCTGCGCGTGAAGGATGAAGCCATGCTGAGGAACACGCCGCGTCCCTTCGACTTCGACCTCGGCGAGACCGCCGACATGCTGCGCGACACGGTCTTCACCTTCGCGCAGGCGGAGATCGCGCCGCGCGCCGCCGAGATCGACAAGACCGACCAGTTCCCCATGGACCTCTGGGAGAAGTTCGGCGGCCTCGGCCTGCTCGGCGTCACGGTGGAGGAGGAGTACGGCGGCTCCGGCCTCGGCTATCTCGAGCACTGTATCGCCATGGAGGAGATCTCGCGCGCCTCGGCGTCGGTCGGCCTCTCCTACGGCGCCCATTCCAACCTCTGCGTCAACCAGATCCGCAAGAATGGCTCGGACGAGCAGAAGCGCCGCTACCTGCCGAAGCTGATGAGCGGCGCCCATGTCGGTGCCCTCGCCATGTCCGAGCCCGGTGCCGGCTCCGACGTCGTCTCCATGAAGCTGAAGGCCGAGAAGAAGGGCGACCGCTACGTGCTCAACGGCACGAAGATGTGGATCACCAACGGACCGGACGCCGACGTTCTCGTCGTCTATGCCAAGACCGATCCCGCAGCCGGCGCCCGCGGCATGACCGCCTTCCTCATCGAGAAGGGCTTCAAGGGCTTCTCCTGCGCCCAGAAGCTGGACAAGCTCGGCATGCGCGGCTCGCACACCGGCGAACTCGTCTTCGAGGACTGCGAGGTGCCGGAGGAGAACGTGCTCGGCCAGGTCGGCCGGGGCGTCAACGTGCTGATGAGCGGCCTCGACTACGAGCGCGCCGTGCTGGCGGCCGGCCCCATCGGCATCATGCAGGCCTGCATGGACGTGGTCATGCCCTATGTCCACGAGCGTAAGCAGTTCGGCCAGGCCATCGGCGAGTTCCAGCTCGTCCAGGGCAAGATCGCCGACATGTACGTGTCGATGAACGCCGCCCGCGCCTATGTCTATGCGGTGGCGAAGGCCTGCGACCGCGGCCAGACGACGCGCGAAGACGCCGCCGGCGCCATCCTCTACGCGGCGGAGAACGCCACCAAGATGGCGCTGGACGCCATCCAGCTCCTCGGCGGCAACGGCTACATCAACGACTATCCGACGGGGCGCCTCTTGCGCGACGCCAAGCTCTACGAGATCGGCGCCGGCACCTCCGAGATCCGCCGCATGCTGATCGGGCGGGAGCTTTTCGCCAAGACGATGTGACGGGGAGGGGGATGTGAGCGTCACGCTGAAGCCGCTGACACCCGATCTCTGGTCATCGCTGGAGGCACTGTTCGGCCGGAACGGCGCCCATGGTGGCTGCTGGTGCATGTACTGGCGCATTCCCGGACCGAGGAAGGCCTGGGCGGATGCCTGCGGCGCGCCGAACCGGGACGCCTTTGCTGCCGTGGTCGCGGAGGGGCCGCCGCCGGGGCTGATCGCCTTCCGCGGCGACGAGCCGGTGGGCTGGGTGGCGCTGGGGCCACGCAGCGCCTATCCGCGGTTCAATGCGGCGCGGACCGCGGCACCGCTTGACCCCTGCGACGCGACGGATGACCGCGTCTGGGTCATCACCTGCTTTTTCGTGCGCGCGAGCGCCCGGCGCGGCGGCCTGATGCGCACGCTGATCACCGGCGCCGCCGACTTCGCCCGCCGCAGCGGGGCCGATCGGCTGGAAGCCTGTCCCATCGACACGACACGCGACCTCGCCTGGGGCGAGGGCTATGTCGGCATCGGCTCGGCTTTCCGCGCGGCGGGATTTGCCGAGGTGGCGCGGCGGACGCCGACGAGGCCGCTCATGCAGCTCGACCTCGCACTCCGCCAGCCATGAGCCTCGCGAGCCACCTGTTCTTCTACCTGTCCAAGATCCTATGGTGGTTCGCAGCACCGTCGAACCTGCTGATGGCGCTCATCCTCGCCGGTGCACTGCTCCTGTTCACGCGCTGGGCGCGGGGAGGGCGGCGGCTGGTGCTGTCGGCGGCGCTCGGCCTGCTCGTCTGCGGCGTGTCACCGCTCGGCGTCTGGCTCGCCCGCCCCTTGGAGAACCGGTTCCCGCTGCCGCCCGAGGACATGCCGGCGCCGACCGGCATTCTCGTGCTCGGCGGGTCGATGGACCAGGTGACCAGCGCCGCGCGCGGACAGCCGACCATCGGCGCGGCACCGGGACGGCTCACCGAGGCGGTGACGTTGGCGCGGCGCTTTCCGTCCGCGCGGCTCGTCTTCACCGGCGGGTCTGCGACCCTGCTCGGCGAGGAGCCGGCCGACGAGGCGGGCGCGGCCGAGGCGCTGTTCCGGCGGCTCGGCGTCGACCCCGGCCGGATCACCCTTGAACGCGAGAGCCGCAACACCTTCGAAAACGCCGTGCTGACGAAGGCCATCGTGCAGCCGAAGCCGGGCGAGACCTGGTTGCTCGTCACCTCCGCCTGGCACATGCCGCGCTCGGTCGGCATCTTCCGGCAGGCGGGCTGGCAGGTCGTGGCCTATCCGACCGATTACGAGACACGGGGCCGGCCGCGCGAGCTCTGGCGGCCGATCCTTCCCGTCAGCCGCGGCCTCGACCTCGTCGACCGGATGACGCGGGAATGGCTCGGGCTCGCCGCCTACAGGCTGGGCGGGCGCACGGACACGCTGTTTCCTGGCCCCTGAGGCGTCAGTCCTGACGGGGGACGGTGAGGCGGTAGACGCCGCGGAAGTCGGCGGGGTCGACCGGCTTGCCCTTGCGCAGGATGACGAGCCGCCCCTCCATCGCCAGCGCCACGGCGGCCCGCCGGGCCGGCTGCATCAGCGTGTGCCAGTCGGTGCCGCGGGCGGCGGCCACGTGCTTGGCGGCCTCCGAGGGGCAGATGGACTTGTCCGGCCCGCGCGCCTGCGCGAGTTGCAGGATCGCAGCCTCGAGGTCTGAATCGGTCTTGGTCATGGCGCCGTCATGCACCAAGCCGCGACGGGCGTCGAGCCTCTGCGGCACCGGACGGAAACGAAGCGCGGCGATCTTCCGGCCATGAGCCGTCCCGCCTTTCTCCGTGCCGCCATGGCCGTCCTGCTGCTTCTCACGGCCCCCGCCGCGCGGGCCTTCGAGAGCGGCCGGCCCTTTCTCGACATGCTCGACCCGCCTGTCCTCGCGGCCCTCGAGGGCAGGGGCTTCGGCTTCGGCGCTGCGCTGGGGGAAAAGGGCGATGCGAGCAACGCGGCGCTGCAGGCGGCGAGCCCCGCCTGGCGGCAGCTCACGCAGACCGTATCCTCTGACATCGGGGAGCTGCGGCGGGCGATGGAGGCGACGGGCCGCCGCCTCTACGAGGTGACCGACGGCAACGTCGGACGGGTGTTCGAGACGGCCTGGCTGACCTCGCCGACGGCGCGGTTCGGCCTCGCCGGTGTCGTGCTGCGCCTCGACCGCCAGGACTTTGCGGATCCGGCGCGGCGGGAGGCGACCTGCGGCGAGGTCAGGCTCGTCTACCGGCTCGCCTACCGTTTCCAGCGCGGCGGGCGTGTCTATGCCTCGCGCATGCCCTTCTCGATCAACGTGGTGCACGACCTGCCGCGGCCCCCCGACGGCTGCGGGGTGCTCGCCCGCCGCTTCCGCGTGCCGGAGGGGCGCGCGGGGGCGGAGGCGCGCGCGGCCTGGCTCGCGGAGGGGCCGCTGGCCGGGGCGCGCGGCCTGCCGCGGCAGATCGAGATCAATGCCCAGATCGTCCGCTTTCCCTCCGGCATGGAGACGACCTTCGGCGGCCAGGCCGCCTATCTCATGCGGGTCTTCTCGGTGGAGGGCGAGGGCGGGGTGCGCCTCGTCGAAAAGGGGCTGGAGAACACGCCGGACGTCGCGCGGCTGCAGGGCGATGCGGTGCTGCGGGCCGACCTCGCCCGTTTCCTCGCCGAGCAGGCCGTGGCGGTCGACGGCGGCGTGCATCTGCTGCCGGAGCGGTTCCTCGCCACCCGGGCGCTGTCCTACTCCACCTACGGCTCGGCGCGGCTCGCCAACCGCCCCTATGCGCAGATCTTCGGGGCTGCCGGCGAGGCCTTCTCCGGCCTCGACTTCGCCGGGATGACGACCGCCGCGAGCCCGGCCGGGTTCATCGAGCGGCTCGACGCCGGCACCTGCCAGGGCTGCCACCAGAGCGGCGCCACCGCCGGCTTCCATCTCATCGGTGAGGACGAGCGGACGATGGCGCCGGTCAACCGCGTTCTCGTCGGCTATTCGCCGCACTTTTTCGCCGAGCGGCCGCGCCGCGCCGCCTATGCCGAGGCGCTGGCGGAGGACCGCGCGCCGAACCGCTACCGGCCGCTGCCGCTCAGCCCGCCGGCGCGCTGGGAGGGGGAGGGGGTTCCGGCCTTCCTGCCCGCGGGGCTCGGCCAGGCCTGCCTGCCCGCCAGCCAGCGCCGCCACATCGCGGCGGGCTTTGCCTGCGAGGGACGCGCCGCCTGTTCCGAACTCGCGCAGACCGCCGCCGTCGGCGTCGCCTACGGCCAGTGCGTGCTGAACGAGAAGCGCGACGAATTTTCCGGCCAGGCCTGCCTCACCGGCCGCATCACCACCACCGATCCGGCGCGCCCATGGCTCGACCGCTTCGCCGTCACCGGCCAGATCAACAGCCGCGCGGCCCGCATCAACGCCCGCGACCATACTTGCCGGCCGCCGGTTGGCGGCGCCCCGGCGGGCCTGGCCTATCGCCAGTGCGACGAGACGGACCGGCGCTTCGCCGCCTTCCGGCCCGGCCAGGCGCCGCCGAACGAGATTTGCGGCTTCGCGGGAGGGCGGGCCTTCGACATCTGCGTCGCCACCAACGACTTCGCCAACTGCCTCGGCGGCTCCATCGTGCGGGGCATGCGGGCGACCTGTTCGGCGGAGCGGCTCTGCCGCGAGGACTTCATGTGCCAGGCACTGCCGGCGGATCTGCCGGAGGTCGGCCGCGTCGCCGGGCTCGGCTATTGCTCGCCGACCTACTTCCTCTTCCAGATGCGCCTCGATGGCCATCCGGACCCGCGCCGGCGGAGCTAGATCACCGCCTGGCGGCTTTCGGAGAAGAACTGGCGGCGGTAGAGCACGGCGAAGACGGCCGTGGTCGCCACCATGAAGACGGCCGGCCCCGCGAACCAGCCGAGATAGCCGAGGGCGAAGAAGAAGGCGCGCTGGCCGCGGTTGAAATGGGCGGCGGCGATGGTGTTCATCCGCGCCGCGCGGCCGGCCATGGCCTCGGCCTCGGCGGAGTTGCGGCGCTCGCCCTCCGGCGTCGCGCCGATGAGAATGGCGCAGTAGTTGAACAGCCGGTAGGCCCAGCCGAACTTGAAGAAGGCATAGACGAAGATCACCATCAGGCCCGCCAGCTTGATCTCCCATTGCTCGCGCGACCCGGCATGGCCGAAGGAGAGCGACTGGACGACTTCCAGCGCCCGGTCCGAGGCGTTGATCAGACCGAGGCAGGCGCCGACCGCCAGAAGCGAGGTGGAGGCGAAGAAGGACGAGCCCTGCTGCAGGGTCATGTTGATCTGCGTGTCGACGATGCGGTTGGGGCGCACCAGCATCTCGGCCATCCAGCGCCGGCGATATTCGGCCATGGTGGCGGTGAGGCCGCGGCGCCTGCCACCCCAGACCTCCACCAGCCAGGCATAGGCGGCCCAGGCGAGCGCGAAATAGCCGAAGGCGAGGCCGTCGAGGAGGGTCATGCCGAACATGGACGATCGGTAGCAAGGGAGTGGCACCGACGTCCACCCGTCTGCCGTCCGTCGGGTGTCCGAGCCCGGCGGCATGGTGCTAGTGTCGCGGCTCGCAATGCCGGAGGATTCCATGCCGCAGACCATCACCAAGGGCTACAAGGCCCTGATCGACGAGGCCAATGCCGCCGTCGAGACGCTGACCATCGAGCAGGCCAAGGCCCTGCACGGGCGCGACGACGTGGTCTTCGTCGACATCCGCGACCCGCGCGAACTGGAGCGCGACGGCAAGGTGCCCGGTGCCTTCCACTGCACCCGCGGCATGCTGGAGTTCTGGATCGACCCGGAAAGCCCCTATGCCAAGCCGCAGTTCCAGGAGGACAAGAAGTTCGTCTTCTTCTGCGCCGGCGGGATGCGCTCGGCGCTGGCGGCCAAGACGGCGCAAGACATGGGCCTGAAGCCCGTCGCCCATGTCGAGGGCGGCTTCGGCGCCTGGAAGAAGACCGGCGGGCCGGTGGAGGAATGGGCGCCCAAGCCGAAGGCGTGAGGGCGATCCATCAGCCGATCACATGAGAGGATCACGAAGCTTGGCTGGAAGGGCTGCCGCCGCAACCGCATGATGCGCCTCTCCCGCGGAGGCGCTGATGAAGCTCGTGATCGGCAACAAGGCCTATTCGTCCTGGTCCTTCCGGCCCTGGATCCTGATGACGGTCCTCGGCATTCCCTTCGAGGAGGAGCTCGTTCCGCTCTACCGGGAGGGGTCGGCCGAGGCCATCCGCCGCGTCTCGCCGGGCGGCAAGGTGCCGGCCCTGATCGACGGCGACGTCGTCGTCTGGGAAAGCCTCGCCATCATCGAATATCTCGCCGACCGTTTCCCCGGGCGGGGGATCTGGCCGGCGGAGACGGCCGCCCGGGCCCATGCGCGGGCGCTGTCGACCGAGATGCATGCCGGCTTCCAGGCCTTGCGCAACCGCTGCCCGATGAACGTGCGCCGGGCGCCGAAGGCCGTGGCTCTCGGCCCGGAGGTCGAGGCCAATGTGGCGCGCATCGTCTCGGGCTGGGCGGAGGCGCGCGAGCGGTTCGGCTCGGGCGGGCCGTTCCTCTACGGCGCCTTCTCGGCCGCCGACGCCATGTATGCGCCGGTCGTGTCGCGCTTCCACGCCTATGCCGTGCCGGTGCCGCAGTCCGCGCGCGCCTATATGGACGCGGTCATGGCCCTTCCCGCCTGGAGCGCATGGGTCGCGGCTGGAGAGGCGGAGCCCTGGCACCTCGCCGATAGCGACGATGTGACGTGAGCTGCGACCCGGATGGGCCCATGATGGCCGCAGGGAACGCCATCATGACACCTCCAACCTCCACCCGCCGGTCCGTCTTCGCCCTCGCTCTCGCCGTCTTCGGCCTCGCCGGCGGCCCCGCCGCGGCCGCCGAGCTCCGGGTCATGGCGACCGGAGCCTCGAAGGAGGTCGTCCAGCGCCTCGCGGACCTGTTCCGGGCCCGCAGCGGTCACAGCGTCTCCCTCGTCGCCGACACGGCGGGCGGGGTCCGGCGGCGCATCGAGGCAGGCGAGGCGGCCGACGTCGTGGTGGCGACGCCGGTGGTGATCGATGCCCTCGTTGCCGCGGGTCGTCTCGCCGCGGGCTCTCGCTACGATCTCGCCCGGACCGGGATCGGCATCGGCATCGCCGAGGGCGCGCCGGTGCCCGCCATCGCCACTGTGGACGATATCCGCCGGCTCATCCTCGCCTCCCGCGGCGTCGCCTATGTCGATCCGGCGGGCGGCGGCACCAGCGGCATCTATTTCGTCCAGCTCGCCGAGCGGCTGGGGCTGAAGGACGCACTGGCGGCGCGGGCCCGGCCGCAGATGGGCGGCTATGTCGCCGAGCGCGTGGCGAAAGGCGAGGCGGACGTGGTGTTTCACCAGATCAGCGAGATCATGCCGGTGCAGGGCGTGCGCATGATCGGCCCGCTGCCGGCGGAGGTCCAACTGACGACGACCTATTCGGCGGGCCTTGCCGCGACCCCGGCCACGCCCGAGGCGGCGCGGGCCTTTCTGGCGCTGATGCGGACGCCGGAGGCGGCGGCCATCATCCGCGCGGCCCATATGGAACCGGCGGCGCCCTGACCTTTGGCCGGCCCTCCGCCACTCCGCCCGGATGACAGGTCATCCGGGCCGCGCTAACCAAGGCGTCCCGCAGCCCCTCGCCGGAGCCGTGACGCCTTGGCCATCCTGAAGTCATCGTTCAACGCCGCGACGCCCGATGCACGGGCCAATGCCGAGTCCTGGGCCGCGATCATCGCCGACCTGCAGGCCAAGCGCGCCGAGGCCGCGCTCGGGGGCAACGAGAAGAGCCGCCAGCGCCACGTCGCCCGCGGCAAGCTCCTGCCCCGCGACCGGGTCATGGGGCTGCTCGACCCCGGCTCGCCCTTCCTCGAACTGTCGCAACTCGCCGCCAACGGCATGTACGGCGAGGCCATCCACGGCGCCGGCGTCATCACCGGCATCGGCCGGGTGGAGGGACGCGAGGTGATGATCGTCGCCAACGATTCCACCATCAAGGGCGGCACCTACTATCCGATGACGGTGAAGAAGCACCTGCGCGCCCAGGAAATCGCGCTGCAGAACCGGCTCCCTTGTGTCTATCTCGTCGATTCCGGCGGGGCCAACCTGCCGCACCAGACCGAGGTGTTCCCCGACCGCGAGCATTTCGGCCGCATCTTCTTCAACCAGGCGAACCTGTCGGCCGCCCGCATCCCGCAGATCGCCGTGGTGATGGGTTCCTGCACCGCCGGCGGCGCCTATGTGCCCGCCATGTCCGACGAGACGGTGATCGTGCGCCGCCAGGGCACGATCTTCCTCGGCGGGCCGCCGCTGGTGCGCGCCGCCACCGGCGAGATCGTGACGGCCGAGGATCTCGGCGGTGCCGACGTCCATGCCCGCCAGTCCGGCGTCGCCGACCACTACGCCGTGGACGACGGGCATGCTCTGGCCATCGCCCGGCGCATCGTCGCCAACGTCAATTCGGTGAAGACCATCGACATCGCGCTCGCCGAACCGCGCGAGCCGAAATACGACCCGGCAGACCTCGAGGCTCTGGTTCCGACCAACCTCAAGACCCAGTACGACATCCGCGAGGTGATCGCCCGGCTGGTCGACGGCTCCGAGTTCGACGAGTTCAAGGCGCTCTACGGCACGACGCTGGTCACCGGCTTTGCGCGCCTGCACGGCATGCCCGTCGGCATCATCGCCAACAACGGCATTCTGTTTTCCGAAAGCGCGCAGAAGGGCGCCCATTTCATCGAGCTGTGCTGCCAGCGGCGCATTCCGCTGCTGTTCCTGCAGAACATCACCGGCTTCATGGTGGGCCGGCAGTTCGAGGCCGGCGGCATCGCCAAGGACGGGGCGAAGCTCGTCACGGCGGTCGCCTGTGCCCAGGTGCCGAAGATCACGCTGCTGGTGGGGGGAAGCTACGGTGCCGGCAATTACGGCATGTGCGGGCGGGCCTATTCGCCCCGCTTCCTCTTCACCTGGCCGAATTCGCGCATCTCGGTGATGGGCGGCGAGCAGGCGGCGAGCGTGCTGGCGACCGTCAAGCGCGAGAATTTCGAGGCCGAGGGCAAGGACTGGAGCGCCGAGGAGGAAGAGGCCTTCAAGGCGCCGATCCGCGCGAACTACGAGGCGGAGGGCCACCCTTACTATGCGACAGCGCGTCTCTGGGACGACGGCATCATCCTGCCGTCCGAGACCCGGCGGGTCTTGTCGCTGGCGCTGAGCGCGTGCCTCAATGCGCCGGTGCCGGAGACGAAGTTCGGCGTGTTCCGGATGTAATCGAGGGCCATCGCGCGGCGTTTTTCAGGACGCACTCGCGCCATGCAGCGCAGCCGCTCGCCTGATCCGCTGGGAGCCGGCTAGTCTCGTCCCCACAAGGGCCGGCGAACGGCCCGCATGAGGGACGAAACGCATGAGCACCCCTGAACCCGCCGCCTTGGTCACCGGCGGCTCCCGCGGCATCGGCGCGGCCATCGTGAAAAAGCTGCTGGCACGCGGGCTTTCCGTGGTCATTCTCGATCGCGAGGCCCCGGCTGAGTCCTCCGCCGCGCGCTTCGTCCAGTGCGACCTCACCGACCTCGCGGCGACTCAAGCAGCGCTGGCCGCCATCACCGCCACAAACGCCATCCTCTGGCTCGTCAACAATGCCGGCATCGCCGCCCCCGCGACGCTG
This sequence comes from Phreatobacter cathodiphilus, assembly GCF_003008515.1. Classification (NCBI taxonomy): domain Bacteria; kingdom Pseudomonadati; phylum Pseudomonadota; class Alphaproteobacteria; order Hyphomicrobiales; family Phreatobacteraceae; genus Phreatobacter; species Phreatobacter cathodiphilus. The sequence goes on along the minus strand of NZ_CP027668.1, from coordinate 1,939,837 downwards.
GAGGAGACGACGCTGGAGGATTTCGACAGGGTCGTCGCCATCAACCTGCGCGCCTGCATCCTCGCCGCGCAGGCGGCGCTGCCGGCCATGAAGGCGGCGGGGCAGGGGCGGATCGTCACCATTTCCAGCCGGGCGGCGCTCGGCAAGGAGCTGCGCACCGCCTATTCCGCCACCAAGGCGGGGGTCATCGGCCTCACCCGCACCTGGGCGCTGGAGCTCGCGCCGCATGGGATCACGGTGAACGCCATCGGTCCCGGGCCGATCGAGACGGAGCTGTTCAAGTCGGCCAATCCGCACAATTCGCCGCGCACCCAGGCGATCATCCGCGGCGTGCCGGTGCAGCGGCTCGGGCAGCCCGAGGACATCGCCCACGCCGCCGATTTCTTCCTGTCGGAGGGCGCGAGCTTCGTGACGGGGCAGGTGCTGTACGTGTGCGGCGGGATGACGGTGGGCGTGGCGCCGATCTGAGGGGAGATGCGCCCTCAGGAGGAGCGTCCCAGACGGGAAGCGAGGTCAGGCAGCCGGTCCCACTCCCCCCGGATCACCGCCTCTTTCTTGGCGCGGCTCCAGCCCTTCAACTGTCGCTCGAAGGCGATGGCGTCGATGATGCGGTCGAACGCGCCGGACCAGACAAGCGTCACCGGCAGCCGCGCGGCCGTATAGCCGTCATGGAGACCCTGCTGATGCTCGGACAGGCGCCTCGCCACATCCTCTCCGCGGGTCGAGCCGACATAGGAGGACCCGTCGGAACAGCGCAGGATGTAGACGAAGGCGCGCATGAGGCGATCATCGCGGCAGATGCGCTCGGGGGCAATCTGCTTGCACGACGCAAGTGCGTCCTTCGAGGCTCGCCTTCTGCGATGCTGCGCATCGCAGCGGCTCGCACCTCAGGATGAGGAGGGGCGTGAATTGCATCCGGCCGGACGGCCTGTTGAGGGCATGCGGGCCATCCCTTTCGACGCTGATGCCAGTCCCGATCCCCCTCATCCTGAGGTGCGAGGCCCGGCGATGCGACAGCATCGGCCGGCGACGAGCTTCGAACGACGCACTTGGGTCATGCAGGGCGCAGACGCGCCGATCTAGGCGACCACCGGCCAGGCCTTCTGCGCCGGCCTGAGCTTCTCCATCGCCGCACAGAGCCGCATCACCCCCGCGTCGTCGAACCGGTGGCCGGTGACCTGCACGCCGATGGGGAAGCCCGTCGCGTCATAGCCCCAGTTGACGCTCGCCGCCGGCTGTTCGGAGAAATTCTGCGCCACGGTGAAGGGGATGTGCTCCAGCGCCCGGCGCGGGTCGTCGGTGGGGGAGTGGGCCTCGGCCGCATAGTTCACCGGGCAGGTGCAGGGCGAGAGCAGGACATCAAAACCCTGGATCGCCTTCGTGGCGGCCTCGCGCATGGCCTGTACGGCGAGGAAGCCGCTCATGACGTCGTCGCCGGTGAAGGCGCCGGCGCGCCAGGTCGCCCACTCGACGATATAGGGCAGGACGCGCGCCTTCTCGGCTGCCGAGAGCCGCGCCACGTCGCCATAAGAGCGGGCCTCGAAGAAGCGGCAGATGCCGTCGAGCATGGCTTCGGTGAGATAGCCCGCGACCGGCGTGACGATGGCGCCCTCCGCCGCGAGCGCCGCCGCCGCCGCCTCCACCGCCCCGACGATGGCGGGATCGGCGGGCAGGCCCGCCGGCATGGCCGTCATGACGCCGACCTTCAGGCCCTTGAGGTCGAGGCCGCCGAGGTCCGCCGCGAAGTCCTGGCCGTCATAGGGGAGGCTCGCATAGTCGCGCGGGTCGGGCCGCGAAATGACGTTCATCAGCAGCGCGCCATCCTCCACCGTGCGGGTCATGGGTCCTGCGACGCGGCCGAGGAAGGGCGGGTGGATCGGCACGCGGCCATAGGAGGGTTTGAGCCCGAACAGGCCGCAATGGGCGGCCGGCAGGCGGATCGAGCCGCCGATGTCGGTGCCGATATGCAGCGGACCATAGCCGGCCGCCGCCGCGGCGCCGGCGCCGGAGGACGAGCCTGCGGGATTCTTCGTCAGGTCCCAGGGGTTGCGGGTGACGCCGTGCAGCGAGGAGAGCCCCGAGGACATCATGCCGAAATCCGGCATGGTGGTCTTGCCGAGGATGACGCAGCCGGCCTCGCGCAGGCGCGCGGGTACCGGCGTGTCCTCCGCCCGCGGGGTCATGTCGGCGATGGGCACGCCGATGGGGGCAGGGTCGCCCTTCGTGCCGATGTTTTCCTTCACCGTCACCGGCACGCCGTCGAGGGCGGAGAGCGGCGCGCCCGCGGCCCAGCGCGTCTCCGCCGCCTTCGCCGCCGCCAGCGCGGCGTCCGACGAGACGATGTACATGGCGTTGAGCGCGGGCTCGCAGGCCTCGATACGGGCGAGGACGGCGCGCGTCACCTCAACCGGCGAAAGGCTCTTCGCCGCATAGGCTTCGGACAGGGCGGCGGCGGAAAGGTCGGCGAGATGTGGCATGGGGCACCCGGTGGCATTCGCGCCACCTTCGGCCCGGCCCGGGTGCTTTGCCAAGATGCGCGGCGCGCGCAAGCGCCATGCGATCCGTCTCCGGCCTCAGCCGTCGCCGAGGGGATTGATGTCGCCGACCACGCTCAGGAGATCAGCGAAGGTGAAACGCCCATCGACGGGGCCGATGCCGGAAGGGGTCCATTGCGGCGTCGCCGAGAGGTAGGACTGCGGATCGCCGGCGACGAGGCCGACGAAGACCTCCGCGACGATGGTCTTGCCGACGGGTCCGAGATGCTCGCCCCTGCCGAGCTGTTCGGCCTCTTTCAGGATGTAGTACCAGAGCGGCGTGTGGTCGATCAGGCGGTTGGCGGCGGCGACCGCACCGTCCGGCCCGGAGGAGAGCTGCGCCTTGGTGAGCGGCTTCACCTTCATGTGGGCGGCGATCGTCTGCCCCGAGGGCAGGCCGAGCAGCACGCCGCGCTTGAGGTTGCGGAACGCCAGATTGCCCTCGCGCCCGGCCGGGAAGCCGGGCAGCGTGTGGAGCGTCGGAATGAGGAACGGGTCGATCTTGCGGGCGACGTTGAACTCGAAGTTCGGCGTGCCCTTGGGGGTGCCGAGCTCGTGGAAGCGGCGCCAGTCGATCACCCAGTTGCTGGGAAGGGTCGCCATGCCGGGCAGGCCCGCCGGGAACGGGCCTTCGAAGAGGATGCGCCCACCGATACCGCCGGACTTGGCGGTGAAGTGGAACAGGAGCGGCAGGGTTGCCACCGTGGCGCCGCCCGGCCGGAAGACGATATTGTGGCTGTAGCCCTCGCGGATCATGCTGTGCCCGAAGCGGTAGGCGGCGGCGGAAAACTCCACCGGCATGAAGGGCCGTGACCGGAACCGGTAGAACTTCCGCCCCTCGTTCAGAATGCGGGCGGTGATCCCGGGTTCGCCGGTCAGCAGTTCCAGGAATTCGTGCAGGACCATCCACTGGTAGTGCCACGTCACGGTGCGGCGGGCCTCCAGGAAGAGGCGGTCGTCCGCCACGGTTCCGCGCAGCTTGTCGACGACGTGGTTGTGGAACTTGAGGAAGGCGAGATGGGTCTGCGCGACGATCAGGTTCTCGTCGTTGCGCGGATCGCCGATCAGGGCATGGCCTTCGGGACCGCGAGGCAGGTCACCGCCTTCGATGTCCGGAAATGTCCCCGGTGTGATCAGCTTGTCGCTTTCCGTGGCCAGGCCGAGCACGAACTTGTTGCCGATGAAGCCGAGCTTCTGCTCGCGGTGATAGAGATGCGGCATGACGTCGGGACCGAGCCCGTAGAGGCTGTCGAGATCGACACGCGGCGTGCGGAAATTGGTCTTGCCACTCCTGTCGGCGCGCTTCTCGGCGAGCGGCGTCACGTCGAGGGTGACGTCGTGGTCGATGAACTGGCCGAAATAGGTGATGCCGGCGGGAATCTTGGAATTGCCGCCGGGACTGCGGGGATCGGCATCCTTCATGGCGTTGGCCAGTGCCTCGAGCGCATCGTCCGAGGCGGTCAGCGGTGGCAGGCCTTCGAACATCCGGCCGAACAGGCCGGGGTCGGTATTGGCGGGCGATTGCAGGGAGAGCGGGGTCGGCTGGCGACCGGGCAGGCCATGCTGGATGGTCATGGGTCATCTCCGGAACACAGGCGGAAAGGCGGCTCGATGGCCCTGATGGACAGAGGCAGCCAGCCGCTCGCGCGCTGCCGCACGCGAAAGGCCAGTGTCGTCGGTTGCTCAAACCAGGGATAGCGCCATTATAGAATGCAACTTTAAGTTATTTGCAAGAGGGTCTGCAACCAGGGTTGTCCCGACCATCCGACGCATTGGCCCAAGGCCGCGAAGCGGCTAGCCTCGTCGTCCGATCACTGGTCAGATTGCGGGTGTTTCATGCTGTCCTCCGTTCTCATCGCCAACCGCGGCGAGATCGCCGTCCGCGTCATGAAGACGGCGAAGCGCCTGGGCCTGAGGACGATTGCGGTCTATTCGGAGGCGGATGCTGGCGCGATGCACGTGCGCATGGCCGACGAGGCCTATTGCATCGGCCCGGCGGCGGCGCGGGAGAGCTACCTCGTCATCGAGAAGATCATCGCCGTGGCGAAACAGGCGAAGGCCGAGGCGATCCATCCGGGCTACGGCTTTCTCTCCGAGCGCGCCGAATTCGCCGAGGCCTGCGCCGAGGCCGGCATCGTCTTCGTCGGCCCGCCCGCCTCGGCCATCCGCGCCATGGGCCTGAAGGACGGCGCGAAAGCCCTGATGCAGAAGGCCGGCGTGCCGGTGGTGCCGGGCTATCACGGCGCCAACCAGGAGCCGAAATTCCTGAAGGAGAAGGCCTACGAGATCGGCTACCCCGTGCTCATCAAGGCGGTCGCCGGCGGCGGCGGCAAGGGCATGAAGCGCGTCGACAAGGCAGTAGATTTTGATGAAGCGCTTGCCTCTGCTCAGCGCGAGGCTCAAGGAGCGTTCGGCGATCCGCGGGTGCTGATCGAGAAATACGTGCTGTCGCCCCGCCATATCGAGATCCAGGTCTTCGGCGACAGCCATGGGAACGTCGTCCACCTGTTCGAGCGCGACTGCTCGCTGCAGCGCCGCCATCAGAAGGTGATCGAGGAGGCCCCGGCCCCCGGCATGCCCGCCGCGATGCGCGAGGCCATGGGTCGCGCGGCGGTGGAGGCGGCAAAGGCGGTCGGCTATGTCGGCGCGGGAACGGTGGAGTTCATCGCCGACGGGTCGCAGGGGCTGCAGCCCGACCGGTTCTGGTTCATGGAGATGAACACCCGCCTGCAGGTGGAACACCCGGTCACCGAGTCGATTACCGGGCAGGATCTGGTGGAGTGGCAGCTCCGGGTGGCCTCGGGGGAGCGGCTGCCGCTCTTGCAGGAGAACCTTTCCATCGAAGGCCATGCGGTGGAGGCGCGGCTCTATGCCGAGGACCCGGAAAAGGGCTTCCTGCCCTCGACCGGCAAGCTGCACGCGCTGGAGTTCGGTTCGGCGGAGGGTGTGCGCATCGATACGGGCGTGGAAGAGGGCGCGGAGGTCTCCCCCTACTACGACCCGATGATCGCGAAAATCATCGCCCATGGCGCGACCCGCGACGAGGCGCTGGACCGGCTGGGTGCGGCGCTGGCCGCGACGGTGGTGGCGGGTCCGCGCACCAATGTGCGGTTCCTGAAGGCGCTGACCGAGGCGCAGGGATTTCGCGAGGGGGATTTCGACACGGGTTTCATCGACCGGAACGTCGAGGCGTTGGGGGCGGTGCCGCAGCCGATGGATGCGAGGGCGGCGGCTGTGGGGGTGTTGCGGCTGATTCAGGGCGACCTCAAGCGATTGAATCAGACGGGCATCGACTTTCGAGAGAGCCCTTGGGAACCGGCTCATGCGGACGGATTTCTGCTTTCCAACGATCCCTGGAAGCGCAAGTTGGCCGTCGTCGTTGACAGCGAAACCCAGAATGCAGTTGTGACGTGGTCGCAATCGGGTCCCGCCGTGGTGTTCGGGACTGGTGCTCCGGTTACCCCCGCCGCGCCGACGCTATATGGCTTCGGCCCGCTCTTCGACTTCATCTATGCGGGCGACAAGGTGTCCTATCCCTGTGACTCCAAGCTCGTATCCGCAGGTGACCGCGTCTTCGTCATCCGTAACGGCCGCCAGACCGAGGTTCGCGCCTTCGATCCGCTCGATGTCGACCTCGACCATCTCGACGGCGGCGGGTCGGTGAAGGCGCCGATGCACGGCAAGGTCGTGCAGGTCTTCGTCGAGGCGGGACAGCAGGTGGCCAAGGGCGACCGCATCGCCGTCATCGAGGCGATGAAGATGGAGCACACGCTGGTGGCACCCTCCGACGGCACGGTCACCATGGTGGCGGTGCTGGCCGGCGAGCAGGTGGCCGAGGGCGCGCCGGTGGCCTCCATCGAGGCGGCCGAGGCGCAGGCGGCGTGAGGGCGGTGATTCTGGTCGGCGAGCGCCCTGCACCGCCCAAGTGCGTCCTTCGAGGCTCGCCCCATCATCGAGCGAACGCGGGATGCGTTCGCGTCTCGCCAGGGCTCGCACCTCAGGATGAGGAGGGGAGTGCATGGCATCTGTGTGGATGAGGCGTCGGCGCCGCGCGTCCAGCCCGGATGGTGCAAGTCTCCCTCCTCTTCATCCTGAGGTGCGAGGCCCCGGCGATGCGTCCAGCATCGTCCGGAGCCGCGCCTCGAAGGACTCACTTGCCCGCTTGCAGTCTTCTTGGCGTTACGGAGTGGCCTTCCTCGCCCTCGCGGCCTTGCTCGCCGCCACCCACGCCTCCGCCTGCCAGTGCTTCAACTTCTCCCGCGCCGAGATCGTGCAGCGCGCCGACATCGTCTTCGAGGGCACGGTGGCGGCGGTCACCGTGGCGCGCGGCCAGGTGCAGGCGACCATCGACGTGCAGCGGCTGGAGAAGGGCCCGGACCTCACCTCCATCACCCTGCTGACGCCGGCGAGCGCGGCGGCCTGCGGCGTGTCGTTCCGGGTGCCGCAGCGGGTGATCGTCGCGGCGCGGCGGGACGGGCGCGTCTGGCGCACCGACCTCTGCATGGCGCTGGCGCTCCGGCCGCTGCCCTTTGTCCCCAGCCGCTGACGCCGCGGCCCTTGGGGCGGCGCACCCACCGCGCTAGATTGCCGACATGACCCTGCACCTCATCAAGCTCTGCGTCGGCGCCGACTCCGTCGAGGATTTGCAGCAATGGGTCGACTGGCGCATCAAGAGCTTCGGCGAGCAGGTCCACACCACCCGGATGCAGCCGAAGCGGGCCGGCGAGATCATCGGCGAGGGCTCGCTCTACTGGGTGATCAAGGGGCAGGTGCTCTGCCGCCAGAAGCTGCTGGGCGTGCGCCCCTTCACCGACGGCGAGGGCATTTCGCGCTGCGACCTCATCCTCGAGCCGGTCATCCACCGGGTGCAGCCCCGCCGCAAGGGGCCGTTCCAGGGCTGGCGCTATCTCGCCGCCGCGGATGCGCCGCCGGACCTCGATTCCGGCGCCACCAAGGGAATGCCGCCGGAGCTGGCGAAGGAACTGGCAGAGCTGGGGCTGCTCTGACCGGCAGCGTCACACCGCGATATTGTCGATGAGCCGCGTCTGGCCCAGCCTTGCGGCCACCAGCAGGCGCCAGGGCACGCCGGGGCGCGGCTCTCCCAGATCGTCGGCGGCGCGCAGTTCCAGATAGTCGAGGTCGAAACCGGCGGCGGCGATGGCTGCGCGGCCCTTCGCCACGGCCGCGGCGGGATCTCCGCCGAGCGCTGCCGCAACCTCCTGGAGAATGCGGTGGAGGGCGGGGGCCTTCGCCCGCTCGTCGGGGGAGAGGTAGACGTTGCGCGAGGACATGGCGAGGCCGTCCGCCTCGCGCAGTGTCGGGGAGCCGATCACCTCGACGGCCAGGTCGAGGTCGGCCGTCATGCGGCGGATGACGGCGAGCTGCTGGAAATCCTTTTCGCCGAAGACGGCGACGTCGGGGGCGACCTGCGTGAACAGCTTGGCGACGATGGTGGCGACGCCGGCGAAATGGAAGGGGCGGGAGGCGTCCTCCAGACCCACGGCCGCGGGGCCCTCGACCTTCACGGTGGTGGCGGCGCCGGGCGGGTACATGGTCGCGACGGCGGGCGCATAGACAGCCTCGGCGGCGACCGCCGCGAGCGTGCGAAGATCCGCCTCGAAGGTCCTGGGATAGGCCGTAAAATCCTCCGTAGGCGCGAACTGGGTGGGGTTCACGAAGATCGACACCACCACCCGGTCGGCGTGGCGCCGCGCGGTCTCCACCAGCAAGACGTGGCCGGCATGGAGGGCGCCCATGGTGGGCACCAGCGCGACCTTCAGGCCCTCGGCGCGCCAGCCGGCGACGCGGGCGCGGATCTCGTCGATGGTCCTTGCGACGGCGGGGGTCTCATCGCTCATGCACGTCTCCAAAGAGGTCAGGCCTCGTCGTCGTCGGGGTCGGGCCGCGTCATCCACCAGATCACCAACATGGCGACGGGAATCCAGGCGATGCCGGCCAGGGCGTAGAAGACCGGCTCGCCCACGGGTCCGAAGCGACGGACGGCGTTGTGCATGATCGCCATCACCACCAGGGCGTAGAACACCACCCAGATGAGGAGCAGGACCGTGCCGACGAGTTTGCGGGTGCGTTGACGCATGCGTGACCACCGGGCGGGGTTGCCGCCTTGCCGGGCGGGAGGGGAGGGCTATATCTCGGCCGGTACGCTCATCACAAGCTGGAGGATCGCCGCATGACGGCGCCAGCGGACCTTTCGTCCCGCCCCGACACCGACCGCGCCATCCGCCTCTGGCTGCTCGCCGTGGCCGCTCTCGTCTTCGCCATGGTGGTGGTGGGCGGGGCGACGCGGCTCACCGATTCCGGCCTTTCGATCACCGAATGGAAGCCGGTGACCGGCGCCCTGCCGCCGCTGACGGCGGCGCAATGGGCGGAGGAGTTCGCCAAGTACCGGGCAAGCCCGCAGTACCAGGCCATCAACCAGGGCATGAGCCTCGGCGACTTCCAGTTCATCTACTGGTGGGAATGGGGCCACCGCTTCCTCGGCCGGCTGGTGGGCGCGGCCATGCTGCTGCCCTGGCTCTACTTTGTGGCGCGCGGACGCATGTCGGCGCGGCTCGCCGCCGGCACCTTCGCCATCGGCCTGCTCATGGGCCTGCAGGGTTTCGTCGGCTGGCTGATGGTGGCCTCGGGCCTCCGGCCCGGCATGGTCTATGTGGCGCCGCTGAAGCTGATGTTCCACCTGTCGCTCGCCTGCCTCATCTTTGCGCTGCTGGTCTGGACGGCGCTGAGGCTGATGCCGGAGCGGCGTCGCGAGCCGGTGTCGGACGCGGTGCGCCGCGGCGGCATCGCCGTGCTGGCGGTGCTGGCGCTGCAGATCGCCCTCGGCGCGCTGGTCGCCGGCAACAAGGCGGGGATGCGGTTCAACGACTGGCCGCTGATGGACGGCGCGTTGGTGCCGCCCATGGCCGTGCTCTTCGACAAGCCGAGCGTCTTCGAGGCCTTCATCGATTCCCTGGCGCTCGTGCAGTTCAACCACCGCCTCGTCGCTTATGGGCTGTTGGGGCTGGCGCTCTGGCACTTGCTGGCGGCGCGCGGCACGGCCTATGGCAAGGGCGCCACGGTGCTGTTCGGGCTGATCGCGGCCCAGGCAGTGATCGGCATCGTCACGCTGATGCTGGTGGTGCCGCTCTGGGCGGGGCTGCTGCACCAGGGCTTCGCCGTGCTGGTGCTGGGCCATGCGCTGTCGCACGTCTTCGCGCTGACCCGCGCGCCGCGGATCGCGGGGCTGCCGGCGGGGCGCGCGGTTCCGGCGGAGTAGGGGGACGGCGTCTTGCAGTGAGCGAGTGCGTCCTTCGAGGCTCGCCGCCGGACGATGCTGACGCATCGCCGGGGCTCGCACCTTAGGATGAGGGGGTTGGGCGTCTGGCAGAACCGTTTCGCTGCGACAGCCGTGCTGCAGGTCTCCACATCCTCATCCTGAGGTGCGAGCCTGAAAGGCGAGCCTCGAAGGACGCACTGGCGACGTGCAGCAATCGTTCGAGTGGGCAAACCACTCGGTCATCATGCCCGGCACGAGGCCGGGCATGATGGATGTTGAAGCTCTGGCTTCACACCGCTCCCAGCGCCTTTTCCAAGTCGGCGATGATGTCGGCCGGGTCCTCGATGCCGATGGAGAGGCGCACCACCTCGGGCCCGGCACCGGCCACCGTCTTCTGCTCGTCCGACAGCTGGCGATGCGTCGTCGAAGCCGGGTGGATGATCAGCGAGCGGGTGTCGCCGACATTGGCGAGGTGCGAGAAGAGCTGCACCTCCGACACCAGTTTCACGCCGGCGTCGAAGCCGCCCTTGAGGCCGAAGGTGAAGACCGCGCCGGCGCCCTTCGGTGAGTATCTCTTCGCCAGGGCATGGCCCTTGTCGCCGGGAAGGCCGGGATAGGACACCCAGGCGACCTTCGCATGGGTCGAGAGGAATTCGGCCACCTTCTGGGCATTGGCGCAGTGGCGCTCCATGCGCAGCGGCAGCGTCTCGATGCCGGTGAGGATCTGGAAGGCGTTGAAGGGCGAGAGCGCCGGGCCGAGGTCGCGCAGGCCGAGCACGCGGGTGGCGATGGCGAAGGCGAAATTGCCGAAGGTCTCGGCGAGGACGATGCCGCCATATTCCGGGCGCGGCGAGGTCAGGAAGGGGTAACGGCCCGACTTGATCCAGTCGAAGGAGCCACCGTCGACGATCACGCCGCCGATGGAATTGCCGTGGCCGCCGAGGAACTTGGTGGCGGAATGGACGATGATGTCGGCGCCGTGCTCGAAGGGGCGGATGAGGTAGGGGGTCGCCAGCGTATTGTCGACGATGAGCGGCAGGCCGTGCTTCTTCGCGATCGCCGAGATGGCGGCGATGTCGGTGATCTCGCCGGCCGGATTGGCGATGCTCTCGATGAAGATCGCCTTGGTCTTCGGCGTGATGGCGCGCTCGAAGGAGGACACATCGTCCTGGTCGGCCCAGACAACGTTCCAGTTGAAGCTCTTGTAGGAGTGGTTGAACTGGTTGATCGAGCCGCCATAGAGCTTCTTCGAGGCGACGAACTCGTCACCCGGCTGCAGCAGGGCGTGGAAGACGAGGAATTCCGCCGCGTGGCCGGAGGCGACCGCGAGGGCCGCCGTGCCGCCTTCGAGGGCCGCCACGCGCTCCTCAAGCACCGCGTTCGTGGGGTTGCCGATGCGCGTGTAGATGTTGCCGAAGGCCTGGAGCCCGAACAGCGAGGCGGCGTGGTCGACGTCGTCGAAGACGAAGGAGGTCGTCTGGTAGATCGGCGTGGCGCGGGCACCCGTGGTCGGGTCGGGCTGGGCGCCGGCATGAACGGCGAGGGTCGCGAAACCGGGGGCGCGATCGGCCATGGGTGTCCTCCTTGGGGTGCCGCCCTGCGGCTGGCTTGATTGACGAACGAGATGTTCGTTTTACCGAACGCCGGAGGACAGGGTCAAGGAAAGAGAATTTTCTTTTCCGCGGCTCAGGGAGACGAGCGGTTTTCCGCGTGACGCCTCACCGCGGTCAATCGCCACCCTGAAAGGTCTGCCTCAGGCCGAGCTTCTGGAACTTGCCGGACTTGAGCTGGGGCGCGCGCTTGGAGGAAATCGTGCGGGAATTGACGCCCATCCAGGAGATTTCGGAGGAGAGCCGGCCGAGTTCGATCTTCGGGCAGCGATCCATCACCACTTTCAGGCCCGCCGCCTCGGCCTTCGCTGCGGCCTCGTCGTTGCGGACGGAGAGCTGCATCCAGACGACCTTCGGGCGAACGGGCAGGGCGAGGGCCTCGTCGACGATGGCGCCGGCCGCTTCGGAATTGCGGAAGATGTCGACCATGTCGACGGGTTCGGGAATGTCGGCGAGACGGCCGTAGACCCGGCAGCCGAGGATCTCCTGTCCCGCCAGGCCCGGATTGACCGGGTGGACGCGGTACCCGCGGTCGAGGAGATATTTGAGCACGAAATAGCTCGGGCGCACGGCATTGGCCGAGGCGCCGACCATGGCGACGACCTTCACCTCGCCGAGGATCGCCCGGATATGGGCGTCGGGATAGCTGTCGTGGTTCACCGGTCTTCCCATCGCGGCTGGCGCTTGGCGAGGGTGGCGCCGATGCCCTCCTCGGCGTCGCGGGCGAGCATGTTCTCCACCATCACGGCGCTCGCATGGTCATAGGCGTCGGAGAGGCGCAGGCCCATCTGGTCGTAGAAGGCCCGCTTGCCGATCTTCACCGTCAGCGTCGACTTGGCGGCGATGCGGGCCGCCAGCGCCTGCGCGGCTTCCAGTTCCTCGCCAGCGGGAACCACGCGGTTGACCAGGCCCATGCGCAGGGCCTCCTCGGCCGGGATCATGTCGCCGAGCAGCAGCATTTCCATGGCGTGCTTGGGCGCGACGTTGCGGGAGAGCGCCACCATGGGTGTCGAACAGAACAGGCCGATATTGACGCCCGGCGTGCAGAACCGCGCCGCGGTTGAGGCGACGGCGAGGTCGCAGGTGGCGACGAGCTGGCAGCCGGCGGCGGTGGCGAGGCCCTGCACGGCGGCGATCACCGGCTGGGGCAGGGCGACGATCTGCTGCATCATGGCCGAGCAACGGCCGAGGATGTCGGTGAAATAGGCACGGCCGCGGTCCGGATCGACGCGGCGGGCGGTCATTTCCTTGAGGTTGTGGCCGGAGGAAAAACAGGGGCCGACGGCGGTGAGCACCACGGCGCGCACGGAGCGGTCCGCGGCAAGGGCGGCGAAGGTGGCGGAAAGGGCGGCGAGCATCGCCTCCGACAGCGCGTTGCGGCTCGCGGGATCGTCGAGGGTCAGCGTCGTCACGCCGTCGCGGTCGTCGCGACGGAGGATGGGGCCGGGTGCCAGGGCAAGCGCGTTCATCGCCATCCGCCTTTCGCAAGAGGAGCGGGCGCGACTGTCGCCCGCTATCGTCGCCATCGCAAGGCGGCCGAACGACCGCGAGCCTGACGGATGCCATGACCCAGACGAAGCCGCCGCCGAAACTCGACACTGTCGCCATGGAAGCCTTCCTCGAAAAGGAGTTTCCACAGGTCTTCGGGGCGGGGAAGACCTTCCACGTCGAGGCGGTGGAGCACCGCTTCGCCCGCATGCGCTGCCGCTACGACCCGCGCCAGCTCCGCCCGGGCGGGACCATTTCCGGTCCCACGATGATGACGCTCGCCGATACCGGGCTCTACGTGGCGATCCTCGCCTCCATCGGGCCGGTGGCGCTGGCGGTGACCACCAACCTGTCCATCAATTTCCTGCGGAAGCCCGACCAGAAGGACCTGCTGGCGGAGTGCCGGATCATCAAGCTCGGCAAGCGACTGGCGGTCGGCGAGGTGGCGATCTGGTCGGAGGGCGAGCCGGACGAACTCGTCGCCCATGCCACGGGCACCTACTCGATCCCACCGGAGAGGTGAGGGGCCGGGGACCAGTCATGGCCCCTCACCCTTACCCTCTCCCCGCAAGCGGGGAGAGGGTTGCTCCGGCGTCGCGCGCTTCTGGAATCGATTGGCGAGGCTCGCCGGTTCAAGAACAAGCGGAACGTTGGAATTCCCCCTCTCCCCGCGTGCGGGGAGAGGGTAGGGGTGAGGGGCAGGACCGCCTCTCGCAGTGACAGTCGTCCGTCCCTCACGCCTCCAGGCGCTTCCTCAGTTCCGCCTTGGCGATCTTCTCCAGCGTCGAGCGCGGCATGTCGTCGACGAGGTGGACCTCGCGCGGCACCTTGAAGTCGGCGAGGGCGGAGCGGCAGGCGGCCAGCACCGTGTCGGCGAAAGCGGGCGGGGCGCCGGCGACGCCGCCCTGCGGGATGATGAAGACGACCGGCACCTCGTCGAGCATGGGGTGCTTCTTCGCCACCACCGCCACCTCGCGGACGCCGGGGACCGGCGCGATGACCTGCTCGATCTCGGAAGCCGCAACGTTCTCGCCGCCGACCTTCAGCATGTCCTTGTCGCGGTCGGCGAATTTCATGAAGCCCTCGGCCAGGAGGGTGATGCGGTCGCCGGTGATGAAATAGCCGTCCTCGTCGAAGCTCTCGCGCATCGCCTGGTCGTTGAACAGGTATTCCTTGAACAGCGACAGACCGGGAATGCCGCGGATGCGCAGGTGGCCGGTGCCGCCGACCGGCGTCGGCCGCCCGTCGTCGTCGACGACGCGGATCTCGTATTCGGGCGCGGCGCGGCCGATGGCCATGGGCGTGTTCGGCTGGTTGGCCTCGCCGACGATGCCGTGGGTGATGGTTTCCGTCATGCCCCACCAGCCGATGGTCTTCACCCCGAAGATCGCATCGGTCGGCGGTTCGCAGACGGCGCTGCCCCAGAGCCGGAAGGTGTGGGCCTTGGGAATGTCCCGCTCCATCAGGGCCCGCACGCAGAAGGGCACGACCGAGGTCCAGGTGCAGCGGTGCGCGGCGGCGGTGGCCCAGAAGCGGCTCGCCGAGAAGCGCGGCATGACCACGGCGGTGGCGCCGACCCAGAGCGCCGCGAGCACCGAATAGGCGAGTGCATTGGTGTGGAACAGCGGCAGGTGGACGAGGTGGACGTCCTCGGGGCGGAGGTCCTCGTGGACGGCGTTGACCTTCGCGCCCCAGAGCGCATTGGCGTGGGTCCAGAGCACGGCCTTGGGGCGTGCCGTGGTGCCGGAGGTGTATTGCACGCTGCAGGGCCAGAGCGGGTCATGCGGGCGCACCGGCCGGTCGGCGGCGTCGGCGAAGAGGGCGTCGAAGCGCAGCGCCTTCTCCGGAGCCGCCGCGGCCGCGGCGGGCTCGCCGCCGTCGTTGTCGGTGACGGCGATCCACCTGATGTCCGGGCAATGGGCGGCCACCGCGCCAGCATAGGCCGGCTGGGTGATGGCGGCCACCGCGCCGCAATGACCGGCGAAATAGGCGATCTCGGGCCCGGCGGAGCGGGTGTTGGTGGTGACGGCGACGGCGCCGAGCTCGACGCAGGCGTACCAGGCGAGGATCGCCTCGAGGCAGTTGTCGAGGTGGATGAGGACGAATTCGCCCGGCTTCACGCCACGCTTCGCCAGGCCCGCGGCGAGGGCGCCGACGCGGGCGTGGAAGGCGCCGTAGGTGAGTGTGACGGCCGGCCGCTCGAAGGGCGTCCAGACGATGAAGGGATGGTCGCGGCCGGTGCGGGCCCTGAGCGCCAGGAGCCAGGGCACGTCGAGGCCGGCGAAGGGGCCGACATGGCCCGCGGGCGGTGTGACCATCGGCATGGGGCTTCCTCTGATGTCGTGCGGGGCGGGTTGATCCCGCCTCCGGACGTGAGCCTGGGGCAGGGCGCTCCGCCGCTCAACTGGGCCGTGCGGCGGAGCCGGACGATCACGATGACGCGACGCTTGTGCGGGAGGAGTTGATCGCCGAGGGTCGGCGCCCATCTCTCGCCACACCGCCGTCCGGCCGACGGCCGAGGAGCCTCCCGATGTCCGACCTTTCCGCCTTCCCCGTCACCCGCCGCTGGCCGGCCGCCCATCCAGACCGCATCCAGCTCTATTCGCTTCCCACCCCGAACGGGGTGAAGGTGTCGATCATGCTGGAGGAGACGGGGCTCGCTTATGAGCCGCACGCCATCAATATCGGCCAGAACGAGACCTGGACGCCGGAATTCCTGGCGCTGAACCCGAACGGCAAGATCCCGGCGATCATCGATCCCGACGGCCCCGGCGGAAAGCCGCTCGCCCTGTTCGAGTCCGGCGCGATCCTGCTCTATCTCGCGGAGAAGACCGGCCGCTTCCTGCCCGCCGATCCCGCAGCCCGCATCGAGACCATCCAGTGGGTGTTCTTTCAGATGGCGGCGGTCGGGCCGATGTTCGGCCAGCTCGGCTTCTTCTTCAAGTTCGCGGGGCGCGACTACGAGGACAAGCGCCCCTTCGAGCGCTACCGCGCCGAGAGCCACCGCCTCATCCGCGTGCTGGAAACGCGGCTCGCCGGGCGGAGCTACATCATGGGCGATGACTACACGATTGCCGACATCGCGCTCGTCGGCTGGGTGCGCAACCTCGTCGGCTTCTACGGCGCCGCCGACGTCGTCGGCTATCACGAGCTGAAGGAGGTTCCCGCCTGGCTGGAGCGCTGCCTGGCGCGGCCCGCCGTGCAGCGGGGGCTGGAGATCCCGGCGCGCCCCTGAGCGCTGGCGACAGCGGCAAGCCCTTGCAGAATCGGACATAAAATCAAGGTATCAAAATACCTATTTTATAAGTTGCTGGTTTTGCGAGGGTTTTTGGCGGTCGCATGCGTTGACGCGCCGGCCGCTCTCGCCTATAGCCCTCCCGACGCGGCGGCCGGCTTTCCGGTGCGCCGCTTCCGATTTCCTCAATCCCGGAAGACACGACCATGAAGACCTATGTGGCGAAGCCCGCCGAGGTCGACAAGAAGTGGGTTCTGATCGACGCGAAGGGCCTGGTTGTCGGCCGCCTCGCGACGATCGTGGCGACGCGCCTGCGCGGCAAGCACAAAGCCACCTATACCCCCCATGTCGATTGCGGTGACAATGTCATCATCATCAACGCGGACAAGGTGGTCTTCACCGGCCGCAAGTGGGACCAGAAGGCCTACTATCACCACACCGGCTATCCGGGTGGCATCAAAGAGCGCGTCGCCAAGACCATCCGCGACGGCAAGTTCCCCGAGCGCATCGTCGAGAAGGCCGTGGAGCGCATGATCCCGCGCGGTCCGCTCGGCCGCCGGCAGATGTCGAACCTGCGCGTCTATGGCGGCGACAAGCACCCCCATGAGGCCCAGGCGCCCGTCGTCCTCGACGTCGGCGTGTTGAACTCCAAGAACGTGAGGGCCTGACCATGGCTGAGACCGTTTCGTCTCTCGAGGGCCTGAGCGCCCTCAAGCCGGCCTCCGCCGAGGCTCCGCGCCACGTGCAGAAGCTCGACAAGCAGGGCCGCGCCTATGCCACCGGCAAGCGCAAGGACGCGGTCGCCCGCGTCTGGGTGAAGCCGGGTTCCGGCAAGATCACCGTCAACGACCGCACCCTTGAGGTCTATTTCGCCCGTCCGGTGCTGCGCATGCTGCTCCGCCAGCCGCTCGTTCTCGTCAACCGCGACACGCAGTACGACATCAACGTGACGGTCGCCGGTGGCGGCCTCTCCGGCCAGGCCGGCGCGGTGCGCCACGGCATTTCCAAGGCTCTGACCTACTATGAGCCGGAGCTGCGCGGCGCGCTGAAGAAGGAAGGCTTCCTCACCCGCGACAGCCGCGTGGTCGAGCGCAAGAAGTACGGCAAGGCCAAGGCCCGTCGTTCCTTCCAGTTCTCGAAGCGCTGATTTCTCGCTTCACGACATCGAAAAGCCGGGCCCTGGGCCCGGCTTTTTGCTTTTCGGCCCTGTGACGGGGCTCAGGCGCTCTTCGGCACCAGGCGGTCGTGGGCCGGGATGGTGGTTCCGGCCTCGGTCGCGGTGGAATGGGCTTCCTTGAGCGTCTTCCGCTCAGTGGTCCCGCCGGCCTCGGCTTCCGCGTGCTGCTCATGGCTCTCGCCATCGCGTTTCACGGCCTTGTCGTGGGCGGGAATGGTCGTGCCGTCCTCCGTGGCCGTGTAGTGGGCCTCGCGCGTCGTCGTCTCGCGGGTGATCTTTCCGTCCTGCATGTCGTGATCTCCTCGGGGGTCTGCACCTCAACGGCAGGCGGGCGCGCTTGTTCCGGATCAGGATCGGACGGGGGTGGCGATCCACCAGGTGTTGCCGGCGGGATCCTTGAATCCGCCGCGCCGGTCGCCGTCACCCTTCTCGGAAGGCGCTTCCACCTCGACCGCACCGCGGGCGAGCGCCGCCGCATGTGTTGAGTCGACGTCGTCGACATAGACGTGCAGCCAGACCGGGAAGGCGGGGTAGTCGGCCGTCGCCTCGGCCAGCATGACGACGGAGTCGCCGATCTTGACGGAGGCGTGCATCAGGCTGCCGTCCTCGCGGTCGAGCGCCATGACCGGCGTCGCGCCGAAGACCGCGGCGAGAAAGCCCATGAGGTCGCGGGCGCCCGTCGCCATGACATAGGGGGAGACGGTGGAATGGTCGGCGGGCTGGCTGGCCGGTCGGGTCATGGTGATCTCCTGTGGTGGCGGGTGAACCGCATGCGGCCGTGGCGGTTCCCCCGGCTCCGTTCCGTGCGAGACTGGTATTCTCTGCAGGTGGACACCCGATCATGGCCATAGACGTCTCGCCCGTTCCACAGCCGACCCGCGATGCGGCCTACAACAACGGCCAGGCGGTGCCCTCGTGGACGGAGACTTTCGCCCGCTGGACGGAGGAATCGGCCGTGATTCGGGCGCGCCACGCCGCGACGATGGATCTCCCCTACGGACCCGGCGAACGGCAGAAGACCGACCTCTATCCGGGGACAGACCCCCGCGCGCCCTGCCTCGTTTACTTCCATGGCGGCTACTGGATGCGAAATGCCCGCGAGATGTTCTCCGTGCTGGGGGAGGGGGTGGCCTCCCGGGGCTGGTCGGTGGCGATGCCGGGCTACACGTTGGCGCCGGAGGCCTCGCTCGCCGCGATCGTCGGCGAATGCAGCGCGGCGCTGGACTGGCTGGCCGGAAACGCAGCCGCGCATGGTGCCGGCGGTCCGCTGATCGTCGCGGGATGGTCGGCGGGTGGGCATCTCGCGGCCATGGCGCTCAGCCACGAGGCGGTGACGGCCGGCCTCGCCATTTCCGGCATCTTCGAGCTCGCGCCTCTCGCCGACACCTATCTCGACGAGAAGCTGAGCCTGTCGCGCGAGGAGATCGCGGATCTGTCGCCGCTGCGCCGCCCGCCGGTGATGAAGCCGCTCGCCGTCACCTACGGCACGCGCGAGCTGCCGGCGCTGGTGGCGAACTCCCACGCCATGCACGCCGCTAGGATGCGCGCCGGCGCGCCAGGGCCGCTGCTGCCGGTGGAGGGAGCCGACCACTTCTCCATCCTCGACACCATGCGCCGGCCCGACGGCGCGCTGACGCGGGCGCTCCTCGACCTCGCGCCAGAGCTGCCGACGGTCTAGGGGCCAACGGTCCCTAGCTGCCCACCTTGCCACCGCCCTGGCGGGTGATGGCGACGATGGACGGCCGCGGCGGCATGTCCGGCGAGAAGTCCGGCCAGCGGGTCGACGGATTCTCGTAGGTCGCCGGGGCGGCGCTGGCATCCTCGGGATCGGCCTCGCCGGGGTGCTGGATCGCGACGAAGAAGGTCTCGCCGTCGGGGGTGAACTCGGGTCCGCAGAGTTCGGCGCCGAAGGGGCACTTGAAGAAGAGCTTCGAGGTGCCGCGCGCCTCGCCCTCGGTCTCCATGGCCCAGACGCCGTCGTTGCGTCCGGTGCGGCCGGGCGTGTTGCCGTCGGTGGCGACCCACAGCCGGCCATCCGCGTCGACGGCGCAATTGTCCGGCATGCCGAACCAGCCGTCCTGCGAGGTGCGGCTGTTGAAGGTCGCCCCCACCGTCGCGACGGCCGGGTCGCCGCACCGCACCAGAATGTCCCAGGTGAAGCGCGGCGCGGCATGGTCGCGGCCGTCCGGCAGCATCTCGACGATGTGGCCGAAGCGGTTGTCGGCACGCGGATTGGCGGCGTCGACCTCCTCCGCCTTGCGGCGGCTGTTGTTGGTCAGCATCACATAGACCTTGTCGGTGGCGGGGTTCGCCTCCACGTCCTCCGGCCGGTCCATGCGGGTGGCGCCGAGGAGATCGGCGGCGCGGCGCGTCTCGATCAGCACGTCGGCCTGGGAGTGGAAGCCGTTGGCGGATGTGAGGGGCCCCTCGCCGACGACGAGCGGCAGCCAGTCGCCGCTGCCGTCGGCATTGTAGCGGGCGACGAAGAGCGTCCCGCTATCGAGCAGGTCGGCGTCGCGCGCCCGGTCGCCGCTGACGCGGCCCGCTGTGACGAAGCGATAGACATAGTCGAAGCGCTCGTCGTCGCCGGAATAGAGCACGTAGCGCCCGTCGCGGGAGACGATGCCGGCGGCGCCCTCGTGCTTGAAGCGGCCCAGGGCGGTGCGCTTCTTCGGCGTCGAGGCGGGGTCGAAGGGGTCGATCTCCACCACCCAGCCGAAGCGGTTGGCCTCGTTCGGCTCCTTCTCCACGTTGAAGCGGTCGACGTGGTCGCCCCAATTGTACCAGCGGCCGGGAATGCCCATGCGGCGGTAGTTCGCGGTCTCGCGGTGGCCCTCCGGCAGGCGGCCGGTGAAGTAGCCGTTGACGTTTTCCTCGCAGGTCAGCCAGGTGCCCCAGGGCGTGCGGCCGCCGGCGCAGTTGTTGAGCATTCCGAGGACGCGGCGCCCTTGCGGATCGGCGGAGGTGCGCATGCGCGGGTCACCGGCGGCCGGACCGGTGATCGCCATGGGCGTCTCCGCGGTGATCCGGCGGGCGTAGCGGGAGCCCTGAACCACCCGCCAGCGGTCGCCCTCGCGGCGGACCTCCAGTACCGAACCGCCATGGGCCATCATCTCGACCGCGACGATCCCGGCCGTCATGCCAGAGAAGGCCTTGGCGCGGCCGAGCGGGCCGCCTGCATCCTGCCGGCCGAGGCCGGGGAACATGAGCTCCTCGTTGGTATATTCGTGGTTGACGCAGAGCAGGCCGTGGCGCGACGGGTTCGCGGCGCCGGGCAGCGGGAAATAGCCGAGATAGTCGTTGTTGTAGCCGAACTGGCGGGCCTGGGCGGGCCCCGTCTGGGCCGTCGGCGCAAAGGCCGGCGCATCGGCCAGAACCGGGTCGCCCCAGCGGATCAGCACCTCGGCGGCATGGCCGCTGGCCACCTCGGCGCGGTCGGTGGGGGTGGAGGAGAGTTCGCGGAAGCCGAAGGACGGCGTCGCCGACCCCGGCTGGGCGGCGGCGGTTCGGGCCGCGAGAGCCGCAGGGCCCAAGGCAGCCGTGATGGCGCCGACGCCGAGCACGCCCTTCACGAGTTCGCGGCGGTGGAAGCGCGCTGCGACGACGTCGCCGAAGGTCGGGCCGTCGGCCGGGCTGGTGCCGCGATCTTCAGCCAGTTCGGCGCGCTGGGAGACGCTGAGCAGGCCGGCCTCATGCGGCCTCGGTGCGTCGGACATGGTGTCAGGTTCCTCTTTCGTCGGCCCGGATCATTTCAGCCGAGGCCCGCGACAGTCCGGTGACGGATGGGAGTGAAACCCAAATGCCACAGGTGATCGCATTCCGCGCCATCAGGACGACATGGAACGCCGTCAGGACGTGATTGCAAAGTCCTCGTTTACGCCTGCCGCTTCACAGTGCGCGTCAGGGTGGGCGAGGCGTTCCGGAGTTGCGTCATGGACCGCGTGTTGGGACTGGTGACCGTCGAACAGGACATGGCGAAGCTGATGCGCGCCGCCGAGCGGGCGGGGCTGGCGCTCGGCTGCATCGACCCGGAGGAGACGAGCCTCGTGCTCCCCGGCGACGAGACCGATCCCGCCTGGACGCTGGGCCGCATCGGCGCCTGGGTCATCACCATGGGCCTCGCCGGCGCATTCCTGGTGCTTTGAGCGGCCATCGCGGGACTCTCGGCCCACCTCCATCCCTTCGCGTCGACCACGACGTCCGCCCGAGCGGCCCACCGAAAAGGGGCGCCCGAAGGCGCCCGTTCCGATGATCCGGTGAACGATGGTTCCCCCAGCGTCAGGCGGCCCTGACGGTGGCGAGGAACTGCCGGACCTCGTGCGACAGCCGCTCGGCCTGGCGGGCGAGGTCGGACGAGGCGGTGAGAACCTGATTGGCGCCGTGGCCGGTCTCGGCGGCGGCCTGGGCTACCGAAGTGATGGCCGAGGAGACTTCGGTCGTGCCGGTGGAGGCCTGGCCCACGGAGGCCACGATCTCGCGCGTCGCCGATCCCTGCTGTTCCACCGCCGAGGCGATGGAGGAGGTCGCCTGGTCGATGGAGCGGATGCTCGCGGTGATCCCGGCGATGGCGCTGACGGCCTTGTTGGTGGTCTCCTGGATGGCGACGATCTGGGCACCGATCTCGCTCGTCGCCTTGGCCGTCTGTTCTGCCAGGCCCTTCACCTCGCTGGCGACGACGGCGAAACCCCTGCCGGCCTCACCCGCGCGCGCCGCCTCGATGGTGGCGTTGAGGGCGAGGAGGTTGGTCTGCGAGGCGATGGTCGAGATCATCTCCACGATGTCGCCGATCCGCGCCGCACCCTGGGTCAGTTCGGAGACGATGGCGCCGGTGCCATCCGCCTCCTTCACCGCGCTGCGAGCGAGATTGGCGGAATGCTCGACCTGACGGCCGATCTCCTGCACGGAGGCGCCGAGCTCCTCGGCCGAGCCGGCGACGGCGGTGACGTTGGCGCCCGCCTCTTCGGCGGCGCTCGCCACCGAGGTCGACTGCGCCGAGGCTTCCTGAGCCGACGCGGAGAGCTGGGTGGCGGTCGCCTGCATCTCGGTGGCGGCGGAGGAGACCATGTCGACGATGCCGCCGACGGCGCCCTCGAAGCGGTCGGCGAGCTCGCGCATCATGACCTTCTGGCGCTCGGCATCGGCGGCCTTGGCGGCCTCTTGCTCGGCGCGCAGCCTTTCCGCCTCCATGCCGTTGGCGCGGAAGGTCTCGGCCGCCTTGGCGATGTCGCCGACCTCGTCACGGCGCTCGGCGCCGTAGGCGGCGACCTGGAAGTTGCCTTTGGCGAGTTCGGCGAGGACGGCGTTGATGCGCGCGATCGGGCGGGCGATGCCCACCTGGCCGATGACGAGGGCGAAGGCGATGCCGGCGACCAGGGCCAGGCCCATGAGCCCGTACATGAGCCGCTCCTTGGCGTCCGCCAGTTCCTGGATGCCCTTGGCATAAGCGTCGGAACGGGTGATGAGCAGGTTCGTCATCTCGGTGACGAGGCGGCGGGCCTCAAGCGTCAGCTCGCGGCTGGCCATGGCCATGTCCTTCAGCCGCTGCTGCTGTTCGGGCGTGGCGGTGCCCCGCACCTCTCCGGCGGCGGCGAAGGTCCGCTGGCTGAGGGCCAGCATGGCGTTGAAGGCGCCTTCGGCCTTGCGCAGCGCCTCCTGGACCTCCGGCGCGGTCGAACTGCGGATCATGCCGAAACGTTCGCGCGCCAGTTCCACCTCGCGGGCAGCGTCGGCCGGCAACTGGCGGATCAGGTCTGCCGTGGGGCTCGCTGCCAGGACGAATTCGAAGCGGTTGATGGCCATGACATGCTGGTTGAGGCGGGCCGAGGCGACGGCGCGACGGGCGGCGGCCGCAGCCTGGTCGGCGTCGTCGCCGACGCGGTCGAGGGCGAAAGATCCGATCAGCGCGACGGCGATGAGCGCCGCGTTCAGCATCGCCACGATGGCGAGGATTTTCGGCGTGATGCGGAACGAACCAAGCGACAGCATGTCAGGGAATCTCCGGGCTGGGGATGCGTTTCCCTTATGTCAGCCTTTATTAAAATACTCATTAACGATGTGGATAAAGGATTGTTGCGACGTTCCCCGTGCGAAGCTTGCGATGCGTTCACCATGGCTGCATCGGTCGTTTCGCGTTATGCGAGGCGGCGCGGCAGACAGCACGGCCGACAGATCACTCTCTGCGGCTGCCGGGCGAAAAAAAAAGGGCGCCTGAGAGGCGCCCTTTGGGACGGAAGACCACGCGGTCGAGCGCGGAAGATACGACCCGTTGTTGGTCCCCGTCGACGACGGGGCACGGGCGGGCCGCAAAGCCCGCCCGCCCGGATCAGACCGAGTAGTACATGTCGTACTCGACCGGGTGCGGCGTCATTTCGAAGCGCATCACCTCGGTCATCTTCAGCTCGATGTAGCTGTCGATGAAGTCGTCGTTGAAGACGCCGCCGGCCTTCAGGAAGGCGCGGTCCTTGTCGAGGTTGGTGAGGGCCTCGCGCAGCGAGCCGCACACCGTCGGGATCTTCTTCAGCTCCTTCGGCGGCAGATCATAGAGATCCTTGTCCATGGCCGAGCCCGGATCGATCTTGTTGGTGATGCCGTCGATGCCGGCCATCAGCATGGCGGCGAAGGCCAGGTACGGATTGGCGGTCGGGTCGGGGAAGCGGACCTCGACGCGCTTGGCCTTCGGGTTGGCCGTCCACGGAATGCGGCAGGAGGCCGAGCGGTTGCGGGCCGAGTAGGCCAGGAGAACCGGCGCCTCGTAGCCCGGGACCAGACGCTTGTAGGAGTTGGTCGACGGGTTGGTGAAGGCGTTCAGGGCCTTGGCGTGCTTGATGATGCCGCCGATGTACCAGAGGCACTCCTGCGACAGATCGGCGTACTTGTTGCCGGCGAACAGCGGCTTGCCGCCCTTCCAGATCGACTGGTGCACGTGCATGCCCGAGCCGTTGTCGCCGAAGACCGGCTTCGGCATGAAGGTGGCGGTCTTGCCGTAGATGTTGGCGACCTGATGGATGCAGTACTTGTAGATCTGCATCTGGTCGGCCATGTGCGTCAGCGTGTCGAACTTCATGCCGAGCTCGTGCTGGGCGGACGCGACCTCGTGGTGATGCTTCTCGACCTTCACGCCCATCTTGGCCATGGAGGCGAGCATCTCGCCGCGCATGTCCTGCAGGCTGTCGATCGGCGGAACCGGGAAGTAGCCGCCCTTGG
Source organism: Phreatobacter cathodiphilus (assembly GCF_003008515.1). Classification (NCBI taxonomy): domain Bacteria; kingdom Pseudomonadati; phylum Pseudomonadota; class Alphaproteobacteria; order Hyphomicrobiales; family Phreatobacteraceae; genus Phreatobacter; species Phreatobacter cathodiphilus. The sequence continues at coordinate 1,915,314 of NZ_CP027668.1, read as the reverse complement.
TGCGGACGCGGTGGCCGAGGTTGCCGCCCTCGTAGTCCGTGTAGGAATTGGTCGGCAGCTCGGAGGAATCGACCTTGAAGCCGGTGTGGTAGGGCTCGGCGGCGAACTTCACGTCGTCGAAGACGAAGAACTCGGCCTCGGGGCCGACGAAGATGGTGTCACCGATCTTGGTCGACTTCAGATAGGCCTCGGCCTTCTTCGCGATGCCGCGCGGATCGCGGTTGTAGGGCTCGCCCGTCGAGGGCTCGAGGATGTCGCAGACGATGGAGAGCGTCGTCTCGGCGAAGAAGGGGTCGATCTGCGCGGTCGAGGGGTCGAGCATGAGGAGCATGTCCGACTCGTTGATCGCCTTCCAGCCGGCGATCGAGGAGCCGTCGAACATCGTGCCCTCGGCGAAGATCTCCTCGTCGATCATGGTGATGTCGAAGGTGACGTGCTGCCACTTGCCACGCGGGTCGGTGAAGCGGAGATCGACGTACTTCACGTCGTTCTCCTTGATCATTTTCAGGACATCCTTGGCAGTCGTCATTTAGTGCTTCCTCTTGGTTTGCACGTGTGCATTGCGGCAGGGCGGACCGGCCGAATTCCGTTCAGATCGCGTCGAGACCGGACTCGCCGGTGCGGATGCGAATGGCTTCCTCGATGGTCGAGACGAAAATCTTGCCGTCGCCGATCCGCCCGGTCTGGGCGGCACGGCGGATGGCGTCGATCGCCTTTTCCACCATGTCGTCGGGCATGACGATCTCGATCTTCACCTTGGGGAGGAAATCCACGACATATTCGGCGCCGCGATAGAGTTCGGTGTGGCCCTTCTGCCGGCCGAACCCCTTCGCCTCGGTGACCGTGATGCCCTGGAGTCCGACCTCCTGCAGCGCCTCCTTCACCTCATCGAGCTTGAAGGGCTTGATGATCGCCTCGATCTTCTTCATTCCGATCCTGCTCCTGTGGTCCGACCGCCGGATGTGGCTCCCGCCCCCGAACCGCATTCGCGGGCTAGCAGGAGATGTGCCAGAGGCGTCGCGTCCCGATTGTGCTGGAATCGCAAGGGGAAAGCCAGCCTTCAGGCGCTCCGGCCGGCGCCTGCGCCAGTCACAATGCCTCAGTTGTGAGCGGTATGCCTACTTTGTGTGCGTTTCGGGTGGCGCAGGGCGGTCCGCTGAGGAGCGGGGCGGGCCGGTGTGCCTCAAATTTAAGCGATGCCAGTCCCTCCACCGGCACGCGCCGCGATTGACCCGGTGCCGGCTGCTCCCGAAAGTGGCGCGATGACATGTCACCTCAGCGCCCTGCTGACTCCCGCGGCCATGGCCGAGGCGGATCGGCTGACCATATCCGCGGGCACGCCGGGCCGGGTGCTGATGCAGCGCGCCGGTATTGCCGTCGCCGATGTGGCGGCGCGCGGCACGCCGCCGGGCGCCTCCGTTGCGGTGCTCTGCGGACCCGGAAACAACGGCGGCGACGGCTACGTGGCCGCCAAAGTCCTGAGGGAGCGCGGGTTCCGGGTGACGGTCGCCGCTGCCGCGCCGCCGCAGGCCCGCGCATCGGACGCCGTGGCGGCCGCCGACGACTGGGGGAGGGCGCCGGTGCCGCTCGCAGCCTGGTCGGAGGACCGGCCCGCCGTGGTGGTCGACGCGCTCTACGGCGCAGGGCTTTCCCGCGACGTCGCCGGCGAGGAGGCGGAGGTGATCGACGCCGTCAACGCTTCCGGCTGCCGTGTCGTCGCCGCCGACATCGCCTCGGGCGTGGACGGCGCGACGGGCGCGGTGCGCGGCATCGCGGTGAAGGCGCACGAGACCGTCACCTTCTTCCGCCGCAAGCCCGGCCACCTGCTCATGCCGGGACGGCTGCAGTGCGGGCGGGTGCGCGTCGCCGACATCGGCATCTCGCCGGCGGTCATCGAGGCTCTCGCCATCCGCGACTTCGCCAACGAGCCGGATCTGTGGGGCGTGTCGCTGCCCCTGCCGCAGCCGGACGGGCACAAATACAGCCGCGGCCACGCGGTGGTCGTCTCCGGCGGGCTCGCCCGCACCGGGGCCGCACGGCTCGCCGCCCGCGGGGCGCTGAGGGCGGGGGCGGGGCTCGTGACGGTCGCCTCGCCGCCGGAGGCGCTCGCCGTCAATGCCGCCCATCTCACGGCGATCATGCTGGAGCGGATGGAGGGGGCGGACGGCCTCGCCGCCATCCTCGCAGATCGCCGCAAGAACGCCGTCTGCATCGGCCCGGCACTCGGCACCGGCGAGGCGACGCGCGCGCTGGTGGCCGAGGCGCTGGCGAGCGGGGCGGCGACGGTGATCGACGCCGACGGGCTCACCGCGTTCCAGGCGGATGCTGAGGCGCTGTTCGCCGGAATCCACGCCTGGCCGGACCGGCCGGTGGTGCTGACTCCCCACGGGGGCGAGTTCGCCAGGCTGTTCGGACCGGCCAAGGGCTCGAAGCTCGACGCCGCGCGCCTCGCGGCCGCGCGTTCCGGGGCCGTCGTGATCCTCAAGGGGCCCGACACGGTGGTGGCCTCGCCCGACGGCAAGGCCTCGATCGCCGCCAATGCGCCGCCCTGGCTGGCGACGGCGGGCTCGGGCGACGTGCTGGCGGGGTTCGTCACCGGCCTTCTCGCGCAGGGCATGCCGGCCTTCGAAGCGGCGAGCGCGGCGGTCTGGCTGCACGGGGAGGCGGGTCGGGCGGCGGGCATCGGGCTGATCGCCGAGGATCTTCCCGAGGCGATGCCGCGGGTCTTCGCGAGCCTCCCGGAGCGGTTCGCGCCGGCCGACGAGCCGGACTAGGCGGGGGCGGGGCGATCAGGCCACGTCGAGGGCGATCGCCACCGGCCCGCCGTCGGCATTGATCGGCTGGCTGGTGACGAGGAAGCGCCCGGCCTGCTCGGCGACGAAGGCGATCCGCGTGACCATGCCTGGGGCGACGAGCACCGTGTCGAGGAAATAGGGCTTCCAGCCGTCGTCGAGGCCGTCGAGCAGGCGCGCCGCATGGCCCTGGACGTGGACGGCATGGAGAACGGGGGACTCGTTGCGGATGGTGGCGACCACCACGGACCCGGCACGGGCGCGGAAGGCCGCCCCGGCGGGCGGGCCGCGATTGGCCTGGCCGGCGAGGATCGGGTCCTGCGCCGTGCCGCCGATGGGCCAGTCCCAGCGGAGCGCCCGGCGGAAATCCATGGCCTGGGGCAGGGCATTGGCGGGCAGGGGCTGCGGCGGCGGCAGCGCCGTCGCGCGGGCCGGTGCGTCTTCGACGGCAATCGTCTCATCGAGGCCTTCGCCGGCGAAGCGCGCCACCTGCAGCGGGACGCCCGGAGCCGCGGTGGCAACGTCCCAGAGGATCTCGGCGCGCTGCCCCGGCGCCAGCACGAGCCGGCCGCCGTCGAGCGGGAAGGGCTCGCAGGGCTGGCTGTCGAGGGCGACAAGGGTCAGGACCTGGCCGGGCAGGGCGAGGCGCAGGACGCGATTGGCGGTGCCATTGGCGAGGCGCAGCCAGAGCCGCTCGTTCGGCCGCACGGACCAGCCGAGGCGTCGCTCGCCGTTGGCAAGAAGGGCGCCCGGGCCCTCGCCGGGGGCCTCCGAGAGCAGAAGGGTCATTTCACGGTCGTGGACGGGGGGCGCCGCGTCGTCGACCAGCAGCAGGCCGGCGAGGCCGCGGCGCAGTTGCGCCTCGCCGCCGAGAAGCGGGGGGCGATAAAGAAAAGTGCCGGCATCCCGGAGGAGGAGGGGCGTCGCGCGCTCGGTGCCGGGGGAGACCGACGCCGGGTCGAGCGGCAGCCGCGCGCCCTGCCAGTGCAACGCCGTCGCCTCGTCGAGCCCGTTGCGGAAGAGCAGCGTCGCCGGCGCGCCGCGCCGCGCCCGCAACACCGGCCCGGGCAGGGTGCCGTCATAGCCCCAGAAGGGCGTCACGGCCTCGCCGTCGCCGAAGCGCCTGTCACCCGCTGCGGCGGTGAGCCGCAGGTCGCTCGCCTGCGCCGCCCGGCCGGCCAGGGCGAGGCCGAGAGCGAGGGCGCCGAGACGGCGGCGGGTCAGAGGCGGCATGATGGTCATCGAGGCTCCTGGCTCACGGACGGCGGCGATCGGCCATCACCGCCCGCGGGGGCCGGAGGAGATGGCATGGCCGGCCCGGCCTGCCAAGCGGCGGGCGCCGCGGCACCACCGACACTGTGGCGCCGCAGCGTTTCCGCCGCGTGCCGCGAGGGCGGCCGCAACGCCGCGGCGGAACCGTCATTTTCTTGGTGCAATCGCCAAAAGCCGATGTTATGAGGCCGCGCCCGGTGGATGACTTGCATCGACCGGGGCGAGAAGCTATTTCGAGCGGCCCTCGGCGGGCGTGGTGGAATTGGTAGACACGCGGGATTTAGGTTCCCGTGGCGAAAGTCGTGGGGGTTCAAGTCCCTCCGCCCGCACCATCCTGCCGGCCGCGCCGATCACGAACACGAAAGAAACGAAGCCATGCAGGTGACCGCCACCCTGTCCGAAGGTCTGAAGCGCGAATTCCGCGTGGTGGTTCCTGTGACCGACCTCGCCGCCCGCGCCGATGCCCGCCTCGACGACCTCAAGGGCCGCGTCAACATCAACGGCTTCCGCCCCGGCAAGGTGCCGACGGCGCATCTGAAGAAGCTCTACGGCCGCGCCGTGCTCGCCGAGACCATCGAGGCGGTGGTCGGCGAGGCCAACCAGAAGATCGTGGAAGAGAACGGCTTCAAGCTGGCCCAGGAGCCCTCGGTGAAGCTGCCGGAGGCCGAGGCCGAGGCGAAGGCCGTGTTCGACGGCACCGCCGACCTCGACTACACGGTGGCCTTCGAGGTGCTGCCGACGATCCAGCTCGCCGACTTCAAGGGCATCAAGGTCGAGAAGCCGGTGGTCGAGCCGGCCGAGGCCGACGTCCAGGCCATGCTAGAGACCATGGCCAAGCAGAACCGCCCCTTCGAGGCGAAGGCCGAGGGCGCCGCCGCCGAGAGCGGCGACCGCCTGACCATCGGCTTCGTCGGCACCATCGACGGCGAGAAGTTCGAGGGCGGCACCGCCGAGGACATCCAGCTCGAGCTCGGCTCCAACTCCTTCATTCCGGGCTTCGAGGACCAGCTCATCGGCGTCAAGGCCGGTGAGGACCGCGTCGTGAAGGTGAAGTTCCCGTCCAACTACATGGCCGAGAATCTCGCCGGCAAGGACGCCGAGTTCGCCGTTTCGGTGAAGTCGATCGAGAAGCCGGGCGACCGCGCCATCGACGAGGAGTTCGCCAAGATGGTGGGCTTCGAGGACCTCGCCAAGCTGAAGGCCGCCGTCTCCGACCGGCTGAAGAGCGAATACGCCGCCGCCTCGCGCCGCAAGGTGAAGCGCGCCCTGCTCGACGCGCTCGACGAGAAGCATGCCTTCGACCTGCCGCAGACGCTGGTCGACCAGGAGTTCGAGAGCGTCTGGCGCCAGGTCAGCCAGGACCTGGAGTCGCGCGGCAAGACCTTCACCGACGAGGAGACCACCGAGGAGAAGGCGCGCGAGGAATATCGCGCCATCGCCGAGCGCCGCGTGCGCCTCGGCCTCGTCCTTGCGGAAATCGGCGAGAAGGCCCAGATCAAGGTCAGCGACGAGGAAGTGTCGCGCGCCGTGGTCGAGCGGGCGCGTCAGTTCCCCGGTCAGGAGCAGCAGGTCTGGGACTACTACCGCAAGACCCCCCAGGCGCTCGCCTCGCTCCGCGCTCCGATCTTCGAGGAGAAGGTCGTGGACTACATCCTCGAACTCGCCGACGTCACCGAGAAGACCGTCTCCAAGGACGATCTGTTCAAGGACAACGACGAAGAGGAAGCCGCCTGAATGGCGCTGCGACCGGACAATTCCTTGTGAGGGAAGGGCCGCCGCTGGCGGCCCTTCGCTTTTCCGGCGCAATCGCGGTGGATTCACCGCGGATGCGCAGTGCCGTTAGGATGGCGTCAAAGAGATTCGGGGGATGCTCGCCCCGAATCGCGACCCCGAAGGACCGACGACGATGAGAGACCCGCACGACACGCTGATGAACTACCTGGTGCCGATGGTGGTCGAGCAGACCAACCGCGGCGAGCGGTCCTACGACATCTATTCCCGCCTCCTGAAGGAGCGGATCATCTTCCTGTCGGGCCCGGTCGAGGACGGCATGGCGACGCTGATCGTCGCCCAGCTCCTGTTCCTCGAGGCGGAGAACCCGAAGAAGGAGATCAACATGTACATCAACTCGCCGGGCGGCGTCGTCACGGCGGGCATGTCGATCTACGACACGATGCAGTTCATCAAACCGGCCGTCACCACGTTGTGCATGGGCCAGGCCGCCTCCATGGGCTCGCTGCTGCTCACCGCCGGCGCCAAGGGCCAGCGCTTCGCCCTGCCGCATTCGCGCATCATGGTGCACCAGCCCTCGGGCGGCTATCGCGGCCAAGTGACCGACATCCTGATCCACGCCGAAGAGGTGAAGGAGCTGAAGCGGCGGCTCAACGAGGTCTATGTGAAGCACACGGGCCGGACGCTGAAGGAGATCGAGGACGCCCTGGAGCGCGACAATTTCATGTCGGCGCAGAAGGCCCAGGAGTTCGGCCTCATCGACAAGGTGATCGAAGAGCGCGCCGACGAGCCCGAGGCCGCCAAGGCCTGATGCCCCTTGCGGTGACCCCGCGGCTGCCCGAAGCGGCATCCGGCGGGTGTCACTTTTGGGTCACCACGGGTGGTCCGCCGGTTGCATAGACTGATCCGACCGTCCGTGCGGTCCCTAAAAGGACCGTATGTGACAAAACAGCGTTAATCCTTTCTTGATCCCGCGGTGCGCACCATGTTTGGCTGAAGGGCCAATCGGCGTTCCGGGGGGCCGAGACATCGAGAGACCTTCGGGTCTCGCGTCAGACGATCCCGATCCGACAGGGTGACGGTTCGCGTTGGAGAGAGATGATGAGCAAGGCCGGCAGCGACGCGAAGAACACCCTCTACTGTTCCTTCTGCGGCAAGAGCCAGCACGAAGTCCGCAAGCTGATCGCCGGACCGACGGTGTTCATCTGCGACGAGTGCGTCGAGCTCTGCATGGACATCATCCGCGAGGAGTCGAAGTCCTCCCTGGTCAAGTCCAAGGACGGCATCCCGACGCCGAAGGAGATCTGCAAGGTCCTGGACGACTACGTGATCGGCCAGTTCCACGCCAAGCGCGTCCTCTCGGTCGCGGTCCACAACCACTACAAGCGGCTGAACCACGCCACGAAGCACAACGACGTCGAGCTGTCGAAGTCGAACATCCTGCTGATCGGCCCGACCGGCTCCGGCAAGACGCTGCTGGCCCAGACGCTCGCCCGCATCCTCGACGTGCCCTTCACCATGGCGGATGCGACGACGCTGACGGAAGCCGGCTACGTCGGCGAGGACGTCGAGAACATCATCCTCAAGCTGCTCCAGGCCTCCGACTACAACGTCGAGCGGGCGCAGCGTGGCATCGTCTACATCGACGAGATCGACAAGATCAGCCGCAAGTCCGACAACCCCTCCATCACCCGCGACGTGTCGGGCGAGGGCGTCCAGCAGGCACTGCTGAAGATCATGGAGGGCACGGTCGCTTCCGTGCCGCCGCAGGGCGGCCGCAAGCATCCCCAGCAGGAGTTCCTGCAGGTGGACACGTCCAACATCCTGTTCATCTGCGGCGGCGCCTTCGCCGGCCTCGAGAAGATCATCTCGACGAAGGGGCAGGGGTCGTCCATCGGCTTCGGCGCCACGGTGCGCGCTCCGGAAGAGCGCCGCACCGGCGAGATCTTCCGCGCGGTGGAGCCGGAGGATCTCTTGAAGTATGGCCTCATCCCCGAGTTCGTCGGCCGCCTGCCGGTGCTGGCGACGCTCGAGGACCTCGACGAGACGGCGCTGAAGAAGATCCTCACCGAGCCGAAGAACGCGCTGGTGAAGCAGTATCAGCGCCTGTTCGAAATGGAGAACGTCGACCTGACCTTCCACGAGGACGCCCTCGGCGCGGTTTCGCGCAAGGCGATCGAGCGCAAGACCGGCGCCCGCGGCCTCCGGTCGATCATGGAGAGCATCCTGCTCGACACCATGTATGACCTGCCGGGCCTGGAAGGCGTCGAGGAGGTCGTGATCTCCGAGGAGGTGGTGCAGGGCAAGGCCCGGCCGCTCTACATCTATGCCGAGAAGGAGAAGGCGCAGAGCGCCTGATTCCCTCGCAAAGCTTCGACGGAGGGCGGGTGCTGCACCCGCCCTTCTGCGTTTCAGGGGGCCGTCGCGGCCGGCTGCAACGGCCCGTTCACGAGCCTGTGCGTCCCGCACTTTCGTCGCCTTGACACCCGGGGTGTGCAGCGCCACCTAATGGTCACCGACAGACCCCCGGGCAGGGATTTGTGCCCGAGGTCGGCCAAGCGCCCCGAGACCTCCGAGGAAGCCGCAGAGCTTCCGGGCCGGCCTCAATCCCGCCGCCGTCCCCGCGCGACAAAAGCGTAATTTCGCGTCACCCTGCCAGGAATCATCCGAGCGCCGCCGTCGGCGCGGGCCCGTAAGGGCCGCTTTCGCGGCGTGTCGAGGAAAGGACGAGTGAACCATGAGCGAGACCAAGAAGCGTCCGCCCCTCAACCCCGGCGAGACCAAGACATTCCCGGTCCTGCCGCTGCGCGACATCGTGGTGTTCCCCCACATGATCGTGCCGCTCTTCGTCGGCCGCGAGAAGTCGATTCGCGCCCTCGAGGAGGTCATGCGCGCCGAGACGCACATCCTGCTCGCCACCCAGATGAAGGCGCAGGACGACGATCCGGAGCCGGACGCCATCTACGAGATCGGGACGCTCGCCTCCGTCCTGCAGCTCCTCAAGCTGCCCGACGGCACGGTGAAGGTGCTGGTCGAGGGCGTGTCGCGCGCCCGCATCGGCGCCTATTCCGGCCGCGAGGAATTCTATGAGGCCGAGGCCGGCGCCATCGCCGACGAGATCGGCGACAAGGTCCAGGTCCAGGCGCTCGCCCGCTCGGTGATCACCGAGTTCGAGGGCTATGTGAAGCTCAACAAGAAGGTCTCGCCCGAGATCGTCTCGGTGGTCAGCCAGATCGACGAGCCCTCCAAGCTCGCCGACACGGTCGCCTCGCATCTGGCGGTGAAGATTTCCGACAAGCAGGCCGTTCTGGAGACGATCGACGTCGCCAAGCGGCTGGAGAAGGCGCTCAGCCTCATGGAGAGCGAGATCTCCGTGCTGCAGGTCGAGAAGAAGATCCGCACCCGCGTCAAGCGGCAGATGGAGAAGACCCAGCGCGAGTACTACCTCAACGAGCAGATGAAGGCGATCCAGAAGGAGCTGGGCGACGAGGACGGCCGCGACGAGCTGGTCGAGCTCGAGGACAAGATCAAGCGCACGAAGCTCTCGAAGGAAGCCCGCGACAAGGCCAATCACGAGCTGAAGAAGCTGCGCCAGATGTCGCCGATGTCGGCCGAGGCGACGGTGGTCCGCAACTATCTCGACTGGATGCTGTCGCTGCCCTGGGGCAAGAAGTCGAAGATCAAGAAGGACCTGCCGGGCGCGCAGAAGCTCCTGGACGCCGACCATTTCGGCCTCGACAAGGTCAAGGACCGCATCGTCGAATACCTGGCGGTGCAGCAGCGCGCCAACAAGCTGACCGGTCCCATCCTCTGCCTCGTCGGGCCCCCCGGAGTCGGCAAGACCTCGCTCGGCAAGTCGATCGCCAAGGCGACGGGTCGCGAATTCGTGCGCATCTCGCTCGGCGGCGTGCGTGACGAGGCCGAGATCCGCGGCCACCGGCGGACCTATATCGGCTCCATGCCCGGCAAGATCATCCAGTCGATGAAGAAGGCGAAGACGGCGAACCCGCTCTTCCTGCTCGACGAGATCGACAAGATGGGCCAGGACTTCCGCGGCGATCCCTCCGCGGCGCTCCTCGAGGTTCTCGACCCCGAGCAGAACGCGACGTTCAACGACCACTATCTGGAGGTCGACTTCGACCTCTCGAACGTGATGTTCGTCACCACGGCGAACACGCTGAACATCCCGCCGCCCCTGCTGGACCGCATGGAGACGATCCGCATCGCCGGCTACACCGAGGACGAGAAGCGCGAGATCGCCAAGTCGCACCTCATCCCGAACGCGGTGGCCAAGCACGGCCTCAGCGAGAAGGACTGGTCGATCACCGACGAGGCGCTGATGACCGTCATCCGCCGCTATACGCGGGAGGCCGGCGTACGCAACCTCGAGCGGGAGATGTCCAACCTCGTCCGCAAGGGCGTGAAGGACCTCACGTTGACGAAGAAGAAGTCGATCAAGGTGACCCCGAAGGTGGTCGAGGAGTATCTCGGCGTGCCGCGCTATCGCTACGGCATGGCGGAGACCGAGGATCAGGTTGGCGCCGTCACGGGCCTCGCCTGGACCGAGGTCGGCGGCGAGCTGCTGACGATCGAAGCCGTGATGATGCCCGGCAAGGGCCGCATGACGGTGACGGGCAACCTGAAGGACGTGATGAAGGAATCGATCTCGGCGGCGGCCTCCTACGTCCGCTCGCGCGCGCTCGACTTCGGCATCAAGCCGCCCATGTTCGACAAGCGCGACGTCCACGTCCACGTGCCCGAGGGCGCGACGCCGAAGGACGGTCCGTCCGCCGGCATCGCCATGGCCACCGCCATGGTGTCGGTGATGACCGGCATCCCGATCCGCAAGGACATCGCGATGACCGGCGAGGTCACCCTGCGCGGCCGGGTGCTGCCCATCGGCGGCCTGAAGGAGAAGCTGCTCGCGGCGCTGCGCGGCGGGCTGAAGAAGGTCCTCATCCCGGAGGAGAACGCCAAGGATCTGGCGGAGATTCCGGACAATGTGAAGAACGGCCTGGAGATCATCCCGGTCAGCCGCATGGACGAGGTCCTCAAGCACGCGCTCATCCGCCAGCCCGAGCCGGTGGAATGGGACGAGGAGGCCGAACCCATCGCCCCGCGCAAGCCGGGCGAGGAGGATCCCGCCGGCGTCGTGGCGCACTGAGCCGCGCCATCAATCTAGAATGGTTCCAAACCCCGGGCCTCTGGCCCGGGGTTTTCTGTTGAAAGGCGCCGAAATCGTCCACAACAGCGGCGCAAACCCAGCATTTTCCTTGCTTTCACGATCATTGCGCGGCAAACGGGACGCCCGTCGGCAACGGAATCCCGCATTCCCGGACCGGCGCAAACTGAAGGAGAACAGCCCGTGACCAAGAACGAACTGATCGCCGCGGTCGCCGAAGCGGCGAGCCTCACCAAGGCGCAGGCGGGTGCTGCAGTTGATGCGACGTTCGATGCCATTGCCGCGACCCTGAAGGCCGGCGGCGACGTCAAGCTCGTCGGTTTCGGTGCCTTCTCGGTGACCAAGCGCGCCGCCCGCGAGGGTCGCGATCCGCGCACCGGCAAGCCCGTGCAGATCAAGGCCTCGAACGCGCCGAAGTTCTCGGCCGGCAAGGGCCTGAAGGACGCCGTCAACTCCTGAACGGATTGACGCCCTGCTGGAGAAACGCCGCTGCGGCCGCGGGCCGCGGCGGCGTTTCCGCTCCGGCCGGCCCGGAGGCAGGGCGGCATCGCGCCCCTTGTCGCCGCGCCGGGGGCGGTCTACATGGCGGAAACACCCGCAGTTCCGGGGGCGGTTAGCTCAGTTGGTAGAGCGCCTGCTTTACACGCAGGATGTCGGCGGTTCGAGCCCGTCACTGCCCACCATTCCCCCAGCTTCTCCGCTGTGAGTGCCCACCGGTGCGGGCACCTGATCTGTGGACATCGCGCCCCTGCGGCGCGTCGTGCCATGCTAAGCGGCGGCGAGACAGGGTCGGGACCGGCGGAGGGGGCAGGGACGTGACGGGGTGGCTTGCCGAGGTCCGCAGCGGTTTCGCCCAGCTGTCTCCCGCCATTTTTCCCTACCGCCGCTTCGCCTTCGCCCTCGTGCTCGGCGTCATCGGCGGCGCGCTCTTCTACTCCCTGCGCCTGCCGCTGCCGTGGATGCTCGGGGCCATGACCTTCTGCACCGTCGCGGCGCTGGCGCGCGCCCCGGTCGCCGCACCCGGCGTCATCCGCTCGCCCATGTCGGCGATCATCGGCGTCATGCTCGGCTCCGGCTTCTCGCCGTCCATCATCTACCAGCTGCCGCAATGGCTGGTGCCGCTGGCGGGGCTCGTGCTGTTCATGACCGCCTGCGGCCTCAGTGTCGTCTGGTACTACCGCCGCATCGGCGGCTACGACTGGGTGACGGCCTTCTTCTCCGGCATGCCCGGCGGCCTCGTCGAGATGGTCATCTACGGCGAGGAGCGGGGAGGCGACGCCCGCGTCATCGCCCTCGTCCATTCGGCGCGCATCCTGCTCGTGGTGCTGACGCTGCCCTTCATCATCCAGTTCAGCCAGGGCATCCGGCTGGACCGGCCGACGGGCGGCGTCTCCGTCTTCGACGCGCCGCTGACCGCCGAGCTCTGGCTCCTCGTCTGCGGCTTCGCCGGCGCCTTCCTCGGCCATGTGCTGCGCCTGCCAGCGAAGACCCTGCTCGGCTGCATGATCGTCAGCGCGGCGGTGCACGTCTCCGGCCTGTCCGACTTCAAGCCGCCCTTCGAGATCGTCAACGCGGCGCAGCTCGTGCTCGGCGTCGCCATCGGCTGCCGCTTCGCCGGCACCGCGAGCGGTGTGGTCTGGCGGGTGCTGGCGCTCTCGGTCGGATCCACCGCCATCCTGCTCTTCTGGATGACGCTCTTTGCCGTCACCGTCTCGCACCTGTCGGGGTTCTCGGCGGTGACGCTGATCCTCGCCTATTCACCCGGCGGGCTCACCGAGATGGCGCTGATCGCCGTGGCGCTCCATGCGGAGGTGGCCTTCGTCGCCGCCTTCCACATCATCCGCGTCTTCCTGACGATGATCGCCGCGCCGCTGACCTTCCGGCTGCTCGGCAGCGGGCGCGGTCCGTGAGCGGATACGACGAGGGCCGGAAGCGTCTCCGCTCCCGGCCCCTGGGACGGCGTGTTCCGTGCGGCTGCGTCAGGCGGCCTTGACCTCGGCGAGGAAGGTCTCGACGGAGCGGGAGAGGCTGATCGCCTGCTCCGACAGGCTGCGGGCGGCGGAGAGCACCTCGGAGGCCGAACTGTTGGTCTCGGCCGAGGCGGTGGTGACGCCGGTGATGTTGTCGACCACGCGGGCGGTGCCGGTGGCGGCGGCCTGGACGTTCTGCGAGATCTCGCCGGTGGCGGAGCGCTGCTGCTCGATGGCCGCCGCGACGGCGGAGGCATAGGACGCGACCTCCGTCATGGTCTGGGCGATGGCCTCGATGGAGCCGACGGCGGTGGTCGTCTCCTGCTGGACCGCGTTGATCTGCGCGGCGATCTCCTCGGTCGCCTTGGCCGTCTGGCCGGCGAGGGACTTTACCTCGCTGGCGACGACGGCGAAGCCGCGGCCGGCCTCACCGGCGCGTGCCGCCTCGATCGTGGCGTTGAGGGCGAGGAGGTTGGTCTGTTCGGCGATGGCGCGGATGAGGTTCAGCACCTCGCCGATGCGGCCGGCGGCCTCCGCCAGGGCCTTGACGCGCTGGTTGGCGCCGTCGGCCTCGGCGCTGGCGCGCTCGACGACGGCGTTGGTCTGCCCGATCTGGTTGGCGATCTCGTTGATGGAGGCCGAGAGCTCCTCGGAGGCGGCGGCCACCGACTGGACGTTGGCGGAGGCCTGGCGCGAGGCGCCCGAGGCCTGGTCCGCCTGGCCCGAGGCGCCGGCGGCGATGCCGGTGAGGGTGCGGGCGGTCTCCTCCATGCGGCCGGCATTGTCGCCGACGCCCTTCAGCACCGAGCCGATGGAGTCGGAGAAGTCGCGCACCAGGGCGTCGATCCGGGCCTGGCGCGCCTGGCGGGCGCGGGCCTCGGCCTCCGTCTCGGTCTCCAGCCGGGCGCGGGCGACGGCGTTCTCGCGGAACACCTCGACCGAGCGGGCCATGTCGCCGATCTCGTCGCGGCGGTCGACGGAGGGGACGCTCTGGGCGTGATCGCCGCCGGCGAGCGCCGTCATGGTCGCATTGAGTTCGCGGATGGGCTTGCCGAGATGGCGGGTGAGCAAGGTGGCGATGCCGATGCCGGTGACGGCGACCGCCAGCAGCACGCCGAGCAGCGTCAGCATGGCGGTGTTGCGGGCGGAGACGAAGGCGCTGGTGTCGATGGCGACCTCCAGCGTGCCGATGGACTGGCCGGAATAATTGCGCAGCGGGCCGGCGAGGACCGCGACGGGATGGCCGCCGATGGTGGATTCGCGCCACTGACCCGGCGCCTGCAGGGCCGCCTGATGCACCGGCAGCGCGAGCAGGGTCTTCTCGGCGAAGGTGGCGCCGAGCGAATTCAGCGTGGCGCCGTCGACGAGGTGCATGGCGATGTCGACCTTGAAGCGGCGCTTCAGGTCGGTGAGGAAGGGCAGGCCGAGGGCGGCGCCGATATCGGCGACGCCGACGATCTGGCCGCCGGCGCGGACCGGGGTGACGGCGAAGATCGAGACGTTGTCGCGGCCCGGCTCGATGCCGACCACCTGCCGGCCGGAGGCGATGGCGGCGCGGATCGTGGCGCGGCGGCTGAGGACGTTGTCACCGAAGGCCTGGGGTGCGTGGACGCGGGCGAAGGCGTTGCCGTCCGGCCGCTGGAAGCTGATGAGGCCGAGGCCGAGGCCGGTCTTCATCGGCTCGCCGAGATCCTTCATCGCGGCGAGGAGGCCGGCGCGGTCGTCCTTCTGGAAGCTGTCCGCGACGCGCGGATCGTTGGCGATGGCCTGGGAGGCGGCGGCGGCGCGCTGGCCCTGCTCGGTCATCGCGGCGACGACAGCCTCGTAGCGCTGGACGAGAGCCGATTCGATGGCCTGGTCGCTGAGGGCGTCCTGCTGGAAATAGCCCGCGACGCCGACGACGCCCGCGGCGACGAGGGCCGTGGCCGTCACGGAGACCATCAGTTTCGCGCCGATGGTGCGCAGGTGAAGCATGCTGCCGATAGCCATGGTGTTTCCAATCGATCCGGCGCATTCGCGCACCTTGTCCCAAGGGCATTTCAATCGATGGGGGTTAAGAAAGGTACAAATGTCATGAACCCCTGCGGTGATCGGCGAGGGCGGGCCCGGCGGCGCGCATCGGCCCATTTTCGCGGGTCGCCGCAATTCGCCTTGACAGGCCCCTGAGCCTCCCTTAAGTCCCGCCACCTCGACCGGCGCACGCAAGCGCGCCGAGCAGCGCGCGGGCGTAGCTCAGTTGGTTAGAGTGCCGGCCTGTCACGCCGGAGGTCGCGGGTTCGAGTCCCGTCGCCCGCGCCATTCTTCTCGAGGGGTCGAGCCATTCGCTCCTCCTCGGGTCGGGAACATCCGAGACTTCAGTCGTGCCCGATCGACACCGCGGGCGGACCGCGGGCGGCGGCCGTTGCCGTAGATGACGGGGAGCGACGGGCGCGAGGGGTTGCGCGCCACGTGCCGCCCTGCGGTCAGGGGAAAAAGCTGGGCCACAAGGTCGGGGCGACAAACCGGACGAAGACCGCGGTCGAAATCATCATTCCGGCAGCGCCGACGGCATAGACATAGGCCGGGACGCGCAAGGTCCCCGCCGCCAGCACAGCATAGAAGATCGGAAATATGAGATAGCGGCCGCCGATCAGAAACGCCACGAGGGTCGCGGCGCCCGTCTCTGCGCGGAGTCGGGCTGCGATGAGTCCGCAAGTGAGCACGTAGGCGCCGAGCGCCAGCGTGACGATCGGTACGGTCCCGGGCGTCCTCTCGATCGACGCTTTCCGCCAGCACGCGACCAGGCCGATGGCGGCCATTGCTGCGAAGGCACCCCCCCAAACCGCTTGAGTGGCGGGAATGCTGAGGTCGGGTTGCATGACCCACGGGGTCGCGAATGTAGCCCGCAGGGCCGCAATCGGCTGCTCAACGAGCAGCACCAGCAACCGCCTCACGCTGTCGACCCATTGCACCGCACCGTCGGCCCCACCGCCCCTGAGCATGATCGGGATGGCATGCAGGGCCGTCAGCACCGTTCCGACGATGAGCGGCCATTTGGCGAAGCGCCCGCTCGACTGTGCCCACGCGGTCAGGAAGAGGGCGAGCAGTGTTGCGGCGCTGATTGCCAACCCGACACCGAAAAAATGCATCGCCGCATAGCCCGACATGGCGCAAAGCCACGCCGTACGGGCGCTGGGATCGCGGGAAAATCGTGCAAGGAACATTGCCGCCGCCGATGCGCACGTCAGGCATGCGATCTGCATCACCATGAACGGCCAACTCATGAGGTCTGCTGCGAACGGATGAAACACCAGGATCGCCGCGAGACAGGCAGAACCGAAGACCGTGTTGGCGGGGTTGGCCTCGCGAAGGGCCGCAGTGGTCACCGTCGCAAAAATGGACAGCGCCAAACATTGCCTCACAAACCAGGCCGTCTCATTTGCCCCCAGCAGCTTAGACACCAACACTTCGGCAGTGAAGGCGATTGGAGCGAAGTGACCGGAATAAGCTCTAGCGACATAGGGCTGCATCGCCGCCCATGCGTCGGCGATTGGCAAGGAGGAAATCTGCAAAAATACGCCGGATTCCGCTCTCGAAAACTGCGTTGAAAATCCGAAAAATCGGTAAAAAAGAACGATTATCACGAACCATCCAGTAAAAGCGGCGATATGCGACCATGGTTTGTTTGCAAGCCCCGTCAACGCCGCGCCTTTCATGTGAGTTCGCACGGCAACTATTGTTGGCGGGTTGGCATTGCGCAACCCCTCTTCAGGCAACACGGCGGCGGGCCGGTATCGGGGCGGACACTTCCCGTCCGGACGGTGCGCGGGCGGGCGCTGTCGAGCGAGTCGTCCTGAGTCACCTCAAGTCCGCCGGCCCAATCCGTTCCGCTGAGGCCGCCTTGTCTACGCGGTGTCCACGCCCTTGCGCCCGACGCGGCGGAGAGGCCCGGGGGCTCGCCCCGGCGACCCTTGCGCGCCTGATCCCTCATCACCATTTCGTGGTTCCCGGCGCTGATTCGCGCCTTTCCAGGGCATTGCGCCGCGTCGACGCCGCCGCCCCACGGGAAAATCATAACGTTTCCAGGGAATGCGACTCCTGAAGGTCTGTCCGCTGCTTGCACCGCAACAGGGGAGGGAGTAAGGCACAGGACGACGCCGGATCGGGGGCTCGCGCGCCCCTTCCGGCCATGCTGGAGGGCCTATGATGCAGGCTGCGACGTCCGCGCTGCTCAATGACTATCTGCCGCTGGTGATCTTCATCGCCCTGGCCGGCGTCATCGGCATCGCTCTCCTGGTCGCCCCGTTCCTGGTGGCGTTCTCGCGGCCCGACAGCGAGAAGCTCTCGGCCTACGAATGCGGCTTCAACGCCTTCGACGACGCCCGCATGAAGTTCGACGTGCGGTTCTATCTCGTCGCCATCCTTTTCATCATCTTCGACCTCGAGGTCGCCTTCCTGTTCCCCTGGGCGGTCGCTTTCAAGGAGGTCGGACTTTTCGGCTTCTGGTCCATGATGGCCTTCCTCGGCGTATTGACGATCGGCTTCGTCTACGAGTGGAAGAAGGGCGCCCTGGAGTGGGATTGAGGTTCTGACCATGGCAACCGCTATCGACCGCGGCGCTCCGCTCGTCGCTCCGGCCCCCAAGGGCCTCGTCGGCGCCGACGGCCGCCCGCTCGGCGCCACCGACCCCTTCTTCACCGGCATCAACAACGAGCTCGCCGACAAGGGCTTCATCGTCACGGCGACGGACGATCTCATCAACTGGGCGCGCACCGGCTCGCTGATGTGGATGACCTTCGGCCTCGCCTGCTGCGCGGTGGAGATGATGCAGCTCTCCATGCCGCGCTACGACGTCGAGCGCTTCGGCTTCGCGCCGCGCGCCTCGCCGCGCCAGTCGGACGTGATGATCGTCGCGGGAACGCTGACCAACAAGATGGCTCCGGCCCTGCGCAAGGTCTACGACCAGATGCCGGAGCCGCGCTACGTCATCTCCATGGGCTCCTGCGCCAACGGCGGCGGCTACTACCACTATTCCTATGCGGTGGTGCGCGGCTGCGACCGGATCGTGCCCGTCGACATCTACGTGCCGGGCTGCCCGCCGACCGCCGAGGCGCTGCTCTACGGCGTGCTGCTGCTGCAGAAGAAGATCCGGCGCACCGGCACGATCGAGCGGTGAGGGGGCGGAGATGACCGAACCGGCCGACATGATCCTGCCGCTTCTGCGAGAGATGCGGGCGGAGAACGCCGCACTGCACGAGCAGACCCGTGCAGTGCTGGCTGCGCTCGACAAGCGGCTCGGGGGCGTAGAGGACGCTCAGAAGAGCTTCAGGCAAGCTCTGACGGCCGACACTCTCATGAGTCGCTTGGTCACGGGCGAATTCGAGGAACGCCTCGACGCCCTCGAGAAAAAGGTTCGGGAACTGGAGAGCCAGAAGTGACGGATCTGTCCGAACTCGGCGAGACCATCAAGGCGGCGCTTCCCGGCGCCGTGACAGGTGCGAGCGTCGCCTATGGCGAACTGACGCTGCAGGCGGAGGCGGGCGAGATCATCCGCGTGCTCACCCACCTGCGCGACGATCCGGCCTGCCTGTTCCGCAACATCATCGACATCTGCGGCGTCGACTATCCGGGCCGGCAGAAGCGGTTCGACGTGGTCTATCACCTCATGTCGCCGAAGCATAACCGCCGCATCCGCATCAAGATCCAGACGGACGAGACGACGCCGGTCGCCTCCGCCACCGACGTGTTCACCGGCGCCCTCTGGTTCGAGCGCGAGACCTACGACCTCTACGGCGTGCTGTTCACCGGTCACCCGGACCTCAGGCGCCTGCTGACGGACTACGGCTTCGACGGCCATCCGCTGCGCAAGGACTTCCCGACCTCGGGCTTCGTCGAGGTCCGCTACGACGACGAGGTCAAGCGCGTCGTCTACGAGCCGGTCCGGCTGCCGCAGGAATTCCGGCAGTTCGATTTCCTCAGCCCCTGGGAAGGCACCGACTACGTGCTGCCCGGCGATGAAAAAGCCAAGGCGAACTGACCATGGCCGAAGCCGAAATCCGCAATTTCACCTTCAACTGGGGCCCGCAGCATCCGGCGGCCCACGGTGTGCTTCGCCTCGTCATGGAGCTGGACGGCGAGGTGGTCGAGCGCTGCGACCCGCATATCGGCCTCCTGCATCGCGGCACCGAGAAGCTGATCGAGACCAAGACCTATCTGCAGGCGATCCCCTATTTCGACCGGCTCGACTACGTCGCGCCGATGAACCAGGAGCATGCCTTCTGCCTCGCCGCCGAGCGTATGCTCGGCATCGAGGTGCCTCGGCGCGCCCAGCTCATCCGCGTGCTCTACTGCGAGATCGGCCGCATCCTCTCCCACCTCCTCAACGTGACGACCCAGGCGATGGACGTCGGCGCGCTGACCCCGCCGCTGTGGGGCTTCGAGGAGCGCGAGAAGCTCATGATCTTCTACGAGCGCGCCTCGGGCTCGCGCATGCACGCCGCCTATTTCCGCGTCGGCGGCGTACATCAGGACCTTCCCGCCAGTCTGGTCGACGACATCGAGGCCTGGTGCGACCCGTTCCTCAAGGTGGTCGACGATCTCGACGCGCTGCTCACCCCGAACCGCATCTTCAAGCAGCGCAACGTCGACATCGGCGTCGTCACCCTCGACGAGTGCTGGGCCTGGGGCTTCTCGGGCGTCATGGTGCGCGGCTCCGGCGCGCCCTGGGACCTCAGGAAGTCGCAGCCCTACGAGTGCTATGCCGAACTCGATTTCGACATTCCGATCGGCAAGAACGGCGACTGCTACGACCGCTATCTCATCCGCATGGAGGAGATGCGCCAGTCGGTGAAGATCATGCGCCAGTGCTGCAAGCTGCTGCGCGAGACACCCGGCCCGGTCGCCGCCAAGGACAACAAGGTGGTGCCGCCGAAGCGCGGCGAGATGAAGCGCTCGATGGAGGCGCTCATCCACCACTTCAAGCTCTACACGGAAGGCTTCCACGTGCCGGCCGGCGAGGTCTATGCCGCGGTCGAGGCGCCGAAGGGCGAGTTCGGCGTCTATCTCGTCGCCGACGGCACCAACAAGCCCTACCGCTGCAAGATCCGCGCGCCGGGTTTCGCCCACCTTCAGGCCATGGATTTCCTGTGCAAGGGCCATTTGCTGGCGGACGTCTCCGCCATCCTCGGCTCCATCGACATCGTGTTCGGAGAGGTTGACCGGTGAGCGTTCGCAGACTGGCGCCAGACGAGGTCCAGCCGGCCTCCTTCGCCTTCACGCCCGACAATCTCGCCTGGGCGCAGAAGACCATCGCCAAATACCCGGCAGAGCGGAAGGCCTCGGCCGTGATCCCGCTGCTTTGGCGGGCGCAGGAGCAGCACGCCTACTGGCTGCCCAAGGCCGCCATCGAATATATCGCCGACATGCTCGACATGCCCTACATCCGGGTGTTCGAGGTGGCGACCTTCTACACGATGTTCCAGCTGCAACCGGTTGGAAAGAAGGCGCATATCCAGGTCTGCGGCACCACGCCCTGCATGCTCCGCGGCGCCGAGGCGCTGATCAAGGTGTGCAAGAGCCGCATCCATCACGAGCCCTTCCACCTCTCGGAAGACGGCGACTTCTCGTGGGAGGAGGTGGAGTGTGCCGGCGCCTGCGTCAACGCGCCGATGATCCAGGTCTTCTCCGACACCTACGAGGACCTGACGCCCGAGAGCTTCGAGAAGGTGCTCGACGCCTTCGCCCGCGGCGAGAAGCCGGCGCCGGGCCCGCAGAACGGCCGCCACGGTGCCGAGCCCGAGGGCGGGGCGTTGACGCTGCGCGACCTGCCGTTCAACGCCGCGTCGCCCGGCGGCACCGCGGTGGCGGAGAAGCCGAAGGTCGCCCCGGCTGCGCCGGCGCCTGAGGCCGGCCCGTCGGCCGAAGCCCTCGCCCTGGCGGCGAAGGAAGAGGCCGAGATCAAGGCGAAGCTTTCGACGCTGAGCGCCGACGCGACACCCGAGCAGAAGGCCGACGCCGTCGGGTCGCGGCCGCAGGGGCTGCCCGCTGCCCGCGACGCCAAGGCCGACAAGCTGCAACGGATCAAGGGCATCGGCCCGGTCAACGAGGGCAAGCTCCACGCCCTCGGCATCTTCCATTTCGACCAGATCGCCGCCTGGACCCGCGAGGAGATCCGGTGGGTCGGCACCTACCTGTCGTTCCCCGGCCGCATCGACCGCGAGGAGTGGACGGTTCAGGCCAAGGCGCTGGCGGCCGGTTCGCCGTCCGTGAAGGAGTGATCGGGATGACGCAGATCACCAACGAGCTGATGTTCGAGGTTCTCAAGACGATCCAATCTCGGTTGACCAACATCGAGACGGGCATTCGCGAGATCCGGACCGAACTCGTTGCGATCCGCGGCCATCTGGTGGCGACCCAGCAGGACGTCGCCAATCTCTATTCGGGTCAGGCTGCAATCGAACTCCGCCTCGAACATATCGAGCGGCGCCTCGATATCGCCGAAGCCCCGGCTCGCTGAGGACACGTGATGCTCGCCGACAAGGACCGCATCTTCACCAACATCTACGGGTTCCACGACAAGAGCCTGAAAGGCGCCATGGCGCGCGGGCACTGGGACGGGACCAAGGGTTTCATCGCGCAGGGGCGCGACTGGATCATCCAGCAGATCAAGGATTCGGGGCTTCGCGGCCGCGGCGGCGCCGGCTTCCCGACCGGCCTCAAATGGTCGTTCATGCCGAAGCAGTCGGACGGCCGGCCGCACTATCTCGTCGTCAATGCCGACGAGTCGGAGCCGGGGACCTGCAAGGACCGGGAAATCCTGCGCAACGACCCGCATACGCTGATCGAGGGCTGCCTGATCGCCGGCTGCGCCATGGGCGCCCATGTCGGCTACATCTATGTGCGCGGCGAGTTCATCCGGGAGCGCGAGGCGCTGCAGCGCGCCATCGACGAGTGCTATGACGCCGGCCTGCTCGGCAAGGGCAACAAGAACGGCTGGGACTTCGACCTCTACGTCCATCACGGCGCCGGCGCCTATATCTGCGGCGAAGAGACGGCGCTGCTCGAAAGCCTCGAGGGCAAGAAGGGCCAACCGCGGCTCAAACCCCCGTTCCCCGCGAACATGGGTCTCTACGGCTGCCCGACGACGGTGAACAACGTCGAGTCGATCGCGGTGACCCCGACGATCCTCAGGCGCGGCGCGACCTGGTTCTCCTCCTTCGGCGCGCCGAACAATGTCGGCACCAAGCTGTTCTGCGTCTCCGGCCACGTGAACAAGCCGGCGACCTTCGAGGAGGCGATGTCGATCCCCTTCTCGGAATTGGTCGAGAAGCATTGCGGCGGCATCCGCGGCGGCAAGGACAATCTGCTCGCGGTCATCCCCGGCGGCTCTTCGGTGCCGCTGGTGCCGGCCGAGCAGATCTGGGACGCGGCCATGGACTTCGATTCGCTCAGGGCGCTGCGCTCCGGACTCGGCACGGCGGCGGTGATCGTGCTCGACAAGTCGACGGACGTGGTGAAGGCCATCACCCGCATCTCCTACTTCTACAAGCACGAGAGCTGCGGCCAGTGCACGCCCTGCCGCGAAGGCACCGGCTGGATGTGGCGCGTGCTCACCCGCATGTCGGAAGGCCGCGCCCAGAAGAAGGAGATCGACATGCTCCTCGAGGTGGCGGGGCAGGTCGAGGGCCACACGATCTGCGCGCTCGGCGACGCGGCGGCCTGGCCGGTCCAGGGCCTGATCCGGCATTTCCGTCACGAGATCGAGAAGAAGATCGACGCCTATTCGGCCAACCCGCACGGCGAGCCCGTGCGCATCGCAGCGGAGTGACGACCATGACCCGGCACGGCCTGATCCTGATCGGCGCTCTCGTTCTCGGCGGCTGCGTGACGGCGGCCCCGCCGCCGCCCGCCCAGCCGACCGGCGTGGCGGAACTGCGCGTCACCATCAACACGACGCCGGACTATGTCCGCCAGACGATCATCGCCCGCGCTGCGGCTCGCGGCACCGCCGGCACCTCGCCCAACGCCCGCACCATCGTGCTGGAGCGCGAGATCCCTGAGACGACGGCGGCCCTGGCCGCGGTCTGCGGCCCGCACCAGCCGGGCCGCCGGGTTCGCGTCGTCCTGACGACGGACCGCGCCGGACCGCGCACCGTGGTGACCGAGCGGCGCTTCCTGCTCGACCGCGGCGGCGCCCGCTGCGCCGTGCTGCTGACGCCCGAGGACGTGGCCGCCGGCAACCGGTCTCTCGCCGAGCTGAAGGCCCAGGCCGAGACGCAGGTGGCGGGGCGCTGACGGGCATGAGGGCACCGCGCACCGATCGCAGGATCGACAGGGCCGCCGCCGGCGGATCGCCGTCGCTTGCGCCGGTCTCGGCCTTGATCGACGCGTGCCAGAACAAGACCCAGCCGGGAGTGGCGCCAGGGGCGACGTGCATCACCGCAACCACGATGGAGGGCCGGCCATGAGCGCTGCCGCCAAGGATGTGAGTGCATTGCAGACCGATTCCATCCGGGGCTTCGACGCCGTGGCCGGTCCCGCCATGGCGGCCATGGTGCTGCCGACGGCGATGATGATGGGCGGGTTCGTCGCCATGTGCGGCGTCGGCTTCGCCTTCGCCAGGGCCCTGTCGGCGACCGGGCGGCCGGAGACGGAGCCCGCCCCGGCGCCCGCCGCGCCGCGCCTCGTGGTCTCCAACCCGCCGGAGGCCGTTCCGACGGCCGCGGCCGAGGCGGCAAAGCCCGCGCCGGCCAAGCCGACGGGGACGCCGCCGAAGCCTTCGACGCCCGGCGGCACGCCGCCGAAGCCGAAGGCCGCCAAGGCCGTGTCGCCGAAGGACCGGCCCGCGCCGCCCAAGGCGCAGGCCGTGAAGGCGAAGGTCGACGAGGTGCCGGCTGCCGTTGCCGTGGCGGCCGCCAAGCCCGCGCCGGCCAAGCCGACGGGGACACCGCCGAAGCCGGCGACGCCCGGCGGCACCCCGCCCAAGCCGAAATCTGCCGCCGTTTCAAACACCGAAGCCGTTGCCGCGGTGCCGGTTGCGAAAAAATCTGTCCCCAAAGCGGCGAAAGCACCGACAATCGCGAAGACATCGACGGCCAAGGGCATTTCCCTGCCCAGGCTGTCGATCCAGAAGGCGCCGGGCTCCGAGCCCGGCAAGGATTGAACCTTCCGCCGGCCGGCCAGCCGGCCGGCGGAATCGAGACGAGGCGGCGTGAGCCGCCTGACGAGGATGCCGGAGCTGCGCGTGCGCAGATCCGGCCAGGACCGGATGGAATGAGCCGATGGCGAAGGTGATCGTCGACGGGCAGGAGGTCGAGGTGCCGGCCGAGTACACGCTGATGCAGGCGTGTGAGGCCGCGGGCGCCGAGATTCCGCGCTTCTGCTACCATGAGCGGCTGTCGATCGCCGGCAATTGCCGCATGTGCCTCGTCGAGGTGAAGGGCTCGCCGAAGCCGGTGGCCTCCTGCGCCCAGAACGTGCGCGACCTCAGGCCCGGCCCGAACGGCGAGCCGCCGGTGATCAACACCAAGACGCCGCTGGTGAAGAAGGCCCGCGAGGGGGTGATGGAGTTCCTGCTCATCAACCACCCGCTGGACTGCCCGATCTGCGACCAGGGCGGCGAGTGCGACCTGCAGGACCAGGCCATGGCCTATGGCGTCGACAAGTCGCGCTACAGCGAGAACAAGCGCGCCGTCGAGGACAAGTATATCGGCCCGCTGGTGAAGACGGTGATGACGCGCTGCATCCACTGCACGCGCTGCGTCCGCTTCACCACCGAGGTCGCCGGCATTTCCGAGCTCGGCCTGATCGGTCGTGGCGAGGACGCCGAGATCACCACCTATCTCGAGCAGGCGATGACCTCGGAGCTGCAGGGCAATGTGGTCGACCTCTGCCCGGTCGGTGCGCTGACCTCCAAGCCCTTCGCCTTCAATGCGCGCCCGTGGGAGCTGCTGAAGACCGAGTCGACCGACATGATGGACGCGGTGGGTTCGGCGATCCGGGTGGATGCCCGCGGCCGCGAGGTCATGCGCGTGCTGCCGCGCCTCAACGAGGCGGTGAACGAGGAGTGGATCTCCGACAAGACCCGCCACGTCGCCGACGGCCTGCGCACCCAGCGCCTCGACCGGCCCTATCTGCGCGAGAACGGCCGCCTGCGCCCGGCCACCTGGCCGGAGGCCTTCGAGGCCATCGCCGCGAGGGTGAAGGCGACGGCCCCGGCGAAGATCGGTGCCATCGCCGGCGACATGGCGACGCTCGAGGAGATGTATGCTCTGAAGGGCCTCGTCACCGCCCTCGGCTCGTCGAACATCGACGGCCGCCAGGACGGCGTGAAGCTCGACCCGGCGCTCGGCCGCGCTTCTTATGTCTTCAATCCCGGCATCGCCGCCATCGAGGAGGCCGACGCCATCCTGCTGGTCGGCACCAATCCGCGCCGCGAGGCACCGATCGTCAACGCCCGCATCCGCAAGCGCTGGCGCATGGGCGGGGTGAAGATCGCCGTCATCGGCGAGGTCGTCGACCTCACCTACACCTACGACTATCTCGGCGCCGGGCCGGAGACGCTGGCCGACGTCGTCGCCGGCAAGCACTCCTTCGCCGAGGTGCTCAAAGGAGCCTCGAAGCCGCTGGTCATCGTCGGGCAGGGGGCGCTCGCCCGCGCCGACGGCGCCGCGGTGCTGTCGCTCGCCGCCCATGCCGCGACCGCCTTCGGCGGCGTCGCCGAGGGCTGGAACGGCTTCGCCGTGCTGCACACGGCCGCCTCGCGGGTCGGCGCGCTCGATCTCGGCCTGGTACCGGGCGAGGGCGGACTGGACGCGGCGGCCATGGCGACCGGCGGCGTCGACCTCCTGTTCAACCTCGGCGCCGACGAGATCACGGTGGGCGAGGGGCCCTTCGTTGTCTATGTCGGCACCCATGGCGACCGCGGCGCGCACCGCGCCGACGTCATCCTGCCGGGCGCGACCTACACCGAGAAGTCCGGTCTCACCGCCAATACGGAAGGCCGCATCCAGGTCGTCAACCGCGCCGGCTTCCCGCCGGGCGAGGCCAAGGAGGACTGGGCGATCCTGCGCGCCCTCTCCGACGTGCTCGGGGTGAAGCTGCCCTTCGACTCGCTGGCGCAGCTGCGCGCGGCCATGGCGAAGGACTTCCCGCACACGCTGCGCATCGGCGCTCTGGCGCCGGTCGAAGGCGCTGCCATCGGCGCGCTCGCATCCCGCGGCGGCAAGGTGGAGGCGGCGCCCTTCGCGGCCTTCATCGACGACTTCTACATGACCAATCCGATCGCGCGGGCCTCCGCGACGCTCGCCGAGTGTTCGGCGATCGCCAAGGGCACGCACCGGCAGGCGGCGGAGTAAGGCAAGGCGATGACCGACTTCTGGACCCTGATCTGGCCGATCCTGCTCATCGCCATCCAGAGCCTCGTGCTCATGGTGGCGCTGCTGGTCTTCGTCGCCTTCATCCTGCTGGCCGACCGCAAGATCTGGGCGGCGGTTCAGCTGCGCCGCGGACCCAACGTGGTCGGGCCCTTCGGCCTGCTGCAGAGCTTCGCCGACCTCTTGAAATTCGTCTTCAAGGAGCCGGTGATCCCGTCGGGCGCCAACAAGGGCGTGTTCCTGCTGGCGCCCTTCGTCTCGGTGATCCTGGCGCTCGCCGCCTGGGCGGTGATCCCGCTCAACGAGGGGTGGGCCATCGCCGACCTCAATGTCGGCATCCTGTTCATCTTCGCGATCTCCTCCCTCGGCGTCTATGGCGTCATCATGGGCGGCTGGGCGTCGAACTCGAAGTATCCCTTCCTCGGCGCGCTGCGCTCGGCGGCGCAGATGGTGTCCTACGAAGTCTCCATCGGCTTCGTGATCATCTGCGTGCTGCTCTGCGTCGGCTCGCTGAACCTCTCCGACATCGTCCGCGCGCAGGACAAGGGCATCGGCCTGTTCGGCTGGTTCTGGCTGCCGCTGTTCCCGGTCTTCGTGATCTTCTTCATTTCGGCGCTGGCGGAGACCAACCGTCCGCCCTTCGACCTGCCGGAGGCGGAGTCGGAGCTGGTCGCCGGGTTCATGGTGGAGTACGCCTCCACGCCCTACATGATGTTCATGCTGGCCGAGTACGTGGCCATCATGACCATGTGCTCCCTCACCACGATCCTGTTCCTCGGCGGCTGGCTGCCGCCGTTCCCCTTCGCACCCTTCACCTGGGTGCCGGGGGTGATCTGGTTCGTGCTGAAGGTCTCCCTGGTCTTCTTCATGTTCGCCATGGTGAAGGCCTTCGTGCCGCGCTATCGCTACGACCAGCTCATGCGGCTCGGCTGGAAGGTGTTCCTGCCGATCTCGCTGGTGATGGTCGTCGTGGTGGCGGGCGTGCTGCAGTTCACCGGCTGGGCGCCGTAAGGAGCCCGCCATGGAGGGCCTGTTCAGCCCCGCCGGCCTGCTGGGCGCCCTGATCGGCGCAGCGGTGGGCTGGGTCGACTACCGGATCGTCTCGGGTCTGGTGGCGGGCAAGCTCAGGCAGACCGATCGCTCGACCACCGAGGCCGAGCGGCAGGACTACGAGCGCCGGATCGTGCTGGCGCAGCGGATCCTGATGGTCGTCATCGTGCCCGTCTTCGCGGGCCTTGGTTACTGGCTCGGCCGCTCGCTCAGCGGCTGGGGCATTTGAGGAGAAGAGGTCCATGGCGTCGACGTTCCGGCTCGACCGCGCGGCCAAAGCCCTGTTCCTGACGGAGTTCGTCTCGGCGTTCTTCCTGTCGATGCGCTATTTCTTCAAGCCGAAGGCGACGATCAACTACCCCTTCGAGAAGGGGCAGATCTCGCCGCGGTTCCGGGGCGAGCATGCGCTGCGCCGCTATCCCAACGGCGAGGAGCGCTGCATCGCGTGCAAGCTCTGCGAGGCGATCTGCCCGGCCCAGGCCATCACCATCGAGGCCGGCCCGCGCCGCAACGACGGCACGCGCCGCACCACCCGCTACGACATCGACATGGTGAAGTGCATCTATTGCGGTTTCTGCCAGGAGGCCTGCCCGGTGGACGCCATCGTGGAAGGCCCGAACTTCGAGTTCTCGGTGGAGACCCGCGAGGAGCTCTACTACGACAAGGCACGGCTTCTGGCCAACGGCGACCGCTGGGAACGCGAGATCGCCGACAGCCTGAAGAAGGACGCGCCTTACAGGTGACGACCGCGGGACGCGGCCCGGCGGTTCGCCGTCTGGACGGGTTCCAACTTGGACTTTATGAGAGGCGCGCGCAGGGCTCCCCCTGAGTCTTCGAAAAGCGCGCCCTCGAAACAGGAACGGGGCAAAGGGGCAGATGCTCGCCGGTCTCTTCTTCTACCTCTTCGCCGCGGTTCTCGTGGCCTCGGCCTTCATGGTCATCGCCGCGCGCAATCCCGTGCACTCGGTGCTGTTCCTCATCCTGGCCTTCGTCAACGCCTCCGGCCTCTTCGTGCTGATGGGGGCGGAGTTCCTGGCGATGATCCTGGTGGTCGTCTATGTCGGCGCCGTGGCGGTGCTCTTCCTCTTCGTCGTCATGATGCTCGACGTCGACTTCGTCGCGCTCAGGCAGGGCTTCCTGCAATATCTACCGGTGGGCGTGCTGATCGGCCTCGTGGTCCTCGCCGAACTGTTCATGGTGATCGGCGCCTGGACGCTCGGCGGCACCGCGCCCAAGACCATCACCGCCCCGATCCCCGCCGGCATCACCAATGCCGAGGCGCTGGGGCGGGTGCTCTACACCCAATATGTCTATTTCTTCCAGCTTTCCGGCCTCGTCCTGCTGGTGGCCATGATCGGCGCCATCGTGCTGACGCTCAGCCACCGCACCGGCGTGAAGCGGCAGGATCCGGGGGCGCAGTCGGCCCGCACGCCGGAGACGGCCATCGAGGTCGTCAAGGTCAAGACGGGCGAGGGGGTCTGAACCATGCTGACCATCGGTCTGTCGCACTACCTGTCGGTGGCCGCGATCCTGTTCACCCTCGGCATGCTGGGCATCTTCCTCAACCGGAAGAACATCATCGTCATCCTGATGTCGGTGGAGCTCATCCTGCTCGCCGTGAACATCAATCTCGTCGCCTTCTCCACCCATCTCGGTGATCTCGTTGGCCAGGTCTTCGCGCTCCTGGTGCTGACGGTGGCGGCGGCCGAGGCGGCCATCGGCCTCGCCATTCTCGTCGTCTTCTTCCGCAACCGCGGCTCCATCGCGGTGGAAGACGTCAACATGATGAAGGGCTGACCGGTCCATGTATCAGGCCATCGTCTTCCTTCCGCTCGTCGGCTTCCTCATCGCCGGCCTGTTCGGCCGGGCCATCGGGGCGCGCGCCTCGGAGATCGTCACCACGAGCCTTCTGGGCATCGCGGCGCTCCTGTCCTGGGTCGCCTTCTACCAGGTCGGCTATGCCGGGCAGGGCACCACGGTCGAACTGATGCGCTGGATCAGCGCCGGCTCGCTCAACGTGTCCTGGTCGCTGCGCATCGACACGCTCACCGCCGTGATGCTGGTGGTGGTGAACTCGGTCTCCTTCCTCGTGCACCTCTATTCCATCGGCTACATGCACGAGGATCCGGACCGGCCGCGCTTCTTCGCCTACCTGTCTTTCTTCACTTTCGCCATGCTCATGCTGGTGACGGCGAACGACCTGCTGCAGATGTTCTTCGGCTGGGAGGGCGTGGGCGTCGCCTCCTATCTGCTGATCGGCTTCTGGTACAAGAAGCCCTCGGCCAATGCCGCGGCGATGAAGGCCTTCATCGTCAACCGCGTCGGCGACTTCGGCTTCCTCCTTGGCATTTTCGGCCTCTACACCCTGACCGGCTCCATCGGCTTCGAGGCGGTGTTCAGCGCCGCCCAGGGCCTCTCCGGGCAAAAGATGGCCTTCCTCGGCTATCAGCTCGACGCGCTTACCGTCGTCTGCCTGCTGCTGTTCATGGGCGCCATGGGCAAGTCGGCGCAGTTCCTGCTGCACACCTGGCTGCCGGATGCCATGGAGGGCCCGACGCCGGTCTCCGCCCTCATCCACGCGGCGACCATGGTCACCGCCGGCGTGTTCATGGTGGCGCGCCTGTCGCCCGTCTTCGAATATGCGCCCGGTGCCCTGCAGGTGGTGATGTTCTTCGGCGCCACCACCGCTTTCTTCGCCGCCACCGTCGGTCTGGTGCAGAACGACATCAAGCGCGTCATCGCCTATTCGACCTGTTCGCAGCTCGGCTACATGTTCGTGGCGCTGGGGGCGGGGGCCTATTCGGTCGGCATCTTCCACCTCTTCACCCACGCCTTCTTCAAGGCGCTGCTGTTCCTCGGCGCCGGCTCGGTCATCCATGCGATGCACCACGAGCAGGATATCCGGCGGATGGGCGGGCTCGCGCCCCACATCAAGTTCACCTACGCCATGATGGTGATCGGCACGCTGGCCCTGACCGGCTTCGGCATCCCGTTCCTGCACATCGGCTTCGCCGGCTATCACTCGAAGGACGCGATCATCGAGGTCGCCTATGCCGCCCACGGCGCCATGGGGCCCTATGCTTTCTTCATGACCGTCATCGCGGCGCTGATGACCTCGTTCTACTCCTGGCGCCTGATCTTCATGACCTTCCACGGCCAGCCGCGCTGGGCCGGGGCCCACGGACATCATGACGACCATGCCCATGCCGACGCTGCCGCCCATGGCCATGCCGACCCGCATGCCCACGCGCATGGCGCCAAGGACGATCATCATCACGACGACCACGGCCACGGCCATGCCCACCAGCCGCACGAGAGCCCGCTGGTCATGCTGATCCCGCTCGGCGCGCTGGCCGTCGGCGCCGTCTTCTCCGGCGTCGTCTTCATGAAGAAGTTCACCGACGAGGCCGGCATCAAGGGCTTCTTCCGCGACTCCATCTTCATGCGGCCGGAGAACCACATCATCCACGAGTTCCACAGCGTTCCCGGCTGGGTGCCCTGGACGCCCTTCGTGATGATGGCGATCGGCTTCGCGCTCGCCTGGTACATGTACATCAAGCGGCCGGACGTGCCGGTGCAGCTCGCCCGCGAGCACCAGGGCCTGTACCAGTTCCTGCTCAACAAGTGGTACTTCGACGAGCTCTACGACCGCATCTTCGTGCGGCCCGCGCGCTGGCTCGGCCGCTTCTTCTGGAAGAAGGGCGACGGCTGGCTCATCGACGGGTTCGGTCCCGACGGCATCGCCGCCCGCGTCGTCGACATCACCCGCGGGGTGGTGCGTCTGCAGACCGGCTACGTCTACCACTATGCCTTCGCCATGCTGATCGGTGTCGCGGCCCTCGCCACCTGGTTCATGTTCTCCGGCGGCGTCGGAGGAGCACACTGATGTCGAATGCCCCGATCCTCTCGATCATCACCTTCCTGCCGCTGCTCGGCGCCGCGCTGATCCTGATGGTGCGCGGCGACGACGAGGCCGCCAAGCGCAACATCCGCATGATCGCGCTGTTCGCGACGCTGGTGACATTCGGCCTGTCGCTGATCCCGGTCTGGCTGTTCAACCCGGCGACCGCCGAGTTCCAGTTCGTCGAGCGCGCCCCCTGGCTCGGCGGGGTCATCAGCTACCGCATGGGCGTCGACGGCATCTCGCTGCCGCTCGTCATCCTCACCACCTTCCTGATGCCCTTCTGCATCCTCGCCTCCTGGGTCTCCATCGAGAAGCGGGTGAAGGAGTACATGGTGGCCTTCCTGGTGCTCGAGACGCTGATGATCGGCGTCTTCTGCGCCCTCGACATCGTGCTCTTCTACCTGTTCTTCGAAGCCGGCCTGATCCCGATGTTCCTCATCATCGGTATCTGGGGCGGAAAGCGGCGCATCTACGCCTCGTTCAAGTTCTTCCTCTACACGCTCGCCGGCTCGCTGCTCATGCTCCTCGCCATCATGGCGATGATCTGGACGGCGGGGACTTCCGACATCGCCGAGCTCCTGAAGACCGGGCCGAAGCTGTTCTCGCGCGACATGCAGTTCTGGCTGTGGCTCGCCTTCTTCGCCTCCTTCGCGGTGAAGATGCCGATGTGGCCGGTGCACACCTGGCTGCCGGACGCCCACGTCGAGGCGCCGACGGCAGGCTCGGTCATCCTTGCAGGCGTGCTCCTGAAGATGGGCGGCTACGGCTTCCTGCGCTTCTCGCTGCCGATGTTCCCGGAGGCCAGCGCCTTCTTCGCGCCGATCGTCTTCGCCCTGTCGATCATCGCCATCATCTACACCTCGCTGGTGGCGATGATGCAGGAGGACATCAAGAAGCTGATCGCCTATTCCTCGGTGGCCCATATGGGATTCGTGACCATGGGCATCTTCGCCGGCAACGCCGAGGGCATCCAGGGCGCCGTGTTCCAGATGATCTCCCACGGCATCGTCTCCGGCGCGCTCTTCCTCTGCGTCGGCGTCGTCTATGACCGCATGCACACCCGCGAGATCGCGGCCTATGGCGGGCTCGTGAACCGCATGCCGGTCTATGCGGTAATCTTCATGGTCTTCACCATGGCCAATGTCGGCCTGCCCGGCACGTCGGGCTTCGTCGGCGAGTTCCTGACGCTGATGGGCACGTTCAAGGCCTCGACGACGGCGACCTTCCTCGCCGCCACCGGCGTCATCCTCTCCGCCGGCTATGCGCTCTGGCTCTACCGCCAGGTGATCTGGGGCGAACTGACCAAGCCGTCGCTGAAGGCGATCACCGACGTCGACCGCCGCGAACTGACCATCCTGGTTCCGCTGGTGGTGCTGACGATCCTCTTCGGCGTCTATCCGCGCCCGATCCTCGCCACCTCCGAGGTGGCGGTGAACGCGCTGGTGGAATCCTACAATCAGGCGAACGGAGCGGCCCGCACGGCCGCCACCGTCCCGAGCCGCTGACGGTGCCGACGATGAACGCTCCGGTCCTCGACCTCGCCCCGATCCTGCCCGAGCTGATCCTAGCGCTCGGCGCCATGGCGCTGCTCATGTACGGCGTCTTCACCGGCGACCGCTCGGCCCGCACCGTGACGGTGGGCGCCATCGCGCTCCTGGTGGCGGCGGCGGTGGCGGTGATGCTGATCGGCGGCGCGCCGCGCTCCGTCTTCAACGGGTCCTTCGTCCTCGACGGCTTCGCGCGCTTCATGAAGGTGCTCGCCTTCCTCGGCGCCGCCGTGGCGTTGGTCCTCTCGCAGGACTTCCTCAGGCGCGAGCGGGTCGAGAAGTTCGAGTTCCCGATCCTCATCCTCCTGTCGACCACCGGCATGGGCGTGCTGATCTCGGCCGGCGACCTCATCGCGCTCTATATGGGCCTCGAGCTCATGTCGCTGGCGCTCTACGTCATCGCCTCGATCCACCGCGACAACGCCAAGTCGACCGAGGCGGGCCTGAAATATTTCGTCCTCGGCGCGCTCTCCTCGGGCATGCTGCTCTACGGCTGCTCGCTGATCTACGGCTTCACCGGCACGGTGCAGCTCGCCGGCATCGCCGCGGCCCTGAAGGGCGGCCCGATCGGCCTCGGCCTCGTCTTCGGCCTCGTCTTCCTCATCGCCGGCATGGCCTTCAAGGTCTCGGCCGTGCCCTTCCACATGTGGACGCCGGACGTCTACGAGGGCGCGCCCTCGCCGGTGACGGCCTTCTTCGCGGCGGCGCCGAAGGTCGCGGCCATCGCCATCTTCGCCCGCGCCCTCGTCACCGGCTTCCCGGCGGCGGCGCACCAGTGGCAGCAGATCGTCGTCTTCGTCTCGGTCGGCTCGATGCTGCTCGGGTCCTTCGCAGCCATCGGCCAGACCAACATCAAGCGCCTGATGGCCTATTCCTCCATCGGCCACATGGGCTTCGCGCTGGTCGGCCTCTCGGCAGGCACGGCGGCGGGCGTGCAGGGCGTGGCGGCCTACATCGCCATCTACATGATCATGACGCTCGGCACCTTCGCCTGCGTCATTGCCATGCGCCGCGGCGACGAGGCGGTGGAGACCATCGACGACCTCGCGGGGCTGTCGCGCACCAATCCGCTGATGGCGGCGGCGCTCGCGGCGCTGCTGTTCTCGCTCGCCGGCATCCCGCCGCTCGCCGGGTTCTTCGCCAAGTGGTACGTGTTCTCGGCGGCCATCGAGGCCAAGCTCTACACGCTGGCAGTGATCGGCGTGCTGTCGAGCGTCATCGGCTGCTACTACTACCTGCGCATCGTGAAGCTGATGTATTTCGACGAGCCGGCGCCGGCCTTCTCGCCGGTGCGGATCGAGCTGAAGACGGTGCTTGTCGCCTCGGCGCTGTTCAACACTCTCTTCGTCGTCTATCCGGCGCCGCTCGTCGCAGCCGCGGCAGCGGCGGCGCGGTCGCTGTTCTGACCCGGCCGGCATTCCGGCACCGCTCCTGCCGCGTCGCAGCACGGCCGGGCTTGTCCCGGCCTTTCGCGGCTTATAGGACTGCCGGGAGCGTCCGGCAGACCGGCGCGCCCTCTCGCCGGCAGCCCCGTGCCGCCGGTTCCCCCACGCGCATGCAGGATGTCGTGCTGACCCTTTCCGAGACCGCTCAGGCGGCAGGCTTCCAACTCGTTCATCTCGCCGAGGTCGGCTCGACCAATGCGGAGGCGCTGGCGCGCGGCGCGGCGGGCGAGACGCAGCCGACCTGGGTGGTGGCCGACCGCCAGACGGCGGGGAAGGGGCGGTGGGGCCGCTCCTGGACCGGCTTCGACGGCAATCTCTTCGCGACGCTCCTCCTCACCGATCCGGCGCCGGCGGCGCGCATCGCCGAGCTGTGCTTCGTCAGCGCCCTGGCGCTGGACGACGCGCTGCTGACGCTGGCCCCGGACCTCGAGAGCCGCTTCAAGGTGAAGTGGCCGAACGACGCGCTGCTCGACGGCGCCAAGGTCTCCGGCACGCTGATCGAGGCGACGACGCGTGGCGCGACCACGCAGGTCGCCATCGGCATCGGCGTCAACGTCGCGCACCATCCCGGCGACATGCCCTATCCGACCCAGAGCCTCAACGGGGCCGGCATCGCGGTGGACCGCGACCAGGTCTTTGCGGCGCTGAGCCGCTCCATGGTGACGGCGCTCGCCATCTGGCGGCGAGGCCAGGGCTTCAATGCCATCCGCGCCGGCTGGCTCGCCCGCGCCCACAATCTCGGCGGACCCATGGTGGCCAAGAGTGGCGACAGGCGCATCGAAGGCGTCTTCGTCGGCCTCGACGCCGAGGGACGCCTTCTCCTCGATACCCCGGACGGCCGGGAAATGATCACCGTCGGCGAGGTCGTTCCCGCGCTGGCCGGCACGGTGCACTGACCCATGGCGAAACGACCCCATTCCGGAACGGCCGACGAACTGGTGTTCTGCCCCCTGGGCGGCGTCGGCGAGATCGGCATGAACTTCTCGCTCTACGGCCACGGCTCGCCGGCCAAGAAGGACTGGCTGGCGGTGGACTGCGGCGTCGCCTTCGCCGGCCCCGACCTGCCGGGCATCGACCTGATCATGCCCGATCCGCGCTTCCTCACGGCGGAGAAGAAGCGGCTCAGGGCGCTGGTCATCACCCATGCGCACGAGGACCATATCGGCGCTGTGGCGGACCTGTGGCCGCGCCTCGGTTGCCCGATCTATCTCACCCCCTTCGCCGCGGCGATGCTGGAGGCCAAGCGCCTCAACGAGCCCGGCGCACCGAAGGTGCCGATCCACGTGATCCAGCCGGGGCAGGTGATCGAGGTCGGGCCGTTCTCCTTCGAGATGATCGCGGTGGCCCATTCGATCCCTGAATCGACCTCGCTGGCGATCCGCACGCCGCTCGGCCTCGTCGTCCACACCAGCGACTGGAAGATCGACCCGACGCCGGTGCTCGGCGCCGTCACCGACGAGGCGCGGTTCCGCGCTCTCGGCGACGAGGGCGTGCTCGCCATGATCGGCGATTCCACCAATGCCATCCGCGAGGGCATCTCGCCCTCCGAGCGCGAGGTGGCGAAGGAGCTGGAAAAGATCATCCGCGCCGCGAAGGGCAGGGTGGCGGTGACCACCTTCGCCTCCAATGCCGGCCGGATCCGCTCGGTGGCGGAGGCGGCGATGCGCTGCGACCGGCAGGTGGTGCTGGTAGGCCGCGCCATGGAGCGCGTCATCGGCATCGCCCGCGAACAGGGCATGCTGGACGGCATCCCGCCCTTCGTCGGTGCCGAATCCTACGGCTACCTGCCGCGCGACAAGGTGGTGGCGGTGCTGACCGGCAGCCAGGGCGAGCCGCGCGCCGCTCTCGCCCGCATCGCCAACGACGACCATCCGGAGGTGACGCTGACCCCGGGCGACACGGTCGTCTTCTCCTCGCGCACCATTCCCGGCAACGAGAAGGCGGTGGGCAACATCATCAACAGTCTGGTCAAGCAGGGGGTGAAGATCATCACCGACCGCGACGGGCTGGTGCACGTCTCCGGCCATCCGCGGCGCGGCGAGATGGAGCAGATGTACACCTGGGTGCGGCCGAAGATCGCCATTCCCGTCCACGGCGAGGCCTATCACATGGCCGAGCACGCGGCACTGGCGCGGCGCATGGGCGTCAAGGACGTCATCCTCGCCAATGACGGCGACGTCATCCGCCTCGCTCCCGGCGAGCCCGACGTGGTCGACACCGTGCCGGCCCAGCGCCTGTTCAAGGACGGCTCGCTGCTGATCGAGGAGGCGGCGCGTGTCGTTCCCGAGCGGCGGCGCCTATCCTTCGCCGGGATCGTGTCTGTCGCCATCGCCCTCGACGACCGCGGCCAGATCGTCGGCGACATCCAGATGGACATGGCCGGGGTGCCCGAGCAGGACGCCATGGGCGAGGATCTCGCCGAGCTCGTCGAGGAGACGGTCATCGACTGTGTCGAGGGCCTGCCCAAGGCCCGTCGCCGCGACCCCGATGCGGTGGCCGAGAGCGTCACCCGCGCCATCCGCGGCACGCTCAACGGCAGATGGGGCAAAAAGCCGATGTGCCATGTGCTGGTGGTGACGGTATAGCTGGGGCGAATGGGGAGTGGCGAATGGCGAATGGGGTCGACGCTGCCTGCCGCCGCGCCGGAGTCTCGCCACTCGCCACTCGCTACTCGCCACGAAGGAGCCCTCCATGATCGGACGCCTCAATCACGTCGCCATCGCCGTCCGTGACCTCGAGAAGGCCAGCGCGCTCTACCGCGACACGCTGGGGGCGACAGTCACGGCGCCGGTGGCCCAGCCGGCCCACGGCGTCACCGTCGTCTTCGTCGAACTGCCGAACACCAAGATCGAGTTCCTCGCGCCGCTGGGGGCCGACAGCCCGATCGCGAAGTTCCTCGACAAGAACCCGGACGGCGGCATCCATCACGTCTGCTACGAGGTGGACGACATCATCGCGGCGCGCGATCATCTGAAGGCGCAGGGCGCGCGTATTCTGGGGGACGGGGAGCCGAAGATCGGCGCCCATGACAAGCCCGTGCTGTTCCTGCACCCGAAGGACTTCAACGGCACTCTGGTGGAGCTCGAACAGGCATGAGTATCCCGGCCGCGCTCGCCATCTATTTCATCATCTGGTGGCTCGTCCTCTTCGTCGTCCTGCCCTTCGGCGTGAGGTCGCAGGTGGAGAGCGGGCGGGTGGTGCCGGGCAGCGATCCCGGCGCGCCGATGCGGACGGTGATGCGCGACAAGGTGATCGCCACCACCATCGTGGCGGGGATCGTCTTCGGGCTCTACTACCTGAATTACGCCTACGGCTTCATCACCCTGGACGACATTCCGTTCATGCCGCGGGCGGTGGTGGGCTGAGGGCCGAACCAAGCCCTGTATGCTGCAACGCAGCGCAAGAGTGGATAAGTATTCTTCCGGAGGGGTTGGCCTGCACTTTTTTTCGCCACCGGCTGCCCATGTTGGTGACAAACCATTTTTCGTGGTCTAGCCTTCCCTTGCTGCAAGAAAGAGGCCCCTGCGAACGACCGCGGTAAGGTCTCATGGCTCAGGTCTTGGGAGGAAGACCCCCCGGGTGCAGGTTCGGAAGAACCTTCGCGCGGGAAACAAAAAGAAGACGGCAGGCGCGATACTCCGCGACGTCGAGCTTCACTAGCATGTCCTAGAGGAGGCGGGATCCATGATCCCGCCTTTCCTTTTTTCCGGCCGGGCGCAGCGCCGCCGCCGGCAGGCCGTCGCGGAGCGGCGGCGCGCTGGGCCGAAGGGAGGCCATATCGGCCTTTCGTCTTGCTTCCGGCGGCAAAAGAGGGTCAATTCCCGCCTCCCGCGCCCTGGCGCGCGGCTGCCACCGCCATGCCCTCCGAGGTCTTCGATGCGTCTGTCCCGCTACTTCCTGCCGATCCTGCGCGAGACGCCGAAGGAAGCCGAGATCGTCTCACACCGCCTGATGCTGCGCGCCGGCATGGTGCGCCAGGAGAGCGCCGGCATCTATGCCTGGCTGCCCCTGGGCCTGAGGGTGCTGAACAAGGTGCAGGCCATCGTGCGCGAGGAACAGAACCGCTCCGGCGCCATCGAGCTGCTGATGCCGACCATCCAGTCGGCCGATCTGTGGCGCGAGAGCGGGCGCTACGACGCCTATGGCAAGGAGATGCTGCGCATCCGCGACCGGCACGACCGCGAGATGCTGTTCGGCCCGACCAATGAGGAGATGATCACGGAGATCTTCCGGGCCTATGTGAAGAGCTACAAGGACCTGCCGCTGAACCTCTACCACCTGCAGTGGAAGTTCCGCGACGAGGTGCGGCCGCGCTTCGGCACCATGCGCAGCCGAGAGTTCCTGATGAAGGACGCCTATTCCTTCGACCTCGACAAGGAGGCCGCGGTCCACGCCTACAACAAGATGTTCGTCGCCTATCTGCGGACCTTCGAGCGCTTCGGCCTGAAGTCGATCCCGATGCGCGCCGATACCGGGCCGATCGGCGGCGACCTCTCCCACGAGTTCATCATCCTGGCCGACACGGGTGAGAGCCAGGTCTATTGCCACAAGGACTATCTCGATTTCGCCGTGCCGCCGGCCGACACCGACTTCGACGACGTCGCCGGGATCAAGAACACGGTCGCCAAGTGGACCTCGCTCTACGCCGCCACCGACGAGATGCACGACGCCGCCGCCTACGAGGCGATCCCCGAGGCCTCCAGGGTCTCGGCGCGCGGCATCGAGGTCGGCCACATCTTCTATTTCGGCACCAAATATTCCGATCCCATGGCCGCCACGGTGCAGGGGCCGGACGGCAAACCGGTGCCGGTGCATATGGGCTCCTACGGCATCGGCCCGACGCGCGTCGTCGCCGCCATCATCGAGGCCTGCCACGACGAGGCCGGCATCAAGTGGCCGGCGGCGGTGGCGCCCTTCACCGTCTCGGTGATGAACCTCAAGCAGGGCGATAGCGCCTGCGACGCGGCCTGCGAGGAGCTCTACCGCACGCTCTCCGCCAAGGGCGTGGACGTGCTCTACGACGACCGCGACGACCGTCCGGGCGCCAAGTTCGCCACCGCCGACCTCATCGGCATCCCCTACCAGGTGATGATCGGCCCGCGCGGCCTCGCCGAAGGCAAGGTGGAGATGAAGCTGCGCGCCACCGGCGAACGCGAGATGCTGACGGCGGCCGACGTCGTCGCGCGCGTCACCGGTGGCTGAGGACCGGGACGCGGAGGCTGTCGAGATCCGGGCGGTCGGACCTGCCGACCGCGCGCTGTTCGCGCGGGTGGCGCCGGAGGTCTTCGACGGCGCGGTCATGCCGGAGCGGCTCGCAGCCTATCTCGGCTCGAAGGACCACATCATGGTTCTGGCGCTGCGGGACGGCGAGGTGGTGGGGCAGGTGGCCGCCGTCATCCACCGCCACCCCGACATGCCGGACGAGCTCTACATCGACAATCTCGGCGTGACGCCGGCGCTGCAGCGTCGCGGCATCGGCCGGCGGCTGATGGACGCGGTTTTCGCGCTCGGGCGGGCGCGGGGCTGCGAGGAGGCCTGGGTCGCCACCGAATTCGACAACCGGCCGGCGCGGGCGCTTTACACCCGGCTGGGGCCCGTCGAGGATGAGCCCGTCGCCTTCTATCTCTACGAGCTGTGAGGGCGCGGGCGCGGGGCCGGCCTTGCCCCGCGGCCGACAGTGCCTATCTCGGCAGGGCGGGGACGACCCCGCCGTCGGGATGGTTGCGCCGGGGACGACCCCGCATCAGGGGAGGGTCGTCATGGCCTGGATCTATCTCGCGCTTGCCGGCCTGTTCGAAGTGGGCTGGGCGGTGGGGCTCAAGTTCACCGAGGGGTTCACCCGGCCCGTTCCCACGGCCCTCACAGTCGCCAGCATGGCGGTGAGCCTCTTCCTCCTCGGCCTCGCGCTGAAGACGCTGCCGCTCGGCACCGCCTATGCCATCTGGACCGGCATCGGGACGGTGGGGACGGTCATCCTCGGCATCGCTCTGTTCGGCGAGAGCACCCAGGTGCTGCGCCTCGCCTGCATCGGGCTGATCGTCGCCGGCATCGTCGGGCTGAAGCTCGTCTCGCCGGAATGACGAGTCGCATGAATCGGTTGCGGCGGGATGCTGACAGATCGATTCCGGGCGTTGAGACGGTGATTCAAGGGCGGGTCTTGCCGAGAATTCGAGTCCGGAGCCCGCGCCAAGTCATTGGCGCGGGACTCGTTCTCCTCCGGAGGGAGGTTGCCCGCCTCAGCCCAGCGTGAAGGCCTCGTGGATGGCACTCTTCACGCCGCCGCCCATCTGCGGCCCGCCGCCGGCGACGTAGATGGCGTCGCCGATGGCCACCGCGCCCATGCCGTGGCGCGGGGTGAGCATGGGCGCATAGGCCTCCCAGCGGTCGGCGACCGGGTCGTAGGCCTCGTTCTGCCCGTAGACGCGGTTCCAGCCTTCGCCGCCCATGCAGAAGATCTTGCCGCGGTAGAGCACGGCGCCGTGGCCGGATCG
This sequence comes from Phreatobacter cathodiphilus, assembly GCF_003008515.1. Taxonomy (NCBI): domain Bacteria; kingdom Pseudomonadati; phylum Pseudomonadota; class Alphaproteobacteria; order Hyphomicrobiales; family Phreatobacteraceae; genus Phreatobacter; species Phreatobacter cathodiphilus. Next base: position 1,874,578 of record NZ_CP027668.1, on the reverse strand, counting down.
GGCCGTCGGCATGTGGTTGCGCGCCGCCCATTTGTCCGCGGCCGCGTCGTAGACGTGGTGCAGCACCGAGTTGGTGTGGAAGCTGTCGACCCGCCCGCCGATGATGTGGATCGCGCCATTGACGTTCACCACGCCGACGTGGTCGCGGCCGAGGGGCATGGGCGCGAGGCGCGTCCAGCGGTCGTCCTTCGGGTCGTAGACGAGGTGCCAGTCGATGGACTTGCGCGTCTCGAAGCTGTTGCCGACGGCGCCGCCGATGGCGTGGATGCGCTCGCCGACAGCGATGCAGGCGATGGCGCCGCAGGCCTCGGGCAGGGGGCGGATGGCGGTCCACCTGTCGCCGTCGGCGCCCCAGACGAAACATTCGGCGTGGGGCGTGCGGTTCTGCTCGATGAAGCCGCCGATGGCGTAGAGCTTCGTGCCGGAGACGGCGACGCCAACGTGGTTGGCGCCGCGCGGCACTTCCGCCGCGGTGATCCAGGCATTGGCGGCCGGATCGTAGACGTGATGGTAGGGCCGGTCGACGCGCTGCTCGGCATAGCCGCCGACGAGGTGCATGCGGCCCTCGCGGCCGACGGCCCAGGCCATTTCGGTGCGCGGGATGGGGAGCGGCGCGCGGGCTTGCCAGCGGCCGGGGTTGGCGGCCATCGGCGCCGGGCTCACCGTATAGGCCTGGGAATGGTGGACCTCGGGAATGTCCATGCGGCCCGGCGCGTTCAGCCGCTCGAACTGGCCGTCGCGGTGGGGGTGGTGCGGCCCGTGGCCGGCATGCGGGTTCTGGGCGAAGGCGGCGCCCGAGACGAGGGCGAGGCCGCCGGAAAGCATGAGGCGTCGGGAGGGCTGGGTCATCGCGGTCACCGGGGTGAGAGGGCGCGGGAGGCGGAGGTTAACGCGGCCCTCGCGGCCGGCAAACGCCCGTGGTGGTCTAGACCGGCCACGGGCCGCGGCGGATCGCGGCTTGCATTCGACGCCGCCTTCGCCAAATTCAGCCCATGACGCAGAAGAATCCCCTCGCGCCCGGCCAGACCGGCACTCCCACGCCCGGCCGGACCGGGGCGGGCGGCGTATCCGTCTCGGGCGCGGCGGACATCGCCGCCTTCCTCAAGACCGCCGCAGCCGTCGGCCCGCCGAAAGTGCCGGGTGAGCGCGGCCGCCTCGTCTTCGCCCTCGACGCCACGGCCAGCCGCGAGCCGACCTGGGGCATGGCGCAGGAGATTCAGGGGCAGATGTTCACCGAGGCCGCGCGGGTCGGCACGCTCGACATCCAGCTCGTCTTCTTCCGTGGCATGGGCGAATGCCGCTCGTCGGGCTGGGTGGCGGACGCGGCGAAGCTGAAGGCGCTGATGGGGAAGGTCTCCTGCATCGGCGGCCAGACGCAGATCGGCCGCGTCCTCGCCCACGCTGCCGAGGAGGCGGCCGAGCGCCGGATCCATGCCGTCGTCTATGTGGGCGATGCGATGGAGGAGAGCCTCGACGACCTCTGCGGCAAGGCGGGCCGTCTCGCCATGGCGAACGTGCCTGTCTTCCTGTTCCTCGAGGGCGGCGATCCCGTCGCCGAGCACGCCTATCGCGAGATCGCCCGCATCACCCGCGGCGCCTTCGCGAGGTTCGATCCGGGGGCGGCGGCGCAGCTCGCCGAACTCCTGCGGGCCGTGGCGGCCTTCGCCTCCGGCGGCCGGCTGGCCCTGGCCGATGCGGCCAAGGGCTCGCGCGGGGCGCAGCTCCTCCTCGGCCAGATGCGCTAGAGCGGACCCATGACCTATTTCATCGCGGGCCTGATCGCGCTCATCGTCTTTTCCGGCGCGCTGAACCAGATTCTCGGCGCCAATCCGAAATGGCTGTCCAACACGGTGAAGAAGGTGGGCGGCGTCGCCGTCATCGCCTTCGGCCTCTTCCTGCTGGCGCGCGGGCGCTGGGAGATGGCGCTGCCGGCCTTCCTGGCGGGAGCCACCCTGCTCGGCATCGTGCCGGGGCAGGCGGCGCTGTCGGGCTGGGGGCAGGCGGGAACGAAGACCCCGCGGCAGAACTCGACGGTGCGCTCGCGCTTCGTCGAGATGGTGCTGGACATCGACACGGGCGAGATGAGCGGCCGCTTCATCGCCGGCTCGCTCGCCGGCCAGACGCTGGAGCAGATCCCCGTGCCCCGCCTGATCCAGGCCTTCGCCGAGATCGACGGGGAGAGCGCCCAGCTACTCGAGGCTTATCTTGACCGCCGGGAGCCCGGCTGGCGTGAACACGCTCATGGCAATGCGGGTGCGGGGCAGGGCGGCGCGCCGAGCTCGAGCGCGATGACGGAGGAGGAGGCCTACCAGATCCTTGGCCTTCAGCCCGGGGCGGACGAGAAGGCCATCCGCGGCGCGCATCGCGCGCTGATGAAGAAGCTGCACCCCGACCAGGGCGGCTCCACGTGGCTCGCCTCGCGCGTCAACCAGGCCAAGGACACCCTGCTGGACCGTCATGGCCGAAACTCCTGAAACGCGTGTCATCGGTGCGGATCGCCGGGGTCAGTTGCGGACGGGAATGCAGTCGAAGTCGCGGGACTTGAGGGCCCGGCAGGCGGCGTCGGCACCGGAGCGGTCGAAGCCGGCGAAGCGGGCGCGCACCAGGGTCATGCCGCGGGCCTCCACCTTCTCGGTATAGGGATCGGCGGCGCCGAGCTGGCGGCCGGAGGCTTCGCGCGCCTCCTTCAGCGTCTCGAGCGCGGCGCTCTCGGTCGGGAAGGCGCCGACCTGGATGGACCATTCGCCGCGGCGGGCGGGCGTCGCCTCGGCGACCGGGGCGGTGCCGGCCGACGCCATCTGAACGGGGCGCGGCGAAACCGAGGCGGTGGTGAGCTGGGACGCGTTGATCGTGCCGAGGACGCCGGGGCGCGGATTGGGATTGCCCGGTGCGGCGGCGGGTGCCACGGCCGGGGCAGGGGCCGGAACCGGACGGGAGGCGGCGGCGGAGAGAACGGTGGCGGCGGCGACCGGGGCCGGCGCGGTCTCGGCGCGGATGACCTGCCGATGCGGCTGGGCGCTGGCCGTGACCGGGGCTGCCGCCGAAGCACCGGTGGAGGCACCGCCGCGGGTCTGGCCGGCGGTGATGACCGCTGCGGCCATGGGCGTGATCGGCATCGGCTCGGCCACCGGCTGGCGGCGGCCCGGCACGGGCACCTGGGCGGCCACCGCGATGCGGGTCTGCGGACGGGCCGGCTCGCTGGCGCGGGCGACCATCGGGGCGGTGCGGGCGCCGGCATAGGCCCGCGGGAAGGTGGCCTCGACGAGCTGGCGCATGCGGGCGTCGCGGGCGCCGCCGGTGCGCCCGCCCATGACGACGGCGACGATCTGGCGCTGGCCGCGGCGGGCCGAGGTCAGGAGGTTGAAGCCGGAGGCGCGGGTATAGCCGGTCTTGATGCCGTCGACGCCCTCGACGCGGCCGAGCAGACGATTGTGGTTGCGGTGGTTCACGCCGCGATAGGCGAAGGAATAGGTCTGGAAATAGCGGTAATAGGTCGGGAAGTGGTCCTGGATGGCGCGCCCGAGGGTGGCGAGATCGCGGGCCGTGGTCATCTGAGAGGCGTCGGGCAGGCCCGAGGCGTTGCGGAAGGTGGTGCGGCTCATGCCGATGGCGCGCGCCTTGCGGGTCATGAGCTGGCCAAAGGCCTCCTCCGAACCGGAAATGTTCTCGGCAACCACGACGGCGACGTCGTTGGCCGACTTGGTGACGAGGGCGCGGATCGCCTCCTCGACGGTGATGGTCGAACCGGCCCGCACGCCGATCTTCGACGGCGGCTGGCTGGCGGCCTCGGCGGACACGCGCAGCGGCGACTGCAGCGAGAAGCGGCCGGAATCGATCTGCTCGAACAGCAGGTAGAGCGTCATGACCTTGGTGACGGAGGCCGGGAAGCGATGGGCGTCGGCCGCCTCGGCGTGGATCGTCTCGCCGGTCTTGGCGTCGACCACGATGGCCGAATAGGCGGGCGCATAGCCGGCATAGCGGCGCGGCCTCGCCTCGGCCTGGCTCGCCGCGGCGAGCGACAGAGTGGCGGCCATGCCCGCTGCCAGAAAGAAGGTCGCGCGGTTCCACACCGCCCGGCCGGCGCCGTTGATCGTCGCCATTTCCGCCACCCCTGAACTCTTTACGCGCGGGGCCGGGGAGCCTTCTGGCGACCGGTCCGCAATCCTGTCCCTGGCGCACCGGGTGAGGCTGCGGTTCGACCGGTCCATCACAACCGGCGGCCCCTGGGGACCGCCGGCGACGCGACACCACAATCGGCGATACGCAGCCGTACTCGGCACTGCAGCCCCTGAACCCCAGGGGCCGTTGACAAGCACGGTAAGCGTTCGCGGTTGCCAGTTGGTTAAGCGCCGATTCGCCGGCTCGATTGGTTCGATCAGCCGGCCAGGGCCTCGGCCGTTCGGCTGATGGTGCAGTGCAAAATGGTTAATTGACGCAGTGCAGCATAACCGGTATCAGGAGCCGGTGAGTACGTATGCTCGGCGACCCCGGCCGGGAGTTCCCATCGGTGGTTCCATCGCGAGGATTGCGGCCATGGCCCAGAATTTGGAAGACGTGCAGAAGCTCGGCAAAGACGGCCTCGACAATGCCGTCAAGGCGATGACGGCCCTGACCAAGGGCTACCAGGCGATCGCCGCCGAACTGGTCGACTACACCAAGAAGTCCTTCGAGGACGGCTCGGCCTCGATCGAGAAGATCGCGGCGGTGAAGAGCCTCGACAAGGCGATCGAGCTGCAGTCGGACTACGCCAAGTCCGCCTACGAGGCGGCGGTGGCCCGCGCCACCAAGATCGGCGAACTCTATACCGACCTCTTCAAGGAGGTCTTCAAGCCCTACGAAGCGGCGATGGCCAAGTTCGCCCCGGCGAAGTGACCCGTTCGGGCAAGCCCGGACGCAACAAGGCCCGGCGCCGCGCGCCGGGCCTTTTTCATGGGCGCCGTCACTGCGTGAGGCGCAATTGCCCGATCTCGGCGGCGATGCGCTGGAACACCGGCAGCAACTCCGAGGCCGTGCGGACGTCGTAGAACATCGACGTGGTGGTGGCGCAGCGGCGCAGCAGGGCGGCGTCGCCGTCGATGACGCGGATCGTGTAGAGCCGGATGCCGTTGGCCTTGGTGTTGGCGCAGGCCAGATCCGTGCGCGCGTCGATGGACGTGCCGTTGGTGGTCCAGCGGTTCTGCGTGTTGTCGCCGTCGGTGAGCAGGATGATGATCCGCTCGAGATCGGGCTCCTGAACCAGGGTGCGGGCCGTGGTGAGCGGCTCGTTGGCCGTCAGCATGTGCATGCCCCAGACGAGGCCGATGGTGACGTTGGTGTTGCCGGCTGGGGACATGGCGTCGACCTTTGCCTTCAGCGCCGTCCAGTCGGTGGACAGGGGCATGATGCTGGTCAGGTTGGAGTTGGTGCAGTTGCGGGCGGGGAAGAGGGTCGCCGGCGTGCCCGTGGTGGGCGTTGTGTCGGCGACGTCGTGGCTCTGGTCGCGGTCGGCGACGCATCCCGTCCAGTTGCTCGAATTGGTGCCCGAATTCGCATAGGTCAGCCAGCTCGCGCTCTTGTAGGTGGTGCCGACGCGGACCTGGACGTCGAAGGGCACGATGCCGATGCGGACCGCGTCGGGCTTGTTGGCCACCGTCGCCATGGTGTCGATCAGGCTCTTTGCGGCGGTCTTCAGCGCCGACATCTTGCCCGAGCTCGACATGGAGCCAGTGTTGTCGAGGACGAGGACGAGCTCGATCTTCTTGGTGCGCCAGGTGGCGCCGGCCACGCCGCTGATGGTGAGATCACTGGCGCTGAGAATGTTGGCCATGACCGGATTGATCTGGCCGCTGCCGGTGACCCGGACATTGGTGCTGTCCAAGGTGGCGGTGACGGTGACGTTGGTCATTTCCGAAGGGTTGACGTTGCCGAGGACGAAGGTGCGCGCGGCGGCCGTGAGATCGCTCGGCGCCTTGCCGTCGGCGACGAGGCGGGCGACGAACAGCGCCGCTGCGTCCAGCGCCGCCTGCAGGCGGGCCTGCTGCTGGCTTTGGCGACTGAGGTCCACCGCCGCGCAGATCATCATCAGGATGGGATAGAGCGAAACGGCGAAGACCACGGCGAGAGCGCCGCGCCGATCCTTCTTGAACCTCAGGACTATGTTCCACATCGCGTGGCGACCCCTCAATCTGCGACCGGAGCCGAGATTACGGGACACCAAATAAGGCTTTGGAATCGCACGCGATTCAATTGTTTAAGTGTTGGACGCAACGCGTTAGGCCGGGATTAACCCCAAAGCGCCGGATTCGTCAGCCCGCGCAAGGGAAAGCCACCTTCCGCAGCGTCGCGTTAGGTGAGGAGGCGCATCGTCGCTTCCGTAACGTCATCTTGACGCATCAGACTCTCTCCGACGAGGAGGGTGCGGATGCCCGCGCGGGCCAGGCGGGCGACGTCCGATGAGACGAAAATCCCGCTTTCGCCGACCACGATCCGGTCGGCGGGGATGCGGGGCGCAAGCCGCTCCGCTGTTTCCAGCGTCACTTCGAAGGTCCTGAGGTTGCGGTTGTTGATGCCGATGAGGCGGGAGGGCAGGGCGAGCGCGCGGTCTAACTCGGCCGCGTCGTGGACCTCGACGAGCGCGTCCATGCCGTAGTCGCTGGCGGCGGCGACGAGATCGGCGGCGAGGGCGTCGTCCACGGAGGCCATGATGACGAGGATGCAGTCGGCGCCCCAGGCCCTCGCCTCCGCCACCTGATAGGTGTCGTGCATGAAGTCCTTGCGCAGGGCGGGCAGCGAACAGGCGGCGCGGGCCGCGGTGAGGAAGTCCGGCGCGCCCTGGAAAGAGGGGGCGTCGGTGAGGACGGAGAGGCAGGTGGCGCCGCCGGCCTCATAGGCGCGGGCGAGCGCAGGCGGATCGAAATCGGCGCGGATCAGCCCCTTGGACGGGCTCGCCTTCTTGATCTCGGCGATGAGCGCCGTCCGTCCGGCCGCGATGGCCGCCTCGATGGCGCCGGCGAAGGGACGCACGGGCGCCGCCGCGCGGGCGGCGGCGTCGACGGTCGCGAAGGGGCGCTGGCGCTTCGCGGCGGCGATCTCCTCCAGCTTGTAGGCCTCGATGGTCTTCAGAATGTCGGCCATGGGATCACGCGGAGGCGGAGACGGCGACGAGCCGGTCGAGGGTTTTCGCCGCGGCGCCGGTGTCGAGGGCCGATGTCGCCATGGCGAAGCCGTCGGGGAGGGTGGCGGCGCGGCCCGAGACGACGAGCGCGGCGGCGGCGTTGAGGGCGGCAACGTCGCGGTAGGCGTTGCGGGCTCCCGTCAGCACCGCGCGAAGCTGGGTGGCGTTGTGGGCGGCATCGCCCCCCTTGAGGTCTCCCGGCTGGCAGAGGCCGAGGCCGACGTCGGAGGGATGGACGGTGAAGGAGGTGATGCGGCCGCCCTTCAGCTCGGCGACGGCGCTGGGGCCGGTGCCGGTGACCTCGTCGAGACCGTCGGAGCCGTGGACGACCCAGGCGTGGCTGGAGCCGAGATTGGCGAGCACCGCCGCCAGCGGCTCGACCCACTGGCCCGAAAAGACCCCGACCATCTGGCGCTTGACGCCGGCCGGATTGGAGAGCGGCCCGAGCAGGTTGAAGATGGTGCGGGTGCCGAGCTCCACGCGCGTCGGGCCGACATGCTTCATGGCGGGGTGGTGGGCGGGCGCGAACATGAAGCCGATGCCGGCCTCGCGGATGCAGCGGGAAATGCCGGCGGGGGAGAGGTCGATCTTGACGCCCAGCGCCATCAGGCAGTCGGCGGCGCCCGAGCGGGAGGACAGCGCCCGGTTGCCGTGCTTGGCGACGGGAACGCCGGCGCCGGCGACGATGAAGGCAGCGCAGGTGGAGATGTTGAGCGAGTGGGAGGCGTCGCCCCCGGTGCCCACCACGTCGACCGCGTCGGCCGGCGCATCGACGCGCACCATCTTGGCGCGCATGGTCTCGACCGCCGCGGTGATCTCGTCGACGGTCTCGCCGCGCACCCGCAGGGCCATCAGGAAGCCGCCGATCTGCGAGGGCGTGGCGTTGCCCGACATGATCTGGTCGAAGGCGGAGGCGGCCTCCTCGCGCGTCAGCGGCGCGCCGGTCGCCGCCTTGGCGATCAGGGTCTTGAACTGGTCCATCAGCGGCGTCCCTGGCTGCGGTTCCAAGCGGCCGCGAGGTCGAGGAAGGTGGCGATCATGCGGTGGCCGTGCTCGGAGGCGATGCTCTCGGGGTGAAACTGCACGCCGTGCAGGGGCCGCGAGCGGTGCATCAGGCCCTGGACCACGCCGTCCTCGGATTCGGCGGTGATTTCGAGAGCGTCCGGCCAGCCGGCGCGGTCGACGGTGAGCGAGTGGTAGCGCGTCGCCTGGAAGGGGCCGTTGATGCCGCGGAAGACGCTGCGGCCTTCATGCGAAATGGTCGACATCTTGCCGTGCATGGGCTTCGGCGCCCGCACCACCTGGCCGCCGAAAACCTGGCCCATGGCCTGGTGGCCGAGGCAGACGCCGAACATCGGGATGCGGTCGGAGGCCTTGGCGATGAGGTCGAGGCAGATGCCGGCTTCGTTCGGCGTGCAGGGGCCGGGAGAGAGCACGATGGCGTCGGGGTCGGCGGCGATGACGGCGTCGGCGGTGGTCTTGTCGTTGCGGACGACATCGACCTCGGGCCTGACGCCGCCGATCTCCTGCCCGCCGATGTAGTGGACGAGGTTCCAGGTGAAGCTGTCGTAATTGTCGATGAGGGTGATCTTCACTGGCCCCTCCCGACCCGGGCCGCCGTCTTCACCGCCTCGTTTGCGGCATGGACGAGGGCCTTGGCCTTGTTGACGCACTCGGCCTGTTCCATGGCGTTGACGCTGTCGGCGACGATGCCGGCGCCGGCCTGGACATACATCTGCCCGTCCTTGACCACGGCGGTGCGCAGTACGATGCAGGTGTCCATGGCGCCCGTGGCGGAGAAATAGCCGACGCAGCCGGCATAGAGGCCGCGCTTCTCCTTCTCCAGCTCGTCGATGATCTGCATGGCCCGCACCTTCGGCGCGCCGGAGACCGTGCCGGCCGGAAAGCCGGCGGCGAGGGCGTCGATCAGGTCGTGCTTCGGGTCGAGCTCACCCTCGACGTTCGAGACGATGTGCATGACGTGGGAATAGTGTTCCAGGAAGAACTTGTCGGTGACCTCCACCGTACCGATCTTCGCGACGCGGCCGACGTCGTTGCGGCCGAGATCGAGCAGCATGAGGTGTTCCGAGCGCTCCTTGGGGTCGGCGAGCAGTTCCTCGCCGAGCCGCTTGTCGTCGGCGGGCGTGGCGCCGCGCGGACGCGTGCCGGCGATGGGGCGGATGGTGACGCGGCCGTCGCGCACGCGTACCAGGATCTCCGGCGAGGAGCCGGCGACCGAGAAGCCGTCGAAGGCAAGATAGTAGAGGAATGGCGAGGGATTCACCCGCCTGAGCGCCCGGTAGAGCGAGAAGGGCGGCAGGGTGAAGGGCGTGGAGAAGCGCTGGGACAGCACGACCTGGAAGATGTCGCCGGCGGCGATGTAGTCCTTCGCCCGGTCGACCATGGCGGAATAGTCCGCCTCAGGGGTGTTGGAGACGAGGCCGGCCATGATCTCGGCGTGGTCGGGCAGAGGCGTCTGCCGCTCCAGCGGCCCGTCGAGGGCGTCGACGACCGCGACGAGGCGGTTGACCGCCTGGTCATAGGCCTGTTTCGCCGACTGCCCGGACTGCGGCCTGACCGGCGTCACCACGGTGATCTGGTCCTTCACCGCGTCGAAGACGAGGACCACGGTCGGGCGGATGAACAGCGCGTCCGCGAGGCCGAGCGGATCCGGCGGCACGTCGGGCAGGTGCTCCATCTGCCGGACCATGTCGTAGCCGAGATAGCCGAAGACACCCGCCGCCATGGGCGGCAGCGTGTCGGGAACGGCGATGCGGCTGTCGGCGAGGAGCTTGCGCAACTCGGTCAGCGGCGCATCGGGCAGCGGCACGAAGGCGTTGTGGTCGGCGGCGGGGCGGCGGTTGATCTCCGCCACCTGGCCGCGGCAGCGCCAGATCAGGTCCGGCTCCATGCCGAGCACGGAATAGCGGCCCTTGATGGCGCCGCCCTCGACGGATTCGAGCAGGAAGGCGTTGGTCTTCGATCCTGCGATCTTCAGATAGGCCGAGACCGGCGTCTCCAGATCCGACACCAGCGTCGTCCACACCACCTGCGGCTGGCCCGCGGCGTGGAGAGGCTGGAAGGCCTCGAAGGCCGGCTCGATCTGCATGACATCCTCGTCGTCGCTGCGGCGTCAGCGGGTCTCGGCCGTGCCGCCCACCGCCCGGTTGAGCAGGGTGCGGTTGACGGTGGAGCCGAAATCCTTCTGGAGGCGGGCGATATACTGGGCGAGGACGTCGTCCTCGATCGATTGCGAGAGCTGGTCGCGGGTGCGCTGATCGAGGCTCGCATCGGCCGGCAGCGCCACCTCCGTCGTCACGAAGACGATGCGGTCGATGCCGTCGGCGGCGGGCGCGTTGGCGCCCTGGCCCTTGGCCGTCGCGAAGAGCATCTGCACGGCACTGGCGCCCCAGACACCGTCGGTGGCGGTGCGCTTGAGGGCAGGGGTGGTGCGCACCTCGAGGCCCGCGGCCTGGGCGAGTTCGGCGAGCGGCTTGCCCTCGCGCAGCGCGGTGGCCATGACGTCGGCGGCCTTGCCGATGCGGATCTTCACCTCGTCCTCGCGCCAGCGTGCCTCCACCTGCGGGCGCACCTCGTCGAGGGTGCGGTCGCGGGCGGGCGTGACGGCGGCGACCTCGTACCAGACCCACAGGCCGCTCTCGCGGTTGTTGACCGGCTCGTTCTCGAGGCCGACCTCGGCGCGGAAGGCGGCAGGCAGGAAGTCGGAGGCGCCGGGAAGATTGAGCTGAACCTCGGAGGGGTCGCGGCCCTGGACGTCGACCGCGTCCACCGTATTGACGGTCAGGCCCACCTTGCCGGCGATGTCGGTCAGCGGCAGGCCGGAGGAGCGCTCCTTCTCGATGCGGTCGTGGAGGTCGTTGACGGCGTTGCGGGCCATCGTCGTGGCGATGGTCATGCGCGCCTGTTCGGTCGCCTGGCCCTCGTTGAAGGGTGCGACGGCGGTGACGCGGAGCAGGACGGTGCCGAAGCGGCCGCGCACCGGCTCGCTGACGGCGCCCTCGGCGAGGGCGAAGGCGGCATCGCGCACGGCGGGGTCGGCGACCTGGGCGCGTGACAGATTTCCGAGCGTCAGGTCGGCGGGGGAGACGTTGCGCTCTTTGGCGAGGTCGTCGAAGGAGAGCCCGCCCTTCAGCCGCTCGGCGGCGGCCTGGGCCTCCTCGGGCGTCGGGAAGGTGAGTTGCTGGATGGTGCGGCGCTCGCTCGTCTCGCGCAGCCGGGCGACCTCCTCGACCACCTGCGCGTCCGGCACCTGCTGGAAGCCGGCCTGCTCCTGCGGCGACAGGGTGAGGACCACGAGCTTGCGATATTCGGGCGCGCGAAAGCTCTGCTTGTTGGCGTCGAAATAGGCCTGGAGCGTCGTGCCCTCTGGCGCCGGGATATCGCCGGCCTGGGCCGCGCCGAGCACCACGTACTGGGCCTGGCGCGTCTCGTTCTGGAATCGCGTCATGGCGTCGATGAGCACCTGCGGCGTGCCGAGGCGGTCGGAGACAGCGCCAGCGATCTGCTGGCGGACGGCGAGGCGGCGCTCCTGCTCGATGAAGCTCTGCTCGGTGAAGCCGTACTGGCGCAGCACTTCGGCGAAGGCGTTGCGGTCGAACTGTCCGGTGGGGCCGCGGAAGGCGGGGGTGGCGACAATACGGTTGCGGATCGTCTCGTCGTCGACGCCGAGGCCGAGCTGGCGGCCGCGCTCGTCGAGCGTCGCCTCGGTGACGAGCTGGCTGAGGACGCGCTGGTCGATACCGAACTGGCGGGCCTGGTCGGGGGTGATGCCGCGGCCGACCATGCGGCCGAGATTCTGCACCTCGCGGTTGTAGGCGGTCTGGAAGTTCTGCACCGAGATCTGCGTGCTGCCGACGCTGGCCACCGTGGTCGCCGTGCCGCCGCGGAAGATGTCGCCGATGCCCCAGACGGCGAAGGACAGCACGAGGATACCCATGAGGGCGATCAGGATGAAGCGGGCGAAGCCCTTCTCGAAGGCGCTGCGAAGGCCGGTCAACATGCCGGTCGGGTCTCCTGCGGGCGGCGTCAAGGGGCCGCGAGGGGCGGAAAAAGTCGGCGGAGCATAGTGACGGCGCCCCGGAGGGGCAAGCATGGCAGGTGGTGCCCTCCCGCATGTTCTGCTAGGCAGCCGGCCACCCCATCTTCAACGCCATCCGAGGAGATCGTCATGAGCGTGCGTCCGCTCGTCGCCGGCAACTGGAAAATGAACGGCAGCCGCTCCGCGCTGAAGGAACTCTCCGCCATGGCGGAGGGCTACGACGCCGGCCTCAAGGCCAAGGTGGATCTGATGATCTGCCCGCCGGCGCCGCTCGTCTTCCTCGCGGCGGCCGCGGCCATCGGCACCCGCATCGCCATCGGCGGCCAGGACTGCCACACCGAGGCCTCCGGCGCCTTCACCGGCGAGGTATCCGCCGAGATGCTGGCCGATTCCGGCGCCGGCGCCGTCATCGTCGGTCATTCCGAGCGCCGGCAGTATTTCAAGGAGAGCGACGCTCTGGTCGCCGCCAAGGCCGCCGCCGCCATCCGGGCTGGGCTCGCCGCGATCGTTTGCGTCGGCGAGACGCGGGAGGAGCGCGAGGCCGGCAAGGCGCTGTCCGTCGTCGGCCGGCAGGTGGCGCGCTCGGTGCCCGAGGATGCGACGCCCGAGACGATCATCGTCGCCTACGAGCCGGTCTGGGCCATCGGCACGGGCCTGACGCCGACCGCGGCCGACGTCGCCGAGGTCCACGCCCTGATCCGCAAGAAGCTCGTCTCGCGCCACGGCAAGCAGGCCGCTGGCATCCGCATCCTCTATGGCGGCTCGGTGAAGCCCGCCAACGCCAAGGAGCTGATGGCGGTTGAGAACGTCGACGGCGCCCTCGTCGGCGGCGCGAGCCTGAAGGCGGCCGACTTCCTGGCGATCGCCGCGGCCTATCGCTGAGGATGAAGGCATGAGCGCAGCCGGCGGCGGAAGCTTCAGGATCCTGCTCTGGATCGTCGCCGTCGGCTTCTTCATGCAGACGCTGGATTCCACCATCGTCAACACGGCCCTGCCGTCCATGGCGCGGGCGCTGGGCGAGAGCCCCTTGAGCATGCATTCGGTGGTGATCGCCTATTCGCTCACCATGGCCATGCTGATCCCGGCCTCCGGCTGGCTCGCCGACCGCTTCGGCAGCCGCAACGTCTTCATCGCCGCCATCGTCCTCTTCACCGCGGGTTCGGTCGCCTGCGCCAGCTCGACCTCGCTGACGCAGCTCGTCCTGTCGCGCATCGTCCAGGGGGCGGGCGGCGCCATGCTGCTGCCGGTCGGCCGACTGGTCGTGCTGCGCAACGTGCCGCGCGACCAGTTCCTCCCCGCCATGAGCTTCGTCGCCATTCCCGGCCTGATCGGACCGCTGATCGGCCCGACGCTGGGCGGCTGGCTGGTGCAGGCGGCGTCCTGGCACTGGATCTTCCTCATCAACCTGCCGGTCGGCCTCGTCGGGGTCGTCCTCACCGCGATCTACATGCCGGAGGGGCGCAACGCGGGTGTCGGGCGCTTCGACGTCGTCGGCTATCTCATGCTCTCCCTCGGCATGGTGGCGCTGTCCTTCTCCCTCGACGGCCTGACCGACTTCGGCTTCGAGCGGGCGACGGTGCTCGTGCTCCTCGTCTTCGCCTTCGCGCTCATCATCGGCTATTTCCTGCACGCCCGGCGCCGACCCGACCCGCTGTTTCCCCTCAGCCTCTTCCGCATCCCGACCTACACGGTCGGGCTCATCGGCAACCTCTTCGCCCGCATCGGCTCGGGCGCCATGCCCTTCCTCATCCCGCTGCTGCTGCAGGTGGGCCTCGGCCGCAGCCCGGCGGAGGCGGGCATGATGATGCTCCCCGTGGCCGCCATGGCGATGACGGCGAAGCGCGCGGTCACCCGCCTCATCACCCGTTACGGCTACCGCCGCTTCCTCGTCGCCAACACGCTGGTGCTCGGCGCGCTGCAGGCGAGCTTCGCCTTCATGCCGCTGCTGCCATTGCCGGCCATGCTCGTGCTTCTCGGCTGCTACGGGGCCATCAATTCGTTCCAGTTCACCGCGATGAACACGGTGACCCTCCGCGATCTCGATCCGGCGGGGGCGGGGAGCGGCAACAGCCTGTTCTCGATGGTGCAGATGCTGTCCATGAGCCTCGGCGTGACGGTGGCGGGCGCGCTGCTCGCCACCTACACGGCGCATTTCGCCGCGGGCGCCCTCGGCTCCGCCGTGCCGGCCTTCCAGGCGACCTTCGTGACGATCGGCCTCATCACCACCGCCTCGGCCTGGATCTTCTGGCACCTCGATCCCGGCGTCACGGGCGGGGGCAGGGGCGTCGCGGCGGACGAGGCTGGCTGACGGGGCGGGGCCTCCCCATATACGGCCCGGCGCATCGGGGTAGGCAAGGCCGGCCCGATCGTGTAGAGACGCCCATTCTTTCGAGCCAGGGACCGTTGCGCGGCCATGCAGTCCGTCATTCTCGTCGTCCACCTGATGATCGTGCTCGCGCTGATCGTCGTGGTCCTCCTCCAGCGCTCCGAAGGCGGCGGCCTCGGCATGGGCGGCGGCGGCGGCAACTTCATGTCGTCCCGCGGCACGGCCAACGTGCTGACCCGCGCGACGGCCATCCTGGCGACCGGCTTCTTCCTGACCTCCATCACGCTCGCCCTCCTGGCGACGCAGGCGCGCGGTCCCCGTTCGCTGCTCGACCGCCCGGCGACGACGGCCCCGGCCGCGCCGACGGCTCCGGCCGCTCCCGCCGCGCCGCAGGTGCCGCAGTCCGGCGGCGGCCAGGGCGGCACCGGCATGCTCGAGGGTCTGCGCGGCCTGTCGCAGCCGCCGGCCGCGCCCGCCGCTCCGGCGGCTCCTGCCCCGCGCCCGTGACGGCACGCGGCATTTAAGCTGGGGACGGCGCCCGGGCGCCGCGCCGCGGCCATTGCCATCCGGCCGTGCGGCCTTCAAGCACGGTCATCCGAAACAGGGCCGGGAAACCGGCCCTTCTCTTTTGCCGGGGACAAGGCGCCGCGCGTCTCTCGTCCCGCTGTGCGAATCGCTCGATGCGCCTTAAGGAAGGGGCCCCATGACGCGGTATATCTTCATCACCGGCGGCGTGGTTTCGTCACTCGGCAAGGGTCTGGCTTCGGCGGCGCTCGGCGCCCTGCTGCAGGCACGCGGCTACACGGTCCGCCTGCGCAAGCTCGACCCCTATCTCAACGTCGACCCGGGCACGATGAGCCCGACCCAGCACGGCGAGGTCTTCGTCACCGACGACGGCGCCGAGACCGATCTCGACCTCGGCCATTACGAGCGCTTCACCGGCCGGCCCTGCACCCGCGCCGACAACATCACCACCGGCCGCATCTACCAGGACATCATCACCAAGGAGCGGCGCGGCGACTATCTCGGCGCGACGATCCAGGTGATCCCGCACGTCACCGACGCCATCAAGGATTTCGTGCGCACCGGCAACGAGGGTTTCGACTTCGTGCTGGTCGAGATCGGCGGCACGGTCGGCGACATCGAGGGCCTGCCCTTCTTCGAGGCCATCCGCCAGCTCGGTAACGAACTGCCCGAGGGCGACAGCATCTTCGTCCACCTGACGCTGCTGCCCTACATCGCCTCGGCAGGCGAACTGAAGACCAAGCCCACCCAGCATTCGGTGCAGGAGCTGCGCTCCATCGGCATCGCGCCGGACATCCTGCTGTGCCGCTGCGACCGGCCGATCCCGGAGGGCGAGCGCAAGAAGCTGGCGCTGTTCTGCAACGTGCGCCCCTCCGCCGTGGTGGAGGCGCGCGACGCCGGCTCGATCTACGACGTGCCGCTCGCCTATCATCAGGCGGGCCTCGACAACGAGGTGCTGCGCGCCTTCGGCATCGACGTGAAGGGCGAGCCGGACATGCGGCGCTGGGACGACGTCTCGGCGCGCGTCCACAATCCCGAGGGCGAGGTCAACATCGCCATCGTCGGCAAGTACACGGGCCTGAAGGACGCCTACAAGTCGCTGATCGAGGCTCTGGCCCACGGCGGCATCGCCAACAAGGTGAAGGTGAACCTCGAGTGGATCGAGAGCGAGGTCTTCGAGCACGAGGACCCGTCGCCCTACCTGCAGGACGTCCATGGCATTCTCGTTCCCGGCGGCTTCGGCCAGCGCGGCGCCGAGGGCAAGATCCGGGCGGCGCGCTTCGCGCGGGAGCGCAAGGTGCCCTATTTCGGCATCTGCTTCGGCATGCAGATGGCGGTGATCGAGGCGGCGCGGAACCTCGCCGGCGTGCCGCACGCCAATTCGACGGAGTTCGGCCCGACGCCGGAGCCGGTGGTGGGCCTGCTCACCGAATGGCTGCGCGGCAACGAGCTGCAGAAGCGCACGGCGGCGAGCGATCTCGGCGGCACCATGCGTCTCGGCGCCTATACCGCCCACCTGAAACCGGATTCGCGCATCGCCTCCATCTACCGCTCCGACGTCATCTCCGAGCGCCACCGCCACCGCTACGAGGTCAATCTCGACTACCGCAAGCGACTGGAGGACAAGGGCCTCGTCTTCACCGGCCTGTCGCCGGACGGCGTGCTGCCGGAAACGATCGAATATCCGGACCATCCCTGGTTCATCGGCGTGCAGTATCACCCCGAGCTGAAGAGCCGGCCCTTCGAGCCCCATCCGCTGTTCCGCTCCTTCATCGAGGCGGCCAAGGCCCAGTCGCGGCTCGTGTGATGCGACCGGTCGCGCTGGTCGTCACGGCTGTGGTCCTGACGGCCGGCGCCATCCTCGCCTATGTGGGCTTCACCGGCGGCGACTGCGCCGGCGCCACCGTCCATCGCTCCGTCGCCGCCTGCACGACGAGCGGCATGAGCGCCGCCCGCTGCACGGCGCTGATGGCCGAGGCCGACCGCCGCCTGTTACAGAGCGGCCCCGTCTTCGACATGCGCCAGCAATGCGAGGACCGCTACCCTTCCTGCCAGCCCGCCGCCGGGGCCACCGGATTCGTGCCGCGCGCCTCGGGCTTCTGCCTCAGGCCGGGCCCGCCGGAGCTGGTGGTTCCGGTCTTCGGGCGCAGCTAGCGGCAGGCCCCCCGGCCGGCCCTGGCGTCGCGGCGCAACGGTCGAGGAGGGGCTCGTGAGAATCGCCGAATATCTGTCGGGCTTCCCGGCCTTCCTGGCGCATTACGTGCTGGCGATCCTGTTCCTGGTCGTCTTCGCCGCGATCTATACGAAGATCACCCACCACAACGAGTTCGAGCTCATCCGCAAGGGCAACACGGCCGCCGCGCTGTCCCTGGCCGGCAGCCTGATCGGCTTCTCGCTGCCGCTGGCGGCCTCCGTCGAATATTCCGAATCGATCCTGGACAATGCGCTCTGGGCGACCGTCTCCCTGATCATCCAGGTCGTCGTCTATTATCTGGCGCGCCTCGTCATCGACGACCTCAGCGGCCGCATCGAGCGGCAGGAGCTCTCCGCCGGCATCTGGCTGGGGGCGGTCTCCATCACCTGCGGCCAGCTCGCCGCCGCCTCGATGACGACGTGAGGAGGTTCCGATGACGGACCCAAAACCTCCCTTCGGCAACCGGGAGCGGCGCAGCCTGCCGAAGCCGCAGTTGAGGGTGGACGCAGCCGCCGCCGCCACCCCTCCGGCGCAGAAGCGGTCGGTGCTTCTCAGCCCGGTCGGCATCGGCACGGCGGCGCTCCTCGGCATCGGGACGGTCACGGCGACCAACGGCTTCGGCCTCGGCGGCACGCGGCAGTCCTGCTCGGTCGGTCAGGTCGCGACCTCGGTGGCGCAGTGCGAGGCGCTGATGCCCGGCCCGCAATGCGCGGCCGCCTTCGCCGGCGGCGCAACGGCGGTGGGGCTGTCGCGCTCGGGTTCGGGGCCCTGGGGCATCCAGCCAGTGCGTCTGGGCACGGGCGGCGCCTATCAGACCCTCGCGGGCCAGCCCTTCAGCACCGCGCGCTCCTGCAGTTCGTCCTCGTCCTCGTCCTCGCGCTCCCATTTCTGGGGCGGCGGCAGCTCGTCGGCCGGCAATTCGTCGTCGGGCGCTGCGTCCAGCCAGAGCCAGGGTGTGACGCGATCGGGCTTCGGCTCGACGGCGCGCAGCTTCTCCAGCTCGTCCCGGGGAGGGTGAGATGCAGCGGATCGCCATCGCCGAGCGGGAGAACTGGAAGGCGCTCGCCGACGAATACGGCTTCGCCTATGCCATGCCGGACGGCCAGCGCTACTGGGACGAGCGGGCCTATTACCGCTTCACGCTGCGCCAGATCGAGGACGACATCGAGGAGGCGACGGCCGAGCTGGTCTCGCTCTGCGGCGAATGGGCGGGCAGGGCGGTGCGCGACGAGGAGTATCTCAAGCGCCTCGACATCCCCTCGACCTACTGGGACTGGATCGCGAAGAGCTGGGACCGGGGCGACCCGAGCCTCTACGGCCGCTTCGACCTCGTCTATGACGGCAAGGACCCGCCGAAGCTCCTGGAGTTCAACGCCGACACGCCGACCTCGCTCTACGAGGCCTCGGTCTTCCAGTGGTACTGGCTGGAAGACCGGATCAAAGCCGGGCTGCTGCCGCAGGGAGCGGACCAGTTCAACAATCTGCACGACCAGCTCATCGCCCGCTTCTCCGCCTGGCCGACGGGCGGGCTGCTGCACATGACCGCCTTCTCCGAGGAGCTCGAGGACCGCAAGAACGTCGAGTACATGGCCGAATGCGCCGGCGCCGCGGGCCACCAGGTGGTGCTGCTGGACATCGCCTCCATCGGCCTCGACCGCACCGGGCGCTTCGTCGACGAGGAGAACCGCGAAATCCGCACGCTGTTCAAGCTCTATCCCTGGGAATGGCTGATCCACGAGGAGTTCGGCTCGGCCATGCCGGGCTCGCCGACGGTGTGGATCGAGCCGCCCTGGAAGATGCTGCTCTCCACCAAGGCGATCCTGCCGGAGCTGTGGAAGCTCGCCCCCGGCCATCCCAATCTGCTGGAGAGCTATTACGAGGGCGATCCCGCCGCCTCCGCCATCGGTCGCGACCACGTCGCCAAGCCGATCTTCTCGCGCGAGGGCGCCAATGTGGAGATCCGCCGCGACGGCGTGACGCTGGTGGCGCAGGAGGGGCCCTACGACAGGCTGCCGCGCGTCATCCAGGCACTCGCCCCCGACGTCGTCTTCGACGGCATGCGGCCGGTCATCGGCTCCTGGATCATCGACCAGGATCCGGCGGGAATCGGCATTCGCGAGGATGCCGGCCTCGTCACCGGCAACACATCCTGCTTCCTCCCCCACGCCATCGTCGATTGACCGCGGCGATCCGCTTCCCCATCTGCGGTTGATCGCCGGGGACGGGTCTGCCAGAACCCGCCCGGCAGACCGGCCGCGCCCCCGCGGCGCCAGAAGGGACGATGACGTGATTGCAGCTCTCGAACAGGCGACCGTCGAGGTCGGCGACCTGCGCTTCGGCAACCGTCTGCCGCTGGCCCTCATCGCCGGCCCCTGCGCCATGGAAAGCCGTGACCATGCGCTGGAGGTGGCGACGGCGCTGAAGGAGATCACCGACAGGGTCGGCATCGGTCTCGTCTACAAGTCCTCCTTCGACAAGGCCAACCGCACCTCCGGCAAGTCCTCGCGCGGCATCGGGTTGAAGGCGGCGCTGCCGGTCTTCGCCGAGGTGAAGGAGAGGCTCGGCCTGCCGGTCATCACCGACATTCACGAGATCGGCCAGTGCGCACCGGTGGGCGAGGTGGTCGACATCCTGCAGATCCCGGCCTTCCTCTGCCGGCAGACCGACCTCCTGGTGGCGGCGGCCGAGACCGGCCGCGTCGTCAACGTCAAGAAGGGCCAGTTTCTCGCGCCCTGGGACATGGCGAACGTCGCCGCCAAGGTCCGCGAGGCCGGCAATCCCGGCGTCATGGTCACCGAGCGCGGGGTCTCCTTCGGCTACAACACGCTCGTCTCGGACATGCGGGCCCTGCCGATCATGGCCGAGACCACCGGCGCGCCGGTGATCTTCGATGCCACCCATTCGGTCCAGCAGCCGGGCGGCAAGGGCTCGTCCTCGGGCGGCCAGCGCGAATTCGTGCCGGTGCTGGCGCGGGCGGCGGTGGCGGTCGGCGTCGCCGGCGTCTTCATCGAGACCCATCCGGACCCGGACAAGGCGCCCTCCGACGGCCCCAACATGGTGCCGCTGAAGCAGATGGAGGCACTCCTGACGACCCTCGTCGCCTTCGACCGGCTGGCCAAGGGGCTGGGGTGAAGCCCTGGGCGTACGGTCTCCATGCCGGTCTCCAAAGGGCCTAGAATGAAGCCGAGCCGCCGAATCGGACCGATGCCATGACCGACCGCACCTGCCTGTCCATCGTGCTCGCCGCCGGCGAGGGCACGCGGATGAAATCCATGAGGCCCAAGGTGCTGCACGAGGTGGCGGGCCTGTCGATGGTCGGACACGTGCTGCGCGCCGTCGCCGAGGCCGGCGGCACGGCGGCGGCGGTGGTGGTCGGCCCGGACCGGGAGGACGTCGCCGCCGAGGCGCGGCGGCTGAAACCCGACGCCTCGATCCACGTGCAGAGCGAGCGTCTCGGCACGGCCCACGCCGTGCTCCATGCCGAGAGCGAGATCGCCCGCGGCTTCGACGACGTCATCGTCGCCTTCGGCGACACGCCGCTGGTGACATCGGAAACCTTCGCCCGCCTGCGGGCGGCTCTCGCCGATGGCGCGGCGGTGGCCGTGCTCGGCTTCGAGGCGGCCGACCCATTCGGCTATGGCCGGCTCGTCATGGAAGGCGGCGCGCTCGCCGCCATCGTCGAGGAGAAGGAGGCCAGCGCGGCCCAGCGGACCATCACGCTCTGCAACGGCGGGCTCATGGCGCTCGCCGGCGGAACGGCGCTCCCGCTCCTGAAAAGCATCGGCAACGCCAACGCGAAGGGCGAGTTCTACCTGACCGACGCCGTGGCGCTGGCCCGTGCCGAAGGCCTTTCCACCGCCGTGGTGCTAGCGCCGGAGGAGGAGGTGAGGGGGGTGAACGACCGCCTCCAGCTCGCCGAGGTCGAGGCCATCGCTCAAGCGCGGCTGCGCGCGGCGGCGATGCGCGGCGGCGTCACCATGACCGCCCCGGAGACGGTCTTCCTCGCCTTCGACACCCAGTTCGGCCGCGACGTGACCCTCGAGCCGCACGTGGTTTTCGGGCCGGGCGTCGCCGTCGCCGACGACGTCACCATCCGCGCCTATTCGCACCTAGCGGGATGCGTGGTGGACCGGGGCGCCATCATCGGCCCCTTCGCCCGCATCCGGCCGAAGAGCCGCATCGGCGAGAAGGTCCACATCGGCAATTTCGTCGAGGTCAACCGCACGACCATGGCGGCGAAGGCTGAGGCCAACCACCTCGCCTATCTGGGCGATGCCACCATCGGCGAGGGCACCAATATCGGCGCCGGCACCATCACCTGCAATTTCGACGGCGCCGACAAGCATCCCACCGTCATCGGCCGCGACGTCTTCGTCGGCTCCAACTCGACACTGGTGGCGCCGCTGACCATCGGCGACGAGGTGCTGATCGCCGCCGGCTCGACCATCACCCTCGACGCCAAGGAGGGCGCGCTCGTCTTCGGCCGCGCCAAGCAAGCGGGCCTGCCCGGGCGCGGCGCGGAGATGATCCGCGCCAACAAGGTCCGGCGCGCCGCCCGCAAGGCGAAGGAAGAGGCGGCGAAGGGCTGAAGGCTCACTCGCGCCGCATGTTCCACAGCACCGGCACGGGCGAGGTCAGCACGCCCTTGATGTTGGCGCGGGTGACGAGGGCGTTGCGCCACTGACCCAGCGGCACGAACTGGGTCCATTCGATCGCCCGGCGCTGGACCGCCTCAGCCAGTTCCTTCTGCTTCGCCGGATCGCCCTCGGCGGCGAAGGCGGTGCGCAGCCGCTCCATCTCCGGATCGCAGGGCCAGCCGACCAGGGCCCGCTCGCAGCGGGAGTTCAGCCAGGCGGTCATGACGGGATCGAGGACGTCGGCGGCGTTCCACGAGGTGAGATAGGCGCTCCAGCCGCCGGAGGAGGGCGGGTCGCGCTTGCCCAGGCGGGCGACGACGGTAGCCCAGTCCATGGTCAGCATGTCGACCTTGAAGCCGGCGCGCTCCATCAGCGACTTGGCGACGGGGGCGAGGTTCGCCAGCACCGCCACGTCGGAGGAGTGGAGGAGGACCACGGGCGTGCCGTCATAGCCGGCCTCCTGCAGGAGCTGGCGGGCCTTGGCCATGTTGCTCTCCAGGAGACCCTCCATGCCCGCTTCGCCGGCAAAGCGCGTCGGGCAGACGAAGACCGACTTGCAGGGCGAGTAGAATTCGGCGTCGCCGATGACGGCCTTGAGGAAATCCTCCTGGTTGAAGGCATACCAGAGGGCCTGGCGGATCTTCGGGTTGTCGAAGGGCGGGTGGAGCTGGTTCGGCCGGAAGGAGAACTGGTTGCCGATGGGATTGGAGGCCCACATGGTGACGCCCGGCGCGTCGCGCACGAGAGGGATGAGGTCGTGGGAGACGCCCTCGATCATGTCGATCTCGCCGGCGAGCAGCGCGTTCACCGTCTGCTGCTGGTCGGCGAGCACCACCCATTCGATGCGGTCGAAACGGGCGACCTTGCCGCCGGCGAGGCTGGAGGCGGGCTCAGGGCGCGGCACGTACCGGTCGAACTTCACATAGACGGCACGGTCGCCAGGCTTCCACTCGTCGCGGCGGAACATGAAGGGGCCGGAGCCGATGGCCTCGGTGATCTGCACCGTGTGCGGCGTCTCGGCGATGCGCTTCGGCATCATGAAGGGCACGGCGGAGGAAGGCTTGCCGAGGGCGTAGATGAGGAGGCCGGTCTTCTGCTTCAGGCGGATCGTGAAGGTTTTCGAACCGGTTGCGGCCATGTCCTCGACGAAGGTCATGACCGTCTGGCCCATGGTGTCGCGCATCCCCCAGCGGCGGATGGATGCGACGCAGTCCTCGGCGGTGACCGGCTGGCCGTCGTGCCAGAGCAGCCCCTCGCGCAGGGTGAAGGAATAGGTCAGGCCGTCGGCGGAGACGTCGTAGCCGTCGACCATCTGCGGCTTGATCTCGCCCTGCTCGTTCATGGCGAAGAGCGTGTCGTAGATCATGTAGCCGTGGTTGCGGGTGATGTAGGCGGTGGACCAGACGGGGTCGATGGCCCTGAGATCGGCGTGCATGGCCACCCGCAGCACGGACTGTGCCTGGACGGGGAGAATCTGGGTCAGGAGCAGCAGGAGAAATAGGCAAGGCAGTCGAAAGCGCATCGTCTGTCTCCGGTTTGCCGCGTCCTTCCCGCCTCGGGAGGCCGGCACCGTCGATCAAAGCATGAGACATGCCGTCCGGCTCAGTCGGTACCGCTCCTCTCCAATGCGCCACGATCGTACCGCATATCAATATGGCCGCGGCGACCCCCTGTTTCAAACCGTCACGGGAATTCATTTCCCGGCCCGGGTGCGGGCCCGTTAAACCCGCCTTGTCTTTCAGGCGGTATAAGCACCGGATTCGGACGCGGCGCGGCCCTGCCGCCGGACGGGACGTGGAGAACGACAGGCATGTGCGGGATCATCGGCATTCTCGGCAAGGAGCCCGTGGCGGGCCAGCTCGTCGACAGCCTCAAGCGGCTCGAATACCGCGGCTACGATTCCGCCGGTGTCGCGACGCTCGAAGGCGGGGTGCTGACCCGCCGCCGCGCCGAGGGCAAGCTGAAGAACCTCGAGGCGGCGCTCGCCAAGGCGCCGCTCATGGGCACGATCGGTATCGGCCACACGCGCTGGGCCACCCATGGAGCGCCGACCGAGACCAACGCCCATCCGCACGCTTCCGAGGGCGTCGCCGTCGTCCACAACGGCATCATCGAGAATTTCCGCGAGCTTCGTCAGGAGCTGGAGGCCAAGGGCGTCGTCTTCTCCACCCAGACCGACACGGAGACGGTGGCGCATCTGGTCGGGCAGGGCATGAAGGAGGGGCTGAGCGCCGTCGATGCGGTGGGGGCTGCCCTGCCGCGGCTGCGCGGCGCCTTCGCGCTCGCCTTCGTCTTCGAGGGCAACGAGAACCTGCTGATCGGCGCGCGCAAGGGCTCGCCGCTGGCGGTGGGCTATGGCGAGGGCGAGATGTATCTCGGCTCGGATGCCATCGCGCTCGCCCCGTTCACCTCGGCTGTCGCCTATCTCGAGGAGGGCGACTGGGCCATTCTCGATCGCAATTCGGTGGAGATCCGCGACGAGGCCGGCCATGTGGTGCAGCGGCCGGTGATCCGCTCCTCGGCCACCGCCTTCCTGGTCGACAAGGGCAACCACAAGCACTTCATGCTCAAGGAGATCTACGAGCAGCCGGAGGTCGTCGCCCGCACCACCGCCCACTATCTCGACATGGCCGCCGGCAAGGTGCGGCTGCCGGCGGACCTTCCCTTCGACTGGGCCAACCTGCCGCGCATCTCCATCGCCGCCTGCGGCACGGCCTATCTCGCGGGTCTCACCGCGAAGTACTGGTTCGAACGCTTCGCGCGCATCCAGGTCGACATCGATATCGCCTCGGAGTTCCGCTACCGCGAGACGCCGATGGTGCCTGGTGGGCTGATGATCGTCGTGTCCCAGTCGGGCGAGACCGCCGACACGCTCGCCTCGCTGCGCTACGCCAAGGAGAACGGCCAGCACGTGCTCGCGGTCGTCAACGTGCCGACCTCGACCATCGCGCGCGAGAGCCACATCGTCATGCCGACGCTCGCCGGCCCCGAGATCGGCGTCGCCTCCACCAAGGCCTTCACCTGCCAGCTCGCCGTGCTCGCCTCCCTCGCCATCGCCGCCGGCAAGGCGCGCGGCTTCGTCAACGCGGAGGAGGAGGACAAGCTCGTCCGCGCCATGATGGAGGCGCCGCGCTACATGAACGAGGCGCTGAAGCAGGAAGAGCACATCGCCGGGATCGCCAAGATGCTGTCGAAGGCGCGCGACGTGCTCTATCTCGGCCGCGGCACCTCCTATCCCATCGCCATGGAGGGGGCGCTGAAGCTGAAGGAGCTCTCCTACATCCACGCCGAGGGCTATGCGGCGGGCGAGCTCAAGCACGGCCCCATCGCGCTGATCGACGAGACCATGCCGGTCATCGTCATCGCCCCCTTCGACAAGGTCTACGAGAAGACCGTGTCGAACATGCAGGAGGTGGCGGCGCGCGGCGGCCAGATCCTGCTCGTCACCGACGAGAAGGGCGCCGAGCACGCCGAGGTGGAGACGGTGGCGACCATCGTCATGCCCGACGTGCCGGCGACCATCGCGCCCATCGTCTACTCGGTGCCGATCCAGCTCATCGCCTATCACACGGCGGTGGAGATGGGCACGGACGTCGACCAGCCGCGGAACCTCGCCAAGAGCGTGACGGTGGAGTGAGCGGCCCGCTCAGCGCGCCGTGCGCATGCGCCAGGCGACGACGCCAACATAGAGGCTGAAGAGCGCGGCGAAGGTCGCCATCAGCCCGTGCGGCGGCCAGAGGTCCATGCCCGCGCCGGCGAGGGGCGGACCGATCATCAGGCCCGCCGAATACATCACGACGAAGGCGGCGTTGGCCTGAGCGAGGTCTGCGCCTCGGAACCGGCTGCCGAGATGGGCGAGGCCCACCGTATACAGCGCCGCGACGATACCGCCCCAGACGAAGAGCAGCGCGCGGAACCAGCCGAGAGGCAGGGTGACGAGGGTCGCGACCAGCATGCCGACCGCGCCGACCACGCCGCAGGCGAGCAGGACTTTGCGCCTGTCCACGCGGTCGGCGATCAGGCCGATGGGGATCTGGAAGGCGAGGTTGCCCAGCGACATCAGCGAGACGAGTGTGGCGGCGCCCGAAACGTCGAGGCCTATCGCCGTGCCGTAGAGCGGCAACAGCGCGAAGGCGCCGGTTTCCGCCGAGCCGAAGACGAGGGCCGCAAGCGTCGCTGCGGGAGCCGCCCAGAGGAAGGTGACGAAGCCGGAAGAGGGCTCTTCGTCGATGGTCGGGATCATGTCGCGGGCGACCAGCACGGGCAGCATGGCGAGAATGATCAGCCCCGCGCCGGCGAAATAGGGCGCCGGACCGGAGGCGCCGAGCAGGATCAGCACATAGGGGCCGGCCGCGAAGCCGACGGAGAGCGCGCTGGCATAGATGCCGAGCACGAGGCCGCGCCTCTGCTCGGGCGCGGCGGCGTTGATCCAGTATTCCGAGAGAACGAAGAGGATGGTCAGCGCGACCGAAAACACGAAACGCAGCGGAAACCAGGCCCATAGAGGCTCGACGATCTGGAAGGCGAGGAGGCTCACGCCGGCCAGCAGCGTCGCCGCGACCAGCAGCGTCCTGACGCCGAAGCGCCTTGCCCAGCCGGAAATAAAGGGCGCGCAGACGATGGTCGCGACGCCTGCCATGGCGGTGTTGAGGCCGATGACCGTGCGCGACGCCCCCTTCGCGTCGAGCGCGAAGGAGAGGAGCGGAATCGACAGCGACAGGCCGATGCCGACCGAGACGATGCAGGCAATGGCCGCACCGAGAGAGGCGACGGTCTGGCGGGAGAATTGGACGGTGGTGGTCGGGCTGCTCATCAGGCCGCCTCCCATGGAGGCGCGACGGGCAGATGACAAGCGCCGAATTGCCGCGTCAGGCCGGTGTAACGAGCGTCGACCGCTCGCGCCTCACGCGCGGCCGGCGCTTGCGGAAGCGGCGGCGGGCCCAGATGACGAGGCCGGTGGCCATCAGCGCCGTGAGGGCGATGGAGGTCACGACGTTCATGAGCGCCGACCAGTGGCCGGCGAAATTGCCCTCGTGGAGCAGGCGCACCCAGTTGCGCGAGGTGGGGAACAGCCCCTCGGGCGTCACCGTGAAGACCCGGTATTCGCCGCGATCGACGACGCGGGCGAGGAGGCGGCCGCTGCGGCCGCGGATCCAGACGAGGCCGGAGAGATCGTGGGAGGCGCCGACGCGCCGGACAGCCTCGACCATGGAGAGCGGGGCGGACGGGGCGGGCGCGAAGGCGGGGCGGGCGAAGCTGACGCCCCAGGCGAGGAGGAGGCCGGTGACGGGGCTGAGGACGAGGATGGGCAGGAGGTTCCAGGCGATGCCCTTGTGCCAGCCGGAGAGGGTATTGGTGAGACGGGGCCAGCCCATGGCGATGCCGAGCGCCATGAGCAGGATCATCGCCATGGTCGAGACATGGACCAGCCAGCCGAGGTCCAGCATCAGCGTCTCGTGCAGGACGCGGGAATAATAGAACAGGTTGGAGAGTGTGCCGTCCTCGGTGAGTTCGGCACCGCTGCGCACGTCGACGTCGATGGTGTCGTCGGGGCGCACGCCGCCGATCGACAGGCGATGCTCGTAGGCGCGGAAGGTGAGGGAGCGCGCCTTGCCCTCGGGATCGTGGCGCTGGAGCAGGTCCACCACCCGATCGGCCGTGAGCGTCCCGGGCGCGGCGGCGCCGATCTGCGCCATGGGCTCGAAGGAGAGAACGAGCCCCGTCGAGACGATGACCGCTAGCGGGAGGGCGAAAACCAGCGTCAGCCACCGGTGAAGGCGCAGCAACCACGGCTTGATCATGTCGGACCCCCTCTGCGGCTGGACGCCGCAGCCCCTGATTAGATCGCTTCTAATCTGGGTCCTTGCGCTGCCTCAAATCACGAGGGCGCGATGGTCAGTCGATGACCTCGCGGCGGAACTCCTTCCGCACCATGAAATAGAAGGGCACGGGCAGGAGCGGGGAGAAGCCCTTGGCGATGCGGTCGCCGAGCTCTTCCAGAACGACCGTGGTGATGGTCGGCAGGTCTTCGTGCAGCGCCTCGTCGAGGGTGAGCCATTTCAGCTCGGTGAGTTCGGCATGGGGTCCGACGACGCCCTCGATCCGGTGGGCGATGTGCTCGGCGTCGCAGGCGAAGAAGCGGGTGTCGAAGCGCTTCGGCCGGCGCGGCGGGGTGATGGCGCGGGCGACGAAGTGCAGCGATTCGAGATCCGGGAAGACGCCGTGCTCGGCGAAGGCTTCCCAGCCCTTGGGCACCGATTCCGGCTTGCCGGCGTCGCGGGTGCCGAGGAGAAGGCCGGTCTCCTCGCAGGTCTCGCGGATGGCGGTGAGGGCGAGCGAGCGCGCGCGCGACATGGAGGGGCGCTGGACGCGCGCCATCAGGCGGGCCTGGGCGCGGTCGTCGAGCGTGCCGTAGACGGGCATGGCCCGGTCGTCGGGATCGCGCCGGCCGCCGGGGAAAACGAACTTGCCGGGCATGAACTTGAGGTCGTGGCGGCGCTTGCCCATCAGCACCTTGGGCTTGGTGCCCGAGCGGTCGATCAGGATGAGGGTCGCCGCGTCGACCGGCTTCTGGTTGGCCCAGCGGGTCTCACGCTCTGTCTTGGTCAGGCGCTCGGCGAGAGCGATGCCCTTGTCGGTCACTGTATCTGTCCCTGTTGGCGGTCTTCGCCGAACTCGTCGAAGCCGTGCATGCGCATGGCCCACTGGTATCCCACGACGAGGCCCTTGAGGGGAGGCAGCAAAAGGAGGGACATGACAAGCGTCAGCGGCAGCCAGATGGCCGCATGAATCCAGAGCGAGGGCTGATAGGCGAGCTCGAACCACATGAGCAGCGGGACGATGACGTGGCCGACCACCATGATGGTCAGATAGGGCGGCGCGTCGTCGGCGCGGTGGTGGTGCAGTTCCTCGCCGCAGCTCTCGCAGACCGGCGCGACCTTCAGATAGGAGGTGAAGAGCCGGCCCTCGCCGCAGGCCGGGCAGCGGCAGACCATGCCGCGCCGCACGGCGGTCCAGAGGTCGCGCGCCGGACGAACGGGCTCGGCCACCGGCTGCCCCGTGAGGATCTGAACCGTCATTTCCGGCCTTTCTTCTTCCACGGCGGCCTGGAGGGCTTGTCGCCCGGCCTTGCGCGCCGCCCGTCGGAAAAGCCGTCGTCGCGCTTCTTGCGGCCTATGTGCGCCCCGCGGCCCGCGGGTGCAAGGCCGCTGCGACCATCGCTCATCAGTTCGAATCGCAGGGCTCCGGCCACCGGCGCCGCCTCGACGAGGCGCACCGTGACCGTGTCGCCGAGGCGCCAGGTCTCTCCCGTGCGGGTGCCGACCAGGGCCTGCAGGCCCTCCTCGTAGCGGTAATAGTCGCCGCCGATGGTGGAGGCGGGCACGAAGCCGTCGGCACCGGTGTCATCGAGCTTCACGAAGAGACCGGATCGGGTCATGCCGGAAATGCGGGCGCCGAAGACGTCGCCGACACGCTCTGAGAGATGGGCGGCGATCAGCCGGTCGATGGTCTCGCGCTCGGCCGCCATGGCGCGGCGCTCGGCGGCGGAAATCTCCGCGGCGATTTCGGCGAGGGAGGCCGCCTGGCCGTCGGTCAAGCCGTCCTGGCCGAAGCCGAGGGCGCGGATCAGGCCGCGGTGCACGATGAGGTCGGCGTAGCGGCGGATCGGCGAGGTGAAATGTGCGTAGCGGCGCAGGTTGAGGCCGAAATGGCCGATGTTCTCCGGATCGTATTGCGCCTGCGACTGCGAGCGCAGCACCACCTGATTGACCAGCTCGGCCGATTCCGTGCCTTTCGCCCGCGCCAGGATCTGGTTGAAGTTCGAGGGCCTCAGCAGCGCCGCCTTGGGCAACGAGATGTCGAGCGTCTTCAGGAACTCCTTGAGCGAGAGGAGCTTCTCCATGCTCGGCGCGTCATGGATGCGGTACATGCAAGGCGTGCGGTGCTTCTCCAGCGTCTCCGCGGCGCAGACGTTGGCGAGGATCATCATCTCCTCGATCAGCCGGTGCGCCTCCAGCCGCTCGGGGACGACCACGCGGTCGACGGTGCCGTCGGGCTTCAGCACGATCTTGCGCTCGGGCAGGTCGAGGTCGAGCGGTTCGCGGTCGTCACGCGCCCGCTTCAGCGCCGCATAGGCCTCCCAGAGCGGCTTCAGGATGGGCTCGACGAGACCGTCCGTCGTCTCGTCGGGGTGGCCGTCGACGGCGGCCTGGGCCTGGGCATAGGCGAGCTTGGCGGCCGAGCGCATCATGATGCGGTGGAAGCTGTGGCTCTTCCGGCGCCCGTCTGCGCGGATGACGACGCGGCAGGCGAGGGCGGGGCGGTCCTCGTGCGGTTTCAGCGAGCACAGGTCGTTGGAGATGCGCTCGGGCAGCATCGGCACGACGCGGTCGGGGAAATAAACCGAATTGCCGCGCACCGCCGCCTCGCGGTCGAGCGCCGTGCCAGGCCGCACATAGGCGGCGACGTCGGCGACGGCGATGGTCAGGATGAAGCCGCCGGCATTGTCATCGGAAGGGTCCGGCTCGGCGTGGACGGCGTCGTCGTGGTCCTTGGCGTCCGGCGGGTCGATGGTGACGAGGGGGAGCTTGCGCCAGTCCTCGCGCCGCCCGACCGAGACCGGCTCGGCCTTCTCGGCTTCCGCCAGCGTATCGGCGCGGAAGACGTGGGGGATGCCGTGCACCTCGAGGGCAATGAGCGACACGGCGCGCTCGGATTTGAGGTTGCCGAGCCGCTCGCGGACCTTGGCCACCGGCGGGCCGAAGCGCGAGGTTCGGACAATGTCGACCGCGACGAGGTCGCCGTCCTTCGCGTCGCCCGTCGCTTCCTCGGGAATGGCGAGTTCGCGGCCGACGTTCTTCTTGTCGATGGGCAGGAGCCGGCCGCCGTGCCCGGGCACGGCCCGGAAGACGCCGATGGTGCGCGAGCGGCCACGCTCCAGCACCTTCATGACCCGGCCGACCGGGCGGGGGTCGTCGCTGGGCGCTCCGCCGTCGGAGAGGCGCACCAGCGCCCGGTCGCCGACGCCCGGGACCGGATCGCCGGGGCGCGGGCGATGCGGTACGGCGATGACGATGGTGGGGGCGGCGCCGTGCTCCTCTTCGTCCCATTCGGCGGGACTGGCGACGAGGTCTCCCTCGGCGTCGCGCGCGTGGATGTCGACGACCACCACCGGCGGCAGCGCGCCGTGCTTCGACAGCTTGCCGCGGCCCCTGGCGACCAGGCCCTCGTCGACGATGTCCTTGAGCAGCGCCTTCAGCGCCGCCTTGTCGGCGCCGTGCAGACCGAAATGCCGCGTGATCTCACGCTTGCCCACCCGGCCGGATTGGCTGGCGATGAAGGCCAGGACCTCCTCGCGTGAGGGAAGGGCGGATGGAAGGCCGGTCTTGGATCTGCGGGGCAAATGACGTCCAGGTCAGGCCGGCGCGGAGGCGTCGGGCACGGTCAGGCTAGCCGATCGGCGGATTCGGGGAAACGCCGTTCGCGAGAGGCCTGGGCTCAAGCCTCCGATTTGGCAACCTTGGCCTTCGCCGCGGGTTTCGCCGTCTTGGACCCCTTGGCGGCGGCCTTCGACTTCGCGGCGGCCTTGGGCTTGGCTTCCGCAGAGGTCTTGGGCTTGGCGGCAGCCTTCGCCTTGCCGCGGGCAGGGCCCTTCTTGCCGGAGCCGGCGGCCTCCGCCCGGGCGGCGAGCAGGGGGACGGCCTCCTCCATGGTCAGCGTCGCGGCGTCCTTGCCCTTGGGCAGGGTGGCGTTGACCGCGCCGTGCTTCACGTAGGGGCCGTAGCGGCCGGCCATGACGGTGACGGGGCCGCCGAGGGTCGGATGTTCGCCGAGCTCGCGGCCCGCCGGGGCGCTGCCGCGGCCGAAGCGGCTCTTGGCGCCGCTCTCCTTGGCGATGACGAGATCGATGGCGCGGTTGGCGCCGATCGCCAGCACGTCGTCGTCCTTCTCCAGGTTGGCGTAGGTCTTCTCGTGCTGGACATAGGGGCCATAGCGGCCGATGCCGACGAGGATGGGCTTGCCGCTCTCGGGGTGCTTCGCGACCTCCTTCGGCAGTTCGAGGAGGGCGAGCGCCCGTTCGAGGTCGAGCCCGGCCGGCGTCATGCCCTTGGGCAGGGAGGAGCGCTTCGGCTTCTCGCCCTCGCCGAGCTGCACATAGGGGCCGAAGCGGCCGTCACGCACCGTGACTTCGAGGCCGGTGACCGGATCCTCGCCGAGCTTGCGCGTGCCGTCGGCTCCGGCCGAGGCGGGGCCGTCACCCTCCGAATCCGGGCCCGGCGCGGCGAGCTGGCGGGTGAAGCGGCATTCGGGATAGTTCGAGCAGCCGATGAAGGCGCCGAACTTGCCGAGCTTGAGGGACAGCGCGCCGGTGCCGCAGACGGGGCAGGCCCGCGGGTTGGAGCCGTCGCCCTTGTCGGGGAAGATGTGCGGCCCGAGGCTGTCGTTGAGCGCGGAGAGCACATCGGAGACGCGCAGCTCCTTGGTCTCGTCGATGGCGGCGGCGAAATCGCGCCAGAAGTCGCGCAGCAGCGCCTTCCAGTCGAGTTCGCTGTTGGAGACGAGGTCGAGCCGCTCCTCCAGGGCTGCGGTGAAGCCGTATTCGACGTAGCGCTCGAAGAAGTTTTCCAGGAAGGCGATGACGAGGCGGCCCTTGTCCTCGGGGACGAGGCGCTTCTTGTCGATCTTCACGTATTCCCGGTCCTGCAGGGTCTGCAGGGTCGAGGCATAGGTGGAGGGCCGGCCGATGCCGAGCTCCTCCATGCGCTTGACGAGGCTCGCCTCCGAATAGCGCGGCGGCGGCTCGGTGAAGTGCTGGGTGGTGGCGATGGCCTTGCGGGCGAGCTTCTCGCCGACCGTCATGGCCGGCAGGCGCTTGCCGTCCTCGTCGTCGCCGTCGTCGTCGCGGTCCTCGGTATAGAGGGTGAGGAAGCCGTCGAACTTCACCACCTGGCCGGTGGCGCGCAGCTCCAGCCGCCGGCCCATGGCGGTGCCGAGGCCGCCCACCGTCGCATCGATGTCGACCGTGGTCCGCTCGAGCTCGGCGCTCTCCATCTGCGAGGCGACGGTGCGCTTCCAGATGAGCTCGTAGAGGCGGGCCTGTTCCGGCTCGAGGAAGCGGGCGACCTCGCGCGGATGGCGGCGCGCGTCGGTCGGCCGGATGGCCTCGTGGGCCTCCTGGGCGTTCTTCTGCTTGGAGGTGTATTTGCGCGGCGCGCTCGGCAGATAGCGCGGCCCGAAATCCTTGCCGATGAGGCCGCGGATGGCGCTGACTGCCTCGGGCGCCACGTCGACGCCGTCGGTTCGCATATAGGTGATGAGGCCGACCGTCTCGCCGCCGATGTCGGTGCCCTCGTAGAGGCGCTGGGCCACCTGCATGGTGCGCGCCGGTGCGAAGCCGAGCTTGCGGCTCGCCTCCTGCTGGAGGGTCGAGGTGGTGAAGGGCGCGAAGGGGTGGCGCCGGGCGGGCTTGGCCTCGACGCCGGAGACGGCGAAATGGGCCTCCGCCAGCGCCTTCTCGAAGGCGCGGGCTTCGGCCTCGGTGCCGACGTCGAGCCGCTGGATCTTCTGTCCGTCGGCGCCGACGAGGCGGGCCTCGAAGGCT
The DNA here is from genome assembly GCF_003008515.1 of Phreatobacter cathodiphilus. Taxonomy (NCBI): domain Bacteria; kingdom Pseudomonadati; phylum Pseudomonadota; class Alphaproteobacteria; order Hyphomicrobiales; family Phreatobacteraceae; genus Phreatobacter; species Phreatobacter cathodiphilus. The sequence continues at coordinate 1,841,082 of NZ_CP027668.1, read as the reverse complement.
TCGCCGCGCGGCGTGGCGAGGGTCGCCACGAGGGACCAGTATTCCTTCTTGCGGAAGCGCTCGATCTCGGCCTCGCGCTCGCAGACCAGCCTCAACGCCACGGACTGGACGCGGCCGGCCGAGCGGGCGCCGGGCAGCTTGCGCCACAGCACCGGCGAGAGGCGGAACCCGACGAGATAGTCGAGGGCGCGGCGGGCGAGATAGGCCTCCACCAGGGCGGTGTCGATGGACCGCGGGGCGGCCATGGCCTCCTGCACGGCCTGTTTGGTGATGGCGTTGAAGGTGACGCGCTCGACCGGCATGTCCTTCAGGACGCGCTTGTCCCTCAGCGCCTCCAGAAGGTGCCAGGAAATGGCCTCGCCCTCGCGGTCGGGGTCGGTGGCGAGGATCAGCTTGTCGGCGCCCTTGACCAGCTTGGCGATCTCGCCGATGCGCTTGGCGCCGCGACCGTCCGCCTCCCAGACCATGGCGAAGTCGGCATCGGGATCCACGGACCCGTCCTTGGGGGGCAGGTCGCGCACATGGCCGAACGAGGCGACGACCTCGTAGTCCGGACCCAGATATTTGTTGATCGTCTTGGCCTTGGCCGGCGACTCGACGATGACGACGTTCACGGCCACGCGTCCCTGCCCCTCGGAATTGTCGGCTCGCCGTTGATGCGGTGCCAGAAGTCGGCCGGAACATGGGCACAAGGCCGGCCCAAGTCAAATCGCCACCGTTATGCCCGCATAACGAGTATTTTGCGTTGACACGTTTACTGGGTTGTAAATACCGTCGCGCGGTGGCGATGGCTTCGAAGACGGGGGAGCGATGGATGGCGGGCGATGGCGGACGACGCCGTTCGGGATCGCGCGGTTGCCGCGAGGGTGTGGCGGCGGCCGCGTCGCCCCGCGTCGGACGCGAGGACGTCGCCGCCTATGTCGCCCGCCTCGCGGCCGAGATGGTGGAACTGGCCCGCGTGGCGGATCTGCATCTGCTCGCCTATCTCGCCGACATGACCCGGCTGGAGGCCGAGCAGCAGGTGCGGCTGCTGCGCAGGACCCCGCAGATCGGCCCCGCGCCTCAGGCGAGGGACACGCGGCCACCGGAGTCGCGGTGAAGCCGGCCGGCGAGTTCGAGTTCGAGCAGGGCCACGCGCACCGCCGCGACGCCGAGGCCCGAGGCGCGCACCACGTCGTCGACGGTCACCGGGACGGGACCGAGCAGGCCGAGGATGCGCTGCCGGCCGTCGTCACCCGGATCGGCCTCCTCCATCGCGACCTCGTGCTCCTCCATGGCCGTCTCGTCAGGCGGCTGGGCGAGGATGGGCCGCAAGACCCCCAGAACGTCGTCCACCGATGTTACGAGCGTGGCGCCCTGCTTGAGCAGGCGGTTGGTGCCCTCGGCCCTGGGGTCGAGAGGGGAGCCGGGCACGGCGAAGACCTCGCGGTTCTCCTCCAGGGCCAGCCGCGCCGTGATGAGCGAGCCGGACCGCTCGGCGGCCTCCACCACGACGACGCCGACGGCAAGACCTGCGATCAGCCGGTTGCGCCGGGGGAAGTCGCGCGCCCGCGGCTCATGGCCCATGGGCATCTCGCTGACGGCGGCGCCGCCGGCGGCGAGGATGCGCGCCAGCAGCGGTTCGTGCTCCGCGGGATAGACGTGGTCCTGGCCGCCGGCGAGCACGGCGACGGTTCCCGTGGCGAGGGAGGCCTCGTGGGCCGCCGCGTCGATGCCGCGGGCGAGGCCGGAGACGGTGGTGAAGCCGGCCTCGCCGAGGCCGCGGGCGAGGAGTGCCGCCATCTTGATTCCGGCGATGGAGGCATTGCGCGAGCCGACGAGGCCGACCATCGGGCGGGTCAGGCAGGCGGGATCGCCGCGCAGCGCGACGAGCGGCGGGGCGGAGGCGATGCGGCGCAGGCGGTCCGGATAGTCGCGTTCGCCGATGGCGACGAAGCTCACCCCGAAGGCCGCGGCCCTCGCCATCTCCCGTTCCGCCTCCGCGAGGGTGGCGATGCGGATGGTGCGGGCGCCGCCGCGGCGGGAGAGGTCCGGCAGGGCGTCGAGGGCGGCGCCGGCGCTGCCGTAGATATTGATCAGCTCGCGGAAGGTGCGGGGGCCGACATTCTCGGAGCGCGACAGGCGCAGCCAGTCGAGCCTCTGGCGATCCGTCAACCGGATCGCGGCGGTGGGGCGCGCGAAGAGGTCGTCGCCCTGTCCGCTCATCCCGGCGGTTTCGCACTCTTGGCGCCGATGCGGCTCTCGGTGCCGGCGAGGAGCCGCGCGATATTCTCGTGGTGCTTGGCGACGGAGAGCGCCGTCATGGCGGCGAAGACGAGGACGGTCGGCCAGCCGAGCCCCATGAAGAAGAGGACGACGGGGGTCGCGGCGCTGGCGACGAGTGCGGCGAGCGAGGAGTAGCGGAAGGCGAAGGCCATGGCGATCCAGATGGCGGCGAAGATCAGGAAAGCCGGCCAGTGGATGGCCAGGAGGACACCGAGGAAGGTCGCGACGCCCTTGCCGCCCTTGAAGCCGAGCCAGACCGGGAAGAGGTGGCCGAGAAAGGCGCCAAGGCCGGCGGCGAGGGCCGCAGCAGGCCCGAACCAGGCGGCGACAAGGACGGCGGCGGTGCCCTTCAGCCCGTCGAGGAGGAGGGTCGCCGCCGCGAGCTTCCTGTTGCCCGTGCGCAGGACATTGGTGGCGCCGATATTGCCGGAGCCGATGGCGCGGATGTCGCCGAGGCCGGCGCTGCGCGTCAGCACCAGGCCGAAGGGGATCGAGCCGAGGAGATAGCCGAAGGCGAGGGCGGCGGCGAGGAGGGGAAGCGATGCGGATGTCATGGGGCGGGCACCGGGATCGTGAAGGACAGGCTAGAGCCAATCGGCCCGCGAAGGCCATGCCCCCGACGGGCAGAATCGGCGCTCCGCACGAAAAAAGTGTGGCCGCGCGATCAGCCGGCGACGGCGTGAACGGTGCGGCCGCCGACGATGGTGCGCAGGACGCGGCCGCTCATGCGCGCCTCGTCGAAGGGCGAGTTCTTGCATTTGGACCTGAGGTCGTCGCGGTCCAGGACCCAGGGCGTGTCGAGGTCGATGACCACGAGATCGGCGGCCTCGCCGCGCGCCAGCGTGCCGCCGGGCAGGCGGAGAAGCTGGGCGGGCGCCGTCGACAGGGCGCGCAGCAGGGTCGCCAGCGGCACGAGGCCGCCATGGACGAGCCTCAGGGCCGCCGGCAGCATGGTCTCGACACCGACCGCTCCGGGAGCCGCCTCGGCGAAGGGCAGGCGCTTGGTCTCGACGTCCTGCGGGTCGTGATCGGAGACCACGACGTCGATCGTCCCGTCGGCGACGGCGTCGGCGAGGGCGAGGCGGTCGTCCTCGGTGCGCAGCGGCGGCGACAGCTTGCAGAAGGTGCGGTAGCTGCCGATGTCGTTCTCGTTGAGGGTGAGGTGGTTGATGGACACGGCGGCGGTGACCGGCAGTCCCTCGTTCTTCGCCCGGGCGATGATGGCGAGAGAGTCGCGGCAGGTGACGGAAGCGGCGTGGTAGCGCGCGCCGGTGAGCTTCACGAGACGGATGTCGCGCTCGAGCATGATGGTCTCGGCCTCGACGGGAATGCCGGCGAGCCCCAGGCGCGAGGCGAACTCGCCCTCGTTCATCACGCCCTCGCCGACGAGCGAGGGCTCCTCGGTGTGATGGACGATGAGGGCGTCGAAGTCGCGCGCATAGGTCATGGCCCGGCGCATCACCAGGGCGTCGGTGACGGAGCGCGCGCCATCGGTGAAGGCGACGGCGCCGGCCTCCTGCAGCAGGCCGAATTCGGTCATCTCGCGGCCGGCGAGCTTCTTGGTGATGGCCGCCATGGGGTGGAAGCGGACGATGCCGGTGTCGCGCGCGCGCCGGAGTAGGAAGTCGACGATGGCGGGATCGTCGACGGCAGGGTCGGTGGCCGGCTGGCTGACGAGGGTGGTGACGCCGCCCGCCGCCGCGGCGGCCGTGGCCGAGGCGATGGTCTCGCGGTACTCGTAGCCGGGCTCTCCGACGAAGCAGCGCATGTCGACGAGGCCCGGCGCGACGATGCGCCCGCCGCAATCGACGGTCTCGGTCCCTTCGGGGGCGGCGCCGGGCGCGAGATGCGGGCCGGCATCGGCGATGAGACCGTCGCGGACGAGGAGGCCGCCATGGACCTGCGTGCCGGCCGCGGGATCGACCAGCAGGGCATTGGCGAGGAGGAGGGGGCGCTGTGCGGTCATCGGCTTCGCCCTCACGCGTTCGGCAGGTTGCGGGCGAGGGCTTCCAGCACCGCCATGCGCACGGCGACGCCCATCTCCACCTGTTCGCGGATGAGCGACTGGGCGCCGTCCGCCACGGCGGTCGAGATCTCGACGCCGCGGTTCATGGGGCCGGGATGCATGACGAGGGCATCGGGCTTCGCATAGCGGAGCTTGACCTCGTCGAGGCCGAAATAGTGGAAATACTCCTGCACCGAGGGCACGAAGGAGCCGTTCATCCGCTCGCGCTGGAGGCGCAGCATCATGACGATGTCGACGTCCTTCAGGCCCTCCTTCATGTCGCGATAGACCTCGACGCCGAGGCGCTCGGCAGCGGCGGGCAGCAGCGTCGACGGGCCGATGGCGCGGACTCGCGCCTGCATCTGGTTCAACAGGATGATGTTGGAGCGCGCCACCCGCGAATGCAGGATGTCGCCGCAGATGGCGACCGTGAGCCGCTCGATGCGGCCCTTGTTGCGGCGGATGGTGAGGGCGTCGAGCAGCGCCTGCGTCGGGTGCTCGTGGGTGCCGTCGCCGGCATTGACCACCGAGCAGTCCACCTTGTTCGCCAGCAGTTCCACCGCTCCCGAGGCGGCGTGCCGCATGATCAGGATGTCGGGATGCATGGCGTTGAGGGTGAGCGCCGTGTCGATCAGCGTCTCGCCCTTCTTGATCGAGGACTGGGCCACCGACATGTTCATCACATCGGCGCCGAGGCGCTTGCCGGCGAGCTCGAAGGACGACTGGGTCCTGGTCGAGGCCTCGAAGAAGAGGTTGATCTGGGTGCGCCCGCGCAAGGACGTGCGCTTCTTCTCGATCTGCCGGTTGAGGGTGACGAACTCCTCGGCGAGGTCGAGGAGACCGGTGATCTCGGCGGGGGAAAGCCCCTCGATCCCGAGCAAGTGCCGGCGCTTCAGCACGAAGGACGAAGGGTCTTGGGTCATAAGCCCCGGGCTTTAAGCGGAGTCGGACGACCCCGCAAGCGCCGTGTCACTCCGCCGCGTCCTGTTTCCCCAGGCGCTTGTCGAGATAGCCGCCGACGACCTCCATGAGCGGGTCGATGGCGTTCTCGAAGAAGTGGTTGGCGCCGGGCACGACCTGCTGCTCGATGACGATGCCCTTCTGCGTCTTCAGCTTCTCGACGAGGCCCTGGACGGCGGTGAGCGGCACCACCGCGTCCTTGTCGCCGTGGACGATGAGACCGGAGGAGGGGCAGGGGGCGAGGAAGGAGAAGTCGTAGAGGTTGGCCGGCGGGGCGATGGAGATGAAGCCCTCCACCTCCGGGCGGCGCATGAGGAGCTGCATGCCGATCCAGGCGCCGAAGGAGAAACCGGCGATCCAGCAGGTGCGCGCTTCCGGATTGATCGCCTGGGCATAGTCGAGGGCGGCGGCGGCATCGGAGAGCTCGCCGACGCCGTGGTCGAAGGCGCCCTGGCTGCGGCCGACGCCGCGGAAGTTGAAGCGCAGGACCGAGAAGCCGCGGTTCACGAACTGATAGTAGCAGTTGTAGACGATCTGGTTGTTCATCGTGCCGCCGAACTGCGGATGCGGGTGCAGCACGATGCCGATGGGAGCGGAGCGGACCTTGGCGGGATGATAGCGCCCTTCGATCCGGCCTGCCGGACCGTTGAAGATGACTTCAGGCATCGGAAATCCTCGTCATGGTGGCCCATCGACACCGAAACCCGCCGGTAAGTCCGCGGCTTCGATGGAGTTCCGACCTTGACAGGGCGGCAGGGCGGCTCTAGAGTTTAGAATAATTCTAAACGCTTTCCCCTCCCGCTCTTCTGCTCGGGACGGGACTGGCGTATCGGGGTCGGGCCTATAGCACGAACCCGGCCTCCAATGCCAAGTTTTTCCGACAGGGCCTCTCCCCCGATGACCCGCGTCTATCTGGACCACAATGCCACGACGCCGCTCCGCAGGGAAGCGCGCGCGGCCATGGTCGCGGCGCTGGACATGACGGGCAACGCCTCGGCGGTGCACGGCGACGGTCGCGCCGCCCGGCGCCTGATCGAGGAGGCGCGCGCCTCGGTCGCCACCCTGGTCGGTGCGGACCCTCGCTGCGTCACTTTCACCTCGGGGGGGAGCGAGGCGGCGGCCACCTTGCTGTCGCCGGATTTCGTCGGCCGCGACGGCGCGGTGCAGGGTTTTGCCCGGCTGATCGTCTCGGCGGTGGAGCACTCCTGCGTTCTCGCCGGTGGTCGCTTCGCGCCGGAAGCCGTCATGGTCTGCCCGGTGGACGGATCCGGGCGCGTCGACCTTGCCGCGCTCGCCGCCTTGCTCGCGGACGGCGAGGGCCGGGCGCTCGTCGCCGTCATGGCGGCCAACAACGAAACCGGGGTGATCCAGCCGCTCGCCGAGGTCGCGGCGCTGTGTCGCGCCCATGGGGCGGGCCTCGTGGTGGACGCGGTGCAGGCGCTCGGCAAGCTGCCGCTCGCGATCGGCGAACTCGACTGCGACGCGCTCTTCGTCTCCGCTCACAAGATCGGTGGCCCTCAGGGCGTCGGTGCCGTCGTCGCCGCCTCGGAGGCGGTCGCTCTTTCGCCGCTGGTGCGCGGCGGCGGCCAGGAGGGCCGGCGTCGCGCGGGAACCGAGAACCTGCCGGGGATCGCCGGCTTCGGCGCGGCCGCTGCGGCGATCGGGCCGGTCTTCGCGGCGGAGATGGAGCGGATTGCCGCACTTCGGGACTGGCTGGAGGGCGAAATCGTCACTATTTCGGGGGCGAGCCGCGTCGTCGGCTTGCCAGCGGCCCGTCTGGCCAATACGAGCCTGACGGTCCATCCGGGCCTGGAGGGGGAGACGGCGGTGATCGCCCTCGATCTCTCGGGCGTCGCGGTATCGACCGGCTCGGCCTGCGCCTCGGGCAAGATCGCTCCCAGCCACGTTCTGGCGGCGATGGGACTCGCGCCGGCGGAGGCCCGCTCGGCCCTGCGTGTCAGCCTCGGCTGGACGACGACCCGTGAGGACGTGGAACGGTTCATGGCGGCCTTTGCCGCCCATGCCAGGATGATCGCGGCGCGCGCCGCGTGATGCGAATGCCAACCTGCGGCCCTTGAAGCCGCGAGGATGTGAGGAGAAGACCATGCCCGCGGTTCAGGAAACCGTCGAACAGGTCCGTGCGATCGACGTCGACCAGTACAAGTACGGGTTTTCGACCGAGATCGAGATGGAACTCGCCCCCAAGGGCCTGTCCGAGGACATCGTGCGCTACATCTCGGCGCGGAAGAACGAGCCGGCGTGGATGCTGGAATGGCGGCTGGACGCCTACCGCCGCTGGCTGACCATGCGCGAGCCGGAGTGGGCGCGCGTCGACTATCCGGCCATCGACTTCCAGGACATGTATTATTACGCGGCGCCGAAATCGAACGCCGCGCCGAAGTCGCTGGACGAGATCGATCCCGCCATCCTCGAGACCTACAAGAAGCTCGGCATCCCGCTGCGCGAGCAGGAGATCCTCGCCGGCGTCGCTCCCGAGAACCGGATCGCCGTGGACGCCGTCTTCGACAGCGTCTCGGTGGTCACCACCTTCAAGGAGGAGCTGAAGAAGTCGGGCGTCATCTTCTGCTCGATCTCGGAGGCCTTGCAGGAGCACCCGGAGCTGGTGCGCCAGTATATCGGCTCGGTGGTTCCGACGACCGACAACTTCTATGCGACGCTGAACGCCGCCGTCTTCTCCGACGGCTCCTTCGTCTACATCCCGCCGGGCGTGCGCTGCCCGATGGAGCTGTCGACCTATTTCCGCATCAACGAGCAGAAGACCGGCCAGTTCGAGCGCACGCTGATCATCGCCGACAAGGGCTCCTACGTGAGCTATCTCGAAGGCTGCACCGCGCCGATGCGCGACGAGAACCAGCTCCACGCGGCGGTCGTCGAGCTGATCGCCCACGACGATGCCGAGATCAAGTATTCCACCGTCCAGAACTGGTTCCCCGGCGATGCCGAGGGCAAGGGCGGCATCTACAACTTCGTCACCAAGCGCGGCGATTGCCGCGGCGCGCGTTCGAAGATCTCGTGGACGCAGGTGGAGACCGGCTCGGCCATCACCTGGAAATATCCGAGCTGCATCCTGCGCGGCGATGACAGCCAGGGCGAGTTCTACTCGATCGCCGTGTCGAACGGTGCCCAGCAGGTCGATTCCGGCACCAAGATGATCCACCTCGGCAAGAATACCCGGTCGCGGATCATCTCCAAGGGCATTTCGGCGGGTCGCTCGCAGAACACCTACCGCGGCCTGGTCTCGGCCCATCGCCGGGCGACCAACGCCAAGAACTTCACCAATTGCGACTCGCTGCTGATCGGCAACGCCTGCGGCGCGCACACGGTGCCCTATATCGAGAGCAAGACGGCCTCGGCGGTCTTCGAGCACGAGGCCACCACCTCGAAAGTGTCCGAGGACCAGATGTTCTACTGCATGCAGCGCGGGCTGACGCAGGAAGAGGCCATCGCGCTCATCGTCAACGGCTTCGTCAAGGACGTCCTCCAGCAGCTCCCGATGGAGTTCATGGTGGAGGCCCAGAAGCTCATCGCCATCTCGCTGGAAGGCTCGGTCGGCTGATCCGCCGGCCCGCTCCACCTCATACAGGCCGCCCCGCCGCGGCCCGTCCGTGATGTCAAGGACCACCCCCATGTCGCTGCTCGAAATCAAGAATCTGACCGCCAAGCTCGCCGACGAGGACAAACAGATCCTCAACGGCCTGAACCTCACCGTCGAGAAGGGCCAGGTCGCCGCCATCATGGGCCCGAACGGCTCCGGCAAGTCGACGCTCTCCTATGTGCTCGCCGGTCGCGAGGACTATGAGGTCACTGACGGTGAGGCGCTGCTGGACGGCGAGAACATCCTCGAGCTCGACCCGGACGAGCGGGCCGCCAAGGGCCTGTTCCTCGCCTTCCAGTACCCGATCGAGATTCCCGGCGTCGGCCAGATGACCTTCCTGAAGGCGGCCATCAACGCGCAGCGCCGCAAGAACGGCCTCGACGAGATCGCCACGCCCGAGTTCATCAAGCTGGTGAATTCCCGCGCCAAGGAGCTCGGCATCTCGCAGGACATGCTGAAGCGTTCGGTCAACGTCGGCTTCTCGGGCGGCGAGAAGAAGCGCAACGAGATCCTGCAGATGGCGCTGCTGCAGCCCAAGCTCGCCATCCTCGACGAGACCGATTCCGGCCTCGACATCGACGCGCTGAAGATCGTCGCCGACGGCGTCAACGCCATGCGTTCACCCGACCGCGGCTTCGTCGTCATCACGCACTATCAGCGCCTGCTCGACTATATCAAGCCGGACGTCGTGCACGTGCTGTCGGCCGGCCGCATCATCAAGACCGGCGGTCCGGAACTCGCCCTCGAGCTTGAGGCCAAGGGCTATGCCGACATCGTCGGCAAGGCCGCGTGAGCATGGCCATGAACGCTGTCACCCCCATCAGAACCCCGGCCGAACAGGCGCTGATCGGCGCCTTTGGCACCCTGCGCGACACCGGTCCGGCGGGCGCCGCCCTCGAGGGCCTGCGCATCGACGGCTTCTCCCGCTTCGAGGCGAACGGCCTGCCGCATCGCCGGGTCGAGGACTGGAAGTACACCGACCTGCGCGCGATGATGCGCGAGGCGAAGCCGCTCGCCGCGGCGCCCGACGCCTCGGCGCTGCTCGCGGCGAAGGTCGCGGTCGGCCGCCTGCCGCGTGTCGGCGGCAGCCGTATCGTGCTCGTCGACGGCTTCCACGCGCCCGATCTCGCCGACGGCGGTCCGCTGCCCGAGGGCGTCACCGTCTCCGGCCTCGCCGAGGCCATGGTACGGCGGCCCGACGTCGCGGCGCTGCTCGCGGGCCAGCCGGCAACCCGGGCCAACACCGCCTTCGCCCTCAACAACGCCTTCCTCACCGACGGCCTGCTGATCGAGGTGGCTCCCGGTGTCGAGCTCGGCCATGCGCTCGACCTCGTCTCCATCACGTCGGACGGCGCACCGCGCCTCGTCACCTCGCGTGTCGTCGTGGTGGTGGGGGCAGGGGCCTCGGCCGGCATCGTCGAGACCCATGTCGGTCCGGCGGGCGTCGACTATCAGAAGAACGTGGTGATGCAGGTCGTCGTGCGCGACGGCGCGACGCTCGAGCACGGCCGCCGCCAGGTCGAGGGCGACCAGGCCCTGCACCTGTCGACGCTGGAGGCCAATGTCGGCGCCGAAGCCCATTTCGACTCGCTGACGCTCACCACGGGCGCCGCCGTGTCGCGCAGCCAGCTCTTCGTGCGCTTCTCCGGCGAGCATTCCGACGTGACGCTGCGCGGCGTCACCATGCTCAAGGGCCGCCAGCACGCCGACACGGCGCTGGTGACGGATCACGCGGTGCCGCACTGCCAGAGCCGCGAAACCTTCAAGCACATCCTCGACGGCGAGGCCCACGGCGTGTTCCAGGGAAAGATCATCGTCCAGCCGGTGGCGCAGAAGACCGACGGGCGGATGATGAGCCAGACGATCATGCTGGCCGAAGGTCCGTCGATGGACAACAAGCCGGAGCTTGAGATCTTCGCCGATGACGTCGCCTGCGCCCACGGCTGCACCTGCGGCGAGCTGGACGCGGACCTGATGTTCTACCTGAAGGCGCGCGGCATCCCCCACAAGGAGGCCGAGGCGCTTCTGGTGGAGGCTTTCGCGCGTGAGGCCATCGAGGATTTCGGCGGTGGGCCGCTGGCGGTGGTGGAGGAACTGCGCGAGGCGATGCTCGCCTCCGTGACCGAGTGGATGCGGGCGAGGACCTGAGGCCATGACAGCGCCAGGCCAGCATCCGGCTGTCGCGAACGGCGGCTATGACGTCGATCTCATCCGCAAGGACTTCCCCGCCCTGGCGCTGAAGCCCTACGGCAAGGACCTGGTCTATCTCGACAACGCCGCCTCGGCGCAGAAGCCGCGGGCGGTGATCGACCGCATCAGCCACGCCTACGAGAGCGAATACGCCAACGTCCACCGCGGCCTGCACTATCTCGCCAATGCAGCGACCGAGGCCTACGAGGCCGCGCGCGAGAGCGTGCGCGCCTTCCTGAACGCGCCCTCGGTCGACCAGATCGTCTTCACCCGCAATGCGTCCGAGGCCATCAATCTGGTGGCCGCCTCCTTCGGCGGAACGGTGATCGGGGAGGGCGACGAGATCGTCCTGTCGATCATGGAGCACCACTCCAACATCGTGCCCTGGCACTTCCACCGGGAGAGGCGGGGGGCGAAGCTCGTCTGGGCGCCGATCGACGAGGAGGGGAACTTCCTCGTCGAGGAGTTCGAGAAACTGCTCGGGCCCCGCGTCAAGATGGTGGCGCTGACCCACATGTCGAACGCGCTCGGCACCGTCGTGCCGGTCAAGGAGTGCATCCGGCTGGCGCATGCGCGCGGCATCCCGGTGCTGGTCGACGGGTCGCAGGCCGCCGTCCACATGGAGGTCGACGTCCAGGACCTCGACGCCGACTTCTACGTCTTCACCGGTCACAAGGTCTACGGGCCCACCGGCATCGGCGTTCTGTACGGCAAGAAGGACCTCCTGGAGCGGATGCCGCCCTACAACGGCGGCGGCGAGATGATCTCCGTCGTCACCACCGAGGGCGTCACCTACAACGATCCGCCGCACCGTTTCGAGGCGGGCACGCCGGCCATCGTCCAGGCCATCGGCCTGGGAGCTGCGCTCGACTACATGCGCTCCATCGGCCGCCCGGCGATCCGCGCCCACGAGGACAGCCTGGTGCGCTACGCCCAGGATCGACTGGGGGCGATCAACTCGCTGCGCATCTTCGGCACGGCGCGGGACAAGGGGGCCATCGTCTCCTTCGAGATGAAGGGGGCCCATGCCCACGACGTCGCCACCGTGATCGACCGCTACGGCGTGGCGGTTCGCGCCGGCACCCATTGCGCCCAGCCGCTGCTTCAGCGATATGGCGTGACATCGACCTGCCGCGCCTCGTTCGGCCTCTACAACACGGCCGAAGAGGTGGACCGCCTTGCGGATGCCCTCCTCAAGGCCCAATCTCTCTTCGGCTGAGCCCTTCCGCCAGCCTCAGACCCACGGACCTTGAACCCGATGGACGAGTCCCAGACCCTGAACACCACCGTCGGTGGTGACACCGCCGCCATCCCGCCGGAAGAGCTGGATCGCCTGACCGACGACATCGTCGCGGCCATGAAATCGGTCTACGACCCGGAAATTCCCTCCGACATCTACGAGCTCGGCCTCATCTACCGGGTCGACATCGACGATGCCCGCAAGGTCTCCATCGACATGACGCTGACCTCGCCGTCCTGCCCGGCGGCGGCCGAGCTGCCGGGGATGGTCGAGAATGCGGTGGCCAGCGTGCCCGGCGTGTCGGAGGCCAAGGTCACCATCACGTTCGATCCGCCCTGGGACCAGAGCCGCATGTCGGACGAGGCGCGCGTCGCCCTCAACATGTGGTGACCGGGCGGCCGGCAACAGGGATTTAACTGAGGCCCGGCACTCTCTATATTGACGGGAGCGCTTTGAACGCCGGACCTTGAATCCGGGTGCCTTCGGAGACCGAAATGCCTTTGCCCAAGATGCAGGCCATGCGCCTGACCCAGGCGGCCGCAGACCGCGTCAGGGAGCTCGTCGAGGCCTCCGGCCATGCGAGCGCCGGACTGCGCGTGGGCGTGACCAAAGGCGGTTGCGCCGGCATGGAATACACGATGGAATTCGTCGATGCGCCGGCCAAATTCGACGAGATCGTCGAGGATCGCGGCGTCCGCGTCTTCATCGACGCCAAGGCGGTGCTCTATCTCCTCGGTACGGAGATGGATTACGTCACCGACAAGCTGTCGGCGAAATTCGTCTTCAACAATCCGAACCAGACCTCGGCCTGCGGCTGCGGCGAATCGATCGCCCTGACCCCGGCCCGCCCCGAGGCGCTCGGCGCCGCCTGACCGTGGCGGCCTTCGATCCCGACTTTCTCGTGGATCTGTTCGCCCCGTTTGCGCGCGTCACCGTCCGGCGCATGTTCTCCGGCTACGGCGTCTATCGCGAGGGGCGGGTCTTCGCCTGGGCGCTGACGGAAGGCATTTTCCTCAAGACCGACGAGGAGACCGCCGGCGCCTTCGACGCGGCGGGGCTCGCCATCTTCGTCTATCGGACGAAGGACGGCGCGCGCAGCGTCGGCAGCTACCGTCGGATGCCGGATAGCTGCTTCGACGACGAGGGCGAGTTGCGGCACTGGGCGGGGCTGGCCTGGCAAGCGGCGCTGAGGGCGCCGGTCAAGGCCGGCAAGGGGCTCAGGCGACCTTGAGTTCGGCTTCCGGATCGGTCTCGCAGACGACGCGGTTGCGGCCGTTGCGCTTGGCGGCATAGAGGCAGCGGTCGGCGCGCTCGTAGAGGCTCGCCGCGGTGTCGCCGGGCCGGAAGGCGGCGACGCCGAGCGAGATGGTGATGCGTCCGAGGTTCTCGCTGGTCGAGCGCTTGATCAGCTCCTTGGTCATGACCGAGCGGCGGATATGCTCGGCGACGGTGACCGCCGCGCGCAGCGTGGTGTCGGGCAGGATGATGGCGAATTCCTCGCCGCCGTAGCGGCAGGCGAGATCCTGACCCTTGACGTTCTGCTTCACGGAAAGGGCGACGAGGCGCAGCACCTGGTCGCCGGTGAGGTGGCCGAAGGTGTCGTTGAACTTCTTGAAATGGTCGATGTCGCTGACCAGCAGGCTGAGCGGCGTCTCTGCCTTATTGGCGAGCGCCACGGCCTTGGCGATGGACTGGTCGTAATATTTGCGGTTGCCGAGCGAGGTGAGGGGGTCGGTCAGGGATTCCGTGCGGACCGCGTCGAGATTGTCCTGCAGGAGCTTGATCTCGCTGCGGGAGGCCTTCAGTCGCTGCTCCAGCGCCTTGTTGTTGGCCTCGATCTCGCGCGTGGAGCGGATCAGCGTCTCGATGATCGTGCGCACGCCCTCCGGCGAGCCGACCGAAGCGAGCCGCGCGGTCGCGCCGGCGAGGTCGTTGCCATAGGCGCTCGCCTGGCCGGCGGCCGAATCGATCATGGTCATGACGTGCTCGATCTCGTCCATGACCCGGTTGCCGACGACGTCGATCTTCTCGCCCATCCGGCTCTGGGAGAGGAAATTCTCGTAGATCGTGTCGAGCTGATCCTGGGAGATGCTGCCCTTTTCGGACAGGACGAGATTCACGGCGTCGGACAGTTCCGCGTGGTAACCGGAGGCATAGCAGTACCAGACCTCGTAGTTGCGGGGCACGGCAGCGAGGCTGCGCCCCTTGATCTGGGAGAACGCGAGCTCGCCGAAGCTGTAGCTGCGCTCTATGTCGTCGCGGGTGTGCATCGGGCGGCCCTGTCCTGGGGAAAGAAGGAGCGACGCAGTGCGCGCTCCCCCCTCTGCCGAGGCTAGCCCCTGAATGCTTTATCGCGGGTAAAAATCAGACCTTACCCAACGTCATTTTCCGCGATAGGTCACGGGCCGAAGAAGAAATTGCGGCAGGTGCGACATGTCGGCCTCCTCGGCGGAGGAGGCACGCGCGGGTGCCCTGTCGCGGACCGGGGCAGGGGCCGCTTCGGCGCGGGCGGGACGTTCCGCACGCTCGGGGCGCCCCCCGGTGCGGGGTGCCGCAGGGCGCGGCTCGGCCGACCGGCGCGCCGGGCGCTCCTCGGAACTGCGCTCGCTGCGGCCAGAGGCCGCACGGGATCCGCGGCCGCCGCCGGCGCCGCGGCGCTCGCGGCGCGCCTCGCTCGCCTCTTCCTCCGAGATGGGGTCGCCCGCCCATTCGATCGACTGGCCGATCAGCTTCTCGATGGCCGAGAGGTTCTTGGAATCCTCGGGGGTCACGATGGTGATGGCGGTGCCGAGGCGCCCGGCGCGACCGGTGCGGCCGATGCGGTGGACATAGTCCTCGGCGTGGTGGGGCGTGTCGTAGTTGAAGACGTGGCTGACGTCGGGAATGTCGAGGCCGCGGGCGGCGACGTCGGAGGCGACGAGAAGCTGCGTCTTGCCGTCGCGGAAGCCGGCGAGGGCGGCCATGCGGGCGCTCTGGTCCATGTCGCCGTGCAGGGCGGCGACGGAGAACTCGTGCTTCTGCAGGGACTTGTAGACGGTGGCGACCTCGCTCTTGCGATTGCAGAAGATGATCGCGTTCTTCAGGTTCTCGGCACCGCGGATGAGGGCGCGCAGCGTGTCGCGCTTCTCGAAATCCTTCTTTCCGGAGCGCACGAGGCGCTGGGTGATGGTGGTGGCTGTGGAGGCCGCACGGCTGACCTCGACCTTCACCGGATTGTGCAGGAACTGCTCGGTGATGCGCTGGATCTCCGGCGGCATGGTGGCCGTGAAGAACAGCGTCTGGCGGGTGAAGGGCACCATCTTGCAGATGCGCTCGATGTCCGGGATGAAGCCCATGTCGAGCATGCGGTCGGCCTCGTCGATGACGAGGAGCTCGACGCCGGTGAGCAGCAGGCGGCCGCGCTCGAAATGGTCGAGCAGGCGGCCCGGCGTGGCGATGAGGACGTCGACACCGCGGGTGAGCTTGGCGTCCTGGTCACCGAAGGAGACGCCGCCGATGAGCAGGGCGACGCTGAGCTTGTGGTTGACGCCGTATTTGACGAAGTTCTCCTCGACCTGGGCGGCGAGTTCGCGCGTCGGCTCGAGGATCAGCGTGCGCGGCATGCGGGCGCGGGCGCGGCCCTCTTCCAGCATGGTGATCATCGGCAGGGTGAAGGCGGCTGTCTTGCCGGTGCCGGTCTGGGCGATGCCGAGGACGTCGCGGCGGGCCAGGACGTGCGGGATGGCCTGGGCCTGGATGGGGGTCGGTTCGGTATAGCCGGCCGAAGCCACGGCTGCCTGAACCTTGGCGCTGAGGCCGAGTTCGGAAAACGACATGTTGTGAGAGTGTCCTTGTGGTCTGGCGGGGTCTTGCGACGATGTCTTGAGGCGTTCGGCGCGAACGGATTTCGCGCTTGGCGGCCCCTAGAACCCACGAGGCCGAACGGACAGAGCAGCGAAGGGCCGGCATTCCGGTAATCCTTCGTCGCAGCGCAACATAGTCTCAATTGGTCGATTGTCAACGATTGCGACCTGTGCGAACGGTCTGCCGCGCTGTGGATTTGGCGGGATTCGCCGCGCATGGTGAAGGATCAGGACCATGACGACTCCCGCCTCGCAGCGGCCTTCCGGCCGGCCGCCTCTCGTTCTCGTGCCCGGCCTGAACTGCACCGCCGACCTGTTCGCGCCGCAGGTCGAAGCCCTGTCCGGCCGTTACGACATTGCCATCGCCGACCATTCCCAGGACGAGACCATCGCCGCGATCGCCCGCCGACTGCTCGCCACGGCGCCGCCGCGCTTCGCTCTCGCGGGACTCTCCCTGGGCGGCTATGTGGCGCTGGAGGTCATGCGGCAGGCGCCGCAGCGGGTGGAGCGGCTCGCCCTCCTCGACACGCGGGCGAGCGCCGACGCGCCGGAGGACACCGAGCTCAGGCAGGTGGCGATCAAGTTCGCCGAAACCGGCCGCTTCGACGACATCCACGGCATTCTCTGGCCGCGCCTCGTCCATATCCGTCGGCTCGGCGACGAGGCGCTGGAGGCGGCGGTGCGGCGCATGGCCGATCGGACCGGGCCCGCACGCTTCATCCGCCAGCAACGGGCGGTGATGGCCAGGCCCGCCTACGAGGCGGGGCTCAAGGCGATCCGCTGCCCGACGCTCGTTCTGGTGGGCGAGGACGACGCCATCACCCCGCGCTTCATGTCCGAGGACATGGCGGAGGCGATTGGGGGGTCGCGGCTGGTGGTGGTGCCCGACTGCGGCCACCTGTCGACGCTGGAACGGCCCGAGGCGGTGAACGCGGCGCTGGAATCCTGGCTCGCCGCCTGAACTCAGCGCAGAGCGGAAAAGCTCACCTCGCCCGGCGGGCCGATGGCGAGGACGTAGCGGCGGCTGCGGCCGGTGCCGATGATCCGCCCGTCGATGACGACGCGGGCGCCGTTCGCCTCCGGCTCGACGCGGTAATCCTCGATGCCGACGCGCCAGTCGAAGACCTCCGGGATTTCCTCGGTGGCGGCGATGGCGGGGCGGCCCGAGGCCGCGTCCGGGCGGTTGAGCCATTGCACGAAGAGGCGCTGGGCCCCGTCCGGCGAGCCGGAGCGGAGGAGAACGATGCGGGACGTGCCCTCGCGCTCCCCGGTTGTCCAGGTGCCGGTGGCGCGCACGAACATGATCTCGGGGGCGAGGGAGGAGAGGGCGCGGACGGGGTCGGGGGACTGGGCGCGAGCGGGCAGGGGGGCGACGCCTGCCGCCAGCAGCACCCATCCCATCGAGGCCGCTGCAAGCCGGCCCATCGTCAGATGTCCAGTTCCTCGGCGAATTCGGCGCGTTCCTGAATGAAGGCGAAGCGCGGCTCGGCCTTGACGCCCATCAGACGCTCGACGCTGTCGGCGGTCTCGGGGCGCTCCTCCGGGACGATGCCCACGCGCAGCAGCGTGCGCACCTTCTTGTCCATCGTCGTCTCCTTGAGCTGCTGCGGCATCATCTCGCCGAGGCCCTTGAAACGGCCGATCTCCACCTTCTGGTTGCCCTTGAAGGCGGTGCGCAGCAGCTCGTCCTTGTGGCCGTCGTCGCGGGCATAGAGCGTCTTGCCGCCCTGGGTGAGGCGGTAGAGCGGCGGCACGGCGAGATAGAGATGGCCGTTGTCGATGAGGCGCGGCATCTGCCGGTAGAAGAAGGTGATGAGCAGGCTCGCGATATGGGCGCCGTCGACGTCGGCATCGGTCATGATGATGACCCGCTCGTAGCGCAGGTCGTCGTCGCGGTAATGCGAGCCGGTGCCGCAGCCGAGAGCCTGGATGAGGTCGGAGAGCTGCTGGTTCTGGGCGAGCTTGTCGCGGCCGGCCGAGGCGACGTTGAGGATCTTGCCGCGCAGGGGGAGGATCGCCTGGGTCTGGCGGTCGCGCGCCTGCTTGGCGGAGCCGCCGGCGGAATCGCCCTCGACGATGAAGATTTCCGAGCCCGCGGCCGAGGTGTTGGAGCAGTCCGCCAGCTTGCCGGGCAGGCGCAACTTGCGCACGGCGGTCTTGCGGCTGACGTCCTTCTCGGCGCGGCGGCGCAGGCGCTCCTCGGCGCGCTCGATCACCCATTCCAGCAGCTTGTTCGCCTGGTTCGGATTGCCGGCCAGCCAGTGGTCGAAGGGGTCGCGGATGGCGTTCTCGACGATGCGCGAGGCTTCGCCCGTGGCGAGCTTGTCCTTGGTCTGGCCCTGGAATTCCGGCTCGCGGATGAAGACCGAGAGCATGACGCAGCAGCCCGCCAGTACGTCGTCGGCGGTCGCCTGGGCGGCCCGCTTGTTGCCGGTGCGCTCGGCATGGTCCTTCAGGCCGCGCAGCAGGGCGATGCGAAGGCCCTGCTCGTGGGTGCCGCCGTCGGGGGTCGGAATGGTGTTGCAGTAGGAGGACACGAATCCGTCCTGGTCACCAACCCAGCCGATGGCCCATTCCACCGAGCCGTGGCCCTGCTTGTCGAGCTTGCCGCCGAAGATATCCGGGTGGACGCGGGTGGCGCCTTCCAGGGTGGCGGCGAGATAGTCCTTGAGGCCGCCGGGAAACCGCAGCACGGCCTTCTCGGGCGTGTCGGTGCCCTTGACCAGTTCCGGATCGCAGGACCAGCGGATCTCGACGCCGCCGAAGAGATAGGCCTTGGAGCGCGCCATCTTGAACAGGCGAGCTGGCTTGAAGGTGCTGGTTTCCTTGAAGATCTCGGGATCGGGGACGAAGCGCACCTTGGTGCCGCGGCGGTTGTGGACGCGGCCGAGCTCCTCGAGCCCGGTCTGCGGGATGCCGCGGGAGAAGCGCTGGCGGTAGAGCATCTGGCCGCGCGCCACCTCCACGTCGAGGGCGACGGAGAGGGCGTTGACGACGGAGACGCCGACACCGTGCAGGCCGCCCGAGGTCTCGTAGACCTTGGAATCGAACTTACCGCCGGCGTGCAGGGTGCACATGATGACTTCGAGGGCCGACTTGCCGGGGAATTTCGGATGCGGGTCGACGGGAATGCCGCGGCCGTTGTCGGTCACCGAGAGGGAGCCGTCGGCGGAGAGCTCCACCTCGATCCAGGTGGCGTGGCCGGCCACCGCCTCGTCCATGGCGTTGTCGATGACCTCGGCGAAGAGGTGGTGCAGCGCCTTTTCGTCGGTGCCGCCGATATACATGCCGGGGCGGCGGCGCACCGGCTCAAGGCCTTCGAGCACCTCGATGTCGGACGCAGAATAGCCCTGTTCGCCCGGCGTGCCGGGGCGGGCGGCCTTGGCCGGCTCTGGCCGGGGGCGGGCGCCGGGAGGCGCCTTGGCGGCCGGTTCCTTCGGTCCTCCGAACAGGTCGCTGGAATTGTCCATCGTCACTCAATCCTCAAGGCCGCCTGGCGGCCGCGAATCAGTCGGGTCCATGATGGCATAGCCGGCCGGCGGCGCGAACGGAACGGAAACGGTCCCCGCCGCGCCTCGCCTCTGGACCGGCCCACGGCGGCGGGCCAGTCTTTGTCCCGTGCTGCGGAACGGCGGTGATCCCGCTGCGTTGGCCCATCGTAAGCGTCCCGGCGAGCATGAGGAAGACAGGCGTGGACAATCGAATTTCGACCGGCGGCATTGTCGCGGTCTACGGGGCGTTCTTCCTCGTCTGCATCCTCATCGCGATCACCGGCGGGATCGCCAATTCCTACGGCCTCGCGAGCTGGTATCCCGCCCTGACCAAGCCCTGGTTCAACCCGCCGAACTGGGTGTTCGGGCCGGTCTGGACCGTGCTCTACGGCATGATCGCGGTGGCAGGCGCCCGCTACGTCCTCTCGCCGGCACGCGAGAAGGAACCGACGCTCGCCCTCTACACCGCGCAGCTCGCGCTCAACGCCGCATGGTCCTGGGTCTTCTTCTACGGCCAGGCCATGGGAGCCGCGATCGCGGTGATCGTCGCGCTGTGGTTCGCCATCGCCGGGACCATCGCCTTCGGCTGGAACAAGGACCGTCTGGCCTCGCTCCTGCTCATTCCCTATCTTGCATGGGTCAGCTACGCCACCCTGCTGAACGTCGCCATCTGGCGGCTCAACGGCTGACGGGAACCGCCGATGTCCTTTAGCTTCTTCGTGCCCATCGCCGTCGCGGCGGTCGCCATCGTCCTGGTCATGGGCCTCGTCAACATGATGCGCGGCGGCGATCCCAACACGTCGCAGAAGCTCATGCGCTGGCGCGTGGGTCTGCAGTTCGTCGCCATCGTCATCATCGTCATCGCCATCTACTACAAGGCGAACGGCGGCTGAGGACGGGACTGCATGGTCAAGCTCAACAAGATCTACACGAAGACCGGCGACGACGGCACGACGGGGCTGGCGGCGGGGCCGCGTCGGCTGAAGTCGGACCTGCGCGTCGAGGCCTATGGCTGCATCGACGAGGCGAATTCCGCCATCGGCATCGCCCGGCTCGCCACCGCCGATCATCCCGTGGTCGACGCGATGCTGATGCGCATCCAGAACGACCTCTTCGATCTCGGCGCCGACCTGGCGACGCCTGACCTCGGCGAGGATCTCGGCTACGAGCCGCTCAGGATCGTGGAAGCCCAGGTGAAACGCATCGAGCGGGAGATCGACCAGCTCAATGCCGAGCTCGATCCCCTGAAGAGCTTCATCCTGCCCGGCGGAAGCCCCGCTTCGGCGCATCTGCACCTGGCGCGGACCATCGCCCGGCGCGCCGAGCGGATCATGGTCGACCTCGTGCGCCGTCCCGGCGAGGCGGTGTCGCGTCCCGCGCTCGAATATGTGAACCGGCTGTCGGACTTCCTCTTCGTCGCCGCCCGCTACCTCAACGACAAGGGCCGGGCGGACGTGCTCTGGGTGCCGGGCAAGAACCGGTAGCGCGGGCTCGTCTTGACAGCGTCATCCGCCGATTGCATGTAACGGCCATGATCACCGCCGCGACCAGCACCCGACGCCGTATCCTCATCCAGCGATGAGCGCGCGGCCGTGTGCCCTGATGATCGACCCGATCGCCGCGCTCCCAGCGCGGTTTTTTTGTCCCTGAATTCCTGAACCGACTTCTCGCACCCTGCGGAGACTGCCATGGCGACCAAGGCCAAAATCGCGATCCTCGGAGCCTCCGGCTACACCGGCGCCGACGCCGTGCGCCTCGCCGCCCGCCATCCGCATGTCGAGATCACCGCGCTGACGGCGAACACCCATGCCGGCAAGGCCATGGCGGATGTGTTCCCGCACTTCTTCATGCTCGACCTGCCGAAGCTCGTCGCCTGGGAGAGCGTCGACTGGAGCGGTCTCGACACGGTGTTCTGCGGCCTGCCGCACGGCACGACGCAGGAGATCACGGCCGCCGTGCTCGCCGCCAACCCGAAGATCAAGATCCTCGACATGTCCGCCGACTTCCGGCTGCGCGACGGGGCGACCTATGCGGAGTGGTACGGCCACGAGCACCAGGCGCCGGAGCTGCAGAAGGAGGCGGTCTATGGGCTCACGGAGTTCTACCGGAAGGAGATCACCGCCGCCCGCCTCGTCGCCTGCCCGGGCTGCTACCCGACCGCGACCCTGCTCGCGCTGGTGCCGATCGCCAAGGCCGGCCTCATCCACGCCGAGGACATCATCGTCGACGCCAAGTCGGGTGTGACCGGCGCCGGCCGGGGCCTCAAGCAGAACACGCTGTTCTCGGAAGCCGGCGAGGGGCTTTCGCCCTATTCGATCGGCAAGCACCGCCACGCGCCTGAGATCGAGCAGGAGATCGGCGTCGCGGTGGGTGGAAAGGTGACCATCAACTTCACGCCGCACCTCATCCCCATGGCGCGCGGCGAGCTCTGCACGTCCTATGTCCGGCTGAAGGGGGCCACCGCCGACGACCTGCGCAAAGCGCTCGCCGACGCCTACCGGGACGAGCCCTTCGTCCATGTGGCGCCGAAGGGCGTGGTGCCGCAGACGCAGAACGTGCGCGGCTCCAACTACGTGCAGATCGGCGTGTTCGAGGACCGGATTCCCGGCCGGGCCATCGTCATCTCGACCCTCGACAACCTGGTGAAGGGGTCGGCGGGCCAGGCGATCCAGAACATGAACCTCGTCCTCGGCTATCCCGAGACGACGGGTCTGGAGCAGATCGCGCTGTTCCCGTAAGGCGCGCGGCGCCGCGGGGGCGGCGCCGTCGGTCACCGCATCATCAGCCGCTCAAACTTGGCGCGCTGGACGTCGTTCCACGGCGTCGAGCGCTTGGTCGCCTTGTCGACCTGGGCCGTGGTCGTCGAGGCCGAGATGTGCCGCACCCCGTCGACGAAGACGGCCTGGTCGAAGGTGAGCGAGGAGGAGCCGACGCGCCGGATGCCGGAGACGATCTGCACGAAGCCGGGATAGAGAATCTCCCGGTGGAACTCGACCTCCATGTGGACCAGCGAGATGCCGCGGCCCTCCGCGGTGAGGCGGATGCCCTCGCGGTCGAAGAATTCGGTGCGGCCGATCTCCAGATAGGTTCCGATCACCGCGTTGTTGACGTGGTTGTTCGGGTCGAGATCGCCGTAGCGGACGGGATGCACGGTCAGGAACGGGTAGGCTTCGAGCGCCGGGCGCTCATTCAACGGTAGAGGCACTGTCAGTCCTTCACTTTCACGTAGCGCCCGGGGGCGTCCTCGATGGGCGGATAGGCGTTGGAGCCGATGCGGCGCGCCTCGACCTCCTTGCCGTCATGGGCGCGGACCCATTCGCGCCAATGCGGCCACCAGGAGCCGGGATGCTCCTCGGCGCGGGCGACCCAGTCGTCGAAGCTGCCCTCGGGCTTGCCGCCGGTCCAGTGCTGGTACTTCTTCTTCGCCGGCGGGTTGACGACGCCGGCGATGTGCCCCGATCCCGCCATGACATATTCCACCGGGCCGCCGAAGCTCTGCGAGCCGAGGAAGACCGAGTGTGCCGGGGCGATGTGGTCCTCACGCGCGGCGAGGTTGTAGACGGGCACCTTCACCTTCTTCAGGTCCAGCTTTTCCCCGGCGACCTCCATGCGGCCCTGGCTGAGGTCGTTCTGCAGATAGCAGTGGCGCAGGTAGAAGGAATGGTTCGCCGCCGGCATGCGGGGGGAATCGGCGTTCCAGTAGAGCAGGTCGAAGGGCATGGGCTGCTTGCCCTTCATGTAATTGTTGACGAAATAGCTCCAGATCAGGTCGTTCGAGCGCAGCATGTTGAAGGCGTTGGCCATCTGCTTGCCCTCGAGATAGCCGGTCTGCGCCATGCGCTTCTCGAGGCTCTGGATCTGCTCCTCGTCGACGAAGACCTTGAGGTCGCCGGCGTGGGTGAAGTCCACCTGGGTGGTGAAGAAGGTGGCGGTCTGCACCGTGTCCATGCCCCTGGCCGCCATGTAGGCGAGGGTCACCGCCAGCAGCGTGCCGCCGACGCAGTAGCCGATGGCGTGGACCTTCTCCTCGCCGGTGATCTCGCCGGCGACGCGGAAGGCGGCCAGCGGCCCCTCCAGCATGTAGTCGTCGAAGCTCTTGTTGGCGTGGCGCTGGTCTGGATTGACCCAGGAGACGACGAAGACCGTCAGGCCCTGGTCCACCGCCCATTTGATGAAGCTCTTCTCCTGGGTGAGATCGAGGATGTAGAACTTGTTGATCCAGGGCGGGACGATGACCAGCGGCACCTTGCCGACCGTCTTGGTGGTGGGCTCGTACTGGATGAGCTGAATCAGGTCGTTCTCGAAGACCACCTTGCCGGGTGTCATGGCGAGGTTGCGCCCGACCGCGAACTGGCTGTCGTCGGACTGGCGGATGCGCAGGTCGCCGCCGCCGCGCTCCACGTCCTCGGCGAACATCTTCATGCCGCGCACGAGGTTCTCGGCATTGGAGGAGATCGTCTCGCGCAGCAGTTCCGGATTGGTGACGACGAAGTTTGAGGGCGAGAGGGCGTTGGCGATCTGCCTGGCGTAGAACGAGGCCTTGTGCTTCAGGTGCTCGTCGAGCTCGGCCTCCGTGACGAATTTCTCGGCGAGCCCGGTGGTCACCAGGTAGAACTGCTTCAGGAAATCGAAGAAGGGGTTCTTCTCCCATTGCGGGTCCTTGAACCTGACGTCGCGCGGGTCGGGCCGGACCACCGGTTCCGCCGGTTCGCCCGCCATCGCCTTCAGCGACTGGGCCCACAGGTCCATATAGCGCGTGGCGACCTCGGACTGCGCCACCATGGCCCGCTGCGGGTCTTTCAGCCAGAACTCGGCGACATGGCCGAGGGTCTTGGCGACATCGGCGACGCCGTCCGGCGAATCGGAGGGGTGGGCGCCGGTCTCGCGCGGCTTCAGATAGGCGGCGAGCGCCTTGCCGCCGAGTTCGACCATGCGGGCGATGTTGGACGACAGGCGCTCGACGTCCAGGGCCTGGAAGCGGAAGGGATCGTCACCCGCCGCCTCGGCCGCAGGTTGGGGCGCCACGGCGGGTGGCGGAGCGGCCGCCGGCTCGGCGGACTTGCCGCCGGTGACGAGCGAGAGCGGCTTGCGGGGGGCGGCGGCCGGGGCCGGTCTGTCGGCCAAGGGTGCCGCCGCGGCGGGAGCGGCGGGTGCCTTCACCGCGGGAGCCGTCTTCGGTGACGTCGCCTCGACGGGCGCCGTCTTGGCGGGAGCGGGCTTGACGGAAGCAGGCTTGGCGGAAGCGGGCTTGGCGGGCCCGGGACGGGTCGCCGGCTCCCTCGTCGCGGCGGGAGCCGTCTTGGCAGGGGTTTTGGCGGGAGTCTTTGCGGCAGCCGCCTTGGCAGGAGTCTTGGCGGGAGCCGTCTTGGCAGGGGTCTTGGCGGCAGCCGTCTTGGCAGGGGTCTTGGCGGCAGGGGTCTTGGCGGCAGGGGTCTTGGCGGCAGGGGTCTTGGCGGCAGGGGTCTTGGCGGCAGGGGTCTTGGCGGCAGGCGTTTTTGCGACAGGCGCATTGGCCGCGGATGTGCCGGCTTTCGACCGATCCGGCCGGGCGGCGACCCTGGCCACCGCCGACTTCGCCTTGGGCGCGACAGCCGCCGCCGCCGTGCGCGGAGCCGAATCCGCCCGTGCGGCCGGAGCCGCCGGAGCGGCCTTATCGCGCGGCGAGGGTGCCTTGGGCGCGGCCTGCGGCGACTTCGGCTTGCCGGAATCGCGTTTCGCCATGAGCGTCCCTCCGAAAATCGCCGCTTTCGTCCATCACGAAATCGGTCCACTTTTTGATCTGAGCATATTAGGAAGGCGATGCGGAGGCCGCCATGCGAAAGATGTGTGGTTTCCCCTCGGAGAGCGACATGGCAGTTTCATTCCTCCGGCTGATCGCGCCGGCCCCGTCACGGCTCGCCGTCGTGGCCGCAGCGGCGTTCATGCTCGCCGGATGCCAGCACGCCAGCGACGGCTATCCCTCGCCCTACGGCCCCTCCCAGCCGACGCCGTTGCCACCGGTCGCCGGCGGCGGCCTCTGGGCTCCCGCGCCGCTCCGGGTCACCGGTTACGGCGCCGGCACCCTGATCGCCCGGCTGCCGCCGCCCGACCGGGTGGCGCCGCCGCCGCGCTCGTCGGAGACGCCGGAACTGCTGACCCCGGCCCAGCAGACGGCGCGTCGTCAGGAATTGGAGGCGCAGCGCGCCGCTCATTCCGGCGCGATGCAGCAGCGCCTGGAGAGCCAGGGCCGCATTCGCGGACCCGGGCCCGGCGCGCGCCCGGCCATCGATCCGGCCGAACGCGGCAGCGAGGACTAGGACGAAAGACGGGAGCGGCGCGGGCGCCCTCCCGTTCCAAGCCGTATTGCAATGTGATACGAGGCTAGCCCCTTGCGGCAAGGCCTGCCGCCCGAGCGACTCGCACCGATGACCCAGCCCCAGTTCCACCGCATCCGCCGGCTGCCTCCCTACGTCTTCGAGCAGGTGAACAAGGTGAAGGCCGCCGCCCGCGCCAAGGGCGTCGACATCATCGACCTCGGCATGGGCAATCCGGACCTGCCGGCCCCCGACCACGTCATCGAGAAGCTGAAGGAGACGATCGGCAAGCCGCGCACCGACCGCTACTCGGCCTCCAAGGGCATTCCGGGGCTCCGGCGCGCCCAGGCGGCCTATTACGCCCGCCGCTTCGGCGTGAAGCTCGACCCGGACACCCAGGTCATCGCCACGCTCGGGTCCAAGGAAGGCTTCGCCAACATGGCGCAGGCGATCACCGCCCCGGGCGACGTCGTGCTCTGCCCCAATCCAAGCTATCCGATCCACGCCTTCGGCTTCCTGATGGCGGGCGGCGTCATCCGCTCGGTGCCGGCCACCGCCGACGAAGAGTATTTCCGCGCGATGGAGCGGGCCATGCAGCATTCCATCCCCAAGCCCATCGCCGTCGTCACCTGCTATCCCTCCAACCCGACGGCGCAGGTTGCCGATCTCGATTTCTATGCCGAACTCGTCCGCTTCGCGAAGAAGCACGATCTGATCGTGCTCTCCGACCTCGCCTATGCCGAGGTCTATTTCGACGACGCCAATCCGCCGCCCTCGATCCTGC
The DNA here is from genome assembly GCF_003008515.1 of Phreatobacter cathodiphilus. Taxonomy (NCBI): domain Bacteria; kingdom Pseudomonadati; phylum Pseudomonadota; class Alphaproteobacteria; order Hyphomicrobiales; family Phreatobacteraceae; genus Phreatobacter; species Phreatobacter cathodiphilus. Next base: position 1,814,396 of record NZ_CP027668.1, on the reverse strand, counting down.
AGGTGCCCGGCGCCTTCGACGTGGCGGTGGAGTTCACCTCCATGTCCAAGACCTTCTCCATGGCCGGCTGGCGCATCGGCTTCGCGGTCGGCAACGAGCGGCTCTGCGCCGCGCTGGCGCGGGTGAAGAGCTATCTCGACTACGGCGCCTATACGCCGGTGCAGGTGGCGGCGACCGCGGCCCTGAACGGGCCGGAGGACTGCATCCACGAGATGCGCGGCACCTATCGCAAGCGGCGCGACGCGCTGGTCGAGAGCTTCGGCAAGTCCGGCTGGGACATTCCCGTCCCGCAGGCCTCGATGTTCGCCTGGGTGCCGATTCCCGATCAGTTCAAGCCGCTGGGCTCGCTCGAATTCGCCAAGCTGCTGGTCGAGAAGGCCGAGGTCGCGGTGGCGCCCGGCATCGGCTTCGGCGAGCACGGCGACGAGTATGTGCGCATCGCCGTGGTCGAGAACGAGCAACGCATCCGCCAGGCGGCGCGCAACGTGAAACGCTTCTTCGACGGCGCGGCGACCACCCTCCACAACGTCATTCCTATCGCCGCCGCCGGCCGCTGAGCCGAAGGAGCCGCCATGATCCGCATCGTCGTCGCAGGGGCCTCGGGCTGGGTGGGGCGCGAACTGGTGCGGGCGGTGGCCGCCGCGGGCGACCTGTCGCTCGTCGGCGCCGTGGCGCGCTCCGCCGCCGGCCGCGACGCCGGGGAGGTGGCGGGCGGGCCGGCGCTCGGTCTCGCCGTCTCGGCGACGCTCGCGGAAGCGCTGGCGGTGCCGAGCGACGTCGTCGTCGACTACACCAAGCCCATGTGGTGAAGGGCCATGCCCTCGAGGCGCTGGCGAGCGGCCGCCACGTCGTCATCGGCACGTCGGGCCTTGCGGCCGGGGATTATGCCGAGATCGACGCCGCCGCGAAGGCAGCGGGGAAGGGCGTCATCGCCGCCGGCAATTTCTCCGTCACCGCCTCGCTGCTGAAGCGCTTCGCCACCATGGCGGCGCGGCACGTGCCGGACGTCGAGATCATCGACTACGCCTCGGCCAAGAAGCCCGACACGCCCTCGGGCACGGGGCGCGAGCTCGGCGAAATCCTGTCGACGATCCGCGGCGCGCCGACCTCGAAGCCCGTCGACGAGCTCGGCGGCATCCGCGAGACGCGGGGCGGGGCGGTCAATGCCGGCGGGATCGCCGTCCAGGTCCATTCGGTTCGCATGCCCTCCTTCGTCCTCTCCGCCGAGGCGATCTTCGGCCTGCCGGACGAGCGGCTGACCATCCGCCACGACGCCGGCTCCTCGGCGGCCCCTTATGTCGGCGGAACGCTGCTGGCGGCGCGCCGGGTGGGCGGCTCCGTCGGCCTCACCCGCGGCATCGACCACCTGCTGGATTGAGGGCGCCGGGACCGGCATTCCTTGCCTTGTCGGGCCAAATCGGGCACAAGCCCGGCGCGACGCATCGGTCGCGGCAGTGCGGATCCATCAGCCATGCAGGACGTCTTGAAAGTCGGGATCGCCGGCCTCGGCACGGTCGGGGCCTCGGTCGTCCGGCTCATCGCCAAGCGCGACAATCGCCTGGCGGAAGCCGCCGGCCGTCCGATCCGCGTCACCGCCGTCTCCGCCCGCTCGCGCAGGAAGGACCGCGGCATCGACCTCTCCGGCGCGCGCTGGGTGGACGATCCCGTCAGCCTCGCCGCCGATCCGGAGATCGACGTCTTCGTCGAGCTGATGGGCGGCGCCGAGGATCCGGCCAAGGCGGCGGTGGAGACGGCTCTCGGCCACGGCAAGGCGGTGGTCACCGCCAACAAGGCGCTGCTCGCCGCCCACGGGCCGGCCCTGGCCAAGAAGGCCGAGGCCAAGGGCGTGGCGCTCAATTTCGAGGCGGCGGTGGCCGGCGGCATCCCCGTCATCAAGACCCTCAGGGAAAGCCTGCTCGGCAACACGATCGAGCGCGTCTATGGCATCCTCAACGGCACCTGCAACTACATCCTCACCCGCATGGCGGAGGAGGGCATCGCCTTCGAGGAGTGCCTGAAGGACGCCCAGCGCCTGGGGTATGCGGAGGCCGATCCGACCTTCGACGTGGACGGCTTCGACACCGCCCACAAGCTCTCGCTCCTCACCAGCCTCGCCTTCGGCACGCTGGTCGACACCAAGGGCATCTCCATCGAGGGCATCCGCTCGATCAAGCCGGTGGACCTGCGCATGGCCGAGGAGCTCGGCTACCGGGTGAAACTGCTGGGCGTCGCCCAGCGCACCGCCGACGGCGTCGAGCAGCGCGTGCACCCGACCTTCATCCCCAAGGACGAGGCCATCGCCCAGGTCAACGGCGTGCTCAACGCCGTGGCCATCGACGCCGACGCCGTGGACCTCACCCTGGTCGGCCCGGGGGCCGGCGGCGACGCCACCGCCTCCGCCGTCATCGCCGACATCGTCGACGTGGCGCGTGGGCACCGCACGGCGCCCTTCATCCGCCCGGTCTCCGCCTTGACGAAGCCCAGCCGGGCGCCGATGACCCGGCACGAGGGCGGCTACTACATCCGCCTCGAAGTGGTGGACAAGCCGGGCACGGCGGCGCGCATCGCCTCGCGCATGGCGCAGAACAACATCTCGCTGGAATCGATCGTGCAGCGCCGGGCAGGCCCCGTGCGCGGCGGCACCGATCCGGCCGCGGCTGCGGCGCCCGCGCCGGTCGTGCTCATTACCTACGCGACGACGGAGGCCGCCGTGCGGCGCGCCCTCAAGGCCATGGACACGGACGGAATCCTCCTGGGCGCCCCCCAGGTCATCCGCATCGAACGCAACTGACCACCGATCCCAAGAGCGAAAAGGACCTTCCAATGGCCGAGCAAGGGCTTTCCATCCCCAAGAACCTCGTCATCGAGCGGGTCCTCTCCATGGAACTCGTCCGGGTGACGGAGCGGGCGGCGGTGGCCTCTGCGCGCCTGCGCGGCCGGGGCAACGAGAAGGCGGCCGACCAGGCCGCCGTCGACGCCATGCGGCGCGAGCTGAACAAGCTGCCGATCGACGGCACGGTGGTGATCGGCGAGGGCGAGCGCGACGAGGCGCCGATGCTCTATATCGGCGAGGAGGTCGGCACCAAGAAGGGGCCGAAGGTCGACATCGCCCTCGACCCGCTGGAGGGCACCACCCTCTGCGCCAAGGACATGCCGGGTTCGATCGCCGTCATCGCCATGGCCGAGCACGGCTCGCTGCTCAACGCGCCCGACGTCTACATGGACAAGATCGCCGTCGGCCCGGGCTATCCGAAGGGGGTCGTCGACCTCGACGCCTCGCCGGTCGACAACATCCACGCCATCGCGAAGGCCAAGGGCGTGAAGCCCAACGAGATCACCGCGCTGATCATGGACCGGCCGCGCCACGCCAAGCTGATCGAGGCCGTGCGCGGCACCGGCGCCGCCATCCGTCTCATCACCGACGGCGACGTCGCCGGCGTCATCCACACCGCCAATGCGCTGGAGACCGGCATCGACATCTATCTCGGCATCGGCGGCGCGCCCGAGGGCGTGCTGGCGGCGGCGGCGCTGCGCTGCGTCGGCGGCCAGATGCAGGGCCGCCTGATCCTCGACACCGAGGCCAAGGTCGAGCGCGCCCGCAAGATGGGCGTGAAGGACCCGAACAAGAAGTATGCGATGGAGGAGATGGCCTCCGGCGACGTGATCGTCTCGGCGACCGGCGTCACCGACGGCGCGCTGCTCAAGGGCGTGGTCTTCGGCCCCGAGCTGATCACCACCGAGACCATCGTGTACCGGTCGACCACCGGCACCGTGCGGCGGATCTTCGGCGAGCATCGCCAGCTCGAGAAATTCCATCTCGACTGACCCCATGGAGCGCCGCCGGCTGTTCCTCGGCATCGAAACATCGGCCCTCGGTCGCGCCTGGCGCGACCGGCTCGATGAACCGGGGCGCGCCCAGGCGCTTGCCATCGCCCAGACCCACGGCCTGCCGGACATCCTCGCCCGGGTGCTGGCGGGCCGGGGCGTCACCGCCGACACCACGGAGGCCTTCCTGGATCCGACGATCCGGGAGGCCATGCCCGATCCCTCCGTCCTCACCGACATGGACCGGGCGGTGGAGCGGCTCGCCAAAGCGGTGCTGACTGGCGAGCAGGTGGCGATCTTCGGCGATTACGACGTCGACGGTGCGGCCTCCTCGGCGGTGCTGGCGCTGTTCCTGCGGGCCGCCGGCCTCGACCCCTTCCTGCACATCCCCGACCGCATCTTCGAGGGCTACGGGCCCAATGCCGAGGCGCTGCGCCAACTCGCGGGCCGCGGCGCGACGCTGCTCGTCACCCTCGACTGCGGCACCACCAGCCACCAGGTGCTGGGGGAGGCGGGGGCTCTCGGTCTCGACGTCGTGGTCTGCGACCATCACCAGGCCGACGAGACGCTGCCGGCCGTCGAGGCCGTGGTGAACCCCAACCGCCAGGACGATCTCTCCGGGCTCGGCCAGCTCTGCGCCGCCGGCGTCACCTTCATGCTCGTCGTGGCGCTGAACCGCCACCTGCGCGGCAAGGGGCATTGGACGACGGCGCGGCCGGAGCCCGACCTGATGGGCCTCGTCGACCTCGTGGCGCTCGGCACGGTCGCCGACGTGGTGCCGCTCACCGGGCTCAACCGGGCCTTCGTGGCCCGCGGCCTCGTCGTCATGCGGCGGCGCGAGAATGCCGGCCTGCGCGCGCTGATGGACGTGGCGCGGCTGGACGGGCCGCCGACGCCCTACCACCTCGGATTCCTCCTCGGCCCCCGCATCAATGCCGGAGGACGAATCGGCGATGCGGCGCTGGGGCTCAGACTGCTGATGACGGAGGACACGCTGGAGGCCGGGCGCCTCGCCGCCGATCTCGACCGGCTGAACCGCGAGCGGCAGGTGGTGGAGATGGGCACGGTCGCGGAGGCCGAGGCCGAAGCGCTCGCCGCACTGGGGCCGCTGGAGGAGGGAGCCGCCGTCGTGGTGACCGCCGGCAACGGCTGGCACGCCGGGGTCGTGGGTCTCGTCGCCTCGCGGCTTAAGGAACGCTTCAAACGGCCCGCCTTCGCCATCGCCTTCACCGGCGACACGGGGACGGGGTCTGGCCGGTCGCTGCCGGGGGTCGATCTCGGCGCGGCGGTAAGACGGGCGGTCGCCTCCGGGATCCTCGCCAAGGGCGGCGGCCACGCCATGGCCGCCGGCATCACCGTGCAGCGGGAGCGGCTGGCCGAATTCCGCGCCTTCCTCGAGGCGCACCTCGCCGAGGCGGTGAGCCGGGCGCGGCGCGAGGACATGCTGCTCGTCGACGCGGCGACCACGGCGGGAGCGCTGACGACCGAGCTCGTCTCCATGCTCGACCGGGCAGGGCCCTTCGGCACCGGCAATCCCGAGCCCATCCTGGCGCTGCCCTCGCACACGCTGGTGCACGTCGACGAACTCGCCGGCGCCCATGTGCGGGCGCGGTTGCGCAGCGGGGACGGCAAGACGGTCGACGCCATCGCCTTCAGGGCCGCCGGCCAACCGCTGGGGCAGATGCTGGCGGCGAACCGCGGCCGCCCGCTTCACGTCGCGGGATGCGCCGCCATCAACCGCTGGCAAGGCCAGGAGCGGGTGCAGTTCCGCATGACCGACGCGGCCGTTCCGCCGGGCCTCTGATCAGGTCCGGAAGAGCGGCGCGCGCAGAGCCCCGAGCCGGCGGCTGCGGGGCGGCTCCGGCTCGCTTCCGCCGGAACGCGAGCGACAGCGCGCCGCCATCAGCCGCTGGGCCTGAACGGCGAGGGTGCGGGCGCGCGGCGCCAGCGCCGCGTCCGAGGTGACGACGGTGCGCAGGGCGGCGAGCAGCGTTGCCGCCTCGGTCTTCGGGTCGGCGCAGGTGCGCGCATCCTCCAGCAGGTCGACGAAAGAGGGGTTCCAGGCGGGGTCGTGGAGGCGCCACAGGACCAGCGCGACCAGACTGTCCTCGCGGTCGCTGCCCGTCGGCAGGGTGAGGTCCACAGACGCAGTACCCATCAAATCGCACCTGGCACGCAAGGGGATGCACGGAATCGGTCGGGCCGACAGGGTGATTGCAACCCTTCGGCGAGGCGGCGGCAACGGCGGGAATGATGCGTCCATCCCTTATCCACAGACCCGCGTGCTGCAGCGCGGCGGCGTCGCCTGCCTTAACGTCATGTGCGCTGGCCAGGACGGTCCGGGGGCGCTACTGTGCCGTCAGTGCCGCCGATGAGCGGCCCCGCCGGGAGGAGCAGAGCATGGGATTCTTCGATTTCGTGAAGAGCGTCGGCAAGAAGCTGGTGGGCGCCAGCGAGGCGCAGGCGGCGCCGGCACCCGTCCTGACGCAGGAGGTGGCCAGCCACGGCTTCGACACGAGCAAGCTGCAGATCGGCACGTCCGGCAACAACGTGCAGCTCTCGGGCCAGGTGAAGTCGCAGGAGGAGGCCGAGCGCATCATCCTCGCCCTCGGCAACACGGTGGGGGTGGCGCAGGTCGACACCAGCCAGCTCATCGTGGCGGCGGAGACGCCGGCGGCCAAGTTCTACACGGTGAAGAAGGGCGACACGCTCTGGAAGATCGCCGAGACCCATTACGGCAAGGGCGCCGACTACCCGAAGATCGTCGCGGCCAACAATCCGCCGATCGTCAATCCGGATCTCATCCAGCCGGGTTGGGTGCTTCGCATTCCCTGACGCCGCCCTATACTCCCGGACGGGCGGAGGCCTCGACGCCTCCGCCGGCACATCGACCGGGAGAACGCCAATGCCTACCCTGACGCGCCGCGGCCTCGCCGCGGCTGCCATCCTCGCGCCGCTCGCCCCTGCCGTGGCGCGAGCGCAGTCCTGGCCCTCCGGCACGATCCGGATCGTCGCGCCCTTTCCGCCCGGCGGCTCCGTCGATGCGCTGGCGCGGCTCGCCCAGCCGATGCTCGAGCGCAGCCTCGGGGCCACCGTGATCGTGGAGAACCGGGCAGGGGCCGGCGGCAGCGTTGGCGCCAATGCCGTGGCCAAGGCGGCACCCGACGGCAATACCTGGCTGTTCGTCTTCGACACCCATGCGGTGAATCCGTCGCTGCTGCCGAACATGCCTTTCGATTCCCTGAAGGACCTCGATCCGGTCATGCTGATCGGCACGGCGCCGATGGTGCTGGTCACCCATCCCTCGCAGTCCTACCGGACCCTCGCCGAGGTGATCCAGGCGGGCAAGGAGCGGGCAGGGGGCGTGCCCTACGGGACGATCGGCAACGGCAGCCTCGGTCATCTCGCCATGACGCTGCTCGCCCGTCGCGCCGCTACCGGCTTCAACCACATCCCCTATCGCGGCGGCGGCCCGCTCATCAACGACGCGCTCGGCGGTCACGTGCCTTTGTCCATCGCATCCGTCGCGGTTCTCGCCGCCCATCTCACGGCGGGCACGCTGCGGCCGATCGTCCAGACGGGCGCACAGAGGGCGGCGACGCTGCCCGAGGTGCCGACGGTGGCCGAGAGCGGCTTTCCCGGTTTCGAGGCCGAAGCCTGGTGGGGCGTCTTCGCACCCGCCGGCACGCCGGCGCCCGTCGTCGCGCGGTTCCGGGAGGCGCTGGCCGGCGCTTTCCGCGAGCCGGCCACGGCGAAACAGCTCACCGAGACCCAGCAGATCAAGCTGCTGGCGACGGGGCCGGACGAGCTCAGGACCTTCTTCGCGAGCCAGATGAAGATCTGGGGAGACGTGGTGCGGGAGAATTCGATCAAGGCGAGCTGAATTTCCGCCCGGGCGCTTGATGGCGGCGGGGAACACCCCTATAACGCCCGCCGCCGCCATGCGGTTCGCTCCCTTCGTCTAGAGGCCTAGGACACCAGCCTTTCACGTTGGGTACACGGGTTCGAATCCCGTAGGGAGCGCCAGCCCTGTTTTGGGCTCGAAAAAACTGCGTCAAATCAATAGATTATCGCGCCTGTACTCATGGCCGGGCAAGCCGGCAGGACCGGTGGAATCTCAGCGCTCTGACCCTCAGTCGAGAGTTCCGCATGGCGCCGCCACAGCCGACATTCGAGTCGTGTCCCAGTGCGGACTCCCGCGTTTCCCATCGGGCGCAAGCCAACAGGCCGGTCGCCGCGACATTGTTGACGATCGCCGCGTCGCCTGTGTCGCTATCCGCCTCGGCGATCAGGGAACGGTCGACGTGATCCGAGGGAAGGGGAGGCGCCGATGCGCGCGGCGGGACCTGCCGGAGCCATTCGTCGCGCGCGACTCCGGTTCTCCTCACGCTGAGGCGCTTCGGCGTCTCGGCGGTCCGCCGCTTCGTTGCCGGTGAGCGCTGCCTCGGTCACCTCGAACGCTATCTTGCACCCGGGCTCGCCCCGATGCCTTCGAGAACGCCTTGGGCCTGAAGGGACTGAACGGTGCGCCGTAGGGTTGCGAGGAACAGACGCGCCGGTCGCGACAGCGACGAACTGCGCGACATCAGGATCTGCGCGCTCAACGCCGTCTTCGGCGCGAAGGTCAGGCAGACGATCCCGATTTCGCGTGCGTCGATCAGCCAGAAGGGGTCGATGACCGCGACGCCGGCTCCCGCGCGCGCGAGGGCGCAGGCGACCGACGACTGGTTGACCTCGATCGCAACCCGGCGCGGCGTTTGCGCCTGACGGAAGACCTGGTCGACCAGGGCGCCGAGCGGCTGGCTGCGGCTGAACGAAATCAGCGGATAGGGCGCGAGATCGGCCGCTTCGACCACGGCCCGGTCCGCCAGCGGATGGGTCGGGTTGACGACGACGACGAGGTCGGCGGTGCACAGCTCGATGGCGCGCGCGTCGTGCTGGGCGAGCGGCGACAGTGCCAGCCCGAGATCGACCTCGTCGCGCACCACACTCTGGATGACGCCGGGGTTGTCGGTCGTCCTGATGGTGATCTGGATGCGGGGGCGCGAGGCCTGGAACGCGGCGACCGCCGCCGGCAGAATGTTGTTGGCCAAAGTCGCGGTCGCCGCGATCTGGATCGAGCCGACATTGGTATCGCCCATATCTTCGATCAGCCGGCCGATCCGATCGACGCCGTCGAAGACGCGCTCCAGCTCGGCGATCAGGACGCGCGTCTCGGCGGTCGGCTGCAGGCGCCCCTGTTTGCGCACGAACATGGGGAAGCCGGCTTCCCGCGAACACTCGCGCAGCATCATGCTGACCGCCGGCTGGGAGATGCCCAGGGCCTGGGCGGCCGACGTGACCGACCCCGAACTCGCGACGGTATGGACGATCTGCAACTGGCGGATGCTGAGAGACATCAGCTCAGCTTATATGGAATTAAGCTGGAGACAATTGAGCTTATTCTGCCGTCGGCCTAGCGTCTGGGACATGGACGCTGCCCGACCCAAGAGGCCGGCGCCTGAGGAAATGCCGGACCGGACATGAAGATCACCGCGGTCGAGACCTGCGTCGTGGCGCTGCCCTTTGACATGGGCGGGCCGAAGCCGGCCTTTGCCGGCAGGCCCTGGGACCATCTCGAGATTCTTCTGGTCAAGGTGGAGACCGAGGACGGGCTCGTGGGGTGGGGCGAGGCCTTCGGCCACGCAGCCATTCCCGCGACGAAGGCCGCCATCGACACGATCGTCGGCCCGCTCATGATCGGCCGCGATGCCGGCGACATCCAGGGCCTGTCCCGCACCATCCTGCACAGCCTGCATCTGCTCGGGCGCAACGGCTCCTTCGTCTATGGCTATTCCGGCATCGAGATTGCGCTCTGGGATCTCGCGGGAAAGCGCGCCGGCCAGCCGCTCTACCGACTGCTGGGCGGCCGCGACCGCGGACCGATCCCCGGCTATGCGAGCCTTCTCGCCTACAACGACGATGCTCTGGCGGCCAAGAACACGGCGGCGGCCTGCGCGCGCGGCTATCGCTTCATCAAGCTGCACGAACTCACCCGCTCGGCGGTGCTGGCCTCCATGGAGGCGGCCGGCGACGTGCCGGTCATGATGGACGTCAACTGCGCCTGGTCGCCGCCGGCGGCCCGCGCCATGGCAGCCTCGCTCGTCGAGGACGGGCTGATGTGGCTCGAGGAGCCGGTCTGGCCGCCCGAGGATGTCGGGAGCCTCGCCAGCGTGCGCGCCTATGGCATTCCCATTGCGGCCGGCGAGAACGTCGCGGGCCTGTTCGGCTTCAAGACGCTGATCGATGCCGATGCCATCGACATTGCCCAGCCGAGCGTCACCAAGGTGGGCGGCATCGCGGAAATGCTCAGGATCTTCGACCTGTGCGAGGCCCACGGCGTCGAGGTCTGTCCCCACAGTCCCTATTTCGGACCCGGCTTCATCGCCACCCTGCACATCATCCAGGCGCGGATGGAAAAGCCCATGGTCGAGGTGCTCTGGCTCGACATGGAGGCCAATCCCTTCGATCCCTGGGTCAAGGGCGACAAGGGCCTGTTTGCGGTGCCGGACGGCCCCGGCCTCGGCGCCGATCCGGACCACGCCGTGCTGGCCCGCTACCGCGTCGGCGACATCACCCGCATCGACGGACGGAGCCGGCCATGAAAGTCACCAGGGTCGAGACCGACACGGTCACGCTGACGCTCGCCAAACCCATCGGCAGCGCGCTCGGCGAACTCCGCGACTTCGGCATGGTGCTGGTCACCATCCACACGGACCAGGGCCTGACCGGGGAAAACCTCGTCTTCACGCTGAACAACCGGCGGACGCCGGTGCTGCGGGCCATGGTCGAGGAACTGTCCGACCTGATCGTCGGGCAGGATGCGGGCCTGATCGCCGGCTTCAACGCCCGCGCCTGGACGGACATCAACTTCCTCGGCCACAAGGGCGTGACCGTCATGGGCATCTCGGCCCTCGACGGCGCGCTGTGGGATCTCGCGGGAAAGGCCGCCGGCCTGCCGCTCTACCGCATGCTCGGCGGCGCGCAATCGCGCGTACCGGCCTATCATTCCGGCGGGCTCTGGCTGTCGCTGTCGATCAGCGAATTGCAGGAAGAGGCCAGCCGCTTCATGGCCGAAGGCTTCAAGGCCATGAAGATGCGGCTCGGCCATGCCGATCCGCGTGACGACATCGCACGTGTGAAGGCCGTGCGCGAGGCGATCGGCCCGAAGATCAAGCTGATGGCCGATGCCAATCAGGGGCTCAACGAGCATCAGGCGATCCGCCTGGGACGCATGCTGGAGGAGTATGACCTCACCTGGTTCGAGGAGCCGCTCCCCGCCTGGGACCTGGACGGACTGGCGCGCGTCTCGGCCGCCCTCGACACGCCCATCGCCTCCGGCGAGACGGAGTATTCCCGCTACGGCTTCCGCCGCATGCTGGAGCTGCGGTCCGCCGACATACTGATGCCCGACCTGCAGCGCGCCGGCGGGGTCAGCGAATTCATGCGGGTCGGCCACATGGCGGAAGCCCACGATGTCGCGGTGTCGAGCCATCTATTCCCGGAGACCAGCATCCAGGTGCTGGGCGCCCTCTCCAACGCGATCTTCCTCGAATACATGCCCTGGTTCTCGCCGCTCTACACCGAGCCGCTGACCTTCGAGAACGGAGCGGCCGTCGTTCCGGAACGGCCCGGCTGGGGCTTCACCTTCAACCGCGACTACATCCGCCACCTCAAGGGCTGAAGGCCCGGAAAAACCCGCGCAGACGGGCAATTCTCACTCAGCGATCGGGAGGATCCCATGGCCATCAATCGTCGTCACTTCACCTTAGGCACCGCGGGAGCCGTCAGCGCATCGGCGCTCGGGCTCGCCCACCCGGCGATCGCCCAGGCCGAGCCGATCCGCATCGGCTGGCTGGCGGCCCTCACCGGACCGAGCTCGGCACCGGGTGTCGGCTTCAACCGCGGCGTCATCTATGCCGCGGAGGCCATCAATGCGGCCGGAGGCGTCAAGGGCCGCAGGATCGAGATCATCACCCGCGACACCCAGGGCGACCCGACGAAGGCGGTCAACGCCACCCAGGAGCTGATCAGCCAGGCCAAGGTCCACGCGATCTGGGGGCCGACCAACTCCGGAGAGTCTCTGGCGGTCACCCCGATCATGGCGCGCGCCAAGATGCCCAACATCCACCCCTGCGTGGTCGATTCCCTGATCGACGAGCGCCGCTTCCCCAATGCCTTCCGCATCTCGCCGTCGAACACCCAGTGGGACGACGCCGTGCGCAACTACTGCCTCGCCATCCTCAAGCTGAAGAAGATCGCCGTCATCGGCGACACCACCGGCTACGGCGTCAGCGCGGTCAATGCCTCGGTCGCCGGCTTCAAGAAGGACGGTGCCGAGGTCGTCTACCAGGCCAATATCGACGCGACCCAGCCCGACATGACCCCCGACATGCTGCGCGCCCGCAATGCCGGCGCCCAGGCGATCGTGGTGTGGAGCGTGTCCACCGGCATGGAGGCGCGGATGATGAACACTCGCGCCGCCATGAACTGGGACGTGCCCTTCGTCGGCCACCCCTCGCTGTCGTCGGGCGAGATCGGCGGCCTGATCGAGAAGCCGGCCAACTGGGACAAGGTCTACGCCATCGGCTATCGCAGCTGCAGCTACGGCGCCGACGGCAAGCTGCCGCCGAAGAACCAGGCCTTGGTGGAGAGGCTGGCCGGCAAGGTCAACCTGCAGGACACGCTGCTCTGGTGGGTCGCCTGCGGCATCGATGCGATCGACCTCGTGGCCAAGGCGGTCGACACGACCGGCTCGTCCTCGGGTGAGGCCATCATCGGCTTCTGGAATGGCCTCGCCAAATACGAGGGCTATTTCGGCAACTACTCCTACAGCCCAACCCGGCACAACGGCTATCCCGTGGCCGATGTGGTCATGTCGGCGGCCAGTTCGGCGAAGAACGGCACCTTTGCGCTGGCTCCCGGCTATTCCGGCTGAGCCGACAACCAACCAGGGCCGGGCTCGGCTCCCCAGAGCAGCCCGGCCTCGCATGCAGGCCTTCAGTCCCGAAAGAGATGACCCATGCTGGCTTCGATCCTCGCCTCGGGCCTCGCGGTTGGGGCGATCTACGCTCTCATCGGGATTGCCTACAACACCATGTTCTCGACCTCGCGGGTCATGAGCTTCACGGCAGGCCAGCTCGGCATGCTCGGCGGCGTCTTCGGCTCGCTGTTCATCCTGCGCATGGGCTTTCCGCCGGTCCTCGGTTTCCTGGCGATGATCGCCTGCTGCGCCCTGATCGGCGTCGTCACCGAGTTCGTGGCCGTCAGGCCGGTGCTGAAGAGCCTCGACCAGCATCTCTACGTGCTGTCCACCCTGGCGCTGGCGCTCATGATCCAGCAGGTGACCGCGATCGAGTGGAGCACCGAACCGCAGCCCTTCCCGAGGCTCTTCAGTTCGGGCGGCGGCTTCATCGAGGAGAAGTTCTGGCTGCCCGTGGCGGCTTGCGCCATCACCATCGTCGGGCTCGAATTCCTCTATCGCAAGACGCTGGTGGGCCGCGCCTTCCTCGCCATTGCCGAGGACAACTTCGCCGCGCGGGCCCTCGGCCTCCCCGAGCGCAACCTGCGCATCGCCAGCTATGCGCTCGCCGGTGCCATCGGGGGCCTGGCGGGATTTGCCGGCGGCCAATTGTTGCTGGCGTTCTTCGCCAACGGTCCTCTCCTGAACTTCTACGGCTTCGTGCCGGTGGCGCTCGGCGGGCTCGGCAACAACCGCGGCGCCGTCATCGGCGGCCTGGCGCTCGGCATCTTCCAGCAGGCGGCCAACTTCCTCGTCGGCGGCATCTTCTCCTCCGTCGCGGTGTTCGGCCTGTTCATCATCGTGCTGCTGATCGCACCACAGGGCCTGTTCGGCGGCCAGGCCGCGAGGAGGGTCTGATGGCCGACCTGACCAACACGGCCGGCATGGCGCCGGCAGACAAGACCGGCGGAGGTCCTGCGGTGCTGCGCGCCGCGCTGCCTTTCATCGCCCTCTTCGGTCTCGCCGCTCTGCTGCCGCTGACCGGCAACGAGTACTGGGGCCTCATCGCCACGCGCGCCGCCATCTACTGGATGCTCGTCGCAGGCCTCAACCTGATCGTCGGCTATGCCGGCCAGCTTGCGATCGGCTATGTCTCGCTCCTGACCCTCGGTGCCTATACGACCAGCGTCCTGGTGGCCGGCAATGTGACGCCGCCCCTGCCGGTCTTCGCCGCCCTCGCCGCGGCGGGCTGCGTCGGCGCCGTCTTCGGCGTCGTCATCGGCCTGCCCGCATTGCGGCTGCGGACATTCTACTTCGCGATGACCACGCTGGGATTTGCCACTATCGTCACCCAGGTGGCTCTGGCCTGGCAGAGCGTCACCGGCGGCGGGATCGGATTGTCGGGCCCGGAAATGCCGGCGCCCTTCGACAAGGCTTGGGGCTTCTTCTACCTGTGTCTGGGGATCGCTGCCTTCAGCACCTGGATCACCTCGAACATCGCCCACAGCCGGTTCGGGCGCGCCCTGATCGCCGTGCGAGACGCCGACGTGGCGGCTGAGGCGAGCGGCATTTCCAAGGCGCGCCTGCTCATCGCCGTGTTCATGCTGGCGGGAGCGCTGGCGGCCATGGCGGGCGGCCTGTTCGCCAGCCTCCAGACCTACATCACGCCCGACGCCTTCACCTTCGAGCTGTCGCTGCTGTTCTTCATCGCCGTGCTGATCGGCGGCCGCGGCTCGATCCTCGGACCGCTGATCGGCACGATCGTGCTGACCATCCTGCCGGAGATCGCCGCGCCGCTCGCCGCCTGGTCGACCTTCCTCTACGCGGTCCTGCTGCTGGTCATCGTCCTCGCCATGCCCGGTGGCATTGCCGCGCTCCTCGACTTCAAGAGCCGCAAGCCTCTGACCTTTGACCGGGCGATCAAGCCGCGCCCGGCGCTGCTGGCATCGCTGCTCGATCGCCGGGACGAGCGTACCCCGGTCGTGCTGACCGACATCGTGCTGAGCTTCGGCGGCGTCCGCGCGATCGATGGCGTCTCCCTCACCATCGAGACCGGCAAGGTGCACGGCCTGATCGGTCCCAACGGCAGCGGCAAGACGACCACCCTCAATGTGATCTCCGGCTATTATGCGCCAGAAAAGGGCAGCGTCACGCTCGGGCAGCCCCTGGAGCCGGGAGCGCCCGAGACCCGCGCCGGCCGGGGCATCGCCCGCACGTTCCAGACGCCGCGCATCGTCGGCGAGGCGTCCGTCATCGACAACGTGATGATCGGGGCGACGATCCAGGGGCAGGCGACCTTCATGGAGACGCTGTTCTCTCTGCCCCGCCATCGGGCCGACGAGAGGCGGCTGCGTGGCGCCGCCATGACGGCCCTCGCCGCCGTGGGGCTGGAGGCGCTGGCCGACGTCCGTGCCGACCGTCTGCAGCACAGCGAATTGCGCTTCGTCGAGATCGCCCGCGCCCTCGTCCTCAGGCCCGCCTTCCTGATGCTGGACGAGCCGGCCGCCGGCCTTTCGGTGTCCGAGATCGAGCGCCTCGCCGCCCTCATCAAGGGCATCAGCCGTCAGGGGACAGGCGTGCTGCTCGTGGAGCACCATGCCGACTTGATCTTCGACATCTGCGACCACGTCACGGTCCTGAACCTCGGCCGCGTGCTGGCCGCCGGAACGCCGTCGGAGATACGCGTGCACAAGGAGGTCGTCAGTGCCTATCTCGGAGGCTGAACCGCTGCTGGACGTCCGCGCGCTTCAGGCGGGCTACGGCAAGATCAACGTGCTGCATGACCTGACGCTGAACGTCGGTGCGGGCGAGGTCGTCGCCTTACTCGGCCCGAACGGCGCCGGCAAGACCACGCTGCTGCGTGCCATATCCGGGCTCCTGCCATGGGGTGCCGGCGACGTCCGCTTCGGCGGTTCCAGCCTTCGCGGCGTCAGTCCGCGCGAGACGGCGCGCGGGGGCCTGGTCCACGTGGTGGAAGGCCATCGGGTGTTCACCCAGCAGACGGTCACCGACAACCTGCTGCTCGCCGCCTACGATATCCCGCGGGCCGAACGCATGGCCCGCGTCGAGGAGGCGCTCGACTACTTCCCGGAGATCGCCGCGAAGCGGAACGACCGCGGCGGCTCGTTGAGCGGCGGCCAGCAGCAGATGCTCGCCGTGGCGCAGGGGCTCGTGCGGCGCCCCAGGCTCCTGATGCTCGACGAACCGTCCGCCGGGCTTTCGCCCGTGCTCGTCGACCGCGTGCTGGCCGTGGTCTCGACACTGCGGGACAACGGCACGGCCGTTCTGCTGGTCGAGCAGTTGATCGAGAAGGTTCTGGCGATCGCCGACCGCGTTTATGCGATGTCGCAGGGCAGCGTGGTGCTCGAGGCGCAGGCCAGCGAGCCGAACCTGCCGCATCGCCTGGAAAGGGCCTATTTCGGTGTCGAGAAGGCCGTTGCCGACCACGCCCGGTAATGTGGACCTAGACACCGCGAAACAGCGCCAGACCCCAGGGTGAGAACTTCAGGGGCAAATGCACATGCGGTCCCGGATCCTCGACGACGAAGCGGAAGTCGAGACGATCGAGGAAGGGGCAGGGGATGCCGCGTGGCGCGTAGAAGTCGCGGATCGCGAACGAGGCGACGTAGGTTCCGGCGATCATTCCCTCGCCGGTGACGACGGGATGATCGAGCATCCCGTTGGCTCCGAGGATGCCCTCGGCCACTGCCGCCTCGTCGGGTGCGATGCGCCGGATCGCGACGCGCATGCCCGTTGCGGCCTGGCCGCTGACGACATCGACGGCGTGCAGCGAAATTCCTCCGGCGGTCATGGCGTGCTCCTCATCGTCTACGTGCGAGAGTCCTGACGCGATCGTCGGCAGCCGGCAGGAACCGGGCGTCGAAGATTGCGCTCGTTGCTGGCCGGCGGGTCAGCCCCTTGACCCGCGCCACCAGGTCGATCGCCCGGTCGAGGCGGGCGGGGTCCACGGCCCCAATGCCGTAGGTCGCACCATCCGGATGCGCCATTTCGAGGGCGAGCGTTCCCGTCAGCCGCGCGAGATTGGCCTTCACGTCGATGCCGGGATCGCGCCGCCGCACGGCGCCGATGGCGGCCTCCGGATCTGCGACGACATCGGCCAATGCCCGGTTCACGGCCCGCACGAAGCCCCGAACGGCGTCTGGATGGGCTGCGATGAAGGCGGGACTGGCGATGACGGCGGCGCCGCAGAGGTCGGGGACGATGGTGCGCCATTCGAAATGCCGAAAGGCCGTGGGGTCGAGCCCGGCCTCGATGGCGGCCGAGGCGAGGGTGTTGACAAAGCCGAAGAGCCCGTCGGTCGTCCCGGCGAGGATGAGGGGCAGCAACTCGCGATGATGGCGGCCGTCCGGCGTCACGCTCACCGTGGCCGGGTCGACGTTCGCCGCCGCGGCGAAAGTGTCGAACATCTTCCAGGCCGCATCGTCCGCATGGCTGAGCAGGTGCCGACCCGCCAGATCGCCCGGCGTCCGGACCGGCCCTTCGGCCGCCACCGCGATCGTGTAGGGCGAGGCGTTGTGCATGATGAAGACGGCGGGGGGAGCGGCGCCGGGGGCTTCCGCGGCCAGGGTGATCACCGCATTGAGGTCGCCATAGCCGAGATCGAAGGCGCCGGAGGCGACCTTCGGGACGGCGTTGGCGAGGGTGTCGCCGGGAACGAAGGTGACCTCGAGCCCCTCCGCGGCGAAGTAGCCCCTGTCGTCGGCGACGAAGAACCAGGCCTGGGGGCCTGAGACGAAGGTGTTGAGGATGAATCGGACGTGCAGCATGGCGGCTAGTCCGCGTTGAGCGCGGTCTCGCGCGTCCGCTTAAAGCTCGGCAAGGCCATCAGCAGGAGCATGGCCACGGTCGCCAGCAGGAGGAAGGCGCTGATCGGCCGCGTGACGAAGGGCTCCAGGCTGCCGCCGGACAGGATCATCGCCCGCTTCAGGTTCTCCTCCATCATCGGGGCCAGGATGAAGCCGAGGAGCAGGGGCGTCGGCTCGAAGCCGAGCTTGATGAGCAGATAACCGACGACGCCGAAGCCGACGGCGACATAGACGTCGAAGGCCGAGTTGTTGATCGAATAGACCCCAATGCAGCAGAAGAACAGGATCGCCGGGTAGAGGATGCGATAGGGGACCTGGAGCAGCTTCACCCACAGCCCGACGAGGGGCAGGTTGAGGACGACCAGCAGCAGGTTGCCGACCCACATCGAGGCGATCATGCCCCAGAAGAGCTGAGCATGCTCCACCATCACCTTCGGGCTCGGCGCGATGCCCTGGATCGTCATCGCCCCGGCCATCACCGCCATGATGGCGTTCGAGGGCACGCCGAGGGTGAGCAGCGGCACGAACGAGGTCTGCGCCCCCGCATTGTTGGCGGCCTCCGGCGCTGCGACACCTTCCGGAGCGCCTTGCCCGAACCGTTCCGGCGTATCCGACAGCTTCTTCTCGATGGCATAGGCGCCGAAGGACGCGAGGAGCGCGCCGCCGCCGGGCAGCACCCCCAGAACCGATCCGATCAGCGTTCCGCGCAGCGTCGGGCCGACCGACCGGCGGATCTCCTCGCGATTGGGAAACAGGTCCCGCATCGCCACGGGCGCGACGCGCTGCATATCCTTTTCCAGGTTGAGGATGATCTCGCTGATGCCGAAGAACCCGACGGCGAGGGCGACGAAGTTGACCCCTTCGGCCAGCGCCGGAACGCCGAAGGTCAGGCGAGGCATCGGCGAATTCGCGTCGGGCCCGACGAGGCCGAGGAAAGCGCCGGCCAGGATCATGATGATGGCCTTGGCGAGCGAGCCCGAGGCGAGGATCACCGAGGCGACGAGGCCGAGCACCATCAGGGAAAAGTACTCGGCGGGGCCGAATTTCAGCGCCAGCTGCGCCATGAGCGGCCCGGCGACGGCAATGAGCAGGGTGGCGACCGTGCCGGCGACGAAGGAGGCGAGGGCGGCGATCGACAGCGCGGCACCCGCACGCCCCTTCTGGGCCATGGCATAGCCGTCGAGCACCGTCGCGACCGACGAGGCCTCGCCCGGCAGCTTGACCAGGATGGCGGTGGTCGAGCCGCCGTACTGGGCGCCGTAGTAGATGCCGGCGAGCATGATCAGCGAGGTCGCCGGCGGCAGGTGGAAGGTGACCGGCAGCAGCATCGACATGGTCGCGACCGCGCCGATGCCCGGCAGCACCCCGATCAGCGTGCCGAGGAGCACCCCGACGAAGCAGAACAGGATGTTGACCGGCGTGATGGCGACCGAGAAGCCGAGACCGATATTGGCAATGAGATCCATCGGACGCCTCCCTGTCTCACCTGGGCCAGATCGGAATGGCGAGCTTCAGCCCGACGATGAAGACGAGCACCGCGCCTGCCGCCAGGCAGCCGGCGATGAGAGGGGTCTCCCGCCAGCGGCTGATGGGGCTGGCAAGACCCGCGAGGAGGGTCATGCCGACGACGGCGATCACCATGCCGTACCTGTCGATCGAGGCGCCGAAGAAGAGGACGGCCGCTGAGATGGCGAAGAGCGGCCGCCAATGCAGGTCGGGAACGGGGGGATGAGCGCGGAACACGGCCAGACCCGTCATGGTCAGCCCGGCGAGGACCAGCGCCCAGGCGACCAGCCGCGGCAGATAGCCGGGGCCCATGTCGTTGGCGGTCCCGATCTCGAGGGAGCCGATCGCCGACAAGCCGAGCACGCCAAAGGCGACGACGAGCAACCCCGACGCCACCTCGCTGTTGATGAGCCGCCCCATGGATCGGTCCCCCCGGGTCCGCCTCAGCGTTCCTGCGCGCCGGCCTCGATGATGAGCGGACGCCAGACCTGGATCTGTTCCGCCACGAAGCCGGCATAGGCGGCCGAGGTCATCACCTTCTGCTCGACCCCCCACGACATCAGCCGCTCCTTCACCGGAGCGAGGGCGAGGACCTCGCTCAGCGCGGTGTGCATGGTCGCGACGACCGGCGCGGGGATGCCGGCGGGGCCCGAGACACCGAGCCAGTTTTCGAGGACGAGGTCGACGCCCTGCTCGCGGAAGGTCGGAACCTGCGGCGCCTGCGAGATGCGCTCCGGCGCAGCGATGGCAACACAGACTGCCTCGTTGGCGGTGAGGAGCGGCACGTTCTGCGCCACGAGGTCGTAGAAGCAGGTGAGCACGCCGGCCTTGAAGTCCTGGATGGCGGGTGCGGTGCCACGATAGGGCACATGCACCACGTTGATGCCTGCCCGCCGCTTCAGCGCTTCGCCGAGCACGTGGTGGATCGAGCCGACGCCGGACGAGCCGTATTTGATCTGGCCCGGCTGCGCCTTGGCCTTGTCGATGAACTCCTTCAGCGTCTTCACGCCGAGCGACGGCTGGACGAAGAGGCCCGGCGCCGAGGCGCCGATATAGGCGATATGGGTGAAGTCCTTCACCGTGTCGTAGGGGATCTGCCGGAACTGCGTCGGCGAGATCGTAAAGGGCGCATTGTTGGCGAGCAGCAGGGTGTGGCCGTCGGCGGCCTCCTTCTTGACGATGTCGGCGGCGAGCGTGCCGCCGGCGCCGGCGCGGTTGTCGACGATCACCTGCTGGCCGACCTTCTCCGACAGATACTGGCCGACGAGGCGGGCGACGATGTCGCTGGTGCCGCCCGGCGGGAAGGTCACGACGATGCGGATCGGCTTCGTCGGCCAGGCCGTCTGGGCCCGGCCGATCGCCGGGGCTGCGAGCAGCGAGGCGCCAGCCAGAAGCGTGCGCCGGTTCAATCTGAAGGTCATGTCCGTCTCCTGGCGTCAGTCATGGAATGTCGAAAGGGCCGAGCAGCAGCGACAGGCGCCCTGAGGTCACGGCGATGACCTCGTTCAGCGCGGTCGCCAGTTCGGCGTCGGGCGGCTGGCCCAGGCGCCGGTTCAGGTCGTCGAAGACCTCGTCGAGCGTGGCGCGGCGGCGCAGGGCCACCACGTAGGGAAAGCCGAAGCGCTCCCGATAGGCGCGATTGCCCTCGACGAGAGCGGCGAGGGCAGGGGCGGGCAGCCTGTCGAGGCCGAGGCGTCCCTGTTCGGTCGTGGAGGCCGCGGTCATCGTTCCAGCCGCCGCCTCGCGTCCGGCGAGCTCGGGATGGCCGCGCAGGAGCCTGATCTGGTCGTCGCGGGGCGCCGAGCGAATGACCGTGCCGATGGCATCAAGGACAGCCACTGGCCCGTCGAACGGCCGCGACGCGGCGACGCGCTCGCAGATCCAGGGCGCGTTCTCGACGGCCGGCGCCAGCAGGCGGACGAACGCGTCGCGCGTCGCCTCATTGAGTTCGGCGACCGGCAGGAACCGCCCCTCCGTCAAAGCCTGCTGCGCCAGATCCATGGTCCATGCCCCTCATCGACACAGTGACCCATGGCGCCATGGCAGGCCATCGCATAATAAGAGATGATCTGTTCTCATCTTGCGAATGGTTCGATGGCCTTTCCGCTGGTGCCGCGCGCCCTGCGCTACGTCGAGGAGGTGGCCCGTCAGGGGTCCATCCAGGCCGCGTCACGCGAACTGGGGATCGCCGCCTCGGCGATCGACCGGCAGATCCTCATTCTGGAGGAGGAACTCGGCGCGCCGCTGTTCGAGCGCCAGCCGACCGGCATGCGGCCGACGCCCGTCGGCGGCCTGATCATTTCCCTGTCGCAGCGATGGAAGACGGATGCGGGGAATCTGGCGGCCGCCGTGCGGCAGATGAAGGGCGTCGATATCGGCCATGTGCGGCTTGCGGCGATGGACAGTCACGCCAACGGCCTCCTGCCCTCCGTGATCAGCACCCTCGTGAGCCGCCATCCCCGCATCGCGCTTGAGGTGGAGATCGTCTCGACCGACGCCGCCGTCACCATGCTGATGGACGACAGGGTCGACCTCGTCGCCGCTTTCAACGTCAAGCCGCGCCGGGAAATCCACGTCCTGTGGTCCGCGGACCTGCCGCTCGGCTGCGCCGTGGCGCCGTCCCACCCGCTCGCCGCGCGGGCCTCGGTGCGACTGAAGGACGTCGTGTCCTTCCCGCTCGCCAGCCAGAGCCGAAGCCTCGCCATCCGCCGCTACATGGACGACCGCCACGCCTGGATGTTCTCGGAAAGGGACGCACCGATCGTCACCAACTCCCTGCAGCTGATGAAGAAGCTCGCAGTGAGCGGCAGTCATGTCGCCATCACCTCCGAACTCGACACGGCCCCCGAAATTCTCGCGGGCGACCTGCGCTTCCTGCCGATCATCGACGACACAGCCCGGCCGCAGTCGATCGCCGTTGCGATCAGCGCCCGTCGTCCCCTGTTGCGCACGGGGCAGATCGTCGCAGATCTCTTGCGTGACGAGGTCGTGGGAACCCTGGCAGAGGTCAGAGGACGCGTGAACGGCGGGTTGCGGGACTAAGGCTCGGGTATCGCCGGAGCACACCATGAGACGGGCGGTGTCGACGGTGGAGAGCGCCCGGGCGCGCCGGGCGAGGGCGGTCCGTGACCGGCTATCCCGCCTCGTTCGACCGGATGATCCACAGGATCTTGGCCTCGTCATCCGCGAGGTTGCGGAACCAGTGGGGCCGGCGGCTGTCGAACTGGAACGCGTCGCCCGGATGCAGGATGTGGACCTGGTCGTCGATCTTCAGTTCGAAACGACCCTGGAGGACATAGCCGCCCTTCTGGCCGTTCCGGCGCCAGGGGTCCGTCCCCGAGCCGCCGCCGGGCGCGATGGTCAGCATCAGCATCTCCATCTCCGAATGCCCCGGAGGCGAGAGCAATTCCTTGGTGAGCCCTGTCTTGCTGAAGGCCAGGGTGGAGCGCTGACCCGCGCGGGTGACGGTGCCTTCCTCGACCGAGCGATCCGTCTGGGCTTCGAAGAAGCTCGCGAGGGGCACCCCCAGCGCAACACGCAGGCGGTCGAGCAGCTTCAGCGACGGAGACGTCTTGCCCCGCTCGATGTGGCTGAGCATGCCGACGGAGATCTGGCTGCGCGTCGACAGCGTCGCCAGAGTGAGGTCGCGCTCCACGCGCAGATTGCGAATCCGCTCGCCGAGGCCAACCAGCGTGTTGCTGTCGAGTTCGTCGGTGCCGTCGGACATTCCAGGGCCATCGGAAAGGGCAGGGGGCGATGATCGCCTTATATGCCGGTTGAAAAATCTAGGCGAGGCCCTGCGCGTGAGGCGCACCCAACTTATACTGCTGTGATAACGGCCGGGCTCCCGCGTTCAGAATGTTTTTATGCGATTTCCCTCCATAATCGGGCGAATTGGCGGCCTTTTGCGGAAATCGCCCGAAAAACACTCAGTCGACCGAGCTCTCGAAGTTGAGCTGCATTGCTGCCCATTGAAAAAAGCACTTCGAAATTTTCAATCATGATGAAACGCTCAGGTCGTGCCCGCAAGGGCTGCTCACGACCGGGGAACGGCCATGGATCATCTCGTCACGTCGCGCAGGCTCTTCAACGGCCTCCTTCTCGGCACCGCGTTCGGCGCCCTGCTTCCCGCGTCGCAGTCCCTCGCCAATCCGCAGTCGGGCGGCACGCTGACGATCACCACCACGCCCGAGCCGGCGATCATCACCAACGCGCTGAGTTCGGCGCCGACCACCGCCGAGCTCGCCACCAAGATCTTCGACGGCCTGCTGGAATATGATCTCGAGCTGAAGCCGAAGCCCTCGCTCGCCGAGAGCTGGACGATCAGCCCGGACGGCAAGATCATCACCTTCAAGCTGCGCCAGGGCGTCACCTGGCACGACGGCAAGCCCTTCACCTCGGCCGACGTGCAGTTCGCGCTGATGGAGGTGGTCAAGAAGTTCCACCCGCGCGGCCAGGGCAATCTCGGCCCGGTCCAGTCCATCGACACGCCGGACGCCCATACCGCGGTGTTCAACCTCGCCCATCCCTATCCGCCGCTGATGATGGGCCTGTCGAGCCTCGAATCCCCGATCGTGCCGCGGCACATCTACGAGGGCACCGACTTCCGCAACAATCCCGCGGTGAACGCCCCGATCGGCACCGGCCCCTTCAAGTTCGCCCGCTGGGAGAAGGGCAACTTCATCCAGCTCGACAAGAACGAGAACTACTGGCGCCCCGGCCGCCCCTATCTCGACCGCCTCATCATCCGCTTCATCGCGGACTCGGCCACCCGCGCCGCCGGCGTCGAGCGCGGCGAGATCGACGTCGCGACCTTCGGCACCATCAACCCGGTGGAGATGCGGCGGCTGGAGACGCTGCCGCACATCGCCATCGCCAAGGGCGGTTACGAGGCCATCGCGCCCGTCATGATGCTGGAGCTCAACGTCCAGAAGCCCCCGTTCGACGACAAGCGCGTGCGCCTCGCCGTCGCCTACGCCCTTGACCGCAACTTCATCACGCGGGCGATCTGGCACGGTTTCGGCAAGCCGGCCGTCGGTCCCATCTCCTCCTTCATGAAGGGCAACGGCGCCTTCACCGACCAGAACATCCTGCGCTTCGACGTGCGTGACCGCCTGGAGATCGCCAACCGCCTGCTTGACGAGGCCGGCCTGAAGCGAGGCGCCAACGGCATGCGCGTGAAGATTTTCCACGATCCCGCCCCGTTCGGCGAGGATTGGCGGCGCATGGGCGAGTACATCAAGCAGGCGCTGGCCCGCGTCGGCATCGAGGTGGAACTGCGCAACCGGGATTACCCGTCCTTCGTGCGGCTGGTCCACAACGAGTACGACTTCAACATGACCTCGACCTGGTCGATCGGCATGGCCGACCCGACCCTCGGCGTGCAGAGGCAGACCTGGTCGAAGACCATCAACCGCGCGGTGCCCTTCGGCAACGTCTCGCAGTATTCGAACCCGGAGGTCGACAAGCTCTGGGAGGCGGCGCAGACGGAGATCGACCCCGCCAAGCGCAACCAGATCTTCCACAAGCTCCAGGAGCTTCTGGTCGCCGACAGCCCGATCATCTGGCTGATGGAGATGGATCTGGTTGCGGTGCAGAACAAGCGGGTCAAGGACCTGATCACCTCGCCGCTCGGCCTGCGCGGCGGGCTTTACGAGACCTGGATCCAGCGCTGACGATGCCCACGGGAGCCGGCCGTGCCGGCTGGCTCCCGCCCTTTCCCCCAGAGGTCTCAAGGCATGTGGTTCGCCCGTGGCAGATATATTCTCGAGCGGCTGGTTCGAGGTCTGCCGATCATCCTCGCCATCGTCGTGGTGAACTTCTTCCTCATCCGGCTCGCGCCGGGTGACGCCGCGCAGGTGATCGCCGGGGAGGCGGGCGCCGCGAGCGAGGAATACATGGCGCAGATCCGCCGCCAGTTCGGCCTGGATCAGCCGCTCTATATCCAGTTCCTCAGCTACATGAAGAACATCGTCACCTTCGACCTCGGCTTCTCGTTCCGCCATGGCCGCGAGGTTTCGTCGCTCATTTTCGACAGGCTGGGTGCCACCGCGATCCTGATGGGCGCGGCGATGGTGATCTCGGTCACGCTGGGGACGCTGCTGGGCGCCATCGCCGCCATGCGCGACCGCACCATCGTCAGCCATGTCATCGTGATCTTCGCGGTCGTGTCCTATGCCACGCCGCTGTTCTGGGTCGGCCTGATGCTGATCATCGTCTTCTCCATCCAGCTCGGCTGGTTCCCCACGAGCGGCATCATCACGGTGGGCGCCGACTATACGGGCCTGCGCGCCGTGGTCGACGTGCTGCACCATCTCGTCCTGCCGGCCGTCGCACTCTCGTGTTTCTACATGGCGCTGTATGCCCGCCTGATGCGCTCGTCGATGCTCGAGACGCTGGGGCAGGACTACATCCGCACGGCCAGGGCGAAGGGGTTGAGCGATCGCACGATCATGGCGACCCATGCCCTCCGCAATGCCGTGCTGCCGGTTCTCACCATGGCCGGCGTCCAGGTCTCCGGCATGCTCGGCGGCTCCGTGATCGTGGAATCGGTCTTCGGTTGGCCGGGCCTCGGCCTGCTGGCCTTCGAATCCCTGTTCGCCCGCGACATCAACCTGCTGCTCGGGATCTTCTTTCTCTCCTCGATCCTGGTGGTCGTGACCAACGCCGTGGTCGACGTGATCTACACGATCATCGACCCGCGGATCGCGCTGAACACGGGGCGGACCCATGGCTGAGACCTTTGCGCCCCGCAGGAGTGTCCTCGTCCGCGTCGCCGCGAACCCAGCCGGCGCCATCGGGCTCACTCTCATCGCCTGTATCGTGGCGCTGGCGGTCCTCGCGCCCGTCCTCTACCCGGACGGCCCCTTCGAGATGGTCGGCATGCCCTTCAGTCCGCCGTTCCAGGAGTACATCCTCGGCACCGACATGCTCGGCCGCGACATCGCGGCGGGCATTGCCTACGGGGCGCGTATCTCGCTGCTCGTCGGTTTCGTCGCCACCCTCTGCATCGTCATTCTGGGCACGGTCGTGGGTGGCCTCGCCGGCTATTACGGCGGGCGGATCGATTCCGCCGTCATGCGCGTCACCGAGTTCTTCCAGACCATCCCGACCTTCATC
This sequence comes from Phreatobacter cathodiphilus, assembly GCF_003008515.1. NCBI lineage: Bacteria > Pseudomonadati > Pseudomonadota > Alphaproteobacteria > Hyphomicrobiales > Phreatobacteraceae > Phreatobacter > Phreatobacter cathodiphilus. Next base: position 1,788,119 of record NZ_CP027668.1, on the reverse strand, counting down.
GGCGCCATCGTCATCGTCGCCATTCTCGGCGCCACCCTGCCGAACGTGATCGGTGCCATCGCCATCGTGTCCTGGGCGCCTCTTGCGCGCCTCGTCCGGGCCGAGGTGATCAGCGTCAAGAGCCGGGAGTTCGTGGCCGCCAGCGTGGCAATCGGGCTCAGCGATCTGCGGATCATGCTGGTCCAGATCCTGCCCAACGTGCTGTCGACCATCGTCGTCGCCGGCTCGCTGATGGTGGCGACCTCGATCCTCTTCGAGTCCGGCCTGTCCTTCCTCGGTCTCGGCGATCCCAACATCATGACCTGGGGCTTCATGATCGGCGCGGGACGGTCGGCCATCCGCACGGCGTGGTGGATGGTGACCCTGCCCGGGCTCGCGGTTCTGCTGACCGTGCTGGCCATCAACCTGCTCGGCGACGCGCTGAACGAGGCCCTCAATCCGCGCCTCGACCGCTGATCACCTCCCCGGCGGGCATGACATCCGCCTTTGCCCTCATCCCGCATCGCGAGATATCCCTGAAAGGAAAGACGATGAAATACCTCACCGCCCGGGTTCGGCCCGAGAAGGTCTATCTGGGCTATGACGACGACAACAAGATCGTCACCGAGAAGATGCCGAACACCGAGTTCGTCGAGAAGGTCATCCGCATCGACCGGATCCTCTCCTTCACGGAGACCTACATCTTCATCGAATGCCCGCACGAGACGGTCCAGACCTGGGAATACGAAGGCAGCCTCGAAGACATGAAGACGCGCCTGCGCAGCGCCGGCATGCTGATCGACTGATCGACCCGCGGAGGGCGCCCCCCGCGCCTTCCGCATTCCCTTCGCCGACCCGGGCCCTGCGCCCGACACCCGCGAGGTTTCCGATGGACAGCGCCAGCCCGACGATGACCGTGACCGCCGTCGTCAACGGACGGTCCGTGACGGTCACGGCCGACATCCGCCGCACGCTCCTCGACCTGCTGCGCGAAGACCTGCTCCTCACCGGCACCAAGAAGGGATGCGACCACGGCCAGTGCGGTGCCTGCACGGTGCTCGTCGACGGCCGACGCATCCTCTCCTGTCTCACCCTGGCGGCAACGACCGAAGGCCGCTCCATCCTGACCATCGAGGGTGTCGGCGCGCCCGGCGCGCTGCATCCGCTGCAGGAGGCCTTCATCCGCCACGACGCGCTGCAGTGCGGCTACTGCACGCCGGGCCAGATCATGTCCGCGCTGGAGTTGATCGCCGATTCGACGGTGACCACGCGCGAGGCGGTCCGCGAGCAGATGAGCGGCAATCTCTGCCGCTGCGGCGCCTACCACGGCATCGTCGAGGCGATCATGGACGTGAAGGCCGAGCTGGACGCGAGGGCCCATGCGCCCGTTTGAGTTCCACCGCGCCGCCTCGATGGACGAAGCCCTTGCGCTGCTGGCCCGTCCCGACGCGCGCGCGCTCGCCGGCGGCACTACGCTCGTCGACCTGATGAAGCTCGGCGTGGAGGCACCGGGTCTGCTCGTCGACATCGGCACGCTGCCCCTCGACGGCATCGCGCTGGAGGCGGCGACCCTGCGCATCGGCGCCCTCGCCAGCAACAGCGCCGTGGCCCGCGATCCCATCGTGCAGGGACAGTGTCCGGCGCTCTCCGAGGCTCTGCTCTCGGGCGCCTCCGGGCAGATCCGCAACGCCGCCTCCATGGGCGGCAACCTCATGCAACGCACCCGCTGCGCCTACTTCCGCTCCCACGACTGGCCCTGCAACAAGCGCGTCCCGGGCTCCGGATGTCCGGCCCACGAGGGGGCGAACGCCCACCATGCCGTGCTGGGCACCAGTGACCACTGCATCGCGGTCAGCCCCTCCGACGTCGCCGTGGCGCTGCTCGCCCTCGACGCGACCGTCGCCATCGCGAGCCCGCAGGGCGTCCGGCACGTGCCGATCGCCGCATTCTACCGCCTTCCCGGCGACACGCCCGCCATCGAGACCGTCGTGCAGCCGGGTGAACTGATCATCCACCTCGATGTCCCGGCGACCGCGCTCGCGGCCCGCTCGGCCTATCTGAAGCTGCGCGGCCGCGCGTCCTATGAATTCGCCAGCGCCTCGGTGGCCGGCGCGGTCAGGCTGGAGGGCGGCGTGGTGGCGGAGGTGGCGATCGCCCTCGGCGGGCTCGGCACGGTGCCCTGGCGCGACCGCCGGGCGGAGAGGCTGCTCCTCGGCCAGGCTCTGGGAGAGGCGTCCATCGACCGCTTCTGCGACGCGCTCCTCGCGCCCGCACGCCCGACGGCGGACAATCGCTACAAGCTCGATCTGGCACGCGGCGCCGTCCATCACATGCTGACGCGGAGCCTGCCATGCTGAAGCAGATCGGCACGCCCCGCAGTCGCATCGACGGCGTCGACAAGGTGACGGGCCGGGCGGCCTATGCCGCCGATCGCAGGCCCGATGGCCAGCTCTATGCTTTCGCGGTGCGCAGCCCCGTCGCCGCCGGGACGATCACCGCCATCGACATCGGCGAGGCCCTGGCCGTTCCCGGCGTCGTGGCGGTCTATACCCACGAGAACGCGGCCGAACTCCTGGACTGGCGGCCAAGCCCCGAGGTCATGGCGATGAGCGGCGAGGCGCTGGGGCGCACCGCCCTGGCCGCCGTCGAACCTCTCCCACCGCCGCCTTACTGGCCCCTCGGCGGGCCGGAAATCGTCTTCGCCGGCCAGTGGATCGCCGTCGTCGCCGCCGCATCGCTCGAAGCGGCCAGGCAGGCGACGCTCCTCATCCGGCCGCAGGTGCGGCAGGCCGGGTCGTCCGTCCATCCCGTGCCCGCCAGCGACGTCTTTCTCGAACCCGGATTCTTCTTCGCCGCGGAGATGCAGGTCCGCCGCGGCGACTGGCCGGAGCATCCGGGCGCGGCTCTCGCCGAGACCTTCCGCACGCCGATGCATCTGCATCATCCGATGGAGCCCTCGGCGACGGTCGCCGTCTGGGGCGGCGACACGGTGACCGTCCACGATTCGACGCAAGGGGCGATGGCCGCGCGGGACTATATCGCTGCGTCGCTCGAGGTCCCGCCCGACACGGTGCGGGTCGATGCGGCCTATGTCGGCGGCGGTTTCGGCGGCAAGAACCAGATGTGGCCGCACCAGGCGCTCGCCGCCCATATCGCCCGCCACCTCGGCCGGCCCGTTCGCCTGCAGCTGACGCGCGCCGACATGGCGGTCGCCTCCGGCCATCGCTCCGAGACGGAGCAGGCGATCGAGCTGGCGAGCGACGGCGAGGGGCGGCTGCAGGGCCTGCGTCACGTCTCCTATGTGCCCACCTCCATGCGGGGTCATTTCTTCGAGCCCTGCGGCCTCAATACGCTGCTCCTCTACGACACGCCGGCGCTGGAGGTGACCCACCACGTCGCCCGCAAGGCCATTGCGAGCCCGACGCCCTTCCGGGCGCCGGGGGAGACGCCCGGCTCCTTCGCCGTGGAATGCGCGCTGGACGAACTCGCCTTCCAGCTCGGCATCAATCCGCTGGAGTTGCGCCGCCGCAACTTCGCGGCCCGCGATCCCCATCACCACCGCGACTGGTCATCGAACCACCTGCTCGCCTGCTACGCGCAGGGCGCCGCGGCTTTCGGCTGGCCGGCCGATCTGCCGGAACCCCGCACGATGCGCGACGGGGACGTGCTGGTCGGCTACGGCATGGCGACCACCGCCTATCCCGCGCCGGCCCTGCCGGCCACCGTCAGGCTGCGCCTGAGCGGGGAGGGCCCCCTCGTGGTCGAGACGTCGGCCACCGACATCGGCACCGGCATGCGCACCATCCTGGCGCAGACGGTGGCGGACCAGTTCGGCCATCCCGTCGAAGACATCACGGTGCGCCTCGGCGATTCCAGTCTGCCGGCGGCACCGACGGCCGGCCGTTCCAAATCCACGGCGAGCCTCCTGCCGGCGGCGGCGAAGGCCTGCGAGGTCCTGCGTGAGACACTGTCCCGCCTGGCTCTCGACAATGACCTGCCCGCCGCATCGAACCGCTCGCCGATGGCTGTGCTTCAGGCCGCCGGACTGGCCGAGTTGACGGCCGAAGGCACGTCGACGGGCATGGCCGAGACCCGCAAGGACCGTAGCTACTATTCCTTCGGCGCCCATTTCGTCGAGGTGCGCATCGACGAGCGGCTCGGGCGCCTGCGTGTCTCCCGCGTCGTCAGCGCGCTCGATTGCGGCAAGATCATCAATCCGACCACCGCGACGAGCCAGATCAGGGGCGGCATCATCTTCGGCCTCGGCATGGCGCTCATGGAGGCCGCCGAATTTCATCCGACCCGCCACCGCGTCATCGGCGACAACCTCGCCGACTATGCCGTGCCCGTGCATGCGGACATTCCCCCGATCGACGTGATCTTCATCGACAGCCCGGATCCGGACCTCAATCAGTTCGGCGCCCGAGGCCTCGGCGAGATCGGCGTGCCGGGCCTCGCCGCCGCCGTCGCCAATGCCGCCTTCAACGCGACGGGCCAGCGTTTTCGCGATCTGCCGATCACCCCGGCCAGGATCGTCTCGGTTTAGCGGGGCGACACCTCACAGGCGCGTCCTCGGCCTCTGCCCCGCCGCAGTTTCCGATTGCCCCGGCTCCTCCTGGCGTCGACACTGTCGCCCTGGAGGCGGCCATGGCTGAGATGTCGGTGACGTTTCGCAGCATTCCCGGGACGCAAGCCGCCATCGGCGTTGCGGGCACCCATACGGTCGTCGTCGATCGCCCCCCGGGCAAGGCCGGCGGGCTCGGGCTCGGCTTCAACGGCGGGCAACTGCTCGCCATGGCCATCGGCGGTTGCTTCTGCAACGATCTGCACTATGTCGCCGCGGAGATGGGGATCGAGATCGCCTCGGTGGACGTGGAGGTGACGGCCGTTTTCGACGGGGAACCGCTGCTGGTGTCTGCGGTGACGGTCGATGTGAAGGTCACTCCGGCGGATCCCGGCGCGGATGTCGCCGGTCTGGTGGCGCGGGCGCGGGCGACATCGACCGTCAGCAACTCGATCGCCCGGGGCGTACCGGTCGCGTTCCACGGCGGGGATTGACGCCCGCGGTGCGGCCGTCGGCGGCCGTGCCCGCCGGGCTCCCTCGTCGAGACCGGGTCCGGCCGGCCCGCAGCCCCTGTCCGGCGGCCGATGTCCGTGCCGGCCCGCGCGACATGCCGGTGCGATCTTCGCAACCTTCCGCGGCTTCACACGTTCATCGCTGGTCCTTCGCGCCTCTCACCGGCGGCGCTCGATGTCCAACTCTCGACCCGCCGAGGAGGCGACGACGTGGCTTCAACGACGATGCCTGTGCGGTTCATGGTGAACGGCTCACCGGTCGAGCTGAGCCTCGATCCTCGCACGACCCTGCTGGACGCCCTGCGCGAGCACTTGCACCTCACCGGCACCAAGAAGGGCTGCGACCACGGCCAGTGCGGCGCCTGCACGGTCATCGTCAATGGTGCTCGCATCAATGCCTGCCTCAGCCTGGCCCTCCAGCACGAGGGCGACATCGTCACCACCATCGAGGGGTTGGGCACGCCGGAGGCCCTCCACCCCATGCAGGCCGCCTTCGTGGCGCATGACGCCTACCAGTGCGGCTATTGTACGCCGGGGCAGATCTGCTCGGCCGTTGCCGTTCTCGACGAGATCGCCTCGGACATCCCCAGCCACGTTCAATCGGACCTGTCGCGCGCGGCCGAGGCGACGCCGGATGAGCTGCGGGAGCGGATGAGCGGCAACATCTGCCGGTGCGGCGCCTATTCCAACCTCGCCGAGGCCATGGCCGCGGTGGCCGGGGGCGGGCGATGAGGTCCTTCACCTACGAACGCCCCACCGACCTCGTGTCCGCCGCCCGGGCGGTGGCGGATAGGCCCGGTGCCCGCTTCCTCGCCGGGGGCACCAATCTTCTCGATCTCATGAAGCTGGAGATCGAGACCCCGACCCATCTCGTCGACGTCCAGGATCTCGGCCTTGATGCGATCGAGCCGACGGGCGAGGGGGGCCTTCGCATCGGTGCGCTGGTCACCAACACGGCGCTCGCCGCCGACCGGCGCGTTCGGCGCGATTACGCCGTCCTCGCCCGCGCCATCCTGGCCGGTGCCTCCGGCCAGCTCCGCAACAAGGCGACCACGGCGGGCAACCTCCTGCAGCGGACGCGCTGCGGCTATTTCTACGACACGGCCATGCCCTGCAACAAACGCCGGCCGGGCGCCGGCTGTGCCGCCATCGGCGGCGCCTCGCGCCAGCTCGGGGTCATCGCGGTCTCGGACGCATGCATTGCGACATTTCCCGGCGACATGCCCATCGCCCTGCGGCTCCTCGACGCCGTGGTCGAGACCGTCGCCGGGTCGGGAGAGCGCCGCGCCATCCCCATCGCCGAATTCCACCGCGCCTGGGGCGAGACGCCGCATGTGGAAACGACGCTGCGACCGGGCGAGCTCATCACCGCCGTCGTCCTGCCGCCGCCTCTCGGTGGCCGCCATGCCTATGAAAAAGTCCGCGACCGCGCGTCCTATGCCTTCGCCCTCGTTTCGGTCGCGGCGGTGATCCAGCCGGACGGCACGGGCCGGGTCGCGTTCGGCGGCGTCGCGTCGAAACCCTGGCGGGTCGAAGAGGCCGAGGCCCTGCTGCCGCAAGGCGCCGCAGCGGTGACGGCGCGCGCCTTCGCCGGAGCGACGCCCACCGCGGAGAACGCCTTCAAGATCCCGCTCGCGACCCGGGCACTGGCTTCCATCATCGCGCAGACCAGGGGTGACGCATGAAGTTCTCGGAGCCCGCCACCCACAATCCGATCGACGCCATGACGGTGGTGGGCCGGCCGCACACCCGCGTCGAAGGCCCCCTGAAGGTGACGGGCCGCGCGCCCTATGCCGCCGAACACCATGAGGGCCTCGACGACCTCGCCTATGGCGAGATCGTGCCCGCCACCATCGCCAAGGGCCGGATCCTGCGGATCGATCTCGACGCGGCCCGCGCCGCGCCGGGCGTGCTCGCAGTCGTATCGGCCGGCGAGGCGGGCGAGCTCGGCAAGGGGAAGACCAATACCGTCAAGCTGATGGGCGGGCCCGAGATCGACCACTACCATCAGGCGATCGCCGTGGTGGTGGCCGAGACGTTTGAAGAGGCGCGACACGCCGCCCGGCTCGTCCGGGTGGACTATGCCACCGACGAGGGGCACTTCGACCTCGCCGAGGCACTCGCCGAGGCCGAGCCCTGCACCGATGCCAACGCCGCGCCGGCCGACGAGGAGCAGCGCGTCGGCCGCTTCGAGGAGGCCTTCGCGGCTGCGGCCGTCACGCTCGACGCGCAATACGCCACGCCCGACCAGAGCCACGCGATGATGGAGCCCTTCGCTTCCATCGCCTCCTGGGACGGGGACGAGCTGGCCCTCTGGACGTCGAGCCAGATGGTGGCATGGGGGCGGCGCGATCTCGCGGCCACGTTGAAAATGCCGAAGGAGAAGATCCGCTTCCGGTCGCCCTATGTGGGCGGCGGTTTCGGCGGCAAGCTTTTTCTCAGGGCGGATGCGGTGATGGCGGCGCTGGGCGCAAAGGCCGCGGGCCGTCCGGTGAAGGTCACCATGCCGCGGCCACTCATCCCCAACAACACGACACACCGTCCCGCCACCCGCCAGCGCATCCGGATCGGTTGCGAGCCGAATGGCCGGATCGTCGCCATCGCCCATGAAAGCGGCTCGGGCGACCAGCCGGACGGTGGTCCCGAGGCGGCGGTGAGCCAGACGCGGCTGCTCTATGCCGGGGCCAACCGTCTGACGGCGCTGCGGCTGGCCATCCTCGACCTGCCGGAGGGCAATTCGATGCGCGCACCGGGCGAGGCGCCGGGCATGATGGCCCTCGAAATCGCCGTCGACGAGATGGCCGAGAAGCTCGGCATGGACCCGGTGGCCTTCCGCATCGCCAACGACACACAGGTGGACCCCGAGAAGCCGGAGCGGCCTTTCTCGCAGCGGCAGCTCGTCCGCTGTCTCGAGGACGGCGCCCGGCGCTTCGGCTGGTGGCGGCGCGTGCCGCAACCGGCCTCGGTGCGCGAGGGGCGATGGCTCGTGGGAATGGGCGTCGCCGCGGCCTTCCGCAACCACATCGCCATGAAATCGGGCGCGCGCGTGAGGCTCACCCGGGGCGGCGGCGTGGTGGTCGAGACCGACATGACCGACATCGGCACCGGCAGCTACACGATCCTCGCCCAGACGGCCGCCGAGATGATGGGCGTTCCCGTGGGGGCCGTCACCGTGCGTCTCGGCGATTCCGCCTATCCGGTCTCCGCCGGCTCGGGCGGGCAGTTCGGCGCGGCCAACGCCACCTCCGGCGTCTATGCGGCCTGCGTGAAGCTGCGGGAGGCGGTCGCGCAGGCGCTCGGCTTCAACTCGGCGGAGGCGGTGTTCGCGGGTGGCCGCGTCACCAGCGGCAACCGGTCGGCGGCGCTCGCCGAGGCGGCCGCCGGCGGTGACCTCTCGGGCGAGGATCGCATCGAATACGGCGACCTCGACGAGACCCACCAGCTCTCGACCTTCGGGGCCCATTTCGTCGAGGTCGGCGTCGATGCCTATACGGGCGTCGCCCGCGTCCGGCGCATGCTGGCGGTCTGCGCCGCCGGCCGCATCCTCAATCCCGTGTCGGCGCGCAGCCAGGTGATCGGCGCCATGACGATGGGGGTCGGCGGCGCCCTGATGGAAGAGCTGGTCGTGGACACGCGGTACGGGTTCTTCGTCAATCACGACCTCGCGGGTTACGAGGTGCCGGTCCATGCCGACATTCCCCATCAGGACGTGGTGTTCCTCGACGAGGCCGACGACAAGGCCAATCCGATGAAGGCCAAGGGCGTCGGCGAACTCGGCCTCTGCGGGGTCGGCGCCGCGGTCGCCAACGCGCTCTACAACGCCACGGGCGTGCGGGTGCGCGACTATCCGATCACCATGGACAAGTATCTCGATCGATTGCCGCCCGTCTGACGGGGACGCGGAGGGGCCTCGGCTCGCTCCGCATCCCGCGACGCCGTCGGCCAGGCGAGGTCAGGGAATCGGCGGCGTGCCGAGCAGCCCGGGCATGGGGACATAGCCGGGCATGGCTTCGATCCGTTCCATCCAGTCGATGACATGGCGGAAGTCGTCGAGCGGCAGCTTTCCCTGTCGGGAGAGCCCGACATAGGGGTAGCAGGCGAGGTCGGCGATGGTCGCCCGGTCGGCCGCCAGCCAGGAGCGCCCCGCCAGTTCGCGGTCGAGGATGGTGAGGACGCGCAGGCCCCGGCGCGTCATCAGTTCGATGTCGATGTGCTCGCCGAGCAGGTAATAGAGTCGCGCCTGCTGGAGGCTGTTGTTGATCTCGTTGGTGGCGAAGGACAGCCACTGCACGACGCGCGCGGCCGGCTCCGGTTCCAGTGGAAACCAGTCCGGCCCGTAGCGTCGGGCGAGATAGACCAGGATGGCCTGGCTGTCCCAGATCACCGTCCCGCCGTCCTCGAGGATCGGAATCTGCAGGAGGGGATTGAGTGCCGCGAATTCCTCCTCCTGCTGCGGGCGGCCGCTGGGCACGTCCCGGAAGACGTGCTCATGGGCGAGCCCCAGCATGGACAGGAGCATGCGGACCTTGTGGCCGTTCCCCGACAGGGGATGGTCGTGAAGACGGATCATGCGCGGGCGCTCAGCCGCGATTGGCCGCGAGGAAGCGCTCTGCCGCGCCGTCGTTCACCGCGCTCCACAGCACCTGATCGTCGCGGAAGGCCTTCCAGTGCTGATGCACCTTGGCGAAGGTGGCGTCCTTCGCCGCGAAGTCCTGCATCGCCTCGGCCGTCGCCGTCTGCAGCGCCTTCATGATGTCGTTCGACCAGAAGCGCAGCTGGACGTTGGCGGCCAGAAGCCGGCGCAGCGCCTGGATGTTGTAGGCGTCGTACTTGGCCAGCATGTCGAGATTGGCCTCGGCACAGGCGGCCTCCAGCGCCTCGCGATATTGCGCCGGCAGTTCGCGCATCTTCGCCTCGTTGCCGATGAAGCAGAGAGAGGCGCCGAGCTCCATGACCCCGGGGGCGTAGTAGTTGTTGGCGACCTTGTGGAGACCGAGCTTCTCGTCGTCATAGGGACCGACCCACTCGACGGCGTCGAGCGTGCCGCGCTCCAGCGCCGGATAGACGTCGCCAGCGGGAATCTGCTGGACGACGACGCCGAGCTTGGAGAAGACGGAGCCGAGGAAGCCGGCGGCGCGCATGCGCAGGCCCTTCAGGTCGTCGACGGTCTTGATCTCCTTGCGGAACCAGCCGCCCATCTGCGCGCCCGTATTGCCGCAGGGGATCTGGACGACGTTGAACTGCTTGTAGAGGTCACGCATCAGGTCCAGCCCGCCGCCATAGCGCATCCAGGCATTGTGCTGGCGCGGCGTCATGCCGAAGGGCACGCCGGTGTCGAAGACGAGGGCCGGCATCTTGCCGATATAGTAGAAGCCGGCGGTGTGGCCGGCCTCGATCGTGCCGATCTGCACCGCGTCGAGGACCTGGAGAGGGCCGACGATCTCGCCGGCCGAGAAGACCTGGATCTCGAACTTGCCGTCGGTGAGTTTCGAGACCTTCTGGGCGATGGTCGTGGCGCCGCCGAAGACCGTGTCGAGGGACTTCGGGAAACTCGACTGCATGCGCCAGCGGATGGTCGGCTGGCTTTGGGCGAGTGCCGGAGCGGCGACCGCCGCGGCTCCTCCGGCAACTCCGAACTTGAGCATGTCGCGACGCTTCATTAAGCCCTCCTCAGTCTGGTAGACGAGTGTAGGCAAATTGTTGTCCAGAGAGCAACAGGGGCATCCGAAAACCGTGGCATCGACAGCGAAGAAAAAGCCGGGGAGCGCGACGGCGACCGACGTCCCCGCCTCGGCCCGTGCGACGGACCGGCAGGACACCGCCGCACGCATTCAGGGCATCGCGGCGCGGATCCGTTCGCTGCGCACCCGCGCCGGCATGACGCTCGACCAGCTGGCGGCCGCCACCGGCCTCGACAAGGGCTATCTGTCGCGGCTGGAACGCCAGGCAAAGACGCCGTCGATCACCACGCTGATGAAGCTCGCGGACGCCTTCGCGGTGGACCTCAGCCGGCTCTTCGGCGACACGGTGGAGCGCTCGGCGATCACCGTGGTCCGGCAGGCGGAGCGCATGCCCTATGGTGCCGGGGGCGACGAGCATGCCTACCAGGCCCTGTTCCAGGATGACGGGCAGCATCATCTCTCCGCCTTCGTCATGGAGCCGGGGGACCACGGCGACCGCGACATCGGCGAACATGCCGGCGACGAGATGATCTATGTGCTCAACGGCATGGTCGAGGTGGCCTTCGCCGACCATACGATCGTCCTGGAGGCGGGCGACAGCATGCGCTTCGAGGGCCACCTCAAGCACCGGCTGCGGCGCCTCGGCCCCGCGCGCTCCGAGGTCCTCATCGTCATCGCGCGGGACGGCGTGGCGAAAGAGCGCTAGGCCTCAGAGGTCGAGGACCAGCCGCTCGCTGGCGCAGCCGGAGACGCAGGGCGTCATGTACGTCAGCCGTTCCGCCGGCTTCATCACGAGGTCCCGGTGGATGGGGACGCCCTCGAGATAGCGGGTCTTGCAGGTCAGGCAGGCGCCGCCCTCGCAGGAGGCGTCGATCTCGACGCCTGCCTCGCGCAGCGCCTCGACGATGGTCATGCCGGCGGCGACGGGGACGCTTCGCTTCGACCGGGCGAGCTCGACGGTGAAGGCCTCGCCGCCGGGCGGAATGCGAGCGCTGCCGAAATGCTCGACGTGGACCGTGTCCTCCGGTCGGCCGGCGCCCGCCGCGACCACGGCCTCGATCATCCTCGCTGGACCGCAGCAATAGACATGGGTGTCGTCGGGCAGGCTTCTCAGCAGGCCGGCGAGGTCGATGCGGTTGCCGGCGCCATCGCGGCTCGCATGGATATGGGCGAGCCCTCGGCGCTCGAGCGTCTCCAGCCAGTCGCGGAAGGGCATGTCCGCCCGCGACCTGATGCAGGCGTGCAGCTCGAACGCCTCTCCACGCCGGCGCAGGGTTTCCACCATGGCCATGAGCGGGGTCAGGCCGATGCCGCCGCCGATGAGGACGTGGCGTCGGCCGGAGGCGGCGAGGGGGAAGTGGTTGCGCGGCAGCGACACGAGCAGCCTGTCGCCGGTCCGGATCGCATCGTGCATGAGGGCCGAGCCGCCGCGACCGCCGGCCTCCCGCTGCACAGCCAGGCGGTAGCGCACCCCGTCGGCAGGATCACCGCAGAGGGAATATTGGCGGACGGGTCCGCCGGGCAGGTGGACGTCGATATGGGCTCCCGCCTCGAAGGGCGGCAGCGGCCAGCCGTCGGGGTCCATCAGCGTGAAGGTGGAGATGGCGCTGTTTTCGCGCGTGATGTCGGTGACGACCGTGGTCACCCGATGATTGGGGCGGACCATGGTCACTCGCCCGTCATCACGTCGCCGACCCGCACGACCCCGCCGGTCAGGATGCGGGCGTGAAGGCCCGAGCGATGCAGCATCGGGGTGAAGACCTCCTGGCCGGTGATCTGCTCGATGTGGCGGCAGGGCGTGCTGAGCCGGGTACCCTCCAGCACCACGTCGCCGACCCGGAAGACCTTGCCGACGAGGTGGTTGAGGGGCGCGCCGCGGGTCGTGATGTTGCGGCGGTGATCGGCCGGCGCCATGCGGATTCCGTAGTCGCGCTCCAGCGCCACCAGGGTCTCGATCTCGAAGAGCGTGACCTGCCGGCCTTCCTCGGGACGGTCGGAATAGAATCCGGTGCCGGCGCGGTAACGATCACCCTCGATTCCCTCGCCCTTGATCAGGGTCAGGGCCTCGAAGGCGCCCATGGGCAGGAAGGCCCGTGGGCAACTGTGGAGATGTTCGACTTTTCCAGCCCACATGATCCATGCAACTTGTTGTCCAAGGGGCAATTATGCGGTCGGGCTCCGTGGGTGTCAAACAGTCCCGCCCGCCTGCCTCTCTGGAGTTGCCGGCGCGCATGCGCTCGCCAGAGCGACGGCAGCGGGCCTAGAGGGGTTCCTTCGGGAGGGGCCCGGCTGGTTGAGGCCGGAGTCTTCCGGGCTCCGTGTGGCGCAGCCCGTCGAGGAAGACGTCGAGATAGATCTCGAGCCGGGCCGGATCGAGGGGCCGCACGGCATTGCCGTCCTTGCAGAACATCATCAGCAGATAGGACCTCGCCCCGGTCAGGAGGGCCGCCACGGTCTCCAGATCCTCGTCGGCGAACTGGCGCAACTCACCGCGTTCCTTGCTCCGCTTCAGGGACCTCACGTAGCGCGCCTGGATCTCCTTCAGATATTGCTGGAAGGCGGCGGGCGCATAGAGCTCGGCCTCGTTCATCACCCGGTAAATCTCCGGATGAGAACCCAGGTACTCGAAATTGGCCGTCAGGCCGCGCCGCTCGATCTCCTCCAGCGACCGGCTGTCGCGGATGGCGGAGGTGAGGCTGTCGAGCATGGCGCCGCCGAGCTCGGGCAGGAGCACGTCGAAGAGCGCCTGCTGATTGGCGAAATGCAGATAGAACGCGCCGTGGGCGACGCCGGCCTCGGCCGTGATCCTGGCGATGGAGGCGCCGGCATAGCCGTGCCGGCCGACGACGACGCCGGCGGCCTCGATCAGCCGCCGCCGCGTCTCCGCGTTCTTGGCGGCCTGGCGCGCGCTCGGAGGCCGGCGCGCCGAGCGGCGGGGTTCGGGCCGATGGAGCGAGACCCGGTCCGTTCGGGAGGTCACGTCAGACAAGTGGAGATCCCGTAGAGGTGGCGGCGATCCTATCAGCGATCATGCGCCGGAGCATGTCCTTCTTGACTTTGCCCGATGCGGTTCGGGGCAGGTCGTCGACCAGTTCCAGATGCTCGGGAAACTTCTGCTTGGCAAGCCCCGCGGCCTCGAGATGGCGGACGAGTTCGGCGAGGTCGGGCGCATGACCGTCCTTCGGGACGACATAGGCACAGACGGTTTCGCCGAGGCGGGCATGGGGCATGGACACGGCCACCGCCTCGCGGACGGCGGGATGGCGGTGGAGGGCGTCCTCGATCTCCTTGGCGGAAATGTTCTCGCCGCCGCGAATGATCAGGTCCTTCTTCCGCCCGGTGATCAGGATGGAGTTGTCGGTCCCGACGAGGCCGATGTCGCCCATGCGGAAGAAGCCGTCGGCGGTGAAGGCCGCCGCCGTCTCAGCCGGATCGGCATAGCCGACGAACATGGCGGGCCCCCGGGCGAGGATTTCGCCCTCCGCGCCCGGCGCGACGTCGCGCTCCCGCTCATCGACGATCCGGACCTCGTAGTCGATGATCTGGCCGTCGGTCTGGGCGGCCAGCGAGGCGCTGTCGGGCGAGACGAAGCCGAGCGTGATCATCGGCGCCTCGGTGGAGCCGTAGACCCGCGTCGCGCGGCCCCTGGCGAAGAGCGCGTTGGCGCGGGCGACGAGGTCGGGTGGCACCGCCGCGCCGCCGCAGGCGAAGACCTTGAGCGAGGGCAGCCGCGATCCCGCCCTGTCGGCGGCGTCGACGAGTTCCTGCAGGAAGGGCGTGGCGCCGACGGTCACGGCGACGGCGTGGCGGTCTATCAGCCCGACGGCCTCCTCGGCGTTCCAGCGTTCCATCAGCACGGATGTGAGTCCGTGCTGGAACGGCTGTTCGAGGCCCCAGGCGAAGCCGGTCACATGGGTGACGGGAGAGGGCATCAGCACCACGTCGCCTTCGGCGAGCCGCCAGTGGTCGACGCAGGACGCCATCGAATGCGCCATGGTCTCGTGGGTGTGCAGGACGCCCTTCGGCATGCCGGTGGTGCCGGAGGTGTACATCACCATCTTGATCGCTTCCGGCACCTGGCGCGGCCAGGGAACCGGTCCGCCGCTCTCGGCCAGCGCCTCGAAGGCGATCGTGCCGGGGAGGGCGGCCGGAGCCTTCGCGACGACGACATGGCGGAGATAGGGCAGGTGCGGCCGCAGGCGCTCCACCATCGCGGCATAGTCGAAACCGCGGAAGGTCGCCGGGATGATGATTGCCTTCGCCCTGCAGTGGCGCAGGATCAGCCCGAATTCGGCATCGCGGTAGATCGGCACGATCGGATTGACCACGAGGCCGATGAGCGCCGCGGCGAGATCAACCGACAGCGCCTCCAGCCAGTTCGGCAGGGCGAAGGAGAGAACGTCGCCGGGGCGCAGCCCGAGCTCCCAGAGCCCCGCCGCCAGCCGCTCGGCCCGGACCAGCGCCTCGGCGAAGGTGAGCGTCGCCTCGCCGAGTTGCAGGCAGACCGTGTCGGGTGTCGCGGCGGCGCGCTCGCGCGCGTCGTCGGCGATGGTGCGGTTGCGCCAGGCACCCGTCGACCGGTGCCGGCCGACAAGGGCCGCATCGAGGCGCGAAGACCAGCCGCTGGGGTCGCGCCAGGGAAGGGGAGCGTTCATCGTCAACCTCGCAAGGCTTCTCTCGTCCCGCTCTATACCGCGAGATAGCGGGCTTCGAGATCGGGCGTCGCATCGAAGGTCCGCCAGTCGCCGGAGAAGACGATGGCGCCGGAATCGATGATGAGCAGGCGGTCGGTGCAGGCGCGAGCGAAATCGATGTTCTGTTCGGTGACGAGAAGCGCCAGGTTCTCCCGCCGCCGCACGGCCGAAATCTCGCGCGCCATGTCCTCGACGATGACCGGCGCCAGGCCTTCGGCCGGCTCGTCCAGCATCAGGAGCCTGGGGCGGGCCATCAGGCCCCGGCCCACGGCCACCATCTGCTGCTGGCCGCCGGACAGGCGGTCGCCGCGCCGCTCCAGGATCGGCGGAAGCAGGGAGAATTGCGCCGCGACCTCCTGAGGGGTCGGCGGCGTGACGCCCGGCGGACAGGCATGGCGCGCCAGTTCCAGGTTCTCCAGGACCGAGACATGGGGAAAGATCCGCCGGTCCTCCGGGACGAGGGCGATGCCCCGGCGGGCGCGGCGATGGGTCGGCTCCCCGGTCAGGTCGACGCCGTCGAAGCGGATGGTGCCCCTGGTGCGCGGGCCGGCATCCATGAGCGCCTTCAGCAGGGTCGACTTGCCGGCGCCGTTGCGGCCCAGCAGCGCCACGCCTTCGCCCGCCGCGATGGTCAGGCTCACCGCATGGAGGATGTGGCTGTCGCCGTAGAAGGCGTCGAGCTTGTCGATCTCAAGCATGATGGCCTCCGCGCCCGAGATAGATCTCCTTGACGAAGCTGTTGTTCCTGACGCCTTCGGGCGTGTCGGTCGCGACGATCTCGCCATAGTGGAGGACGCTGATCCGGGTGCCGAGGTGGAACACCACGTCCATGTCGTGCTCGGTGAGGATGAGCGTCGCCCCGGTCTCCCGCACGATGCGGTCGACGAGACGGACGGCCGACATGCGGTCGGCCGAGGCCATTCCGGCCGTCGGCTCGTCGAGCAACAGCAGGCGGGGCTTCAGCGCCAGCATCATCGCCAGTTCGAGGCGCTTCTTGTCGCCGTGGCTGAGGATGGAGGCCGGCTCGTCGCCGCGCGCCGCGAGGCCGAGATCGGTCAGGATTCTCTCGGCCTCGAGCCGCAGGGCCGGTTTCGGCGCGGTGGCGAAGCGCCATCCCGCCGTGCCGTTCGACACCTCGCCGGCCTCGAGCGCCACCACGACGTTCTCCGCCGGGGTCATGTCGGCGAAGATGCGGGCCACCTGGAACGAACGGCCCATGCCGGCGCGCACGCGCCGGAAGCCGCCGAGCCTGGTGACATCGCGGCCCTCGAACAGGATCCTGCCGGCGGAGGGGATGAGTTCGCCGCAGAGGGCGCGGAAGAAGGTCGTCTTGCCGGCGCCGTTCGGGCCGATCACCACATGGCGCTCGCCGGCCGCAACGGTGAGCGAGACGTCCTTGAGGATGGGCGCTCGGCCGTAGCCGGCGAACAGGCCCTCCACGAGGAGAGGGGCGTCGGTCATGGCCGGGCTCCTTCGGCGGCGGCATCGGTCACCGTGGCGGGTCGCTCACGCCGCCGGAGCCGTCGCACGACGAGGGCTGCGAGGCCGAGCAGTCCGCCGGGAATGGCGAGCACTACCGCCAGCAGCAGGCCGCCGGTGATGAGATCGGAGGCGCCGGCGAGGCTCCGCGTGGCGTATTCGACGCCGGAGAAGACGACGGCGCCCACCAGCGGCCCCCAGAAGTGCCCGGCGCCGCCGAGCAGTGTGAAGAGGATGGGTTTGGTGGATTCGCCCCAATGCGCGAGATCCGGGCTGACGATGGAGGTGAGGGGGCCCATCAGG
Source organism: Phreatobacter cathodiphilus (assembly GCF_003008515.1). Taxonomy (NCBI): domain Bacteria; kingdom Pseudomonadati; phylum Pseudomonadota; class Alphaproteobacteria; order Hyphomicrobiales; family Phreatobacteraceae; genus Phreatobacter; species Phreatobacter cathodiphilus. Next base: position 1,770,907 of record NZ_CP027668.1, on the reverse strand, counting down.
CCGCCGGCTGCCGCCGCGCAGGCCCCGGAAACGGCGAAGGCCTCGAGCCGGCGCCGGCGCACATCGATGCCGAGGAAGGCGGCCCGCATCGGGTCGAGCCGGATGGCGCGGAAGGAGCGGCCGAGGCGGGAATGGGTGACCCACCAGAGACAGGCGATCAGCAGCGCCGTCACCAGGATGACGAAGACGTAGTAGGCCTGCCCGTCGGCGAGGTCGATGGGACCGATGCGCGGCCGGGGAATGCCGGTGAGGCCGTCGTTGCGGCCGAAGAACGAGGTCTTGGCGATGACGACATGGACGAGCTCGGCGAAGGCGAGCGTCAGCACCGCGAAATAGACGCCCTCGGTGCGGCGCAGAGCCACCAGGCCAATCGCCGTGGCGATGGCGGCGCCCGTGGCGGCCGCCGCTCCCAGCGCGACGAGGAACGGAATCTCGGGAACGCGGAGCAGCAGGAGGGCGACGGCATAGGCGCCCGCCGCCGAGAAGGTCGCCTGACCGAAGCTCAGGAGACCGGCGGTCGAGAACAGGAGGTTGAAGGCGAGGCCGAGGACGACGTTGATCGCCACGACGCCGGCGAGGAAGACGATGCCGCGGTTGGCGACCAGCGGCAGCAGCAGGGCGGCGCCGGTCAGCAGGCCGAGGACGAGGAGGAAGCGCAGGGCCGGGGACCTCGTCACGACAGCCTCCCCGAGGCGATCAGGCCGCGCGGCCGGATGAGCAGGATGGCGGCCAGGGCGACGAAGAACAGGACGCCCGGCATCTGCGGCAGCAGCGCCGTGCCGAAACTGTCGACGAGGCCGAGCAGGATGGCCGCGAGGAAGGCGCCGCGGATCGAGCCCATGCCGCCGACGATGACGACGCCGAAGGCCTGGATGATGAAGATGCCCGCGAGGTCGGGCGACAGGCTCTGGTTGGCGACGAGCAGGCCGCCGGCGAGGCCCGCGAGCGCGAAGCCGATGACGACCGTCGCCGAATAGATGAGCCCGACATTGACGCCGAGGAGGCGCGCCATCCACGGGTCGATGGCGATGGCCTGGATCAGGCGGCCGACCGAGGTCATGTTGATCAGCCATTCGAGCGCGAGGAAGACGACGACGCCGGCGACCACGACGAAGATCGAATAGTGCGGCAGGACGAGGTTGCCGAGGAAGGACACCTCGAAGAGCTCGGGCGGAGGCGAGGCGCTGACCACGTTGAGGCCCCAGACGAGCTTCACGAAACCATTGCAGACGAGAAGCAGGGCATAGGTCGCGACCAGGACATAGGCGCCGTCCACATGGGCGAGCCGTCTGAAGACCGCGCGGTCGACGACGAGCCCGACGATGCCGATCACCGCGCCGGCGAGGACGCTGGCGGCGAGGAAGCCCCAGATGTTCGCCATGGCCGCCGACCAGTTGGTCAGCGAATGGGCCACATAGGCGCCGATCATGAAGAAGCCGCCGTGCGAGAAGTTCAGCACGTGCAGGATGCCGAAGATCATGGTGAGGCCGGCGGCGACGAGAAAGGTCGCCATGCCCCAGACGAGGGCGTTGAAGAGCAGCGTGGGCAGGTCCGCGACCATGGGACGGCATCCCCTTCGAGGAAAAGGTGGGGAAGGCGGCGAACCGCCTTCCCCAGTTCCAGAGGGACCCTCAGGAGGGTTTGCGGAGGACCATGGCCTTGCCCGGTGTCGCCGGCTCGATGACGCCGGCGCCCGGGATCTTGACGTAGTCCGAAACCTTGAAGCCGACGTCGGAGCCCGCATCGGGCTCGATCTGGATCATCTCCAGGTCCTTGATGGCCTGGTTGTCCTCGGCGCGGATGGTGCGGGAGCCGGTGACCGTGTCGAAGGTCAGGCCCTTGAGGGCCTCGATGATCGCCTTGGTCTCCGTCGAGCCGGTCTTGGCGATCGCCGCCGCATAGGCCGCGACAGCCGCCTGCGCCTCGCCCGCCCAGCCCATCGGCATCTTCTGGCCGGTCTTGGCGACATAGGCCTCGTAGAAGGTCTTGCTCACGGGCGAGGAGTTGGCGGCGTAGTACCAGTGGGTGCCGGTCCAGTGCTTCGGCACCTGCGTCTTCAGAGCGTTGGCGACGATGAACTCGTTGGCGGCGTCCATGAGGATGCGGTTGTTGAACAGGCCAAAGGGGCGGGCCTGCTGGAAGAACGTCGCCGCGTCGCCGCCATAGGTGGCGTTGACGATGCCGCGGGCCGGGGTGCGCGCCGCCTGGGTGATGAAGTTGCGATAGTCGCCGCTGCCGTAGGGCACGATGATGGGATCGACGATCTGCGGCTGCTTGCCGGTGATCTTCGGATAGAACTCGAGCAGTCCGTCGACATAGATCGCCCAGACCGTGCGGCCGTATTCGTGGTCGGGGATGATGCCGGTCCAGCTCGTCACGTCCGGGAACTTCTCGGCCATCATGCGGGCCTGGGCGCGCATGCGGTAGGTGCCGTCGCCGATGCGGAAGACATGCGGGCTGTAGTTCTCGTGGTTGATCTTCTCGGACCCCGCGCCGCAGGTGAGATTGACGCCGTTCTCGGCCTGCATGAGCGGGCCGTAGGCGAGGGCGACGGTCGAGGCGATGGTGCCGAACTGCAGGTTGATGCCCATGCCGAGGAGTTCGCGCGCCACGGTGGTGGCGGCGGCCGGATTGGCCTTCTCGTCGCGGAATTCCAGGGCGAGAGGCCGGCCACGGACACCGCCGGCCTTGTTGATCAGGTCGACCGCCACCTCGGCGCCGTTCTTCACGAAGCTGCCGATGAACTCCTGCGGCCCCGAGAGCGGCGTCACCACGCCGAGGCGGATCGGCTCGTTGGTCTGGCCAACGCCGATCCGCGGATCGGCGGAGAGGGCAAGGGCGGTGCCGGCGCCCGAGGCCAGCAATGCACGGCGGGTCAGCTTGGTCATGGTGGTTTCCTCGTGGGTGGTCTGTGTTGTTCTTGTTGGGGCAGTGCGGCGCTCAGCGACCGGTGAAGACCGGCTTGCGCTTTTCCCGGAAGGCGTTGACCGCTTCCTGGTGGTCGGCGGTCAGGTTCGACATGGTCTCGTAGGCGAGGCCGGCGTCGAAATGGGCGTGGAACAGGGCCTTCAGCGGGAGGTTCGTGGTGATCTTGGTCCAGTTGATCGCCTTCAGAGCGCCCCCGGCCAGCCGCTCGGCGAGGCCGTAGACCTCCGCGTCGAGGTTTTCGGGGGCGACCACCTTGGTGACGAGTCCGATGCGCTCGGCTTCCGCCGCGCTCATCAGGTCGCCGGTCAGGAGGTAGTGCTTCGCCTTTGCGTAGCCGACGAGCTGCGGCCATATGAAGGCGCCGCCGTCGCCGGCGACGAGGCCGACGGAGACGTGGGGGTCACCGATCTTGGCCTTGTCCGAGGCGACGATGACGTCGCAGAGCAGGGCGAGGGAGGCGCCGAGCCCGGTCGCATGGCCGTTCAGGCGGCAGATGAGCGGTTTGTCCAGATCGAGCTGGCTGAAGACGATGTCCTTCGCCTCGCGGCCCGTCGCCTCGAACTCCTCCGGGCGGTCGATGGTCGACTGCATCCAGTCGATGTCGCCGCCGGCGCAGAAGGCACGGCCCTCGCCGGTGAGCACGACGATGTCGGCGTCCGGGTCGTTCCGGACGTCGACGAAGATCCGCGACAGTTCGCGATGGAGCTGCGCATTGACGGCGTTCAGCTCGTCCGGCCGATTGAGGGAGATCGTCAGGATCCGGCCCCGTCGCTCGGCCTTGATGGTCTGGTAGCTGTCGTAACGGCTCACGGGCGATGCTCCTGGGCAGGGAGGGGGTGGCCGGCGTCGAGCGCGGCGAAGCGGGCGCGATAGGCGTCGTCGTCGCCGTAGCGGCCCTCGGCCGCGACGAGCGCGCGGAAGTGGTGGCTGACCCGCAGGTCCTCGGTGATGCCGATGCCGCCGTGCATCTGGACGGCCTCCCGGCCGATGAGGCGGGCCGCACGACAGGCCACGACCTTGGCGACGGCGACGGCGCGGCTGAATTCCGCGCCCGGTCCGGCCGCGCAGGCGGCGTCGACGACCGCCTCGGCTTCCTCGAGCGCGATGGTCATGTCGACGGCCCGGTGCTGCAGGGCCTGGAAGCGGCCGATCGGCTGGCCGAACTGCTGGCGCGTCTTGAGATAGGCGAGGGTGTCGGACATGAGCACGCGCATCGAACCCACCGCCTCGGCCATGGCGAGGAGGGCGCCGCGGTCGAGCGCCGCGTCAACGGCTGCATCCGCATCCGCCAGCGGCAGCAAGCGGTCCTCCGGAACGACCGCGTCGAGCGTGACGTCCATGAGGAGGCGGCCGTCGAGGGCCGCATAGCAGCGGCGCTCGACGCCGCCCTCCGCCGTGGCGACAACCGCAACCGTGCATGTCCCGTCCGCTCGCCGGGCGGGAACGAGAAGATGGTCGGCGAGGGCGGCGCCCTCGACGGCGACCAGGCGGCCGCGGAGACGCCACCCGTCGGAGCCCGGCTCGAGCGTCGCCGCACCGTGGCCCCTGGCATAGCCGGCATCGGCGCCCTGGTGAGCCAGAACCGGCACGGCCGTGCCGGCGAGGGTCGCCGCCACCAGAGTGTCAACGAAGGGGCCGCCCGCTTCGGCCAGCAGCGGCAGGCCGACGCCTGCAACCGCCATGACGGGGACGGTGCAACGCGCCTCGCCGACCGCTCGCGCGAGTTCCGCGAGGTCGCCGAGGCCGAGCCCGAGACCGCCGGCCTCCTCTGCCAGGCCCACGGCGAGCCATCCGGCGTCCACCATGGCTGCATAGACGCCCGGGACCTGGCCGCCGGCAGCGAGAAGCCGCGCGGCGCTGTCGCCGAGAGCCCGGCGCATGTCGTCCTGCGGGGAGGGCACCGACGTCGTCATCACAGGCCCAGCCCCTGTTTCGCGATGATGCCGCGCTGGATCTCGTTCGATCCGCCGTAGATCGTCGCCGCCCGCAGGTGCATGAATTCGCTGGCCATGCCCACGGCTCCCGTCGGCCAGGCCGGCGGCACGTCTGCGCCCGGGTCGAGCGAGGCGGGATCGAAGGGAATGCCGAGCCTGCCGAGGGCGCGCATCATCTCCTCGGTGACCCGCTGCTGCAGTTCGGAGGAGCGGATCTTCAGCATGTTGACCTCGACGCCGCCGGGAGCGTCGCCGTCCGCCCGCGCCAGCAGCCGGGCGCAGACCGCTTCCAGCGCGGCGAGGTCGATGGCGATGTCGGCGATCCGTGCGGCGAAGGCAGGGGTCTCGGCCAGCGGCCGGCCGCCCTCGGTCAGCGCTGCGGCGGTCGCCCGCAGACCGGCGAGAAGATGGCGGATGCGTCCGGTCTCGGCGGCGATCAGGCGCTCCTGGACCAGCAGGAACTTGGCGTAACGCCAGGCCTTGCCCTCCTCGCCGACCAGGTTCTCGGCCGGCACGCGGACGTCGTCGAAGAAGACCTCGTTGACGTGATGCTTGCCGTCCATGGTGGCGATGGGGCGGACCGTGACGCCGGGGGATGTCATGTCCACCAGCAGGAAGGAGACACCGTCCTGGGGACGCTCGCCCGACTGCGTCCGCGCCAGGCAGAACATCCAGTCCGCCCAGTTGGCATAGGTGGTCCAGGTCTTCTGCCCGTTGAGGACGTAATGGTCGCCCTGCAGGTCGGCACGGGTCTTCAGGCCCGCGAGGTCCGAGCCGGCATTCGGCTCCGAATAGCCCTGGGCCCAGAAGTGATCGGCGCTGAGGATGGGCGGCAGGAAGCGGCGCTTCTGCGCGTCGCTGCCGAAGGTGTAGATGACCGGTCCCACATAGGCGACGCCCATGGGGATCAGCCAGGGTGCGCCCTCTTCGGCCAGGGTCTGCTCGAACAGCCAGCGCTGCAGCGGCTTCCAGCCGCGGCCTCCCCACTCGCGGGGCCAGTGGCCGCCCATCCAGCCCCGCTGGAACAGGATGTTCTGCCAGCGCTGGTGGTCCGCCCGCTCGAGGGACAGGTTCTCCTCGACCTTGCGGCGGATGTCCGCAGGCAGGGCCTGGCGGCAGAAGGCCCGCACCTCCTCGCGGAATGCCCTGAGTTCAGCCTGCACCGTCGTTTCCACCCGAAGTTATGAATTATGATCCACTGATCATACTTTTATCGAGCCGGGTGACAACGGCGTGATGCATCCCCCAAGCGGGATAGATCACTCAGCAGAGGCGACGTGGCCCCCGCGAGCGCCGGGTGGGCGTCGCGGCAGCGCTCTGCGGCGCCAGCGCCATGGCCGGCCGGCTCCATTGCCGCTGGTGCGGACCGCGGAATGGTGCATCCATTGCGTTCTCGCGCGACGCCTGCCTCCGGAGTTCGATCATGGCCCCTATCGATGGCCGCGGCCTGCCCATCACCACCAGCTCCGGCGAGGCGGCGGCGCTGTACCGCGAGGGCGTCGACCTGCTGCTTTCGGCCTGGCCGGGTGCGGTGGAGACGCTGCGCCGGGCGGTGGAGGCCGATCCGGGCTTCGCCCTCGCCCATGCGGCGCTGGCGCGGGCCCATGCCGTCCGGGCGGAACCGCAGGATGCGCGCAGACACATCGCCCAGGCGGTGGAACTCGCCCAGGTGAACGGCACCGAGCGGGAGCGGAGCCACGTGGAGGCGCTGTCCCTTGCCATCGGCGGGCAGGGCGCGCGGGCCCTCGACCGCGTCCTCACCCATCTCGACACCTGGCCGCGCGACGTCGTCATCTTCGGGCTGCCGCTCGGTGCCTTCGGCCTCTTCGCCTTTTCCGGCATGGCCGGGCACGACCAGGCCCGCGTCGACCTGTGCGAGCGCCACGCGGCCCAGTTCTCCGACGAGGACTGGTGGTTCCTGACCTATCGTGGCTGGTCGCAGGCGGAAAACGGCGCGGTCGCGCTCGGTCGCGATCTCGCGGAAAGAGGGTTCGCGCTGCGGCCGGCCAATGCCAACGGCGCCCATGCCGTCTCGCACGCCATGTTCGAGGAAGGGTCGGGAGCCGCGGCGGAGGCGTTCATCGAGGACTGGCTGCCGAGCTATGACCGGTCGGGGGTCCTGCACGGCCATATCGCCTGGCACCAGGCGCTGGCGGCGCTGGAGCGGGGCGATGCCGCGAGGGCTCTGTCCATCTATGACGGGTACGTCCAGCCGGCGGCATCGACCGGCCTGCCGATCAACATCGTCACCGACACGGTGTCGTTCCTCTGGCGAATGGCGGCCTACGGGCACGGCGTTCCCGCCGAGCTGTGGCGGCAGGCGGCGGATTATGCCGAGGAGAAGTTCCCGACGCCCGGCCAGGCCTTCATCGACGTGCATCTGGGGCTCGCCCAGGCGGCGACGGGCCGAACAGGGCTGTTGCAGCAGCGCATCGACGACACGACGAGGCTGGTCGAGGCCGGCACGCTGGCAGCCGGCCCCGTCGTGCCCGGCATGTGCCGGGCCGCCTTGGCCTTCGCGGAGGAGCGCTACGCGACCTGCGTCGCCATTCTAGAACCACTGGCGTCGGAGGTGTTGCGCATCGGCGGCAGCGGCGCGCAGCGCGAGGTCTTCCACGACACGCTGCTCGTCGCGCTGATGCGCAGCGGAGAGACCGAGAAGGCCCGCAGGCTGCTCGACCAACGCCTGCACCGGCGACCCTCGCCGCGCGACAGCGCGTGGATGCGGAGCCTCGCGGCCTGATCGACGCGCCGTCGTTCCCCGCGGCCCGACGCCGCCGATTGCGAACGAAGCGGAAACATCGTTCAGTCGGCCATGTCCGAGATCATCGATTCGCCGCCCGGCAGCGAGGCCGTCGACCACCTCGACCGGCTCAATCCGGCCCAGCGGGCGGCGGTCGAGCACGGCGAGGGCGGCATTGCCGAGCCGCTTCTGGTCATCGCCGGCGCCGGATCGGGCAAGACCGACACGCTCGCCCATCGTGTCGCCCATCTCATCGTGAAGGGGGCCGATCCCCGACGCATCCTGCTCATGACCTTCTCCCGTCGGGCGGCGGCGGAGATGAAGAACCGCGTCGAGCGCATCGCGCGCCGGGTGATGGGGGAGAAGGCCGCGACGCTGACCGAGGGGCTGACCTGGGCGGGGACCTTCCACGCCATCGGGGCGAGGGTCCTGCGCGACTATGCCCTCGAGATCGGCCTCGACCCCGCCTTCACCATCCACGACCGGGAGGATTCGGCCGATCTGATGAACCTCGTGCGCCACGAGCTCGGCCTCTCCGGCGCCGACAGTCGGTTCCCGACGAAGGGCACGTGCCTGGCCATCTATTCGCGGGCCGTGAACATGCAGGCCGACATCGCGCCCGTCCTCGCCAGACATTTTCCCTGGTGCGCCGGCTGGGCCGAGGAGCTCAAGCGGCTCTTCGCCGCCTATGTCGAGGCCAAGCAGGCGCAGAACGTCCTCGACTACGACGACCTGCTCCTGTGGTGGGCGCAGATGTGTGCCGAGCCCTCGATGGCCGCCCATCTCGGCTCGCGCTTCGACCATATCCTCGTTGACGAGTACCAGGACACGAACCGCCTCCAGGCGGCGATCCTGCTGGCGCTCAAGCCGGAGGGCCGGGGGCTCACGGTCGTCGGCGACGACGCGCAGTCCATCTATTCGTTCCGGGCCGCCGAGGTGCGCAACATCCTCGATTTCCCCCGGTCCTTTCCCGTGCCCGCCCGTATCGTCACCCTGGACCGGAACTACCGCTCGACCGACACCATCCTCGATGCCGCCAACCGCGTGATCGGCGAGGCGGCCGAACGTTTCACCAAGGATCTGTGGACCGAGCGGCGATCCCACGAGAAGCCGGAACTCGTCAGCGTCCGCGACGAGGCCGACCAGGCCCAATTCGTCGCCGCGAGCGTGCTCGCCGCGCGTGAGGAGGGCATCGCGCTGAAATCGCAGGCCGTGCTGATTCGCGCCGCCCACCATTCCGGACCGCTGGAGGTCGAGCTGACCCGGCGCAACATCCCCTTCGTCAAGTTCGGCGGGTTGAAGTTCCTCGACAGCGCCCATGTGAAGGACGTGCTCGCCGTCCTGCGCTTCGCCGAGAATCCGAAGGACCGGGTGGCCGCCTTCCGCGTCATGCAGCTCATGCCGGGGATCGGGCCGAGCGCGGCCGCCGCCGCGATGGGGGCCATGGCCATGGCGCTCGACCCGGTGCTGGGCCTCCAGGTCTATCGGGCCCCGGCGCGGGCGCAGGAGCACTGGCCGGCCTTCGTCGATCTCTTCGCCGAGCTGCGCTCGAAGCGGGCATGGCCGTCCGACCTGGAACGCGTCCGGCTCTGGTACGAGCCCCATCTGGAGCGCCGCCATGAGGACGCGACCTCGCGCCATGCGGACCTCGTGCAGCTCGAGCAGATCGCCTCCGGCTACGCCTCGCGCGAGCGCTTCCTCACCGAACTGACGCTCGACCCGCCGGACGCGACCAGCGACGAGGCGGGCCCACCGCATCTCGACGAGGACTATCTCATTCTCTCGACCATCCATTCAGCCAAGGGCCAGGAATGGACGAAGGTGTTCATCCTCAACGCCGTCGACGGCTGTATCCCATCCGATCTCGCCGTCGGCACGAAGGAGGAGGTCGAGGAGGAGAGGCGGCTGCTCTACGTCGCCATGACCCGCGCCCGGGACAGTCTCCACGTCGTGACGCCGCAGCGATTCTTCGTGCACGGTCAGGCGGCGCGCGGCGACCGGCACGTCTATGCCTCGCGCAGCCGCTTCATCAGTGCCGACATGCTCGACCGCTTCGCCCGCCTGTCGTGGCCGCCCCCGTCGGGGGAAGCGGGCGGGCGGGCGCCTCGGCCCGACGTGCAGGTTGACCTGAAGGCGAGGATGCGCGGCATGTGGCGCTGACCTCGGACGAGGCCCGGGAGCCGCCGCGGGTAGGCTAGTCCCTGTCCGGCGCGCCGAGCGGGAAATAATGCCGGAACGGACGCGCCTCCTCGACCGCCCGGGCGAAGGACGGTCGCTGAAGCAAGCGCGCGCGATAGGCGTGCAGGCTCTCGAAACGGGCGGGAATCGGGTGAGTCCAGTCGGCATAGAACAGCGAGGGGGCCGCCGCGCAGTCGGCCAGCGTGAAGCTTTCTCCGACCGCCCATGTCCGGCCTGCCATGCGGCGGTCGAGCCAGGCGTAGCTGGTGTCGAGCATCCTGCGGGCCTCGTCGACGCCGAAGGGATCGCGGTGCTCCGCCGGCCGCAGGGCGTCGAAGACGAACCTGCCCTGCGGGGTCATGACGTAGTTGTCGAAGACGCGGTCGAGCATGCGCGCCTCGAGCGCGAGATCCGGATCGTCCGGGATCAGGCGCACCGGTCCCGGGTGATGGTTCTGGAGATGCTCGATCACGATGGAGGCCTCCAGCACGACCCGGCCATCGTCCCGCAAGATGGGAAAGCGCTTCATCGGCCAGAGTGCGGAGAGTTCGTCGCCGACGCCCTCATCCTCCAGCATGCGGTAGGTGAACGGCACGTCGTTCTCGTAGAAGGCGATGAGCACCTTCTGGCAGTAGGACGAGAAGGGATGGGCGAAGAGTTCGATGGTCATGAGAAGGCCCGGGGTTCGTGCCCTTCGATGAGCGCGACCAGATTGTCGATGTGCCAGGTCGTTCCGTGCTGACGACCCTGCACGGCTTCCGCGCCACCGACGAGGTAGGAACCCTGTTCGGTGTGCAGGAGGCGCGTCTTGCTGCCCTCGGCCCTGAACTCCAGCGTCAGGAGCGAGACGGACAGCTTGTCGCGGTTGTGGAACAGGTCGTAGACGAGGATGATCCGCTCGTTCTCGACGATGTCGTGGTAGGTCGCCTGAAAATCGGTCTCCAATCCGCCTGGCCAGCGCGCGCGGAAGCGCTCTTCGCCTCCGGGCCGAAAGTCGAGGTGGCGGTCGAGCGTCTCGATCTCGGCGGGCGCCCTGAACCATTGGCTCTTGGCCTCGATCGTCGTGTAGGCCGCAAAGACGCGGGCCGGCGACGCATTCAGCACCCGTTCGATGGTGAAACTGGCGTTGGTGACGGTCATGGGTCGCTGTTCTCCGGTGCGGTCCTGGCGAGATAGGCTTCGAGCTGGTCGTATTGCTGGCTCCAGAACCGCTTGCGCTCGGCGAGCCAGCTCTCGACGCGATCCATCGCGCCGATGTCGAGTGAACAGGTCCGGACGCGGCCGACCTTCGCGCTCTTCACGAGGCCGGCCTCCTCCAGGATCTTCAGGTGCTGGACGACCGCCGACAGGGTCATGGGCAACGGCCTTGCGAGGTCGCTGACCGAAGCGGGACCAACGCTCAGACGCTCCACCATGGCCCGCCGGGCGGGATCGCCGAGGGCTTGGAAGGCGCGGTCGAGTGGCTGGACTTGATACTGTAGCATTCACTTAAGTATCGTCGTGAAGCGACGCCGCGTCAAGGGCTGTGGCGCGGATACGGGGAATGTGGCGTTGCGGGCACGGCTCGAGACTTGCTTTGCTGGCAGGCCCAACCGGAGAGTTCGCCGTGCCCATCGACATGACCGCCGCCTTCGCCTTCTGGCCGCCCGTCGCCGCCATCGCCGCGGCGGTGAACGCGGGGCGGAGCACGGCCGGCGCGGAGACGGCGCGGGCGCTCGCCCGAATTCGCGAGCTCGATGGCGAAATCGGCGCCTTCACCTCCGTCGACGAGGCTGACGCGGCGCGCCGCGCGGCGGCGGTCGACGCCCGCATCGCGGCGGGAGAACGGCTACCGCTCGCCGGGGTTCCCGTCGCGATCAAGGACAATATCTGGGTGAAGGGTCACCCAATCACCCAGGGTTCGATGCTTTTCCGCGCGTTCATCGCGCCGGAGGACGCCGAGGCCGTGGCGAGGCTGGTTGCGGCGGGGGCGGTGATCGTCGGCATCGCCAACACGTCGGAATTCGCCGCCAAGGGCCAGACCACCAATCTTCTCCACGGCGCGACGCGCAATCCCTGGAACACCGCCATGACGCCCGGCGGGTCCTCCGGCGGACCGGTGGCGGCGGTGGCGAGCGGCATGGTGCCGCTGGCGATCGGCACCGATGCGGGCGGGTCGAGTCGGCGTCCTCCCGCCCATACCGGCCTCGTCGGCCTGAAGCCCTCCTTCGGCGCCATTCCTTATGGCCCCGGCTTCCCCGAGCCCTTCTTCGGCATTTCCTGCATCTGCCCCATCGCCCGCACCGTGGCGGACACGGCCCTCGCCTTCGAGGTCATGGCGGGAACGAGCCTCGTCGATCCCCATTCGGCGCCGCTGCCGCCGGACGGCGGCCTGCGGCCGGACCGGATGCGGATCGCCTACACGCCGCGCTGGGGCCTCGATGTGCCGGTGGAGCCGGAGGTCGCCGCCCGCGTCGATGCCTGCGTCGCCAGTCTGCGCGCAGCCGGCCTGGCCATCGTCGACGCCGATCCGCGCTGGCCTGCGGGCGCGGCGGAGACGGGGCTCGGTGCCATCCAGCAGAGCGGGCTCGCTGCCTTGCACGGCGAGGCGTGGCGGCAGCGGCCGGACCTGATCGACCCCGACCTCGGGGCGCAAATCGCGGCCGGTCTCACGCTCTCCGGTGCAGACGTCGCCCGCGCACTGCTGCTCTCGGAGGAGGTGGCGATCGCCGGCGCCGCCTTCTTCCGGGAAGGCGGGATCGACGCCGCCATCGGACCGACCACGCCCTGCGCCGCTTGGCCGGTGGAGCACCTGGGCCCCGCCACCATCGCGGGAATGCCGGTAGGACCGCGCGGCCATGCCGTGTTCACGCCGCTGTTCAACCACACGCGCCAGCCGGCGATCTCCATTCCCTGCGGGCTCGACGGGGCGGGTCTGCCGCTCGGCCTGCAGATCGTCATGCCGCGCGGGCGCGACCGCGAGCTGCTCAGGGTGGCGGCGGCGCTGGAGGCGATCCTCGCCGGCTGACGCATCGAGTGCCCGGTGTCAGGTCGATGGCTGCCTAAAAATCAGGCGGGAGAGCCCTGGTCGGCGGGCCGGAGCGGCAATCACCCCGACGGCATGGCTCTTGCTGACCGTTGGTGAGGTCGCGGGCTGGATCGGCGACAGCGCGGCGAGAGGAGTTTCGACATGGCAGTCTTCAACCGTAACGGGATCGATCGGCGCAGCCTGCTGGCAAGCCTCGGGGTCAGCGGCGCGTTGGTCGCCGCGCCTTCTGTGCTGCGGGCGCAGACGCGCGAGATCGTGGTCGGCGGCGCTGCCAGCCACAAGCCCTGGGTCGAGGCCCATGTGGCGCCGCTGTTCGAGCGGAAATACAACGCCAAGCTGACCTTCGAGGGCACCCGCTCGCTGGTGAACCTCGAGAAGATGCAGAAGAACAAGGACCGGCCGTACCTCTCCGTCGTGCAGATGGACGATCCGGTGATGATCCTCGCGGTGAAGGAGCAGCTGCTGGAGCCGATCACGGCCGCCAAGGCGTCGAACCTCGCCAAGCTGAAGCCGGGCACCGTCCACATGGAGGGGCAGTGGGCGAACTACCTGCAGCCCTGGCAGGGCATCGCCTACAACACCAACGTCATCAAGACGCCGCCGGCCTCCTGGGCCGAGGCCTACGACCCGAAATACAAGGGCCGCATCATCATTCCGTCGCTGCAGAACACGGAAGGCCTGCCCAATCTGTTCATGGCCTCGCACCTGGCCACCGGCAAGCCGATGGCGGAAGCGACGCGGGACACGGAATCGGGCTTCAAGAAGCTCATTTCGCTCAAACCGAACCTGCTCACCGTCTACAATCAGATGCCGCAGGCCTTCAGCTTGCTGGAGCAGGGCGAGGCGCACATGATCGTCGGTGCGCTCTCCTCCTTCGCCCTGGCGCGCCGGCAGGACGGCGCCCCCATCGCGCTCGCCGCGCCGAAGGAGGGCATCTTCCCGGTGCCCTCGGGAATCGCGGTGGTGAAGGGCGGACCGAACCAGGACCTCGCCTTCGCCTATGTGAACGAGCTCCTCGGCGCCGAGGTGCAGGCCAAGATCGCCCCGCCCACCTTCGCCTTGCCGACCAACGTGGACGTTCCGCCGCCGCCCGGCATGCCCACCGGCGTCGCCGTCCACACCATCGACTGGGCCTTCGTCGCGGACAACCGCAACGACTGGGTGAAGCGCTGGGATCGCGAGATGTCCATGTAAGGCGCAAGGAGGGGCGGCGCCCGCCGCCGCCCCTCCGCCCATCCGATGGCCCAGACCCCCGCTTTCCTCGATGTCCGCCGCGCCGCCAAGGCCTTCGGCGGAACCATGGTGCTCGACGGTGTCGACCTCGGGGTCGCACCGGGCGAATTCGTGTCCCTGCTCGGCCCCTCCGGCTGCGGCAAGACCACGCTCCTGCGCATCGTCGCCGGCCTGCTCGCCGCCGATTCCGGTTCGATCGTCCTCGACGGCGAGGACATCTCCGCCAAGCCCCCGCACCATCGCGACGTCGGCGTGGTGTTTCAGAGCTACGCCCTGTTTCCGCATCTGACCGTGGCGGAGAACGTCGCCTTCGGGCTGGAGGCGCGCGGCGCGTCCCGCGAGGAGATCCGCGCCACCGTCTCGCGTTTCCTCGACCTCATCCATATGAGCCACCTCTCGGACCGGTCGGTGCGGGCGCTCTCGGGCGGCCAGCAGCAGCGCGTGGCGGTGGCCCGGGCCCTGGCGGTCAAGCCGAAGCTGATGCTGCTGGACGAACCCTTCTCGGCGCTCGACCGCAAGCTGCGCGAGACCATGCAGATCGAGCTGAAGCGGCTGCTGCGCGAGGTCGGCACCACCGCGATCTTCGTCACCCACGACCAGGACGAGGCGCTGATGATGTCCGATCGCATCGCGGTGATGAACCGCGGGCGGATCGAGCAGCTCGCCGATCCCGACACGATCTACAAGAAGCCGGCGACGCCCTTCGCGCTCGAATTCGTCGGCCTGTCGACGCGCATTCCCGGCACGGTGGCGGAGACGACGGGGGAGGGCGAGGTGGCGGTCGACACCGCCGCGGGGCGCATCCGCGCGCCCGGCCGCTTCGTGGCGGGGAGCCCTGTCCTCGTCGCGGTTCGACCCGAACTCATGGCCTTCGGCGAGAACGCGGCCGAGAACACCATCCGCGCGCGGCTGACCGACGTCGTCTTCCAGGGCTCGCGCGTCCAGGCGCATTTCGACGCGCCGGCAGACATGCCGATCCAGATCGAGAGCGTCGCCGGCCTTCCCGCGGGCACCACCCCCGGCGCCACGCTGGCCCTGTCGTGGCGCGTCGCCGACACCCTGCTCTATCCCATGCCGGACCGGGCCTCATGAGCGGCGCCGCGCAGAGGGATCCCATCGGCTGGCTCGCCCTGCCGGCCGTCGCCTATCTCGGCCTGGTCTATGCCCTGCCGCTGGTCTTCCTGCTGGCGCGCAGCGTCACCGGGCCGGAGGGCTTCACGCTCCAGCTCTTCGGGCAGTTCTTCGCCGATCCCTATTCCTGGCGGGTGATCTGGAACACGTTGCGCATCGCCTTGCTGACGACGCTGGTCTGCCTCCTCATCGGCTTTCCCGTCGCCATCGCCATGGCGCGGGCCAAGGGCCTGATGCAGGTGGCGCTGCTGGTGGCGATCATCCTGCCGCTCTCCATCGGCGTGGTGGTGAAGGCCTTCGCCTGGCAGATCGTGCTGCGGCGTGACGGCGTGGTGTCGCAGTTCCTCGTCGGCACCGGCATCTGGAGCGAGCCGCAGCGGCTGCTCTTCACCGAAACGGGCCTCGTCATGGGCGCCGCCAACGTCTTCCTGCCCTTCATGATCCTGCCGATCTATTCGGTGGTGAAGCTGATCGACCCACGCCTGTCGGAAGCGGGGGCGACGCTGGGGGCGAGCCCGCTCTACCGCTTCCGCCGCATCTTCCTGCCGCTGACGCTGCCCGGGCTCGTCTCGGGCATCGCCTTCGTCTTCTCCATGTCGGTGTCGATGTTCGTCATCCCGAGCCTGCTCATCGGCGACCGCTTCCAGATGCTGGCGACGCTGACAGGCCGGTCGTTCCTGCTGATGCGCAACGAGGCGCTGGGATCGACGACGGCCGTGGTGCTGCTGGTGCTCGCCGTCTCCATCGTCGTCGCCTCGTCCTGGCTCGCCAAACGCCTCGGGGGCTCGCAATGACGGCGATCGAACGTGTCGCCTCGGCGCTGGTCTGGGCCGTCGCCCTCTTCGCCATCGTGTTCCTGCTGACGCCGCTGGTGGTGACGGTTGCGGTCTCCTTCGGCTCCTCGGCGGTCTTCACCCTGCCGCCGCCGGGCTGGTCGATGCGCTGGTACAACCAGCTGCCGGCGACGCGGGGCCTGTGGCCCTCGCTCGCGACGTCGCTGCAGATCGCCACGCTCTCGACGCTGGTGTCGCTGGTGCTCGGCACGCTCTGCGCCATCGCGCTGGTGCGCGGACGCTTTTCCGGGCGCGACGCCATCGCCACCTTCCTCGTCTCGCCGCTGATGCTGCCCGGCCTCGTCGTCGGCATCGCCATGCTGCAGGGGTTCAAGGCGGTGGGGCTGCGCGAGGCCTGGCCGAGCCTGCTCGTCGCCCATGTGGTGATCACCATGCCCTATGTGGTGCGCACGGTGCTGGCCGCCCTCAGCCTCTTCGACTTCACGCTGATCGACGCGGCGCGGACGCTGGGCTGTTCCTACGGCAAAGCGCTGCGCAAGGTGATGGTGCCGGCGCTCGCGCCTGCCTTCCTCACCTCTGCCATGTTCGCCTTCCTCGCCTCGATGGACAATTACCCGATCTCCATCTTCTTCACCGACGCCTGGACCAAGACGCTGCCGATCCAGATGCTACAGTTCGTCGAAGAGCGCCCGGATCCGGTCATCGCCGCGATCTCGACGGGTCTCATCCTGCTGGCGGTGATCGCGCTCATCATCGGCGACAGGCTGGTGGGTCTGAGGCGCCTCGCGGATTTCTGATGCCCTTGTTCCCCGTGCCGACCTCCGACCGCGACTTCCGCGGCTATGGGGCCTCTCCACCCGTCGTCCGCTGGCCGAACGATGCGCGTCTGGCCGTCTCGATCGTCGTCAACGTGGAGGAGGGGGCCGAGCTTTCCCTCGGCGCCGGGGACGAGGCCAACGAGTTCATCTACGAGGCGGTGGAGCGCATCGAGGGTGCCCGCGACCTGTGCATGGAGAGCCACTATGAATACGGCACCCGGCGGGGCTGGCCGCGTATCCGCAAGGCGCTCGCGAACCGCGGCATCGCGGCGACGCTGAACGCCTGCGGCCGCGCCGTCGCCCTGTCGCCGTGGCTCGCCGAGGAGGCGGTGGCCGACGGCCACGAGATCTCCTGCCACGGCTGGCGCTGGGAGAAGCACGTCCACATGGCCGAGGAGGCCGAGCGCGATGTGATCGCCAAGACCGTCGGGGCCATCGCGGCCGCTGGCGGTACCCCTCCGGTCGGCTGGCACACCCGCTCCGCGACCTCGGTGAACACCCGGCGCCTGCTTCTTGATCACGGCGGCTTTTTGTACGATTCCAATGCGTACAACGACGATCTTCCCTTTCTACATGAAGAAGGTGGGCGCGACCTCGTGATCCTGCCCTATGCCTTCGACACCAACGACATGCGGTTCCAGCCGGGCGGCGGCTTCGTCCAGGCCGACGACTTCGCGCGCTACTGCATCGGCGCTTTCGACCGGCTGCTGGCGGAGGGGGCGAGCGAGCCGCGCATGCTCTCCATCGGCCTGCACCTGAGGATCATCGGCCGTCCGGCGCGCATCGGCGGGCTCGAACGCTTGCTCGACCACATGGCGGCGACTCCCGGCGTCTGGTTCGCGCGGCGCGACGCCATCGCCCATCATTGGCGCGCGGGCGTCGGGCTCGACCCCTGGCAGCCGCGTCCGCCGGCCCGGCGCTGAGCCTCAGCCGAGCCAGCGCAATTCGCCGGGCGGCGGTGCGATGTCGGGGTTGTCGGCGATCATCCGCTCCCAGACGCGCCGGGTCACGACCTCCGCCTCCCGGATCAGCGCCGGCTCGTCGATGGTCAGGACCTTGCGGTCCCGCATCAGGAACGCGCCGTCGGCCATTACCGAATGGACGGTGCCGGGGTGGCCGTAGTGCACCACGTTGGAGACGAGGCGGATGAGGGGCCGCAGCGCCGGGGCGGAGAGGTCGATGATCGTGAGGTCGGCCTTCTTGCCCACCTCGATGGACCCGATCTCGTCGCCGGCCGCGACAGATCCCGCCGCGAGACGCGTGACGCTGTCGAGGATCTGTTCGGGCGAGGGGTCGACGCCGCCCTCCACCTCCCGGCCTCGCCCGGTGCGGTGGACGATGGAGCCGAAGGCCATGGCCTGGAACATGTCCTCGCTCATGTTGTCGGTGCCGAAGACGACTTTCACGCCGGCGTCGCGGATTTGGCCGATGCGGACCCTGTGGAAGTTGCGCCGGGAGATGCTGGCCGGAGTATGGGCCATCTGCACGCCCTTCGACGCCAGCAGGCGGATGTCGCCTTCCGTGCAGAAGGTCCAGTGGGCGGCGACGAGGTCGGGACCGAGGAAGTCCTCGCGGTCGAGATATTCCGCCGAGGTCAGGCCATGGGCCGCCTTCACCGCCGCGACCTCGCCGGGGCTCTGCGACAGGTGGACGGTGCGGGTGAGGCCATGGCGTTCCGCCATGTCGCGGACGGCGCGCAGCATGGCCGGCGAGCAGTTGTCGGGCGCGTGGGCGGCGGCCTGACAGCGGACGCGATCGCCATGGGAGCCGTGGAAACCCTCGATCAGCGCCGTGGCGCGGTCGAGAAAGGCGGCGCCGAAAGCCTCGTCGACGCTGTAGTCCCCGTGGCGGATGCGGCGGGTGTCGATGTCGGCGCAGCTCTCGGTCAGCCAGAGGCGCATGCCGGTCTGCGCCATGGCGGAGGCATAGGTGGTGACGTGCCGGAACGGATCGACGAGGGTGGTGGTGCCGGAGCGGATGGCCTCCAGGCAGCCGAGCTGGGCGATGACCGAGCGCTCCTCGCCGCTCATCGCGTAGGAGATCGGCGTCATGTAGCGGTAGATGGCTTCGCCCGGCCAGTCCTCGATGGTGCCGCGGAGCGTCAGCAGCACGGTGTGGGTGTGGGCGTTGACGAAGCCGGGGAAGACGGCGAGGCCGCGGCCGTCGAAGCGTTCATGGCGCGGATAGTCGCGCTCGAGATCGGCCGTCGGGCCCACCGCGACGATGCGGTTGCCGGTGATGGCGACGGCAGATTCGGCGTGGATCGTCCGGTGATCGTCGCAGGTCACGACCACGGCGTCGGTGATGAGAATGTCCATGGCTGTGGCCTGCGGCGAGCGCGCGGACCGGCGGGCCGGTCCGCTCGGGTTCAAGGATCAGGGCTGGCCGGCGTCGATCTCGGCGCGGGCGAGGGCCTGCGCCTCCAGCCCGTGCTTCTTCAGGAGCGTCATGTAGGTGCCGTTCTCGATGAGACGGTTGAGGGCGGCGGCGACGGCGTCGCGCAGCACCGTCGACTCCTTCGGGAAGGCGAGGCCCGACATGTTGCGGCCGATGGGCGTGCCGATGGGCTTGATGGCGCCCGGCTCCTGCTGGGCGAGGAAGACGACATATTCCGCGCCGAGGACGGCGGCGTTGACGCGCGCCTGCCGGAGGTCGGTGCGGGTGGCGGCGGCGCCCTCGGTTCCCACCACGTTCACGGCGGGACGGCCCTGCGCGACGCAGTTCGCCTGGCTCCAGGCCTGCAGGGTCGGGAAATAGGCGGTCGTGCGCGGCGTGGCGATGGACTTGCCGCAGAGGTCCGTCGGCTGGTTGATGTCGGCCGCCTGCGCCGTCATGGCGAAGATCTGCGGTCCGGTGGAGATATAGTCGACGAAGGAGAGGCGCTCGCGGCGCGCCGGCAGGTCGGTCATGGACGAGCCGGAGAAGTCGATGCGGTTGGTGGTCAGCGCCGGGATGAGCTGGGCGAAGGCCATTTCCTCCCACTGGATGCGCAGTCCCAGCACCTTGGCGATCTCGGTGACGAGGTCGACGTTGAAGCCGCGGCGCTCGTTGGTGGCCGGGTCCTTGTAGGCCATGGGCGGATAGGTAGCCTCGATGCCGATGCGCACAACGCCCGCCGTCCTGATGGCGTCGGGGAGGGGGATGGGCTGCTGGGCCGAGGCCGCGGTGGAGACCAGCGCGGCGAGGCCGGCGGCGAAAGCGATCGTGCGGAAGGTCATGGCTGTCGTCCCCGTTGATTGTTGGCAGCTTCCGTTAGGAGTCGCAGGCCGCCCGGTCGAAGCGAGCGGCCTGCCGTCGTGTTCCGTTCACGCCGCCTTGGTGTCTGCCGCCTCGCAAGCCGCGAAGTGGCCGGCGATCTCGGCACCGGTGGCGATCCACACGTCGCCGTAGCTCTTCACGTGCTCGAGGAACTCGCGCAGCAGCTTGAGGCGCATGGGCCGGCCGGAGACCTGCGGGTGCAGGACGGTGGTGATGAGCCCGCCCCAGTCGCGCGTCTCGGCCAGTTCGTCGTTCCAGATCGAGAGCACATGCTCGCGGGGAAAGAGCGGACGGGGCGAGTAGCGGTGGGTGAGACCGTACATCCAGTCGTCGAAGGTCATGGTGGCCGGAAGCTCGACGACGCCGGGCGTGCCGTCGGCGAGGACCTGCCGGTAGGGGCGGACGTCGTCGCGCCACGACGACGAGTAGAGGAAGCCGTGCTTCTTCAGGAGCACGCGCAGCTCCTCGCAGCTCTCGCCGAGGGGGGCGCGGTATCCGACCGGCACCACGCCGAGCCGCCGCTTCAGGCTGTCGAGGCCCTTGTCCATCTCCTCGACGATGTGCGGCGCGCCCGGATCCGGCATCAGGTGGTGGAAACCGTGATGGCCGATCTCGTGGCCGTCCTTGAGGATCGCCTCGCAGGCCGCGGTATGCGCCTCGATGGCCCAGCCGGTGATGAAGAAGGTCGCCTTCAGCTCCTGCTCGCGCAGCATCTCCAAGAGCTTGGGGATGCCGACGCGGGCCTCGAAGCCGCCATATGACATGGTGACGAGCCGCTCGTAGTGGTTCGGGTCCTTCGCCGTCCACGCGGATTCCGCATCGACGTCGAAGGAGAGGAACACCGCCGCCTTGTTCCCCTTCGGCCAGGGATAGACGGGGGAGAGCGGCGCCCGGTTGGCGGGCAGCAGCGGCAGGGCGTCGAGACTAGCGACCGGCATTGATGGTGATCTCCGTGAGTTCGGACGGCTGCAGCTGCCACTTGACGAGAAGCTGCTTGTAGGTGCCGTCGGCGATGAGGGCCTTGAGCGCGCCGACAATGGCCTGGCGAAGCTCTTCCGCCTCCTTGGCGGTGGCGATGCCCATCAGGGTGTAGCGCGTCGGCTCGCCGACGAGGGCGAAGGTGTTGGGCTCGAGACCCATGATGTAGGGCAGCGTTTCCGAGCCCTGCATGGCGGCGTCGATGCGCCCCTGGCGAAGCTGGGTGCGGGCGTCGGCCGACCCTTCCGTGCCGACATAGCGGATCTCGGGGCGGCCGTGGGCGACGCAATTGGCATCGGAGAAGGCCTTGATCTCCGCCGGCAGAGAGGTGCGGCGCGAGGCGCCCACGGTCTTGCCGCAGAGCGCTTCGCGGTTGGGGAACTCGGCGGCGCGGGAGTGCTGGGTGAAGAACTGCGTGCCGGAGCGGATGTAGTTGATGAAGGTCGCGGTCTCCTGGCGGGCCGGCAGGTCGCTCATGCCGGAGAGGATGATGTCGACGCGGCCGGTGCGCACGGCGGCGAGCATCTGCTCGAAGCTCGTCTCCTGCCACTGCATGCGCACGCCGAGCTTGGCGGCGATGGCGTTGCCGAGCTCGATGTCGAAACCGGTGAGTTCGCCGGTCTGGGGGTTCTTCATCTCCAGCGGCGGGTAGTTGGGGAT
Source organism: Phreatobacter cathodiphilus (assembly GCF_003008515.1). Taxonomy (NCBI): domain Bacteria; kingdom Pseudomonadati; phylum Pseudomonadota; class Alphaproteobacteria; order Hyphomicrobiales; family Phreatobacteraceae; genus Phreatobacter; species Phreatobacter cathodiphilus. Next base: position 1,749,224 of record NZ_CP027668.1, on the reverse strand, counting down.
GACCGCGGCGATGATCGCGCCGCGCTGCTTGATGGCGGCGGGAAGCTCCTGGGCGCCGGCCGCGAAGGCGGTGACACAGAGGGCGGCGGAGAGCATCAGTCGTTTCAGCATGGGGTGGCTCCGGTCTGGAAGGGCGGCCGGTGGCTCCGGCTCTGGTCGCTTGAAAGGGGCGTCATGCCAGCACCGCGGCGATGAAGGCGCTGGTGCGCGCTTCCCGGGGCGATCCCAGCACCTGGCTGGCGGGCCCCATCTCGACGATGGCGCCGTGGTCCATGAAGACGACGCGGTCGGCGACCTCGCGGGCAAAGCCCAGTTCGTGGGTGACGACGATCATGGTCATGCCGGACGCCGCGAGTTCGCGCATGACGGCGAGCACCTCGCCGACGAGCTCGGGGTCGAGGGCCGAGGTCGGCTCGTCGAACAGCATCAGCTTCGGCTTCATGGCGAGCGCGCGGGCGATGGCGACGCGCTGCTGCTGGCCGCCGGAGAGATTGGTCGGATAGGCGTCCGCCTTTTCCGACAGGCCGACCCGCTTCAGCAGGGCGTGGGCCTCCTCGACCGCCTCGCGCTTCGGCTTGCCCAGCACCTGGACCGGACCCTCGATGATGTTCTCGAGCGCGGTCAGGTGCGGAAAGAGGTTGAAGCGCTGGAACACCATGCCGGTGGCGAGGCGCTGGCGGGCGATCTCCTTCTCCGGCAGGTGATGGAGCTTGTCGCCGTCGATCCTGAGACCGGCGAGTTCGCCGTCGACCCAGATGGCGCCGCGGTCGATCTGCACGAGTTGGTTGATGCAGCGCAGCAGCGTCGTCTTGCCCGAACCCGAGGCGCCGATGATGCAGATGACCTCTCCGGGGGCGACGTCGAGCGAGACGCCGTCGACCGCCTTGAAGGTGCCGAAGCTCTTGTGGACGCCGACGATGGAGACGATGGGCGGCTGGCCCGGGGGAGGGGTCATGATCGCAGAGGCCATGGCGGGAGCGGTCGTGGCGGTCATCGGCCGACCCCCGCGCCGCGGCCGTAATGGCGCTCCAGCAGCATCTGGGCGGGGGTCAGGACCGAGACCACCACGAGATACCAGATGGCGGCGACGATCAGCAGCTCGATGACCCGCGAGTTGGCGTAGTAGATGTTCTGCGCGTTGTGCAGGATCTCCGAATACTGGATGACGCTGGCGAGCGAGGTCAGCTTCACCATTCCGATGAACTCGTTGCCGAGCGGCGGGATGATGACCCGCATGGCCTGGGGGAAGACGATGCGGCGCAGCGCCTTGAGCCGCGTCATGCCGATGGATTTCGCCGCCTCGTACTGGCCGACATCGACGGAGAGCATGCCGGCGCGCATCACCTCGGAGGTGTAGGCGCCCTGGTTGATGCCGAGGCCGAGGAGCGCCGCCACCGCTGGGGTCATCACGTCCACCGTGCGGAAGGAGAACAGGCCGGGAATGCCGAGGGTCGGGAAGATCAGCGCGAGGTTGAACCAGAGCAGCAACTGGAGGATCACCGGCGTGCCGCGGAACAGCCAGGCGTAGCCCATGGCGACACCCTTCAGCACCGGATTGGGCGACATGCGCATGACCGCCGCAACGACGCCGAGGACGATGCCGAGCGTCATGGCGCCGATGGTCATCAGGATGGTGTTGGCGAGGCCGTCGAGGATGGACTTCGCCGTGAGGAACTGGCCGACATAGGTCCACTCGATCTGGCCGACGGCGAAGGCGCGGGCGAGAGCGGCGATGAGCAGGACGATGATCGCCACGGCGACCCAGCGGCCCCAGTAGCGCTCGGCGACGATGCTGTGGCCGGAAATGTCCGGCAGGCTCGGATGGGTGGCGGCGGGCGGTGTCATGCGCTGAGCCTTTCCGCGGCAGCCGGCTTCGGCGGCAGCACCGCCCCGACCTGATCGACGATGGCGCCGTAGTGCTGCGGCCGGCGGTGGGCGGCGAAGTTGAACATCTTCTCCTTCCCCTGCCGGCAGGCGTCGAGGTCGACCTCCGCCACCAGGACCTCGTCGCCCAGGGTCTCGGCCTGCGCCACCACGACGCCGTTGGGATCGACGATGCAGGAGCCGCCGATGAGGCCGGAGCCGTCCTCGTTGCCGGCCTTGGCCACCGAGACCGCCCAGGTGGCGTTCATGTAGGCGTTGGCCTGGACGGCGAGGGTCGAGTGGAAGGTGCGCAGGCCCTCGCTCTCGGTGGTGCCGCCATTGGGGTCGTAGGCCGCCGAGTTGTAGCCGATGAGCATGAGCTCGACGCCTTGCAGGCCGTAGCAGCGCCAGGCCTCGGGCCAGCGCCGGTCGTTGCAGACGAGCATGCCGAGCACCGGCTCCTGCCAGGCCTTCGGGCCCCAGAAGGCGGGGAAGCCGAGGTCGCCATAGTCGAAATAGCGCTTTTCGAGCTGCTGGAAGCGGTCTCCGGGCCGCGGTTCCACCGAGCCCGGCAGATGCACCTTGCGGTACTTGCCGAGGATCGTGCCGTCGGGGCCGACCGTGATGGCGCTGTTGAAGTGGCGGTCCCCTGCCAGCTCGGCGTAACCGACATAGAAACCGACCCGTCGCTCCCGCGCCCGGTCGAACAGCGCGGCGACCTCGGGGTTGGGCATCGCCGCCTCGAAATAGGCGTCGACCTCGCCGGTCTCCAGCAGCCATCGCGGAAAGAAGGTGGTGAAGGCGAGTTCCGGGAAGACGACGAGGTCGGCGCCGCGGTCGGCGGCCTGGTCGAGCAGCGCGACCATACGCGCGAGGATGGCGGAACGGGCGTCGGCACGCTGGTTGGGGCCCATCTGGGCGGCTGCGACGCGCAGGATGCGGGACATGAAGACCTCTGTCTCGGGACGTCGGCACATCCGCTGGCGGCGTGCCGCGGCCAGACTGCGACGGCGCCCGGGCGTGGGACAATCCTGCAGACTATGATTTTTTGGGCAAGCCTATTCGCTAGGCAAATACCTGCGCTGACGCCTCAGGCTTACCGCTTGCCGCCGTCGATCACGGCAGCCGTGCGGTGGCCTCGTCGAGGGCCATCCGCACCTCCTTGAGGAAATCGCCGGCGAGGCGGGAGAGCGGCCGGCTGCGCGAGGCGACCACATAGGCGCTGACCGGCGTCGCCGGCTCGAAGGGCACGACGGCGAGGTCAGGCCGGCCGCTGCCCGCGGGCGAAAAGGGATCGACGACCGCGACGCCGATGCCGCTCGCCGCCAGCACGCAGGCGGTGTGGCAGTAGCGGACTTCGACGGCGTGGCGGAAGGGCTCTCCGGCCGCCTCGAAGGCCTGGCGGACGGCGGTCCCGAGACGGGTGCCGCGCTCGAGGGCGATGAAGGGGAGGTCGCGGAGGTCTGCGGGGGTGATGACGTCGCGACCCGCGAGGGGATGACTGCGGTGCAGGGCGCAGACCATGCGGCCCTCGTAGACCGGCTCGACCTTCAGGGCGGGATGGTCGCCGATGCCGAGGACGAAGCCGAGTTCGGAGACGCCGAGCTCGACCTTCTCCGCCACGTCCTCGAGGCGCAGCACGTCGAAGGAGATGCGCACCTTCGGCCGGCGGGCGAGGAAGCGCTGCAGCGCGACGGGGATCGGGCCGTAGCCGAGCGGCGGGGTGGCGATGATGCGGATGCGGCCCGCCCGGTTTTCCCGCAAGTCCTGCACGCGGGCTTCCAGCGCCGTGTGCATGGCGAAGATGGGCTCGGAATCCTGGTAGAGCGTCCGCGCCTCCTGGGTGGGGAAGAGACGGTTGTTGATGCGCTCGAACAGGGCAAAGCCGAGCTGGTCCTCCAGATGCTTGACGGCGTTGGACACGGCGGGCTGGGACAGGCCGAGTTCACGCGCTGCGCCGACGGTGGTCTCGCAGCGGATCACGGCGCGGAGGAGTTCGAGCTGGCGCAGATTCAAGGGCGTTCCACCCGCGGGCAGGAGTAGGGCGGATGCCCTCAAGCAATTAGCATGCTGCACCGGCCGCGGCGAGGAAACGGGCCGACGCCGCGCTCAGCGCCGCTCCAGAACCGCGGCGGGCACCTGAAGCCGGGCGCAGGTGCCGGCGGGGACGTCGAGATAGTCGACCTGGCTGTCGAGGGTCTTGGCCATGGAGGCGATGATGCGGCTGCCGAGGCCCGAGCCCCGCGCCGGCCCGGCGCCGCGCCAGCCGACTCCGTCGTCGGCGACGGTGAGGACAATGCCGTCAGGTTCGGCGGCCAGCGTGACCCGGACCTCTCCGGCCCCGTCGGGATAGGCATATTTCAGGGCATTGGTGACGAGTTCGGTGACGATCATGCCCACCGAGACCGCCTTGTCAGTGCGGCACAGCACGGCGGCGGGCGTGAAGCTCACCGTCGCCGCCGAGCCGGTATCGGCGACCGACAGGCGCACCGCGTCGAGCACGGACGTGAGGTAGGCGCCGAGATCCACCGAGCGCACGTCGTCGGAGGTGTAGAGGTTGCGGTGCAGGTCCCCGACGGCGGCGATGCGGGCCTGGGTGGTGACCAGCGCGGCCTTGGTCTCCGGGTCCTTCGAGGCCGCGGCCTGCATGCGGATCAGCGAGGAGACGAGGGCGAGGCTGTTGCTGACGCGGTGATTGACCTCGGCCAGCAGGACCAGGGCGTGGTCGCGCGCCTCGGCCACCTCGCGTTCGGCCTTTTCCTTCAGCCGCAGAAGGATGCCCTTCTCGACCGCCTGGGTGATGGCGGAGAGCAGCAAGGTGTCGAAATCCTCGCCGACCGTCTTCACCACATAGTCGAAGGCGCCGGCCTTCAGCGCCTCGACCGCGATGGCGAGTTCCGTGGAGGCGGTGACGTAGATGACCGGCAGCGAGGGCGCCTGTTCCCTGATCCGCGGCAGGAGGTCGAGGCCGGTCGAGGTGCCGAGGTCGTGGTCGAGGATGACCACGTCGAAGGCGTCCCCGGCGAGGGCCTCCAGCCCGGCGGCGGCATCGCCCGCATGGACCACGGCGAAGCCATGGCGCGCCAGCCGTCGCTGGACGAGCCGCCCGAGGGCGGCGTCGTCGTCGACATAGAGAATCCGCTTCTGCGCGTCGGACATGGTCAGGTTTTACCGCTCAGTCGGCTTCCGGCACCTGCATCACCGCAAAAAACAGGCCGAGTTGGCGGATCGCCTGAGCGAAGCCGTCATAGTCCACCGGCTTGGTGATGTAGACGTTGGCGCCGAGGTCGTAGCAGCGCTGGATCTCGCGCTGGTCGTCGGTCGTCGTCAGGACGACGACGGGCGCGCGCTTGGTGTGGGGGTTCGACTTCACCTTCTCCAGGATGTCGACGCCGCCCATGTCGGGCAGGTTGAGGTCGAGCAGGATGAGGAGCTGGCGGCCGATGCTCACCTCGCCGGAGCCGTCGGCGCCGAGCAGGTGGGCGAGGGCCTCGGTACCGTTGGTGAAGGGGACGATCTCGTTGGAGACACCGGCGCGGCGGATGTTCTTCTCGATGAGGCGCGCATGGCCCTCGTCGTCCTCGATCATGATGATGGTGACGGGGTTTCCGCTCCGGTTCATAGCGCGGCTCTCCTCTTGAACTCATTGAAATCGATGGGCAGCCTGACGGTGAAGGTGCTTCCGCTGCCGAGGGTCGACGTGAGGGTGATGTCGCCGCCGAGATTGCGGGCGAGGGTGCGGACATGGGCGAGGCCGATGCCTTCGCCCGCCACCGTCTGGGGGCCGGAGCGGCGGAACAGTTCGAAGACGCGCTCGGTGTCGGAGGCGGCGATGCCGCGGCCGTTGTCCTCGACCTCCAGATAGGCGAAGTGCCGGTCGCGGCGGCCGCGGATCGCGATGCGGATGGGGCGGTCGGTGGCGCGGTACTTGATGGCGTTGTCGAGCAGGTTGCCGAGGATCTGGTCGACCGAAAGCCTGTCGCTGACGATCTCGAGGCGCGGGACCTCGATGCGGATGCCCGCATCGCCCTCATCGTCCGACGCCTGGTGGTGCACGGCGGCGGCGCTCGCCTCGGCGAGAGCCTTCAGGTCGATCGGCTCGGGCTTCAGGGTGCGCGTGCCGACGCGCGAGATCTTCAGGATGGCGTTGATGAGGTTGTCCATCTTCTGGGTCGACGAGCGGATGAAGCCGATGGCTTCCGGCAGGTCGGTCTCGATGGCCTGGCGGGCCTCCTCGCGATCGTGGGGGCTCGTCTCCTTGCCTCCGAGCAGGGTGGCGACGGGTTTCATCGAGGCTTCCAGCTCGCTGGTGAAGCCCATGATGTTGACCAGCGGCGCCCTGAGGTCGTGGGTGACGATATAGGCGAAGCGCTGGATCTCCTCGTTCGCCTTGGTCAGCGCTTCGGTGCGTTCATTGACCCGCTGTTCCAGCCCGGTATTGAGCACCTCCAGCTCGGCACGGGAATAGGCGAGCTCGCGGGTATAACCCGAGATAAGCCAGGCGGCCGCCGCGGCGAGACCGAGGATGATGATTGCGCCGGCGATGGAGACGAACTGCAACTGGTCGGTAGTGGCGTCCTGTGCGGCGATGGCGCGGTTGAGCGACTGCTCGCCCCGCTCCAGGACCTCGCCGAGATCGGCCCTGATCTCGTCCATCAGGCGCATGCCCGATCCGGTGCCGACCTCGGCGACTGCCTGCTCGAACCGGCCCGACTCGCCGAGCGCGACGCGGTTGCGCAGTTCCTCCATCTTGCGCCGGAGGCGCTCGTCCAGCCGGGTGGCGAGGCTGGCAAGCTCGGTCTCTGCCGCAATCGACTCGCGGAAGGCGGCGACCCGCTGCTCGAAATTGGCGAGGGCGCTGCGATAGGGACGCAGGAAGACGGGATCGCGGGTGATGAGGAAGCCGCGCTGGCCGGTCTCGGCGTCCTGCATGAGCGAGAGCAGGTCGGCGGTGGCGCTGCGGATGGCGCGCGAGGTGACGACCTCGCCGAAGTGCTGCTGCGAGCGGGCGGTGAGCCAGAGGGATGCCGCGACGATCAGGATCAGGACCGTGATACCGGCCGCCAGCATCAGAGCGGTGGTTCTGACGAAAGAACTTCTCAAAATACCCATGGAGCCCCGCTCAACGGGGCTCTTGTGGGCATAATCCCCGCTCTTGGCAAGCGCCCCGCGGCGCCGGGGAGGTCCGCGCTCGTGCCGACGGCAGACCCGCCCTGACCTGACACAGCGGCCGCCGATGCCGCGCTCAGTTCGGCTTGATGCCGTTGGTGCGGATGATGTCACCCCATTTGCGGGCTTCGGCCTGCATGAACGACCGAAGTTCGGTCGGGGTGGAGGTTGCCGGCTCGGCACCGACCTCGACGATGCGGCGGCGGACCGCCGGGTCGGCCATGGCCTTCATGTAGGCGGCGTGGAGTCGTGTGACGACGGGTGCCGGGGTGTTCCTCGGCGCGAGCATGGCGAACCAGCCATAGGCCTCGTAGCCCTGCAGTCCCACCTCTGCGACCGTCGGTACGTCGGGCAGCACTTCGGACCGACGGTTTGCGGTGATGGCGAGGGGCCGCACCTGGCGGCCCTGGATCTGGCCGAGGACGTTGGGAATCAACTGGAAGGACACTTGGAGCTGCCCTCCGACCAAATCGCTGACGAGTTGGCCGGTGACGCGATAGGGGACATGGGTCATGCGCGTCCCGGTCACCTGCTCGAAATAGGCGGCCGCCAGATGCTGGGAACTGCCGTTGCCGATGCTCCCGTAGTTGAGCTTGCCCGGATCCTTCTTCGCGGCAGCGATCAGATCCGCCACGGAGTTCAGCGGCAGCCCCGCGTTGACGACGATGACGTTGGGCAGTGTCGCGATGAGAGAGATCGGCTCGAAATCGGCGAGTGGATCGTATCCGATATTGGGGAACAGCGCCTGGTTGACGGCCAGGGGCCCGGAAGCGGAGACGAGGATGGTGTAGCCGTCGGGTTCAGCGCGCGCGACCGCACCGGTGCCGAGATTGCCGCTGGCGCCGGCCTGGTTTTCCACCACGAAGCGCTGTCCCAGATCGCTTGCCATGGCCTCCAGCACGATGCGCCCGACGATGTCCGAGGCGCTGCCGGCGGCGAAGGGCACGATCACCTTGATCGGGCGCTCCGGATAGGCGGATTGGGCGCCAGCGGCGGGCGCCGCGAGCGCCGCGCCGGTCAGGGCGAGGGCGGCCATGGCCGTTCTGCGGGTCAGCGTCATCGTACGGTTCCTCCGTTTGCCTTGTCTGCTCAGGCGGTCTTCCTGCCGCCTCACGCGGGGCGACGGGCCCCAACTGGTCGCCTCGACGGCGTCAGGTGTCGATGATCTGGTCCAGATATCCCTTGTAGGTCTGGGATTTCGGCTTCTCGCGGTCCTCGGCATTGACGTATGCGATCGAGGACCGCCCGTGGAGCGCAGCCGGCAGGACCATCACGCGGACGAAGCGGCTGGGGCGGTCGGCCGCGGCTTGGGCGAAGACCGGATCCGGGCCGCTCTCGAACCAGGCCGCGCCTGGGCCGTAGCTTGCCGAATGGCCCAGGGCGTCGATTCGAATCCCGCCGTCGATGAGGCAGCGGATGCCCGGCCCCTGGTGCGTATGCAGATAGGCGCAGCCGCCCGGCGGAAAGGAGACGCTGTCGGCGCGGATCAGAATCCGGTCGGCGACAGGCCAGGTGAGAGCCTCGCTCAGCTTGTCGCGCGTGACGCCGGCTTCGGCCGGCAGGCGAAAGACGGGCGCCCCTGCGGGCGCGAGTTCATAGCGCCAGACGGTTGCGCCCGCCGCACCGGCAACTGCGAGGGCCGGTCCGGTCAGAAGCACGGCCTGGTCGTCTTCCACTCGTCCGCCTCCCGCCTCAACGGCGCCGTGGACACAGTAGAGAACCCGCCGGACGCCGTCGTCGGGGAAGGAGAGACGCGCGCCTGCGGCGACGATGTCCTCGACGAGTCTCAGAACCATGGCGGGCGCGGTCATGCGTCGTCCTCGGAGCGGATGGCGGGATGCTGCAAAACCCTACAGGGGTCTCGCCCGCGCGGCTTACCGATGCGTCCTGTGACTTACCTTTTCGTCCGGTTTAGTGGATGCTGAGTCCGCAGCCCGCCGGCAGAGCGGGCGCTGGAGGAAGCATGACCGGCGTCATCGGCGTCCATCAGGGGCTCTTCGGTCGCGTGACTCTGTTCCGCACCAACCAGCCCGTCCACGTCCATGCCCATCCTCATGTCCACGCGCTCATCAAGGTGGAGGGGCAGGACGGTGCCTATGACGTGGAGGGGACGCGGTGCCCGATCACCGACGGCGAGATGGTGCTGCTCAACCCCTGGGTGCCGCACGCCAATTGGCGCGCCAGCGCCGATCCGCCCATCACCATCCTGGCGCTCTATATCGAGGCGGGCTGGCTGGTTCGCGGCAGCGGCGGAACGTCGCGGCGACCGTTCAGCCGGCAGTCGGCGCGCGTCGACGACGCCATGCGCCGCCTTGTCGGAAGGATCGCGGCGACCATCGCCGATCCCACCCTGACGGCGGCGGCGGACGATCTGGAGGGCGACATCCTCGCCCTTCTGACCCGCATTCTCGCCGCAAACTCGCCCGACAGCCTCGCTCCGGCGGAGCCGCGCTCGGTCGACCACCGCATCCGCAAGGCCATCGCGCTGATGCGCGCCGATCCCCCCAGGCCGCAGACGATCGATGTCCTGGCACGGGCGGTGGGCCTCTCGCGGTCGCGATTCTTCGAGCAGTTCACTGCCAGCACCGGAATGACACCGGCGGTCTACAACGACACGCTGAGGGTGGAATATGCCATCGAGCAGCTCATCGCCAGCGACCGTCCGGCCGGCGACATCGCGCTTGACCTCGGCTTTTCGGCGCCGGGTCACTTCTCGCGGTTCTTCAAAAACAAGATCGGTTTCACGCCGCGCGAATACCGGCGCGGGGCTCATGTGGCAGGCGCCCCCTGACGCTCGTCGCCCCCTCAGCCCTCGACGGCGATCTCCTTGCGCTTGGCGTTGATCCAGGGGACGAGCGCCGTCGCCAGAATGATCGCCGAGGCCAGCACGAAGAAGGCGGAGATCGGGCGCTCGATGAAGGTCATCCAGCTGCCGCGCGACAGGATCAGGGCCTTGCGCAGGTTGTTCTCGAACATGGGGCCGAGGACGAAGCCGAGGACCAGTGGGGCCGGCTCGTAACCCCAGCGCGCCACCAGCCAGCCGCCGACGCCGAAGGCGATCATCACATAGAGGTCGAAGATCTGGCCCGAGGTGGCATAGACGCCGATGCAGCAGAACAGCAGGATCAGGGGAAAGAGGATGCCGTAGGGCACCTGGAGGCATTTCACCCAGAGCCCGATGAGCGGCAGGTTCAGCACCAGCAGCATGACGTTGCCGACATACATGGAGGCGACGACGCCCCAGAAGAGGTCCGGCCGCTGGGTGATCATGGTCGGGCCGACCGGCACGTTGTGGATGATGAGTGCGCCGAGCAGCAGGGCGAGCACGGCATTGGGCGGGATGCCGAGGGTCATCAGCGGGATGAAGGCGGAGCCGGCGGCGGCGTTGTTGGCGGCTTCAGGTCCCGCGACCCCTTCGATGGCGCCCTTGCCGAAGCGCTCCGGCGTCTTCGAGAGCCGCCGCTCCATCGCATAGGAGACGAAGGAGGAGATGACGGCGCCGCCTCCCGGCAGGATGCCCAGCACGAAGCCGAGGGCCGTGCCGCGCACGATGGCCCAGCGCGACTGGATCCAGTCGGTCGAGGTGAGCCAGAGCCGTCCGACCTTGCTCTCGACCACGGTGCGGTCTGTGCCCTGTTCGAGGTTCTTGAAGATCTCCGCGACGCCGAACAGGCCCATGACGACGGGCACGAGGCCGATGCCGTCGAGCAGTTCCAGCCGGTCGAAAGTGAGGCGGGGCAGGGCGTTGATGGAATCGATGCCGACGAGGCCCAGCACCAGGCCGATGCCGGCCATGACCAACGACTTGATGACGGAGGCCTGGGACAGATAGGCGATGAGGCAGAGACCGAGGAGCATCAGCGCGCAATATTCGGCCGGGCCGAAGGCGAGCGCCACGGTGATCATCAGCGGCGCGACCAGGATCAGGCCGACGAGGGCGACGGTTCCGGCGAAAAAGGAGCCGATGGCGGCGACGAAGAGCGCCGCGCCGGCGCGGCCCTGTTTCGCCATCTCGTGGCCGTCGAGGCAGGTGACGACGGAGGCGGCCTCGCCCGGGATGCGGACCAGGATGGAGGTGGTCGAGCCGCCATACATGGAGCCGTAATAGATGCCGGCGAGCATGATGACCGCGCCGGTCGGCGGAATGGCGAAGGTGGCGGGGAGCAGCAGCGACATGGCGGCGATGGGCCCGATGCCCGGGAGCACGCCGACCAGGGTGCCGATCAGCACGCCGACGAAGCAGTAGAAGAGGTTGTCCGGCGACAGCGCGACGACGAAGCCGGTTCCGAGTTGACCGAGAAGCTCCATCGGTCAGTTCCCGAACACGGTGTTGACGAGGATGCCGGCGGGCAGGTTGCTGCCGAGGAGCCGGGCGAAGAGGAACCAGCAGAGGAAGGCCCCCGCAATGCCCATGCCGAGCGAGACCTGCCAGCGATAGCCGCCGACGAAGGCGAAGAGGCCGGCGAGCAGCGCCGCCGATGTCGGAATGAAGCCGATCGGCTGGAGCGCCAGCGCATAGCCGACGAGGGCGGCGATCCCCATGAGCGGCTGGGCGAGGGGACCGCCCGCGGGCGGCATGTCGGCCGGCTGGCGGCCCGCCGGGGCGAGGAGACCGGTGACGCCGAGGGCGCCGCCCGCCAGGATCATCGCCGCGCCGATCCACCAGAACATGAAGCCGGACCCCGGCTCCGTCGGTTCGCCGAGGCCGAGCTCGCCGCCCTCCCGCACGAGGAAGGCGCCGAGGCCGGCGATGGCCACGGCGGCCACGAGATCGGGAATGCGCATGACGGTGGCTTTCGCGGGATCAGCTGCGGCGCAGGCCGAGGCGTTCCACCTGCTGGCGCATGTCCTCGTACATGGTCTTGACGAAGGCTTCGTAGGTGGCCGTGTCCATGTAGTCGACCTCCTGGTCGAGCTGGTCCATGACCCGCATGTGGTCCGGCTCCTCGATGCCCTTCTTGAAGGCGTCGTGCAGCACCTTGACGATGCCGGGATCCATGCCCTTGGGGCCGGCGATGCCGAAGGGCGAGTTGGAGACGATGTCGATGCCGCTCTCCTGCAGGGTGGGCACGCTCGACCAGGTCTTCGTGCGCTTCTTGCCCCAGGTGGCGAGGAGGCGGAGCTGGCCAGCATTGACCAGCGGCGCCCAGCCGCTGGAATCGGCCTGGGCCGTGACGTGGCCGCCGAGCACCGCGGCATTGGTCTCGGAGGCGCCGCGGAAGGGAACGTGCGTCCACTTGATGTTCTCGCGCGCGGCGATGTCCATCATGGTGATGTGCAGCGAGGTGCCGGCGCCGGGCGTGCCGTAGGTGACCTTGTCCGGATTGGCGCGGGCGAACTCGACGAGGTCCTTCATCGTCTTGTGCGGGCTGTCGGCGCGCACCGTCGTGCCGAAGCAGTAGCCGGCCACGTGGACGACGTAGCTGAAGTCGGTCAGCGGGTTGAAGGCCACCCGCGTCATGTGCGGCAGGCGGAACATGGTGATCGGCATCTGCGCCAGCGTGTAGCCGTCGGGGCGGGCGCCCGCCGCCATCTGGGCCGGGCCCAGCGTGCCGCCGGCGCCGGGCTTGTTCTCGACGATGATGCGCTCGCCGAGGTGTTTCTGCGTGGCTTCGGCGAGAGCGCGGAAGCCCATGTCGGTGGAGCCGCCGGCCGTCCAGGGGACGATGAGCGTCACCGGCCGGTTCGGAAAGCGCGTCTGGGCGAGGCCCGGCGCCGCGAGGCCCGCGAGAGCCGCGGCCGACGAGGACGTGATGAAACGGCGCCGCGACGGCGTCCAGAGCGTCTTGGTCATGGGTCTTCCTCCTGGGGGACCCCGTCGCGCTCTATCGGCGCTGTTCGGTGGTCCGGCATGTCCTTCCAAGAGTCAGTAGACCGGACTTCGCCGGGCTGTTCAAGGCGGGCGCACGGTCAGCGGGTGACGGGCAGTCCCGCCCGCCGCCAGGCGGAGATGCCGCCGGCGACATGGCCGTCGGCGGGCAGGCCGAGCCGCGCGCATTCACCGAGGGCGCGCGCGGAGCGGGCTCCCGACAGGCAGTAGAGGACCAGGCGGCGCCCCTTCGGCAGCCGTCCGCTGTCCGCGGCGAAGCGCGAGAGCGGCAGGTGGACGGCGCCTGGAATGTGGCCGGACTGCCATTCGCCCTCCTCTCGCACGTCGACCAGCACGGCCTCGCCGCTGTCGGCGAGCGCCTTGGCCTCCTCGGGGGCGAGATCCCGGCCGGCGGACCGGCGGCTGAGCCATCCAAACATGGAAAGGTCCTTTCGGCTTCGGTCTAACGGGCGGTCGCTGGGGCGCCGACCGGGCTCAGCGCCACATAGGCCAGGACGGCAGTGCCGAGGGCGCCGGCCGTCCAGATGACGGTGATCAGGGCGACGAGGCGCCGTCGAGGGTCGCGGCGGTCAGGGCGCCCCGGTGCGCCTGCCGTATGGCCTTCTCGCGTCGTCATGGCTGGCTCCCCAGACGTGGTGGCCGAACGCAGGGCGTCGGCCCTGCGTTGCGGTCCGCGCTGCGAAGGATCGGGGACCGCTTGCGCAATGTCGACGTCGCCTCTTGATATTCGCATATTCGAATATATTACAGGGGTGCTGATACCGGAACGCCCCGGGGGGCGTCAAGCAGCTACCGCAACGACGCCGCGCCCGCGGTGATCCATCTTAAACCGGAAGGGGGAAGTCCCATGACCATCGACAACGCCGTCCTCAGTTTCGCCGGCCTTATGATCCTCGTCTCGCTGGCCCTCGCCTATCTCGTCTCGCCCTGGTTCCTGGCCTTCAACGCCTTCGTGGGCCTCAACATGCTGCAGGCTGGGTTCACTGGCTTCTGCCCTGCCGCCATGATCTTCAAGGCAATGGGCCTGAAGACCGGCTGCGCCTTCAAGTGAGGTCGCGAACGATGCGCGCGCGTCAACCTGCTGTTGCCGGCCTTCTGGGCCTGGCCGTTCTCCTGTCCCTCGCCCCCGGGGCGAAGGCCGCCGAAGAGGTGGTCCAGCCCGTGGCGGTGGTGGACAGCAAGGCCGTCTACGGGCGGATCGAGAGCCGGTTCGTCGTGCCGGCCCGCTCGCGCATCGGCGGCGTCCTTGTCGATCTCGACGTCACCGAGGGTTCGGTGGTGGAGGCGGGGCGGCCGATCGCCCGCGTCGCGGACGAGAAGCTCGTGCTGCAGATGAACGCCGCCGACGCGCGCATCCGTGCCGCCGCCTCGCAGTTGGACAACGCCCGGGTCGAGTTTGATCGCACGGCGGCTCTGCTCGCCCGTGGCGCCGCCACCCAGCAACGCCTCGACCAGTTGCGGATGCAGGTGGACGTGGTGACCAATCAGATGAACCAGGCCGAGGCCGAGAAGGCCGTCATCCTCCAGCAGGCGACGGAAGGCACCGTCGTCGCGCCGGCCGCCGGGCGGGTGCTGACGGTTCCGATCCGCCGTGGCTCGGTAGTGCTGGCGGGCGAGCAGGTGGCCACCATCGCCGGCGGCGGCCTGTTCCTGCGCCTCGCCATCCCCGAGCGCCATGCGCCGCTGCTCACCGTGGGCGCCGTCGTGGAGATCGGCGAAGGCGCGGCGCAAGCAGGCCGTCCGTCCCGCGGCAAGATCGAGAAGGTCTATCCGCAGATCGAATCCGGCCGCGTCATCGCCGATGTCGCGGTGGAGGGCCTTTCCGACCGGTTCGTCGGCGAGCGCGTGCTGGTGCGCGTGCCCGTCGCCACGCGGCAGGTGCTCGCCGTGCCGGAGGCGGCGCTGACGTTGCGCGCCGGCATCGATTTCGTCCGCATCGCAACGTCTCAGGGGGAGCGCGACGTCGCCGTCGTCATCGGCGCGCTCGTCGAGACTCCGACCGGGACCCGCCGCGAGATATTGACCGGGCTGCGGCCCGGAGACCGGGTGATCCTGCCGTGACCGAGACGCCGAAACTGGGCATTGCCGGCGCGCTGACCCGCGCCTTCATCACTTCGCCGCTGACGCCGCTCTTCCTGCTCGCCTCGCTGGTGCTCGGGATGGTGGCGCTGGTGACGCTGCCGCGCGAGGAAGAGCCGCAGATCTCCGTGCCCATGGTCGACATCCACGTGCGGGCCGACGGCCTCAAGGCGGAGGATGCGGTCAAGCTCGTCACCGAGCCGCTGGAGACGTTGGTCAAGTCGATCAACGGGGTCGAGCACGTCTATTCGACGACCCGCGACGACGGCACGCTGGTCACCGCGCGCTTCCTCGTGGGAACCTCGTCGGATGCGGCGATCCTGCGCGTCCACGAGAAGGTGCGCGCCAATCTCGACAGGCTGCCGACGGGCATTCCAGAGCCGCTGATCGTCGGCCGCGGCATCGACGACGTCGCCATCATGGTGCTGACGCTCGCCGCCAGGCCGGGAGCCGTAGACCGCTGGAGCGCCAACGACCTCACCCGCGTCGCCCGCGAGCTGCAGGTGGCGATCTCCCGGCTCGACAATATCGGCCTGACCTATCTGGTGGGACAGCAGCCCGAGGAAATCCGCGTCGAGCCCGATCCCGAACTGCTCGCCCGCGCCGGCCTGACGCTGCAGGCCCTCGCGGCCAAGGTGGAAGCGGCGAACCGCGCCTTCTCGGCCGCGACCATCCGAGACGGAAACCGGCAGATCGGCCTCGTCGCCGGCCAGACCCTCGGCGGCCTGCCGGAGATCGGCAATCTGCTCGTCACCACCCGCGACGGCCGTGCGGTCTATGTGCGCGACGTCGCCCGCATCACGCTGGCGACCGAGACGGCGGAGACCCGCGTCTCCCATCTGTCGCGCAACGGCGAGGGCGGTTTCGACCGGGCGCCCGCCGTCTCCCTCGCCATCGCCAAGCGGGCGGGCGCCAATGCCGTCACCGTCGCCCACGACATCCTCGCCGCGGTGAAGCGCGCCGAAGGCACCGTGGTGCCGGGCGACCTGGCCGTGCATGTGACGCGCGACTACGGCGAGACGGCCAACGAGAAGGCGAACGAGCTCCTGTTCCACCTCGCCCTGGCGACCGTCTCCATCGTCCTGCTGGTGTGGCTCGCCATCGGCTGGCGCGAGGCGCTGGTCGTGGCGATCGTCATTCCGGTGACGATCCTGCTGACGCTCTTCGCCGCGCGGATCATGGGCTACACGTTGAACCGCGTCAGTCTCTTCGCGCTGATCTTCTCCATCGGCATCCTCGTCGACGACGCCATCGTCGTCATCGAGAACATCGCCCGCCACTGGGCGATGAAGGACGGCCGCTCGCGCGCGCAGGCGGCGATCGACGCCGTGGGCGAGGTCGGCAATCCGACCATCGTCGCGACGCTGACCGTGGTGGCGGCGCTGCTGCCCATGCTCTTCGTCTCGGGCATGATGGGGCCCTATATGAGCCCGATCCCCGCCAATGCCTCGGCGGCGATGGTCTTCTCCTTCTTCGTCGCCGTCATGGTGACGCCGTGGCTGATGCTGAAGTTCGGCAAGGCCCATGGCGGGCACGAGACCGTCCATGGCGGCCATGGCGGGGATGACGGCGGACCGTTGGGTCGGGCCTACCGCCGGGCGGCGGCTCCCATTCTCGCCTCCAAGGCCCGCGCCTGGATGTTCCTCGTCCTCGTCGGGGTCGCGACGCTCGGTTCCATGGCGCTGTTCTATACCCAGCACGTCACGGTGAAGCTGCTGCCCTTCGACAACAAGTCCGAGCTCGGCGTGGTCGTCGACCTGCCGCGCGGCGCATCGGTGGAGGAGACCGATCGGCTGCTGCAGGAGATGGCGGCGCGCCTCGCGCCCATGGCGGAGATCGCCTCGATCCAGAGCCATGCCGGCACGGCCGCGCCGTTCAACTTCAACGGGCTGGTGCGCCATTCCTACCTGCGCAGCGAGCCGCAGATGGGCGACCTGCAGCTCAACCTCGTGGCGAAGGATAGGCGCAAGCGCGACAGCCACGCCATCGCCCTCGAGGTGCGCGAGCGGCTGCGGGGGATCGCCGTGCCGCCGCTGACGGCGGTGAAGGTGGTCGAGCCGCCGCCGGGACCGCCGGTCATGGCGACGCTGCTCGCCGAGATCTACGGGCCCGACGCCGAGACGCGCCGGCAGGTGGCGCGCAAGGTGCGGGAGGCCTTCGCCGCGGTGCCCTTCATCGTCGACGTGGACGACAGTTTCGGCACGGCCGCCGAGCGCGTGCGGCTCACCGTCGCCGACGACGCCCTCGACTTCCACCGCGTCGAACAGTCCGACGTCTTCTCCACCATCCGCATGCTCTATGGCGGCACCACGGTCGGCTATTCGCATCGGGGCGGCGGCCGCCAGCCCATCCCGATCCGGCTCGCGCCGGCGAAGAGCGGCCTCGTCGTCGACGAGCGGGCGCTGGCGACGCCCGTACCGGCCAACATCCTACCCGGCGATCGGTCGGTTGTGGAGCTCGGAGACGTGGTGCGGATGACCCGCGAGACCACCTCCCTGCCGGTCTATCGCCGCAACGGCCGCGCCGCCGAAATGGTGACGGCCGAGCTCGCGGGCGCCTTCGAGGCGCCGCTCTACGGCATGATTGCGGTGCAGCGGGCCATCGAGGCGGCGGACTGGGGGGCGGTGCCGAAACCTGCCGTCGCGCTCAACGGCCAGCCGGTCGACACCACGAAGCCGGTCCTGCTGTGGGACGGCGAATGGGAGGTGACCTGGGTGACCTTCCGCGACATGGGCGCCGCCTTCATGGTGGCACTGCTCGCCATCTACATCCTCGTCGTGATGCAGTTCGGCTCGTTCAAGCTGCCGCTGGTGATCCTGACGCCGATCCCGCTGACCTTCATCGGCATCCTGATCGGGCACTGGCTGTTCGGCGCGCCGTTCTCGGCGACATCGATGATCGGCTTCATCGCGCTCGCAGGCATCATCGTGCGCAACTCGATCCTGCTGGTCGACTTCATCCGCCACGCCCGCACACCGGGCCGGCAGCTGACGGAGGTGCTGCTGGAGGCGGGAGCCATCCGCTTCAAGCCGATCCTGCTGACGGCGCTGGCGGCGATGATCGGTGCGGTGACGATCCTCACCGACCCGATCTTCCAGGGGCTGGCGATCTCGCTGCTGTTCGGCCTGGCGTCGTCGACGCTGCTGACCGTGCTGGTGATCCCGGCCATCTATGTGGTGCTGCGGGGAGGCCATGCGGCGAAGCCGGCCTGACGCGGCCGGCCCACACTCCGCCGCCGGGGTGCGGGCCGCTGCGGCTTACTGGGCGCGCTTGCCCTCGGCGTCGAACTGCCGGAGGTAGGCGATGAGGTCGGCGATCTGGTTCTCGCTGCGGATGCCGGCGAAGACCATGCGCGTGCCCGGCGTCACCTCGCGGGGGTTGCGGATATAGACGGCGAAGTTCTCGGGTGACCAGACCTTCTCGGCGACGGCCGGCGTCTTGTAGGCCGGGGAATAGTTGAAGCCCGCCACGCTGCCGGCCTTGCGACCGAACAGCCCGTTGAGCTGCGGACCGACGACGTTGCGGGCCGTCGGGCCGACCTGGTGGCAGGCGCGGCACTGGGCGAAGACCCGCTCGCCGGCCGCCGGGTCGCCGGCCGCGGGAGCGGCCGCAGGAGCCGCCGCCGCGGGAGCGGCCGGGGCAGTGGCGGGAGGCGTCGGCGCGGGGGCCTGGGCCATGAGGGGAGACAGCATGGAGGCCGTGGCGACGAGCGCGGCGATGGCGATGCGCATGACAGGGGTCCTTCGGGGTGGGAACTCGGCGGATGGCGGCGACCGCCACCCGCTCGCTTGAAACGCGGCGCAGGGCCGGCCGGTTCAGGTGAACATGTCGGCGGTGATGCCGGCGTACCAACCCATGTTCTCCTCCTGGGTCTGCTTGCGCAGTTCGGCAGTCTCCCCGGTCTTGGAGATGAAGGTCTCCACGGCGGTGATCTTGCCGTCCTTGGCTTCATAGCGGCCGCCGACCTTCACGGTGTCGTCGGTCTCGATGAGGCTCCAGCAGGTGTTGGCGTAGCGGGCCGGGAAGGTCCGTGCGCCGGCGAGCTCGCCGCGCACCATCAGCGCCGCGACCTTCGCCTGGCTGTTGGCGGAGAAGCCGGATTTCGGCATGTCGCCGGCGATGCAGGCGTCGCCGAGGATGTAGATGCTGGTATCGTTCGCCGACTTCATGCTGGCGGGGTCGATGGGGCAGAAGCCCGAGCCGTTGGCGAGGCCGGCGTCGCGGGCGACGGCACCCGCCATCTGTGCCGGGATGACGTTGACGAGAGCCACCTTCTCGTAGGTCTCGAAACCGGTGACGACGGTGTTGGTCTTCGGATCCACCGACTTGATGCCGTCGTGGACCTTCGGGCCGATCCACTCGACCATGCCGGGATAGTGCTTCTCCCAGCCCTCCTGGAAGAGGCCCTGCTTGGAAAAGCTCTCCTTGGGGTCGAGGACGATGATCTTGGCCCGTGTCCGGCCCGAGGCCTTCAGCACATGGGCCATCATCGAGACGCGCTCGTAGGGGCCCGGCGGGCAGCGATAGGGGTTGGGCGGAGCGATCATGACAACGACCCCACCGTCCGGCACCGCGTCGAGCCGCGCCTTGAGGAGCTGGGTCTGGGGGCCCGCCCGCCAGGCATGGGGCATGGCCTCCTCGTGCTCACGGCCCCAGCCCGGGACGGAGTCGTATTTCAGGTCGATACCCGGCGACAGGACGAGCCGCTCATAGCCGAGGCGGGAACCGTCGGCGAGGACGACCTCCTTCTTCTCCCGGTCCACGCGCGTCGCCATCTGATGGTTCATGCGGAAGCCGTTGGCCGCCGAGACCTTGTCGTAGCCGTGGGTGATGGATTCGAAGCTGCGATAGCCGCCGAGATAAAGGTTGGAGTGGAAGCAGGTGGTGAACTGGCGCTGCGGCTCAACCAGAACCACGTCGATGGCGTTGCGGGCGTCCTTGGCGATGTATTTGGCCGCGGTGACGCCGCCGGGGCCACCGCCCACCACGACGACGCGCGCCCGCGCCTGGCCGAGAACGGCCGGAGCGCCGAGGGCCACGGCCGCAGCGGCGCCGCCCGCTGCGAGGAATTGCCTGCGATGGATCGTCATTGGTCGTCCTCCCGTGATCGTTCGCGGCCGGTTGGCCCGGCCTTGCGGCGGAACTCTAGCCGATTTTCAGATAGGCGAAGCCCTTCGCCTGCAGCGCCGCGACGGTGGCGACGCCCGAAGGCACGAAGCTGATGAAATCGGCCTTCCTCACCTTGGAGCGGTCGAGATTGAGGCGCTGGAAGGTGATGTCGCACAGATGCACCTTCAGGCCGTTCTTGGCCTGCAGGGCCACGCGGTCGAAGATCTGCGGCACCATGGCCTCGTCCCGCCAGCTCGTGCCCTCGAGGGTCTCGAGGAAGAACTTCACACCGGCGCCGTGGGCGACGACGACGAGCTGGATGGCGAAGGGGTCGGCGCCGTAGGCGGAGAAGTGGTTGCCGATATTGGTCAGCATCTGCACGAAGCGCGGCGGGTCGCCGAAATCGCAATGGTAGAGGCAGGCGACGTCCGCCTCCTTCTTCAGATCGGAGAACTGCAGCATGGGCGTCGCGCCCGCCGGCGCGGTGGCCGCGGCGGTGGCGAGTGCCGCCCCGCCGATGAGGATCCTGCGGTCGATGTCGGGCATCACGTCCTCCGCCTTGCTCGCTGGGGTCAGTTCTGCGGCTTGAGGCCGCCGAAATAGGCGGCGAGGGCCGCCACCTCCTCGGGAGAGAGGCGCGAGGCCATGGCCTGCATGACCTGGTTCTCGCGCTCGCGGCGCCGATAGCTCTCCATCAGCGCCACGAAGGCGTCTTCCGGCAGGCCGATGATGGCGGGGATGCCGCCGACCTGCCGGCCCGAGAGCTGGTGGCAGGTGACGCATTCGGCCGACAGATATTCGCCGAGCGCGGGGTCGCCCGCATGCGCCGGGCCCGCCGTCCCGACAGCGGCCGCCGCAAGGGCGAGCCAGGCCAGCGCGGGGGATCGCCAGCGCCTCGTCATTCGACCCTCGGCCCGCTCCGCCCTTCGGGCGTCACGTCGATGACACGGGCGCGGCCGGTGACCCGCGGCGGCGTCGGCCGGCAATCGCTCATGCAGGGATTGGGGTTCCAGAAGGCGCGCTCGCTGGTCTCGCGGTCGTCGTCGTAGAAGCCGCCGACATTGGGCATGGGGATGGAGGTGAAGTTCTCCCGCGTCAGCTCGAAGCTCTCCGGCACCAGGTCGTTGAGGAACATGATGTAGGCGGTGAGGGCGTAGACCTCGTCGTTGGAGAGCGACTGGGCGTTGCCGTAGGGCATGGCACGGCGGACGTAGTCGAAGGTGGTGGAGAGATAGGGCCAGAAGGAGCCGAGGGTCTTTTCCGGGTTCTCGCCCTTCAGCGAGCCGCGGCCGCCGGCGAGGACCGGCCAGCGTCCGGCGCCCTCGCCGAATTCGCCGTGGCAGGCGGCGCACTGGGTTTGGAAGATGTCCTCGCCCTGTTTGACGCTGCCGCGGCCGGGGGGAAGACCCTGGCCATCCGGGCGCACGGCGATGGACCAGGCCGCGACCTCGGCCGGGTGGGCCTCGCGGCCGAGCCCGGTCTTGGCGGGTTGCGCCGCGGCGGGGACAGCGGCGGGGGCGGCCGCCGGCCGCTGCTGGGCGAGACCCATGCCGGCCCACGCGAGGCCGGCGAGCAGCGTCGCGCCCGCGAGGAGCTCAGCCGATCTCGACATTTTCGGTCTCCCCGTTGGCGTGCACCAGCCAGGTCTGGATGCCGTTGTTGTGGTAGATGGAGTTGACGCCGCGCACCTTGCGCAATTCGTCCTTGGTCGGCTGAACGTAGCCGGTTTCGTCGATGGCGCGGGACTGGATCATCATCTCCTGGCCGTTCCAGTCGAAGTCGACATAGAAGCGGGTCAGCGACATCGGCAGGACCGGCCCGTCGATGCGGGCGCTGCGCCAGTTGCGGCCGCCGTCGAGCGAGACGTCGACGCGGCTGATGCGGCCGCGGCCCGACCAGGCGAGGCCGGAGAGGACGTTCGGGCCCTTGTGCTTCAGCGGTGCCTGGGGGGAGGGGTTCGTCACCACCGATTTCGCATCCATGACGAAGGTGAAGCGGCGCGAGCGGCCGTCGGCGAGGAGGTCGGTGTATTTCGACGTCTCCTCCCGCTGGTGCCAGGGCTGGTCGCCGACCTCGATGCGGCGCAGCCACTTGACCCACATGTTGCCTTCCCAGCCGGGAACGACGAGGCGGACCGGATAGCCCTGTTCGGGACGCAGGGCCTCGCCGTTCATCGACCAGACGACGAGGCAGTCCTTCAGGCCCTTCTCGAGAGGGATCGAGCGGGTCATGCCGGAGGAGTCGGCCCCCTCCGCCAGGAGCCACTTCGCATTCGTCCTGACGCCGGCCTCGTCCAAGAGGGTCTTCAGGGGAATGCCGGTGTACCAGACGTTGTGGACCATGCCGTGGGTGAACTGGCAGCCGTTGAGCTGGGCGCCGCGCCATTCCATGCCGGAATTGGCGGCGCATTCGAGGAAATAGGCGTGGTTCTGCCGGCCGGGGAAGCGCTTGAGGTCCTCGACCGTGAAGACCATGGGCTTGTCGACGAGGCCGTTGATCATCAGCCGGTGCTTGCCCGGCTCGATCTCGGCGATGCCGCCGTGGTGGCGCTCGAAGCACAGGCCCGAGGGCGTGATGATGCCGTCGAGCTCGTGCAGCGGCGTGAAGTTGACCGAGGATTCGCGGCTCGCCGTCAGCCATTCGACGTCGCGGCGCACGACGTGCTTCTCGTACTGCGAGGGCGAGCCGTAGGGACGGGCCTGGACGCCGTCGCCGAGCGTGCGCGCCCAGTCCTGCACGGTGGTGATGAGCGGGTCGGGAGCGGCGGGCGGGGCGGCCCTCAGGCCGGTTGCCGTGGCGGCGAGGCCGGCGCCGGCGAGGCCGGCCGCTCCGAGAAAGCCTCGCCTGTCGAGCCGCGTCGTCTCGCGCGGCGTCATGCCGGTATCCGTCATGGCGGTCTCCTGGGGGATCGTGATCCTCGTCATGCGCCGCTGACCTTCACGGCGGAGTTGGGTTCGATTCGGATGGTCTTGTGGCGCGCGACATGGGCCTTGACCACGTCCCAGATCGGCGGGCCCTGGGTGCCCTGGTTGACGCTCGCCCAGCCGGCGACCGTGTAGGCCTTCGAGGCCTCCAGCGGACGCCCGGTCTTCAACAGCGTGAGGTCGGAGATGCGCCGACCCATGGGGGCCGAGACGTCGATGGCATAGCCGACACCGCCGACTCGAACCATGTCGCCGCCGCCCTGGAAGTAGGGGTCGGGGTGGAAGATGTTGTCGGCGATGTCTTCGAGGATCTCCTTGAGCTGGCCGCCGGTCATCTCCATCCGGTAGCAGGCCGGGTAGGTGATGGCTGTGGCGTTGGAGATGGCCTCGAAGGTGATGGGATCGCCGGGCAGGAGCGTTCCGCCCCAGCGGAAGCCGGGGGTCAGCGCGATCTCGGCGTCGCGCTCGGCGAGCATGGCCTCGGCGATCAGGTCGTCGAAGGTGCCGTTGAAATTGCCCCGCCGGTAGAGAAGGCTGTCGGTGCGGCCGATCTCCTCGGCGAGGGCGCCGGCGAAGGGCTTGCGGATCGTCTCGACCAGGCCGGCCATGGTGGCGTCGGGCCGGATGGCGTCGGAGAAGACCGGCAAAAGCTTGTAGCGATAGCCGGCCACCTTCTTGTCGCGGATATCGAGGTCGAGGCGCGAGACGAATTTTCCGTGCGAGCCGGTGGCGACGAGGATCGTCCGGCCGGCCGTCACCACGCCCGGCATGGCGTCGTGCGTATGGGCGGTGAGGATGACGTCAATCCCGTTGACGCGGGTCGCGAGCTTGGCGTCGACGTCGAAACCGTTGTGCGAGAGGAGCACGACCACGTCGGCGCCCTCGGCGCGTGCCTCGTCGACCTGTTTCTGGACGTCCTCCTCGCGCAGGCCGAACTCCCATTTGGGGATCATCCAGCGGGGATTGGCGATCGGCGTCCGCGGGAAGGCCTGGCCGATGACGGCGATCCTCGCGCCCCCCTTTTCGAAGACCTTGCGCGGCTCGAAGACCGGCTCCTGCCATTCGTTGTCGCGGATGTTCTGGGCGAGGAAGGCGGCCTTGGACGTCTCCGCCAGCTCCTTCACGCGGTCCTCGCCATAGGTGAACTCCCAATGCGAGGCCATGGCCTCGACGCCGAGGGCGTTCATCACCTGGACCATGTCGTCGCCGCGCGTCTGCAGCGCCGTCCACGAGCCCTGCCAGGTATCGCCGCCGTCGAGCAGCAGCACCTTGTCCGCGCCGCGCTCGGCCCGGACGGCGGAGACGAGGCGCGCCACCCGGTCCATGCCGCCCATGCGGCCATAGGTGCGGGCGAGTTGGGTGAAGTCATCGGCGGTGAGGGCGTGGGCCTCGGCGGTGCCGTTGGCGACCTTGAAGAAGTCGCGGAAGGCCTGGTCGGTGAGGTGGGGCGGCTTGCCCTTGGCGGGGCCGACCCCGAGGTTGATGGAGGGCTCGCGGAAATGCAGCGGCACGAGCTGGGCGTGGATGTCGGTGACGTGCAGGATGGTCACCTGGCCCAGCGGCTCGAAACGGAGGATGTCCGCTTCCGTCAGGCGCTGCTGGGCGGCGGCGCGACCGAGCGGACCCAGCCCCGAGGCCGTGGCCAGGGCATGGGCAGCCGCCGTCGCATGCAGGAAGTGCCTGCGCGAGATCATGGGGTGTCCTGTCGCTCGAAGGAGGCGGTGCGGGCGCGCCGGGCGCGCCCGGCCCTGGTCTAGCTGACGGTGATGCGGCTGGTGGCCGTGTACTCGGAGCCGTCGTCGTCCTTCCAGACCATCTTCAGCTCGCCGCTCTCGGACGGTTTGAAGAAGAAGGACTGATAGGGATTGGCCGAGATGGAGGCGTGCCAGTCGGCGTCGAAGACAGGCTTGCCGTTGAAGGTCGCGGTGAAGCGGTTGATGATCTTGCGCGGGATCGGCTTGCCGTCCTGGCCGCGGCGCTGGCCGCTCTCCATCTCGTGGGAGATGAGGGTCTTCACCTCGACGGTGTCGCCGGCCTTGATGGTGCCGGGAACGCGGACGCGGGGAGTGGGTCTCGTCGACATGGCTCTATCCTCCCTCAGCCGCCGCAGCCGCCGATGGTGACCTTCACCTCGGCCTTGGTGGTGAACAGCGATCCGTCCGACATCTCGGCGACCGCGACGATGTTTTGCGTCTGCGCGAGGCGCATGCGGGTGGAGGCGGAAGCCCGGCCCGACAGCGGCGAGAAGCGGAAGGTGAAGACGCCGGGCAGGGGGTTGCCGTCGGCGAAGACGTGCACCGCCTTGACGTAGTTCTGCTCGGTCATCGGGCTCTCGACGTCGACGGTGATGGGCACGACGAGGCCGTTCTCGGCGATCTGCGGCACGTCCAGCTTCACCCGGCCCTCGGCCATGGTCTTGCCGTCGTACAGCTTCTTGATCTCGGCCTCGACCGCCTTGGCGTCGGCCCTGGAGAGGCTCGGCGCGATGACGGAAGCCGCGGCCGCGAGGGCCGCCATGCGCAACACGCTGCGTCTCGTCCGGCAGACGATTGGACCCGCCATGGGGACCTCCTTCGTGGTTTCCAAACCCGACGATTCTCTCTTGGAACCGTTCGATCTTCTTCTTGACGCCGCAGGTCCATGCCTGCAAGCTTCGATATATAGGAATATAGTTTTTCGTGAATGTAAAGCGCGAAAGACGACGCTTGCCGGATCGCTCCGCCAGAGAGCGACCGCTGAGGACACCAAGGAGACTACCATGGGTCGAATGAGGGGGATACGTGCCCTCGTCGCGGCGGCGGTGACCTGTGCCGGCATGGCCGGCGCGCTGGCGCAGACGCAGGACGAGAGCGAACGCGAGATCGAGCGCTACCGCGCCATGATCAACGATCCGATGGCCAATCCCGGCTATCTCGCGGTGGATCGGGGCGAGGTGCTGTGGTCGCAGGCGCGGGGGACAAAGGCGGTCTCGCTCGAGACCTGCGACCTCGGGGAGGGGCCGGGCAAGCTCGAGGGCGCCTATGCCCGGCTGCCGCGCTATTTCGCCGACGCCGACCGGGTGATGGATCTCGAACAGCGCCTGCTCTGGTGCATGGACAAGATCCAGGGGCTGGACACGGCCGACGTCGTGCGGCGCCGGTTCTCCGGTCCGGGGCGGGCCTCCGACATGGAGGACCTCGTCGCGTTTATCGCCAACAAGTCCAACGGCCTGCGGATAGAACCTCAGAGTTCACATCCGCGCGAACGGGAGATGACGGCCATGGGGGAGGCGATGTTCTACCGTCGCGCCGGCGTGATGGATTTCTCCTGCGCCACCTGCCATGCCGAGCCCGGCAAGCGCATCCGCCTGCAGGGCCTCCCGGATTTCTCGACGCCCGGCAAACAGGCGCAGGAGACCATGGGGTCCTGGCCGACCTACCGCGTCTCCCAGAGCGCTCTGAGGACCATGCAGCATCGTCTGTGGGACTGTTTCCGCCAGCAGCGCTGGCCGGAACCGGCCTATGCGTCGGACGGCCTGACGGCTCTTCAGATGTTCCTCAATGTCCAGGCGGCGGGCGGTGAGATCACCGTTCCCTCCATCAAGCGCTGACCGGAGGGTCCCATGGTCTCGTTCCCATCGCACCTCGTCCGTGCCGTCGCCCTGGTCGCCTGCGGCCTGGTGCTCGTCGTCACCCCCGCCGCCACCCAGGACCGGCCCGCCGCCGATCCCGCCAGGGTCGATGCCCTCATCGGCGCCATGTTCCAGCGCGTCTCGCCGGAATGGCGCGCGCGCACCGAGCTCGACCCGACACAGCGGACCTGCACGGATCGGCGCAACCAGGTCTCGGCCGCCGAGGCGGACGCGATCCAGGCGCGCGAGCGCGCCTCCGTCGTCCTGCCGCCCGACGGCAATTTCCTCGGCGACTGGCGCAAGGGCTTTCAAGTCGCCAACAACGGCCGCGGCTTCCAGTTCTCCGACCCGGCCGGGACGGTCGCAGGCGGCAATTGCTACGCCTGCCACCAGATGGACCCGAAGGAGGTCAGCTACGGCACGCTGGGGCCGAGCCTCGCCGGCTACGGGCGGGATCGGAACTACGATCCGGAGCTGATCCGCGACGTCTATATCAAGATCTTCAACGCCCAGGCGGTGGTCGCCTGTTCGAACATGCCGCGCTTCGGCTCATCGAAGGTTCTGACCATCGATCAGATCAAGGACGTGCTGGCCTATCTCTTCGACCGCCAGTCGCCGGTCAACCAGCCCTGAGAGCCAGCCCATGCGCCTGATCCGACGGCTGGTGCTGCTCGCATGTCTCGGTCTGGCGCCCAGCCAGCCCGCGGCGGCCCTGGAGCTGCTGATGTTCGAGCGGTCCGGCTGTCCCTGGTGCCTGCGCTGGACCCGTGAGGTGGCGCCGGCCTACCAGGCCTCGGAGGAGGGGCGCCTCGCCCCCCTCCGGCGCATCAACATCGACAGGGGCCAGCCCCAGGGGCTGGGCCTCGCCATGCCGGTCCATTACTCGCCGACCTTCGTCCTCGTCGACGAGGGACGCGAGATCGGACGTTTGATCGGCTACATTGACGCGTCGACCTTCTGGGGCTTGTTGACGAAGATGGTTCGCGATCATCGCGAACGGTCGGGCCCGGCGGAAGCGCCGAAGCCGCCGCAGGGAAGACCAGGATGACAGAGACGATCGTTCCCAAGTCGATCGAGGACGCGCTGCGCGACGGGGAGGAGTACTCCGTCGAGCTCGAGCAGCTCATGCGCAATGCCCGGGACGCCAGCGATTTCCTCAAGGCGCTGGCCCACGAGAGCCGGCTGCTGCTGCTGTGCCTGATCGCCGAGAAGGAGCGCTCGGTGGGCGAACTGGAGACGATCCTCTCGCTGCGTCAGCCGACGGTCTCCCAGCAACTGGCGCGCCTGCGCTTCGACGGCTTCGTCACCACCCGCCGCGACGGGACCACGATCTATTACAGCCTCGCCAACGACAATGTCCGGCAGGTCATCCGCGTCGTGTACGATATCTTCTGCAGCGGCGGCCCGACGGCCGCCCTGTGCCGACCCGGAACACCGGGCGCTTGAAGACCGAGGGAGCGCTCCGCCGCTCCCCGAGGGAGGACGGATGCAGGGGCTTACGGCCATCACCGTCGGGCTGATCGGGCTCGCCGTGGGTTTTGCCTGCGGATTCACGGTGCAGAGGGCGCGGCTGTGCACCTTCGGCGCGGTGGAGGACGCGCTGGTCGGCGGCAACTGGCGCCGTCTGAAGGCCTTCGGCCTGTCGCTCGCCCTGGCGATCCTCGGCGCCCAGGCCCTCGTCGCCGTCTTCGGCTTCGACCTCGGCACCACGACCTATGTGCCCGCCCGCATCGCGCTGGCCGGCACGCTCGTCGGCGCGATCCTCTTCGGCCTCGGCATGGCGTTGGTCGGCACCTGCGCCTTCGGCTCGCTGGTGCGGCTCGGCACCGGCGATCTGCGCAGCCTGGTGACGCTGCTGGTCTTCGCGGTCTTCGCCTATGCTGTGCTGCGCGGGGTCCTGGCGGGCGTGCGCATCGACACGGTAGAGGCGGTGGCGCTCTCCCTTCCGGCGGGAACCACCGGCGCCTATCCCGATCTGCTGGCCCTTTGGCTGGGCCCGTTCGCGCGCCATCTCGCCGGCCCGCTGGTCGCGGTCCTCCTCCTCGCGGTGGCGCTGCGCGATCAGCGTCTGCGCCGGTCGCCGCGCCTCCTCACCGCCGCCGTCGTCCTCGGTCTCGGCGTCGTCGTCGGCTGGGCGGTGACCGGCCCGCTGGCCGACCCCTTCGCCAGCGAGATCCGCGTGCAGAGCCTGACCTTCGTCGCGCCGGTGGCCAGGGCTTTCTTCGCGCTGGCGACGGGGGAGGGAATGCTGCTCGATTTCGGAGTCATGAGCGTCTTCGGGGTGGTTGCGGGCGCGGCGGCCGCGGCCTTCCTGGCGCGCGAATTCCGCTGGGAGGCCTTCGACGACCAGCGCGAGATGCGCCGCCACCTCGCCGGGGCGGCCCTGATGGGGGCCGGCGGGGTTCTCGCCGGCGGCTGTACCATCGGACAGGGGCTCACCGCCGGTTCGCTCCTCGCCGTCTCCTGGCCGGTGGCGGTGGCCGGCATGGTGGTGGGTGCGCGGATCGGCATCGCGATCCTGCTGGAGGGCTCGCCCCTGGAATGGCTGCGGGCGCTGACCCGCCGCGGCGACGGGCAGCGCTCGCCCGCCGAGTGAGGCGTCAGGCCGCCGGCAGGAAGCGGAAGGCGGTGCCGCTCGTCTCGACCCGGCCGAGCCCGCCGCGCGGCAGATGATAGGCCGCGAAGGCCAGTTTCTCCGAGGCGAGCTTGCCGAGCAGCCGCCGGCGGCTGGTGGCGGCCGTGGTGCCGTCCTGGTCGAACCCGGTGCTCCAGTCCGGCCGGGCGAAGGAGAGGACGGGATGGGTGAAGGCGTCGCCCACAACCACGAAGGGGTCGCCGCCGAGCCTCACCTCGAAGGAGACATGACCGGGCGTATGGCCCTTCGTGTCGACGGCGGCGATGCCGGGGACCACCTCGTCGCCGGGTTTGAAGCGCTTGAGCTGCGGCTCCAGCGCCTTGAGCACCCGCTGTGCGCCGGCGGCGAACGCGTGGCGGTCCTCCGGCAGGCGCCCGTAGACCCCGGGGTCGAACCAGAAGTCCCATTCCGCCTGGGCGATGTGATAGGTCGCGTTCGGACAGGCCGGGGTGTCGAACTCGTCGAGCGCGCCCCACAGGTGGTCCGGGTGAGCGTGGGTGAAGAGCACGTGCTTGACCCTGGCGGGGTCCATGCCGGCGCGCTCCATGGAGTCGGGCAGGCGGCCGGTGGTCGGCAGGAAGTTGCGTCCGGCTCCCGTGTCGAACATGACGAGGTCCTCGCCGGTCCGCAGCACCGGGACGTTGAGGGCGTTGGTCACCTCTTCCGTCGGCAGGCCCGCCGCCGTCAGCAGGCCGTTGACCTCCTCGCGCGGGGCGTCGCGCGCCAGCATGCTGCCGGGCAGGGTGATGGTGCCGTCGGTGAGCACGGCGAGCTCCGACGCGCCGAGCCGCGCGCTCGCCACCTGCGCACGGGACGGACCGGCCGCCGCGACGGCGGCCGAGGCGGCGATCAGGGTGCGTCGTGTGAGCTGCATGGCGTCCTCCCGTGGTTTTGCCACAGGCTAGCGGATCGACCATGCATTCGCATATGGAAATATGTGCGGTGTCCTAGCGCAGGGTCGGATCGAGCCGGTCGCGCAGCCAGTCGCCGAGGATGGAGACGGCGAGCGTGGTGAGCACGATGGTCGTGGCCGGCGCCAGCATGATCCAGGGGGCGCGGGTGATGTATTCGCGCCCGTAGCCGACCATGTTGCCGAGGCTGGTCATCGGCGGCTGCACGCCGAGGCCGAGGAAGGAGAGGCCGCTTTCGAGCAGGATCACCTCCGGAAAGACCAGGGTCATGGAGACGATCAGCGTCGAGGCGATGTTGGGGAGGATGTGCTTCAGGTAGACCCGCGTCGGCGCCGCGCCGAGCTGCGTCACGGCCGAGGCATAGCCCTGCGCACTGGCGGAAATGGCGAGGCCGCGGGCGATGCGGGCATAGCGCTCCCAGCCGAAGAGACCCATCAGGCCGATGAGCAGCGGCAGTGACGAACCGAAGAACGCGAGCACGGCGAGCGCCATGATGAGGAAGGGCATGCTGGCCTGGAAATCGGCAAGCATGAGCACGACCTGTTCGACGAACCCGCGGAAATAGGCAGCGAGGAAGCCGAGCGTCGTGCCGATCACCGCCGACATGATGCTGGCGCCGAAGGCGATCAGCAGCGAGATGCGGATGGAGACGATGAGGCGCGAGAGCACGTCGCGGCCGAGCTCGTCCGTCCCGAGCCAGTGCAGGGAGTGGCCGGGCGCCACGAGGCGGTTGCGCAGGTTCGGCGCGGTGTAGGAATAGGGGCTGATGAGGTCCGCCAGCAGTGCCACGGCGATCATGCCGACGAGCCAGGCGATCGCGAGCCAGACGAGGGGCGGGATGCCGCCTGGCGCCCGCGTCAGGCCGCTGCGCGGCGGGGCGGCGGCGAGGGTCTGGTCGGTCATGAGGCGCTCCGCGCGCCCGACTGGCGCAGGCGCGGATCGAGGAAGCCGTAGAGGAGGTCGACCACCAGGTTGGAGACGACCATGGTGGCGGCGACCAGCAGCAGGATGCATTGGACCACGGCGAGGTCCCGGTTCGACACCGCGACGACCAGCAGGCGGCCGACGCCCGGCCAGGAGAAGACGCTCTCGACCACCACGGCGCCGGCGATCAGCGAACCGACCATGAAGCCGATGATGGTGACGGTGGGGATGGTGGCGTTGGGCAGGGCATGGCCGATGACGACCCGCCGCCACGGCACGCCCTTGGCGCTCGCGGTCCGCACATAGGGCTGGCCGAGCACCTCCAGCATGGCGCTGCGGGTGAATCGGGCGAGGACCGCCGCACCGCCGATGCCGAGAGTGACGATGGGCAGGATGGCGTGGCGCCAGCTGTCCTGGCCTCCTGAAGGCAGCCAGCCGAGCTGGACGGCGAAGACGAGGACGAGCACCAGTCCGAGGACGAAACTCGGCACGGTGAAGCCGGCGACCGAGAGCAGCATGACCAGCCGGTCGGCGAGGCTGCCGCGGCGGAGGGCGGCGAAGATGCCGGCGGGGATGCCGATGCCGATCTTGAGGGCGAGGGCGGGGAGGGTCAGCGCGAGGGTGGCGGGGATGCGCTCGGCGACGAGCTCGATGGCGGCGCGCCCGTCGCGCATGGAGCGGCCGAGTTCACCCTGGGCGATGGCGGCGAAATAGCTGAAATATTGCTGCCAGAGCGGCTCGTCGACGCCCCAGGCCTTGCGGAAGGCGGCGATGGCCTCGGGCGCCGATTCCGGCCCCAGGATGATCAGGGCAGGGTCGCCGGAGAGGCGCAGCACGACGAAGGCGAAGGTGACCACCAGCGCGATGGTGACGAAGGCCCTGAGCAGGCGCAGGGCGAAGAAGCGCAGCATCAGGCGGCCTCGCGGGTCTGGTGGGCGCCTTCGACGAGGTGGCAGGCGACGCGCCGCCCGCCGTCCAGTGTCCGCAGCACGGGGCTCTCGCTGCGGCAACGGTCGACCGCGAGGGGGCAGCGCGGATGAAAGGCACAGCCGGGCGGGCGCTGGGCGGGATTGGGCGGCTCCCCCGTCAGCACGATCCGCTCGCTCTTCGCCCCCGGCGCCGGTGCGGCGGAGACGAGGGCGCGGGTGTAGGGATGGCGGGGCGCGGCGAAGAGGTCGTCGGCATCGCCCTCCTCGACGAAGCGGCCGAGATACATGACGGCGACGCGTCGGCTGATCTGCCTGACGACCCGGAGGTCGTGGCTGATGAAGAGCATGGCGAGGCGGAATTCCTCCTGCAGGTCGACGAGGAGGTTGACCACCTGGGCCTGGATGGAGACGTCGAGGGCCGACACCGGCTCGTCGCAGACGAGGAACTCAGGCGCGGTCATCAGCGCCCGGGCGAGGACGACGCGCTGGCGCTGGCCGCCGGAGAGCTCGTGCGGATAGCGGCCGGCGAGGTGGGAGGAGAGGCCGACGCGCGAGAGCATGGCGAGAGCCTCGCCCGCGCGCGCCTCGCGGACGCCGCGGCCATGGATGTCGAGCGGCTCGCGCACCTGGTCGAGCACGGTCAGCCGCCGGTCGAGGGCGCCGAGCGGATCCTGGTAGATCATCTGCATGCGGGCCCGCGAGCGGCGCCATTCTCTGGTGAAGGAGGCCGGCATGGGCTCTCCGTCGAAAGTGACGGTGCCTTCGTCCGGCCGTTCGAGGCCGAGCACCATCCGGCCGAGGGTCGACTTGCCCGAGCCGGATTCACCGACGATGCCGAGTGTCTCGCCGGCGGCGATGCGCAGGCTGACCCCGTCCACGGCGCGGACGTCCACCCCGGCGCCGAACAGACCGCGCCGCATCTGGTAGGTCCGCGACAGGGACTTCGCAGTCACGAGGGAGGGGATCATGCGGGCTGGACCTCGATGCCGGCCGGCAGGCCGACGGGAAGCGCCGGCGCCGGCGGCAGGGTTGCGGCCGCCGCATCCGCCCTGAGGCAGGCGACGCGATGGCCCGGCGCCACGGCACCAAGCGCGGGGTCGGCCTCTGCGCAGGAGCGCAGCGCCAGGGCGCAGCGCGGCGCGAAGGCGCAGCCGGTGGGCAGGTGCCGTGGATCGGGCACGATGCCGGGGATGGAGGTCAGCCGCCGGCGCGGGCCCGAGAGGGGGGGAAGCGAGCCGATGAGGCCGCGCGAATAGGGATGGCGCGCCGCCTCGAACAGCCTGTCGGCAGCGGCCTCCTCGACGATGCGGCCGGCATACATGACCGCGACGCGGTCGCAGGTCTCGGCGATGACGCCGAGGTCGTGGCTGATGAGCACGAGGGCCATGGAGAATTCGCGCCGCACGGAGCGCAACAGGTCGAGAATCTGCGCCTGGATGGTGACGTCGAGGGCTGTGGTCGGCTCGTCGGCGACGAGCAGGTCCGGGCGACCGGCCAGCGCCATGGCGATCATCACGCGCTGGTTCTGGCCGCCCGAGAATTCGTGGGGATAGGCGTCGAGCCGACGGCCGGCATCGGGGATGCCGACGAGGTCGAGCAGGCGCTTCGCCTCCGCCCTCAGCGCCGCGCCGGAGAGATCGGTGTGCAGGGCCAGCGCCTCGGCGATCTGGCGGCCGACCTTGAGTACCGGATTGAGGGCGCTCGCCGGGTCCTGGAAGATCATGGCGATGCGACCGCCGCGCACCGTATCGAGCACGGAGGCTGGCGCGCCGACGAGTTCCCGTCCCTCCAGCCGGGCGCTGCCGCCGACGCTCGCCTTGGCCGGCAGCAGGCCGAGCGCGGCGAGCCAGGTGACGGACTTGCCGGAGCCGGATTCGCCGACGAGGCCGACGGCCTCGCCGCGGCCGACCGTCAGGTCGATGCCGCGCAGGGCGGGAACGCCGGCGAAACTCACCCGGAGGTCGGCGAGCTGGACCAGCGGGCCGGCGGGAATGGGGGCAGAGGATGCCATGCCGCGTCAGCCCATGTTCGCTGCGCGGAAGTCCATGTACTCGATCGGATAGGGGTGCCAGGGCACGTCCTTCCGCTTGCCGTAGAACATGGTGAGATCGTGCAGAACGGTGCCTGCGGGGTCCTCGGTGTCGAAGATCTCCAGCATGCGGCGGAAGGCGGCCTTGCGCTCGGCGGTATTAAGGCTGGAGGCGAGCACCGCCGCCTTTTCGTTGAACTCGGCGTTGGACCATTCCTTGTAGACGCGCTGGGTCGGTCCGTTGGGGCCGAAGAGGCGCACCAGCACGCCGGCGGGGTCGTTCCAGAAGATGGTGTTGGACCAGTCGCGGATGCCGCGCCCCTCCGGCGGGTTGACCACGGCGCCGACATTCTCGCGCACTTGGAGGTCGATGCTGAGTCCGACGTTCCGCCACATCTCGACGAGGATCTGCGCCGTCTGCAGTTGCAGCGTGTAGTAGTTGGGCAGGATGCGGTAGGGGATGGGCTGGCCGGCATAGCCCGCCGCCTTGACGAGGGCGCGGGCCTTGTCGGGATCGAAGCCGGGGGCAGGATAGTCCGGCATGTAGAGATCGCCATAGGTCGGGTTCTGGTGGCCGGGCGGGACCGTGGTGCGGCCGCCGTAGAGGGCGTCGACGATGGCCTTGCGGTCTATGGCAAGGCCGAGGGCCTGCCGGATCCGGACGTCGGCGAGAACCGGGTGGTGCTTGTCGTAGGCGAGGACGCGGATGTTCTGGATCGGCCCGCCGGCGATCTCGCAGCCGGACATGGCCTCGACGCTGCGGAAATGGTCGGGTGACAGTTCGGTGATGATGTCCGCCTCGCCGGTGGAGAGGGCGTTGAGCCGGCTCGCCAGTTCCGGCACCACGCGGAAGAGCACCTCCCGCACCGTCGGCGCGCCGCCCCAGTAGGCGTCGTGCGCCTTGAGGAGCAGGTGCTGGTCGACCTTGAACTCGGCGACGGCGAAGGGGCCGGTGCCCACCGGCGCCTTCTCCCAGGCCTCGAAGGCGGGAGCGGCGAGGAAGGCGCGCTTGGAGACGATCTGCCCGGCCCAGCCGGCGAGACGCTGTTCGATCAGCGGATCGGGGGCGCGGGTGACGACACGCACCTGGCGCTGCCCGATCGCCTCGACGCGCTCGATCGTGCCGAGGAAGGGGCGGCTCAGGGCATGTCCCGGTGCCTTTGCGTCAGCAACGCGTTCCGGCCCGAAGGTGAAAGCCACATCCTCTGCGGTGAGAACGTCGCCGTTGTGGAAGCGCACGCCGTCGCGCAGGTCGAGTTCGAGCACGCGCGGTTCGGTCCGCCGCCAGGCCGTGGCGAGGCCCGGCTTCAGCCTGGCGCCGTCGCGGTAGTCGACGGTGATCAGCGTGTCGAAGATGTTGTAGGCGGTGCGGAAGAGGACGTTCGAGACCTCTCGTACGGGTTCGAGGACGCGCGGGCTGACCGGCATGGCCACCGTGACGCGGCGCCCGCCGGCCTGGGCGATCGCCTCTGCGCGGCCGAGCGATGACGCCACAACGGCGAGGCCGGACGCCTTCAGGATCGTGCGGCGGGACAGAGCAGGCGTCTTGGTCATGTAAAGCGATCCTCGTCGACAGGGGAAGGGCCGGCCGGCGAGGGCCGGCCGACCCGTCCGGGCGGCGTCAGGCGCCGTAATTGCCGGGGCGGAAGTCCATGGCGAAGGCGGGCGCGGTCTTCCAACGGATCGCCTTGGGCTTGGCCGTGAAGGTCGCGTTCTGGTGGAGCACCGTGTAGGCCGGGTCCTCGCGCTCGCAGATTTCCAGCATGCGGCGGAAGGACTTGCGGCGCAGCGCGCGGTCGGTGGAGGTCTCCAGCACCTCGCAGAGCTGGTTCATCTCGGCATTGGTCCACTCGCCGATCTGCTGCTGCTGGCCGTTCGGACCGTGCTGGTTGACCAGCGAGGAGACCGGGTCGTTGAAGGGCGCCGAGTTGGACCAGTCGCGGACGGCGCGGGCCGGGCCGCGCTCCATGATCTGGCTCCAGTTCTCCACCGTCTGCATCTGCACGTTGAGCCCGACGGAGCGCCACATCTCCGTGAGGATCTGCGATGTCGGGTTCTGGTTCGTGTAGTAGTTGTTGAGGACACGGTAGGTGATGGGATCGCCCTTGTAGCCGGCCTGGCGGAGCAGATCGCGGGCGATCTTCGGGTCGTAGTCCGGCACCTTCCAGTCGGCGTGGAACATGTCGCCGTAGAACTCCCACTGCAGGCCGGCGGGAACCTTGGTGCGGCCGGCCCAGAGCGAGTCGACGATGGCCTGGCGGTCGATGGCATGGGTGAAGGCGCGGCGCACCAGCGGGTTGGCGAGCTGGGCGTTGTTCTTGTCGAAGACGGTGAGGCGGTGGTTCTGGATCGTGCCGCCCTGCACCTCGAAGGCGGCGTTCTTCTCGACCTCGCCGATCTGGTCCGGCGGGATGTCGCAGGCGAACTGATACTGGCCGGAGAGCAGGCCGGCGACGCGGCTCGCCACTTCCGGCACCTCGACGAAGCGGATGGACTTCAGCGGAGGGCGGCCGCCCCAGTACTCGTCATGGGCGACGAGGAGGAGCGAGGTGTCGGGGCGGAACTCGGCCACTTTGTAGGGACCGGTGGTGATGGGCTTGCGCGCCCAGTCGAGATAGCTCGCGGCCTCTTCCCAGCCGCGCCGGCTCATGATGTCGGAGCCGTAGCGGGACAGGCGCCCTTCCAGCGTCACGTCAGGCGTCGCATTGACGAAGCGGACGGTGTAGCGGTCGACGGCGTCGACGCGCAGCAGGTCCGGCCAGATGCGGCGGGCGGCGGCCGGGACCTCGCCGGGGAGTTCCTTGCCTGGACGCGGCGCCGGGATGTTCTCGAAGGCTTTCAGCGTGGAGCGGTTCTTGGCCTCGGTGTTGCCGAACATGCGCTCGCGCGAGAAGGTGAAGAGCACGTCTTCGGCGGTCATCTCGTCGCCGTTGTGGAACTTGACGCCCTGGCGCAGCTTCAGCTCGACGGTCTGGTCGTCGACGCGGCGCCATTCGGTCGCCAGGCCGGGGCGCGAGGACAGGTCGCCGAGCCAGTCGCGGCCGATCAGCGCCTCCCAGAGCGATGTGAAGAAGATCCGCTCGCCGACATTGGACTGCTCGCGCAGCACGTCGAGGACATTGGAATTGACGATCTTCTGCACCGCGATGGTGATGGCGGGCCGGTTGTCGGCCTGGGCGAGAGCGAAGCGCGGCACCAGCGGCGCGGCGACGGCGGCGCCGCCGAGCAGCAGAACGGAACGTCGGGTGGAGGGGATCAGCATGGTCGCCATGTCCTGGTTTGCGGGGCCGGGTTGGACCGGAGGCGGGGGCGGGACCTGCCGGCCCCCGCGTCTGAGGCGGTCGTCTAGACCTCCGCCGTAACGGCGCCATGACCCGTGGATGACCCCTGCATGACAGGGGCGGCCGGCCTCATCGGGCGAGGCCGAGGCCGATCAGGTGGTCGGCACCGGCGCGGACCAGATCCTTGTTGCGCACCTCGAGAATGAGCCGCGGATTGCTGGACAGGGTGCCGAGGGCGCGGAAGAGCTGCGGCCAGGCGATCGTGCCCTCACCGGGGTTCCAGTGACGGTCGGCATAGCCGTCGGAATCCTGCAGATGCACGTGGTGGAGCATGTCGCCGGCGGCGGTGACGTAATAGTCGACGGGCGGCGCGCCGGTGCTGGTATGAGCGTAGTTGGCGTGGCCGGTATCGATGGAGACCCGCACGGCCGGGCTGTCGAAGGAGCGGGCGAGGGCGACGCGGTCGGCCGGGTCGCAGTCCTCGATGTTCTCGATGACCAGCGTCACGCCCATGTCCTCGGCGCGACGGACGGCCGCCTTGAGCGTGTCGTGGGTTCGCTCGACCACCTTGGCGCGGGCGCCGGGATTGTAGTCGAGATTGTTGTAGTCCCAGGTCGTATAGGGCGAGTGGATGACCATCTGCGTGGCGCCGAGGGCGGCACAGACGTCGAGCCCCTGGTCCATGCGGCGGGCGACGAGCCGGCGCACGTCGGGATCGAGGCTGGCGATGGTGAAGCCCCAGAACGGGCCGTGGATGCCGAGCCGGCCGGTGTGGCCGTCGAGTTCCTTGGAAATGGCCTCGGCCAGCGGCTTCCAGTCGCCGTTCAGGACCTCGGCCCAGAAGAAGTCCTGGACCTCGAGGTCGCGCTGGCTGTCGAGAATCCAGGAGCGGTGCTGGCGCAGGCCTTCGAGCGGAAGGGCGACGCCGAGAACGGGAAGAGACATGGCAGGAATCCGGTGGCTGGCGGCCGTGCGGCCGCGGACCGCATTCTCATCCACCGCCCTGACGACAGCGCGATGACGGGCGGGCTCCTCCGCTCCCTGCCGGGGCGGGGCAATCCGGAGCCGGCTAGAAGATGCTGTAGCCGCCGTCCACCACCAGGGTCTGGCCGGTGACATAGGAGGAGGACCGGCTCATCAGGAAGACGGCGATGCCGCCGAAATCGGCCGGCGTGCCGAAGCGGCGCACGGGAATGCGCGGCGAGACCGCCTTGACGAACCTCTCGTCGGCGAAGGCCCGCGCCGTCATGTCGGTCTCGATCCAGCCCGGCAGGACCGTGTTGACGGTGACGCCGTGCCGCGCGAGGTCCACCGCGATGGCGCGGACGAAGGAATTCACCGCCCCCTTGGAGGCTCCGTAGTGCTCGTTCTGCGCCGCGCCCTCGATGGAGGCGACGGAGGAGGTCGCCACCAACCGGCCGTAGGGGTCGCCGGCCTTGGCGCGCTCGACCATGTGGCGGGCGGCGAGCTGGAAGCAGTGGGCGACGCCCTCGACATTGGCCTCCATGACGCGGCGCCAGTCGTCCATGTCGCGATCGATGAAGGGGCCCTTGGTCCGTCCGGTGATGCCGGCATTGGCGAAGAGGCCGTCGACCCGGCCGAACTCGGCGAGGGTGGCGGAAAAGGCCTCCTCGACGGAGGCGCGGTCGGCGACGTCGCAGAAGCGGGCCGACACCTGGCCGCCGGTCGCCTTCAGCCGGGCGACGGCGGCGGCGTTTTTCTCGGCGTTGCGGCCCCAGATCGAGACGGCGCAGCCGGAGCCGGCCAGCGCCTCCGCCATGCCGAGACCGATGCCGCCGTTGCCGCCAGTGACGACGGCGACGCGTCCGGAGAGATCGAAGAGCGTCGACATGGGGTTTCCTCGCGCGGCTGGGCGGCCATCCGACCCGCCGCCGGGTGCCTCCGTCAATTCGGCCGTGCGGGTGAGCCGCCTCAGCGGGCGGCGAAGGCGTCGGGATCGCGGCGGCGCAGGATCCACAGCACGAGGGTCGCCGCCGCCACCATCCAGACCTTGCCGAGGACGAGGCCGGGCAGGAGGCTCACCGAGCCGAAGGCGAGCCACAGGAAGAGGGTGGAATCGATGACCGTGCCGACGAGGCTGGAGGCCCAGACTGCGGCGATGAGGCGCTTCTTCGCCAGCGGCGTGTAGACGGCGGTGTCGGCGAGCTCGGAGAACAGGAAGGCGGCGGCCGAGGCCAGCGCCAGGGCAGGGGCCGCCACGGCCCAGGAGAGGGCGGCGCCAACGAGAATGCCGGCGAGGGACCACAGCACGCCGAGGCGGCGCTGGACGAGGTCGCGCAGCACCAGGGCGAGGCCAATCATCAGCACGCCGCTCGGCGCCATCAGGCCGAAGCCGACGGGGATGAGGCAAGGGCCGTTCGGCGTGCAGACGGTGCCGGCATGACCGATGAGCCAATTGGCGGCGGGAATGGTGGCAACGAAGCCGGCGAGGGCGAGATAACCGAGCATGGCGGAGGCAATCTGTGGCTGAAGGGCGCTTCCATAGCGCCGTCGCGGCGAAAGGTCACCCCCGCCCGGCCGCATCGGTGCGCTTTTGCGTCGCGGGACCGTGACCGCGGGGCGCGAATGGCCTAAACGGACCGCATGAGCCTGTCGACTTCCGCCTCCACCGGTGACGACGGCCGCGGACTGCGGCGGCGTCTGGACACGTTCGTCGCCACCTTCGCCGGCGCGCTCCGGCGTCTCGTCCGCCCCGCGCGGCCGGGGGCCGCGCCGATGCTGCGCCTCTTCGACAGCGTCGCCGAGCGATTCTGCGCGGGCCTCGTGGCGCTGGCGCTCATTCTCGCAGGGATGGCCTATCTCGATCCCTATTTCCAAGGCGTGCGGGCCTATACGTCCGGCACGACGGCGGTCGTCTGGGAGACGGTGACCGATGTCGGCAAATCCGCCTGGGTGCTGGTCCCGAGTGGTGTCCTGATCCTCCTGATCCTCGCCGTCGCCAGGCCGGTGCGCGGCTTCGCCGACAAGGTCATGCTGGCGCTCGCCGCCAGGCTCGCCTTCGTCTTCATCGCCGTCGGCGGCTCGGGCCTGATCATCACCATCGTCAAGCGCATCATCGCCCGCGGCCGGCCGCGCTATTTCGAGGAATTCGGAGCGCTGCACTTCCAGTTCCCGAGCTGGCAGGCATCCTATGCGAGTTTTCCCTCCGGGCATTCGCAGACGGCCTTCGCCATCGGCATTGCCTTCGCCTGCCTCGTCCCACGCTGGCGCAAGGCCTTCATCGCCGCCGCCGCGGTGGTCGCCTTCAGCCGCATCGCGGTGGACGCGCATTATTTCACCGACATCGTCGTCGGTTCGCTGTGGGGGGCCTGGTTCACCGTG
Organism: Phreatobacter cathodiphilus; assembly: GCF_003008515.1. Classification (NCBI taxonomy): domain Bacteria; kingdom Pseudomonadati; phylum Pseudomonadota; class Alphaproteobacteria; order Hyphomicrobiales; family Phreatobacteraceae; genus Phreatobacter; species Phreatobacter cathodiphilus. The sequence continues at coordinate 1,708,589 of NZ_CP027668.1, read as the reverse complement.
ATGACGCGCGACTGGTTCGCGCGCCGCGCCCTGGTCTTCACGCCGGGGCCGGAACGCCGGCCGTTCCCCATGCCGCTGCGCCGGGTGCGACAGGCGCTCGGACGGATCGTCCGGCGCCTCGCCGGCTGACGTCAGCCGGCGGCCTTGATCCGCTCGAAGCCGGCGGCGAGGTCGGCCTGGAGATCGGCGACGTCCTCGAGACCGATCTGGAAGCGCAGGGCGGTGCCGCCGGGGTTCCAGGTGGTCGCGGTGCGGTAGGGGGCGCAGTCGAAGGGCACGACGAGGCTCTCGTAGCCGCCCCAGGAATAGCCCATGCCGAAGAGTTCCAGCCCGTCGAGGAAGGCGCCGAGCTGCCGTTCGGTGAGCGGGTGAAGGATGACCGAGAAGAGCCCCGAGGCGCCCTTGAAGTCGCGCTTCCAGATCGCGTGGCCGGGATGGGAGGCGAATGCGGGGTGCAGCACCGTCTTCACCTCGGGGCGCTGCGACAGCCACTCCGCCATGGCCATGCCCTGGCGGTTCGCCTCGTCGAGGCGCAGCTTCATGGTGCGCAGCCCGCGCAGGGCCAGGAAGCAATCTTCCGGCCCGGCGCCGACGGCGGTGAGATCGAAGGTCTCCTTCAGCGCCGGCCAGGCACGCGCGTTGGCGGTCACGAGGCCCATGAGCAGATCCGAATGGCCGCCGAGATATTTGGTGCCCGCCTCGATGGCGATGTCGGCCCCGCGCTCGTGCGGCGGAAAATAGAGCGGCGTCGCCCAGGTGTTGTCCATCACGACCAGCGCTCCCTTGGCGTGGGCCGCGGCGGCGATGGCGGGAATGTCCTGCATCTCGAAGGACTGCGAGCCCGGCGCCTCGGTGAAGACCACCGTGGTGTTCGGCCGCATGAGGTCGGCGATGCCAGCCCCGACCAGCGGGTCGTAATAGGTCGTCTCGACTCCGAAGCGCTTCAGCACGCCGTCGGCATATTGCCGCGTCGGGCGGTAGACGGAATCGGTCACCAGCATGTGGTCCCCGGCCTTGAGGCAGGACTGCAGCGCGACCGCGATGGCGGCGAGACCGGAAGGCACGAGGACCGTCCCCGCGGCGCCGGAGAGGTCCGTCCAGGCCTCCTCGAGAGCCCGTGTCGTCGGCGTGCCCTTGGTGCCGTAGATATATGTCTGGCGGCGCGCCTTCAGCTCCTCGTAGGTCGGGTAGAGGACGGTGGACCCTCTGTAGATCGGCGTATTGACGAAGCCGAACTGCTCGGCTGGCTTGCGGCCGCCGAGAACGAGCCGCGTGCGCTCGGACAGGCGCTTGGTATCAGAAGGGCCAGCCATACCTGCCTCGAATTGTTCAGGAAGTTGTCTCAGAGAGAAGAATCTCCCCAAGGGAGCGGCGGCCATTTCCGCGGCGAAATGTGCTCCCGTCAAGCCCTTGACCCCGCTGGCGAGATGGCCTGTGATGCAGAAATGCGGGGTCTTCGGGATGAAAGTCCTCGACGACGGTGCCGTTTCGGCGCCCGCAAAGACAACAAACAATCCACATTCAGAGTGGGAAAGGCTGCCACCATGAAACGTATCGTCTCAACGCTCGCGCTCGGGGCTGCGCTCGGCCTGGGCGCCACGGCCGCCCTGGCCCAGGCGCCCTCGACGCTCCGCAACGTGCAGAACAAGGGTTTCGTCCAGTGCGGCGTGACCCAGGGTCTCGCCGGCTTCTCCATGCCGGACAGCGCCGGCAACTGGACCGGCCTCGACGTCGATCTGTGCCGCGCCGTCGCGGCGGCGATCTTCAACGATCCGACCAAGGTCCGCTTCTCGCCGCTCTCGGCCAAGGACCGCTTCACCGCGCTCCAGTCCGGCGAAATCGACGTCCTGTCGCGCAATACCACCTGGACGCTTCAGCGCGACACCTCGCTCGGCCTGAACTTCGCCGGCATCAACTACTATGACGGCCAGGGCTTCATGGTGCGCAAGTCGCTCAACGTGAAGAGCGCCCGCGAGCTCTCCGGCGCCTCGGTCTGCGTGCAGACGGGCACCACCACCGAGCTCAACGTCGCCGACTTCTTCCGGGCCAACAACCTGAAGTACGAGCCGGTGGTGTTCGCCAGCGCGGACGAGACGGTGAAGGCCTATGATTCCGGCCGCTGCGACGTGTTCACGACCGACGCCTCGGGCCTCTACGCCGAGCGCGTCAAGCTCGCCAAGCCCGACGACCACGTCGTGCTGCCGGAGATCATCTCGAAGGAGCCGCTCGGCCCGGTGGTCCGTCACGGTGACGACCAGTGGCTCGACATCGTCAAATGGGTCCACTTCGCGATGATCACCGCCGAAGAGCTCAACATCACCAAGGCCAATCTCGACCAGATGATGCAGTCGACCAACCCCGAGATCCGCCGCGTGCTCGGTGTCGAGGGCAACGGCGGCGAGGCTCTCGGCCTGACCAAGGACTGGGTGGTGCGCATCGTCCGTCACGTCGGCAACTATGCCGAGGTCTTCGATCGCAACGTCGGCCCGTCCACCCGTCTCGGCATCTCGCGCGGCCTCAACGCCCTGTGGACGAAGGGCGGCCTGCAGTACGCGCCGCCCATCCGCTGAGCGCGCCCAAAAAAACGGCGCTGAGCGACTAGACACGATGATCGTCCCGGGTCCACGATCCGGGACGGTTTTCCGGTGAAGACAACCGCTTTCCATCGAGAAGGCACTCACCGGGCCAGAGCAGGGGATGGCGAATATGACGGACGGCACGTTGCCGGCTCGCGCGACAGGTGCGCCCAAAGTGGCGTTCTTCAACGATCCGAAGACGCGGAGCCTGATCTTCCAGGGATTGGCACTCGCTCTCCTCGTCTTCGTGATCTTCACGGCGGTCACCAACGCGGTGACCAACCTGCGCAACCAGAACATCGCCGGCGGCTTCGGTTTCCTGGAGCAGACGGCGGGCTTCGGCATCTCGCAGACGCCCATCGCCTGGGCCGAATCCATGTCCTACGGGCGGGCCTTCCTCATCGGCCTCCTGAACACGCTGCTGGTCGCCGTGGTCGGCATCTTTTTCGCGACCCTCCTGGGTTTCGTGGTCGGTGTTGCCCGCCTCTCGCCCAACTGGGTCATCTCCAAGATCGCCTACTGGTATGTCGAGGTGATCCGTAACCTGCCGCTGCTGTTCCAGATCCTGTTCTGGTACCTGGCGGTGCTCGCGGCCATGCCGACGCCGCGCAATTCCCACTCGCTGTTCGGCCTGTTCTTCGCCAACCAGCGCGGCATCACCGTGCCGCGGCCGATCTTCGAGGCGGGAGCCGGCGCCATCGGCATCGCTCTCCTCGTCGGCATCGTCGCCGCCTTCGCGGTCCGCTCCTGGGCCTACAAGCGCCAGGCGGCGACGGGACAGCAGTTCCCGGTGGCCGCCAGCATGGCGGGGCTGATCCTCGGTCTGCCGATCCTCGCCTATTTCCTCAGCGGCATGCCGATCTCCTTTGACTATGCCCAGCAGGGCCGCTTCAACCTGACCGGCGGCATGACCCTGATCCCCGAATTCGTCGCGCTCACCATCGCGCTGGTGGCCTATACCGCCGCCTTCATCGGCGAGATCGTCCGCGCCGGCATCCAGGCCGTCAGCTACGGGCAGACCGAGGCGGGCCGCTCGCTCGGCCTGGCGGAAGGGCGCATCCTCAACCTCATCGTCGTCCCGCAGGCGCTGCGGGTCATCATCCCGCCGCTCACCAGCCAGTACCTGAACCTCGCGAAGAACTCCTCGCTGGCGGTCGGCATCGGCTATCCCGACATGGTGTCGGTCGGCGGCACGATCCTCAACCAGACGGGCCAGGCGATCGAGATCATCGCCATGTGGATGGGCTGTTACCTGACGATCTCCATCGTCACCTCCATCTTCATGAACTGGTACAACCAGCGCATCGCGCTGGTCGAGCGGTGAGGGCACGGCGATGACCACCTCCTTCACCCGTTCGGAACTGCTGCAGCCGCTGCCGCCGCCGGCGAGCCTCGTCGGCCCCTGGGGTTGGGTGCGCGCCAACCTCCTGTCCAGCCCGCTCCAGGCGCTGCTGACCGTCGTCGGCGCCTATATCGCGGTGACGCTGCTCTGGACCTTCATCGACTTCACCATCATCCGGGCGGTGTGGACCGGCGCCGACCGGGACGCCTGCCTCGACGAAAAGGTCGGCCGGTCGGTCGGGGCCTGCTGGCCCTTCGTCTGGGCGAAGTTCGGCCAGTTCATGTACGGCTTCTATCCGGTGGACGAGCGCTGGCGGGTCAATCTGACCTATGCGGTGGCGGTGGCGCTCCTGGTGCCGTTGCTCATCCCGGCGGTGCCGCAGAAGCCGCTCAACGCCGTGCTGTTCTTCGGCGCCTTCCCCATCCTCGCCTTCAATCTGCTCTACGGTGGATCGCTCATCAATCCCTGGCTCAGCGTCGTCGGCTGGCTGGCGATCCTCGGCGGCATCACCCTCGTCGTCGGCTACCTGATGAGCCGGGTGGAGGGGCCGCCGAACATGCTCTTCCTCAAATGGGGCGGGGCGGCGATCGCCGTCGGCATCCTGCTCCTCCTGCTGGTGCGCACGGGGATCTTCGCCGTCCCGCGGCTGCCCGTCGTCGAGACGCGGCAATGGGGCGGCCTGCTGGTGACCCTGGTGGTGGCGACCACCGGCATCGTCGCGGCGCTCCCCATCGGCGTCGCCCTCGCGCTGGGGCGGCGCTCGAAGATGCCGATCATCCGCCTCCTGTCGGTGGCGGTGATCGAACTTGTGCGCGGCGTGCCGCTCATCACCGTGCTGTTCTTCGCCACCTACATGCTGCCGCTCTTCCTCGAGCGCTCGCCGGACGCCATGGTGCGCGTCCTGGTCGGCGTCTCGATCTTCTCCGGCGCCTACATGGCCGAGACGATCCGCGGCGGCCTGCAGGCGATCCCGAAGGGGCAGTTCGAAGGCGCCATGGCCCTCGGGCTGAACTATCCGCGCATGATGAGCCTGATCATCATGCCGCAGGCGCTGAAACTGGTGATCCCCGGCATCGTCAACGCCTTCATCGGCCTGTTCAAGGACACGACGCTGGTCTCCATCGTCGCGATCTTCGACCTTCTCGGCGGCATCCGCGCCGGCTTCACCGACCCGCAATGGGCGAGCCCCGTCACGCTCTACACCGGCTTCGCCTTCGCGGGGATCATCTACTTCGCCTTCTGCTACTTCATGTCCCGCTACTCGATCTTCGTCGAGAACCGCCTCAACACCGGACGCCGCCGCTAAGAGCGGCACTCCGTCGAACTGGATTTCAGGAGTTCCGCATGGCCAGCCCCTCCGTCGCCAAGATGCCGACGACGACCAACGAGGTCGCCGTCTCCATCACGGGCATGCACAAGTGGTACGGCGAGTTCCACGTGCTGAAGGACATCAACCTCACCGTCCACCGCGGCGAGCGCATCGTCATCTGCGGGCCGTCGGGCTCGGGCAAATCGACCATGATCCGCTGCATCAACCGGCTGGAGGAGCACCAGCAGGGCAAGATCGTCGTCGACGGCATCGAACTGACCAACGACCTGAAGAAGATCGACGAGATCCGCCGCGAGGTCGGCATGGTGTTCCAGCACTTCAACCTCTTCCCGCACCTGACCATCCTGGAGAACTGCACGCTGGCGCCGATCTGGGTGAAGAAGATGCCCAAGAAGGACGCCGAGGAGGTGGCCATGCACTACCTCAAGCGGGTGCGCATCCCCGAGCAGGCGATGAAATATCCCGGCCAGCTCTCCGGCGGCCAGCAGCAGCGCGTCGCCATCGCACGGGCGCTGTGCATGAGCCCGAAGATCATGCTGTTCGACGAGCCGACCTCCGCCCTCGATCCGGAAATGGTCAAGGAGGTGCTCGACACCATGGTGGGCCTCGCCGAGGAGGGCATGACCATGCTCTGCGTCACCCACGAAATGGGTTTCGCCCGGCAGGTGGCCAACCGCGTCATCTTCATGGATTACGGGCAGATCATCGAGATGAACGAGCCGGCGGCCTTCTTCTCCAACCCGCAGCACGAGCGCACCAAGCTGTTCCTCAGCCAGATCCTGCACTGAGCCGGGCACTACCCCTGACATGCAAAAGGGCGCCGCGAGGCGCCCTTTTTCCATCGCACGGCAAGGATGGGCTCAGGCCGGGCCGGTGACGACAGGGCAGTCGTCGCGGGCGCCCCATTCGCTCCACGAGCCGTCGTAGAGCCCGGCCGGCTGCTTGCCGAGGGCGTCGAGGCCGAGCCAGAGAATGCCGGCGGAGACTCCGGAGCCGCAGCTCGTGATGACCGGCTTGTCGAGGTCGACGCCCGCCGACGTGAAGGCGGCGCGGATGCGATCCTGCGAGACGAGGCGGCCGTCCTCGACCAGGGCGGAGGAGGGGACGTTGAAGGAACCCGGCATGTGACCGCCCTTGAGGCCCGCCCGGGGCTCCGGCGCCTCGCCGCGGAATCGCTCGGCCGAGCGGGCGTCGACCACCTGAACCTTGCCGCTCGCCAGAGCCTTCTTGACGTCGCCGAGATCGGCGACGGCGCCGTGGTTCTGCCGCGCCGTCAGATGACGCGCCTCGCGCGGCCGCGCCGGGCCGGTCTCGACCTCGCGGCCCTCGGCCACCCATTTCGGCAGCCCGCCGTCGAGGATGAAGACGCGCTCGATGCCGAAGCTGCGGCACATCCACCAGACCCGCGGGGCCGAGAACAGGCCCAGCGAATCGTAGACCAGGACCGACTTGCCGTCGCCGATGCCGAGCTTGCGGCAGGCGGCGGAGAAGACGGTCGCCGAAGGCATCATGTGCGGCAGATCGGAATCGGGGTCCTTGATGACGTCGATGTCGAAGCGCTGGGCGCCGGGAATATGGGCCTCCAGGAACTCGGCATCGGCATCCCGCTTCATCGTCGGCAGGAAATAGGAGCCGTCGAGGATGACGAGGTCGGGATAGCCGAGGTGCTCGGCCAGCCAGTCGGTGGATCGCAGCCAGGGCGAGGGCAGGGTGCTCACAGGTCTCGTCTCCTCACGCGAACACGACGCGCACGCGCCGGTTCTGCTTGCCTTTTTTCTCGATGGCCGAGACGGCCATCCGTCCGATCTCGCCGGTGCGCCGCACATGCGTGCCGCCGCAGGGCTGGAGGTCGAGGCCGGCGATCTCCACGAGCCGCACCTTGCCCGATCCCATCGGCGGCTTCACCGCCATGGTCTTGACCAGCCCAGGATTGGCCTCGAGCTCGGCATCGGTGATCCAGCGCTCCGTCACGGCCGCATCCTGCCCGATCAGGGCGTTCAGCTTCTCCGTCAGCACGTCGCGGTCGAGGCCGGATTCGGGAATGTCGAAGTCGAGCCGGCTCTCCTCGGCGCCGATGGACCCGCCCGTCACGGGATAGGGCAGAACCACGGAGAGCAGGTGCAGGCCGGTATGCATCCGCATCCGGGCATGGCGGACGGGCCAGTCGATGCGGGCGGTCACCTTCGTGCCCACGGGGGGAGCGAAGGCTCCCGGCGCCAGGACATGGACGATGTCGCCCTTGGTCTCGCCATAGACCGCGGTGGCGACGGCGAGATCCTCGCCGCCCAGCCGCAGCCAGCCGGAATCGCCGGGCTGACCGCCGCCGGTCGGATAGAAGACGGTGCGGTCGAGCTCCACGCCTAGCGCGCCGTTCTTCTCGCCGACGGCGGTGACCACCGCCTCGCATTCGGTCAGGTAGGCGTCGTCGCGAAACAGAAACTGGGTCGGCATCAGGTCACCGGCAGGAGGTCCGTCAGAGGCAGCGCCGGCTGTTCGAGCAGGGCCGGAACGGCCAGCCCTTTGCTGCGCAGGAAGGCGGGGTCGTAGATCTTCGAGGCATAGCGGAAGCCGTAGTCGCACAGAATGGTCACGATCGTATGGCCGGGTCCCATCTGGCGGGCGAGACGGATGGCACCGGCGACGTTCACGCCGGAGGAGGGGCCGACGCAGAGCCCCTCGTGCTCCAGCAGGTCGAACATGACGGGGATCGCCTCCTCGTCGGGAATCTGAAAAGCGACGTCGACGGGAGCCCCGGCGACGTTCGCCGTCACCCGTCCCTGGCCGATGCCCTCGGCGATGGAGGAGCCGCTCGCCTTCAGCTCGCCGCTGGTGAACCAGGAATACATGGCGGCGCCCAAGGGGTCGGCGCAGCCGATCGTCACGGCCGACGACCGCTCCTTCAGCGCCATCGCCGTACCGGCGAGCGTGCCGCCGGAGCCGACGGCGCAGATGAAGCCGTCGATGCGGCCGTCGGTGCCGCGCCAGATTTCGGGGCCCGTCGTCTCGATGTGGGCCTGGCGGTTGGCGACGTTGTCGAACTGGTTGGCCCAGAAGGCACCGTTGGGGTTCTCGCGCGCCAGCCGCTCGGCGACCCGGCCCGAGACCTTCACAAAATTGTTCGGATTGGCATAGGGCACGGCCGGCACCTCCATGAGGCGCGCGCCGAGCTGGCGCAGCGTGTCCTTCTTCTCCTTGGACTGGGTCTCGGGGATGACGATGACGCAGTCGAGGCCGAGAGCCCGGCCGACCATGGCGAGACCGATGCCGGTATTGCCGGCCGTGCCTTCGACGATGGTGCCGCCCGGCCGCACCAGCCCCTTCGCCATGGCGTCGCGGATGAGGAAAAGCGCCGCGCGGTCCTTCACCGACTGGCCGGGGTTCATGAACTCGGCCTTGCCGAGGATGGTGCAGCCGGTCGCCTCGCTCGCCCGCGTCAGGCGAATGAGGGGCGTATTGCCGATGGCGTCGACCACGGTGGCTGCAAGGGACATGCGACGGCTCCGCTCCGGCCCGGGACGCTATCCGAGCGTCGTGCGCGGCTCAACCCCGCGACACGGCGCCCGGCGCGAGCTACAGCCGGCGATAGACCATCTGGCGCACGTCGATGCCGCCCGTTCGGAACCCCGCCTCGCAGTAGCAGAGATAATAAAGCCACATGCGCCGGAACCGCTCGTCGAAGCCGAGCGGGACGAGCCGACCCCAGGCCGCCGTGAAGGTGTCGGCCCAGGCGTGGAGCGTGCGGGCATAGTCCCGGCCGAAACCGAGCTCGCCCTCGACGGCGAGGCCCGCCCGCCGCGGCAGGTCACGCATATGGGTCGGCGTCGGCAACATGCCGCCGGGAAAGATATAGGCGCGGATGAAGTCGATCTCGCGCACGTAGTCGCTGAAATAGGACTCGTCGATGGTGATGACCTGCAAGCCGGCGCGCCCGCCCGGCTTCAGGCAGGCGGCGACGCGGTCGAAGTAGGTCTGCCAGTACTCCTTGCCGACGGCCTCGAACATCTCGATGGAGGCGACGGCGTCGTAGCGGCCGCCTTCGTCGCGGTAGTCCTGCAGCTTGATGGTGACGCGGTCGGCGAGGCCGGCCTCGGCGATGCGGCGGGTCGCGTGGTCGAACTGCTCCCGGGACAGGGTCAGGCCGGTGACGCGGGCGCCGAACTCACTGGCGGCGACCTCGGCGAAGCCGCCCCAGCCGCAGCCGATCTCCAGCACGTGGTCGCCCGGCTTGAGCCCGAGCTCGCGCGCGAGCCGCCGGTACTTGGCGAGCTGGGCCTCGTGCAGGGTCTCGTCACCGCGGGCGAAGAGGGCCGAGGAATAGGTCATCGAGGGGTCGAGCCACTCGCGGTAGAAGGCGTTGCCGAGGTCGTAATGGGCGGCGATGTTGCGCCGCGCCTGGGTGCGGGTGTTGCGGTTGCGCCAGTGGCGGTAGCGCTGCATCAGGCGTGCGACGGGGTTGAACCGCGTCAGGTTGCGCACCGCCTCCATGTTGAAGGCGAAGAAGTGCAGGAAGCCCGAGAGGTCGGGCGTGTCCCATTCCCCCCGGATATAGGCCTCTGCGAAACCGACATCACCGTCGAGGATCAGGCGTCGGGCGAAGGTCAGGTCGTTGACGATCATCTCGGCGCTCGGACCGGCCTCGGCGCCGCGGAACAGAAGACGGCGACCGTCGGGCAGGCGGAGGGTCAGTTGGCCGTAGCGGATCTTCAGCGGATAGCCGAGGGCGAGGCGCATCAGCGAGGGCAGGCCGGCGGTGGCGCGGCGCAGGCTCTCTTTCGTCACCTCGATCGTTTCGGCGAGACTGGGGGCGGGGCGGCTGGTCATGCTCATCGGAACATCGCCTTCCGTTGGTTCGGAACGACTCGGGGCCCTCGAAACCGGCGTTGCGGCGGACCGTTCCAGGCGATGCGGTTCTCCCGCGACGGAAATCCGCGAGCGGCTGCGGTTTCTGGTGCCAAGGACAGACTAGGCAATTTCACAAATCCTTCAATGCCGCCGGGAGTTCCCGGACGGGGCGCGGAGGGGGCGGGTGAGGCCGTCATGCCGCGGTGGCGTCGCGGATTTCGGAAAGGGCGGCGAGGGCTCGCTCGCGCGCGGCGTCGTGGTCGACGATCGGCGCGGGATAGGTCTCGCCGAGAGTGACCCCCGCCTTCTCCAGGACTGCCGTCGGGGCCTTCCAGGGGGCGTGGATCGCCGCAGCGGGGAGCGCGGCGAGTTCGGGCACCCAGCCCCGGACATAGTCGCCGCCAGGGTCGAACTTCTCGCCCTGCAGGACGGGATTGAAAATGCGGAAGTAGGGGGCGGCGTCGGCGCCGGAGCCCGCCACCCACTGCCAGCTGGCGGGATTGTTGGCGACGTCGGCGTCGACCAGCGTGTCCCAGAACCAGCGTTCGCCCTCGCGCCAGTCGACCAACAGGTGCTTGACCAGGAATGACGCGACGACCATGCGGACGCGGTTGTGCATCCAGCCGGTCCGCCAGAGCTGGCGCATGCCTGCATCGACGAGGGGATAGCCCGTCAGGCCGCGCTGCCAGGCGCGCAGGGACGCGGTGTCGCTGCGCCAGGGAAAGCCGTCGAAGCGCGGCTGGAAATTGTCCGATGCCAGCGTCGGCCAATGAAAGAGCAGGTGGTAGGCGAATTCGCGCCAGCCGAGCTCGGCGAGGAACTTGGCGAGGTCGCGGCCATGGTTCATGCCGGCCGCGATATGCGCCTGGTGCCAGATCTGCACGGGCGAGATCTCGCCGAAGCGCAGGTGCGGCGACAGCCGCGAGGTCGAGGGGCGGTCCGGCCGGTCGCGGCCGTCGGCATAGCCGGCGAGCTCCTCGTCGAGGAAGGTGGTCAGGCGTGCCTGGGCGCCGGCCTCGCCGGGGGTCCAGACCTGCGGGAAGTCGCTGGCCCAGTTCGGACGGGTTGGCTCGAGCTTCCAGGATTCGAGATCCTCCGAGGGCAGGGGGCCCTCGAAGGCAGGGAGCGCGCGCGGTGCGCGCAGCGGCACGCGGATGTCGCCCAGCCGCTGATGGGCGCGCCAGAAGGGCGAGAACACCTTCATCGGCTCGCCGGCGGCGGATTTCACCTCCCAAGGTTCGCGCAGAAGATTGCCGGGCAGGCTCGCCGCCTCCAGCCCCTCCGACCGGAGGGCGGTCTTCAGCGCCTTGTCGATTGCGATGCCGCCGGCGTCGTAGCGCCGATTCCATAGGACCGTGCGGGCCCCGGTCGCGGCGGCGACGTCCGTGATGACCTCCCCGGCCGTCCCGGACCGGAGAACGAGGCTGTTGCCGAGCCCGCGAAGGGAGGCGTCGAGCGCCCGCAGGCTTTGTGCCAGCCACCAGCCGGCGGCGGCGCCCATGGCGCGTTGGCTGCCTGTGGGCGTTTCCCGGATGTAGAGACAAATGACCGGCGCGCCCGACCCGGCGGCGCGCGCCAGCGCCGGGTTGTCCGCGAGACGGAGATCATCACGAAACCAGACGAGGACGGGTGCTTGCGACATGAGCCGGTTACGGGCTCGCCGCTCGTCCGGTTCACCCGCGCCGACCCGCAGGCCAAGAAAAAACCCTGGAACGCCCAAGCGTTCCAGGGTTCTTCGAAATGGCTCCCCGGGCCGGATTCGAACCAGCGACCAACCGGTTAACAGCCGGTTGCTCTACCACTGAGCTACCGAGGATCACGTGCTCGTCGTGAGAGCGGCGCGAATAACACAGGTGCTTCGCCATTGCCAAGGGCCAATCGTCGCCAGCGGGCATTTTGATGGGCGGGGCAATTGATCCGACGGGTCCCCGGGGCCATGACTGTGCTCATGGATACAGCCGTCCCGCCCGCCTCCGACAGCAAAGCCGCGCGCGGGGCGCCGGTGACGGCCGTCGTCTTCGGCCGGCGCTATCGCCTGCCGGGCACGCCGCTGCGCCGCCGGGCGCTCGGCTGGTCCTTCATCGCCGGCGGCATGCTGAGCTTCCTGCCCGTGCTCGGGCCGTGGATGTTCCCGGTCGGCTTCGTGATTCTGTCGGTGGACAGTCGCCGCATGCGGCGCTCGCGGCGTCGACTGACCATCACCATCGGACGGCGCTGGCCGAAGCTGAACGCCGCGATGCAGCCAAAGCGGCCATGAGGGGAAAGGTGGAGGCCTCGCCCGGAATCGAACCGGGGTGCAAGGATTTGCAGTCCTCTGCGTAACCACTCCGCCACGAGGCCATCCCGTACTCGCCGGTCCAGCCGGCGCGGAGTGCGATCGCTCTAGCATGGTGCCGATGGCCCCGCAACAACCCTCGGGTGATCGCTGGCGCCTTGCCTTTGCGGCCGCACCACCGGTAAACACGACGCGACGACACGGCCTTAAGGCATCTTCCCGGTGCCGCGATCGAGGGATTGAGCCCATGATGGATTTTGCCAGGGCGCGCCGCACCATGGTCGACACCCAGATCCGCGTGAACGACGTGACGGACACCCGTATCGTCGATGCGCTGATGGCGGTGCCGCGGGAGGACTTCGTCCCCGAGGCGCTGCGGCCGCTGGCCTATCTCGACGACGATCTCGCCGTGAAGGGCGAGGGGGGCAGCCGCGGCGCGCGCTACCTCGTCGAACCGGTCGTGCTGGCGAGGATGATCCAGGCGGCGGGCATCGGGGCGGGCGACCGCGTCCTCGATGTCGGCGCCGCCACAGGCTATTCCAGCGCCGTTCTCGCCCGCATCGCCGGTTCGGTGGTGGCGGTCGAGGAGGACGGTGACCTGGCCTCCCGGGCGCGTGCCGCGCTCGGCGGCGATTCGCGGGTGACGCTGGTCGAAGGGCCGCTGGGGGAGGGTGCCGCCGACCGCGGACCGTTCGACGTCATCCTGCTCGAGGGAGCGGTGGAGCTCGTTCCCCAGGCTCTTCTCGGACAATTGAACGAGGGCGGCCGTCTCGTCGCGGTCGTCGGCACCGGCCGCGCCGCAAAGTGCATGATTCACGCCCGCCTGGGCGAGGAATACAGCGTGCGGCCGGCTTTCGACGCGGCCATCCCGCTGCTGCCCGGCTTCGAGAAACCGCGCGGATTCGTGTTCTGAGATCCTCAGGTGTTGCCGACTTGTCCCACCCGGTGGGGGAAGCGCGGACTAGACCGCCTCGAGGGGTTTCCTCGACCGGTAGATTTCATTAATTCTTTCATCCAGTGCCTTGGGGTCGTGGCGGACCACTCCGGGGCGGCGCCAAAAAGCAGGTGTTGTCCATGACCGGAGCCACGAGGTCCCGTGCGCGCTCCGCGGCGGTTGTTTCCGTTGCGTTCGCTTCTATCGCCCTGTCGGTTCTGCCCGCGGGGGCGCAATCCATCGAGCAGACCCTCGTCCAGGCCTACAGGAACAATCCCGACCTCAACTCCGCCCGCGCCAGCGTGCGTGTGGCCAATGAAGGCTTGCCGGCGGCCCTGTCGGGCTACCGTCCCTCGGTGAGCGCCACCATCACGGCCGCCGGCCAGGTCGCCGAATCGAGTGTCGGTGCCTCTCCCTATCTGGGCACCATCAATGGCAGCGACCGGACCATCCGCAGCCTTCCCCGGGCCGCGACGCTCTCCGTCACCCAGCCGCTGTTCGACGGCAACCGCACGACCAATTCCGTCCGCCAGGCCGACCAGAACGTGCTGGTCGCCCGCGAGACCCTGCGCAATACCGAGCAGACCGTGCTGCTCGCCTCGGCGACGGCGCATATGAACGTGCTGCGCGAGCAGGCGGTGCTCGATCTCAGGCGCCGCAACGTGGAGGTGCTGCGCGAGCAGCTGCGCGCCACCCGCGACCGCTTCAACGTCGGCGAGGTGACGCGGACCGACGTCGCGCTGGCCGAATCCGCTCTGCAGGCGGCCATCGCCACCGCGACCGGCGCCGAATCCGATCTCGCCAATGCCCGGTCCGTCTACATGCAGCAGGTGGGCGTGCAGCCCGGCCGCCTGACGCCGGCCCGCACGATCGAGCGACTGCTGCCGCGCAGCCTGGACGCCGCCATCATCGCCGGGCAGAGCGAGCACCCGTCGATCCGCGGCGCCCGCCACGGTGCCGACGCGCAGCTTCTGCAAGTCCGCATCGCCGAATCGGCGCTCTATCCGACCCTCGGCCTCTCCGCCAGCGTGACCCGTGCCGCCGAGCAGTCCTCGAGCAGCGGCCAATCGCTCTCCGGCTCGCTCGGCGTGACGCTGACCATTCCGATCTTCGCCAACGGCGGCCGTGACTATTCCACCATCCGTGCCGCCAAGGAAACCTACGGCCAGCGGCGCATCCAGATCGAGACGGCGGCAGCGAGCGTCCGCCAGGCGGTGACTCAGTCCTGGGCGGCGCTGGAAGCCGCGCGCGCCCAGATTCAGGCGGCCGAGGTGCAGGTGCGCTCGCAGGATATCGCCGTCAACGGCATCCGTGAGGAGTACAAGGTCGGCCAGCGCACCATCATCGACGTGCTGAACGCGACGCAGAACCTCACCGAGGCGCGCGTCTCGCTGGTCCGCGCCCAGCGCGACCGAGTCGTGCTGTCCTACTCGGTGCTCTCGGCCATGGGCCGTCTCTCCGGCAGCAAGCTGGCGCTGCGCACCGAGATCTTCGATCCCACCGTCCACTACAACCAGGTGCGCGACCAGTGGATCGGCGTGCGGACGCCCGACGGGCGCTGATCGCCGCGCCGCGGGCGACGCGGCGGAGTTTGGCTGTGGATCGGTGCCGCGCGCGTTGGCCACAGCTGCCCCGGCGGTGCATAGTCGGCGGAGTTGATTCGGACAGCGATTCGGTTTGAGGCCGCTCTATTGCCCTTCGCTTCCGATGCGTGCGACGTTTGAGGTGGGCGGGGATGTCACAGACGGCCAAGGCGAACGAACCGTCGATGGAGGAAATCCTGGCGTCGATTCGCAGGATCATCGCCGACGACGAACCGGCCAAGGCCCCTGCGGCCAAGGCCGCGCCTCCTGCTCCGCCGCCCGCGCCCGAGCCCGCCGCCGAAGAGGCGCCGAAATCCCAGGACGACATCGACGCGCTTCTCGCCGGCTTCGATGCCATGGACGAGGAGCCGGAGCCCGCGCCGCCCCCGCCGCCTCCCCCGCCTCCACCGCCCGCGCCTCCCAAGGCCGCAGCGCCCGAGCCCGACATCTTCGAGCTGAGCAAGGCCGATGCGGTGCCGGAGCGCATGGGCATGATCAAGCCCATCTCGCAGCGCGCCGATCTCGACTTCGTCGATGCGCCGCCGCCGCCCGAGCGCTACGCCCCGCCACCGCCGCCTCCTGCCGCCGTCGCCTCGCCGCTGCTCTCGGCGGAGGCCCACGCCGCCGTCGGGGCCGCCTTCGGATCGCTCGCCAATTCCATGCTGGTCGGCAACCGGACGATCGAGGATCTGCTCCGGGACATGCTGCGCCCGATGCTGAAGACCTGGCTCGACGACAACCTGCCGCAGCTCGTCGAGCGGCTCGTCCGCGCCGAGATCGAGCGGGTGTCCCGCGGTCCCGGCCGCTGAGGCCGGTCAGGCCTGCTGGACGGCCAGGAGCCGGGTTCTGAAGACCAGGGCCATGGCCGGCATGAGCACCGCCGCCGCCAGGAAGATGGGCTCGGGCCCCCAGCGGTCGAACATGACGCTGGTGCACAGCACTCCCAGCGTCTGACCGGCGAAGAAGCAGAAGGCGAAGGTCGCGATGGAGGCGCCGCGCGCCTCCGGGTTGATCTGCGTCGCCATGATCTGCAGCGCATTGTGGAACAGCGCGAAGGCGCCGCCGCAGAGCACGATGGCGAGGCCCACCGGCCAGAGCCAGGGCGACAGGGCGATCACCAGGAAGCTGACCGAGAAGGCGAGACCGGACAGGGCGAGGAGGCTCGACTGGGAGAACCGCGCCAGCAGCATGGGCGCGAAGGACGAATAAGCCACCGCGCCGACCGCCGCGAGCGCGGTCATGATGCCGATCACCGTGAAGCTCACGTCAAACTTATCGTGGAGATGGGCGCCGACGAAGGTGAAGGCGCCGATATAGAGCACGGCCTCCGCCGTCACCGTGGCGAGGACCAGGCGCCCCATCGGCGTCCTGCCGCTGGCGAGGATCTGGCGGAACGATCCGGCGAGGCCCCCTAACGGGACGGCGGTGCGGCGCGACAGGACGGGATTGGTCCGCAGCTGAACGGTGAGGGTCAGGCCGGCCGCGATCATGAAGCCGCCGACCATGACGAAGGCCGCCGGCCAGCCGAAGGCGTCGGCGAGAAGGCCGCCCACCGCCTGCCCGCTGATGGCGCCGGAACTCATGAAGATCATGTAGCGCGCCAGCACGGCCTGCCGCTGGGCGAGCGGGATGGTGTCGCCGATGAAGGCGAGGCAGTTGGGAATGATGGCCGCACCGGTCAGGCCAGCCAGAAACCGGAAGACGGCGATCTGCTCGAGGCTGGTCGCGAAGGCGCAGGCGAGGGTGAAGAGCCCGCAGAGGGTGGCGCCGAGCGCGATCATGCGGACCTTGCCGTAGCGGTCGCCGAGCGGGCCGGTGACGAGCTGGAATCCGCCATAGGCCACCGCATAGGCGGTGACGACGACGGCGGCGCCGCCGGGGGTCGTCCGGAAGGCGTCGGCCAGGGTCGGCAGCAGCGGATCGCAGAAGCGCAGACCCGCCGAGGAGGCGAAGGAGGCCGATCCCAGAAGGAAGAGGGCCCGCCACGGCACGGCGTCGGACGGCACGGCATCTGCGTCGGGCTGGGTCATCACCAGCCTATGTGCCCTGTTCCTGCACTGCGGCAAGTCACGGCTTCGCATGGCAGAAATGTTGACTTCTCCGCCCGGGCGCGGCTTTGGTGCGCTCCCATCGCCGCTCAGCCGCCGGACCGTCATGCTTGAGAAGACCTATTCGCCCAAGGATATCGAGGCCCGCATCGCCGCCGCCTGGGACGAGGCCGGTGCGTTTCGGGCCGGGCGGCCCGACCGCGCCCCCGCCGAGGCCTATTGCATCGTCATCCCGCCGCCCAACGTCACGGGCTCGCTGCACATGGGCCACGCGCTCAACAACACGCTTCAGGACGTGCTGTGCCGCTATGAGCGCATGCGTGGCAAGGACGTGCTCTGGCAGCCGGGGACCGACCATGCCGGCATCGCCACCCAGCTCGTCGTGTCGCGCCAGCTCGCCGACAAGCAGATCCAGATGCGCGATCTCGGCCGCGAAAAATTCCTGGAGAAGGTCTGGGAGTGGAAGGCGGAGAGCGGCGGCACCATCGTCAACCAGCTCAAGCGGCTCGGGGCCTCCTGCGACTGGTCGCGCGAGCGCTTCACCATGGACGAGGGACTGTCGCGGGCGGTGATCAAGGTCTTCGTCGACCTGCACAGGGCCGGCCTCATCTACCGCGACAAGCGGCTGGTGAACTGGGATCCGGAGTTCCAGTCGGCGATCTCCGACCTCGAGGTCGATTCCCTCGAGGTGAAGGGCAACCTCTGGCACTTCAAATACCCGCTGAAGGACAGCCCCGGCGAGTTCATCGTCGTGGCGACCACCCGCCCGGAGACCATGCTCGGCGACACGGCCGTCGCCGTCCACCCGGAGGACGAGCGCTACCGGCACCTCATCGGCAAGATGGTGGTGCTGCCGCTGGTCGGCCGCGAGATCCCCATCGTCGGCGACACCTATTCCGATCCAGAGAAGGGGTCGGGGGCGGTGAAGATCACGCCCGCCCACGACTTCAACGACTTCGAGGTGGGCCGGCGCCACGACCTCGAGCTCATCAACATCTTCGACGCCTCCGCGGTGGTGAACGAGAATGCGCCGGAGGCCTATCGCGGCCTGCCGCGGTTCGAGGCGCGCAAGAAGGTGGTCGCCGACATGGAGGCGCTCGGCCTGGTCGAGAAGATCGAGCCGCACACCCACATGGTTCCACATGCCCAGCGCGGCGGCGCGGTGGTCGAGCCCTGGCTGACCGAGCAGTGGTATGTCGACGCGGCGACGCTGGCCAAGCCGGCGCTTGAGGCGGTGCGCAAGGGCGAGACGCGCTTCGTCCCGGAGCGCTTCTCCGGCGACTATTTCCGCTGGCTGGAGAACATCCAGCCCTGGTGCATCTCGCGCCAGCTCTGGTGGGGCCACCAGATCCCCGCCTGGTACGCCGAGGACGGCGAGGTCTTCGTGGCTGCCAGCGAGGCCGAGGCGCAGGCCCTGGCGGATGCGCATTTCGGCAGGGCAGGGGTTCCGCTCACCCGCGACCCCGACGTGCTCGACACCTGGTTCTCCTCGGGGCTCTGGCCCTTCTCGACGCTGGGCTGGCCGGACGACACCGCCGAGGTGAAGCGCTTCTATCCGACCGCGACCCTCGTCACCGGCTTCGACATCATCTTCTTCTGGGTCGCCCGGATGATGATGCTCGGTCTGCATTTCATGGGGGAGAAGCCCTTCTCCGACGTCGTCATTCACGGCCTGGTGCGCGACGACAAGGGCCGCAAGATGTCGAAGACGCTCGGCAACGTTGTCGATCCGCTCGGCCTCATCGACGAGTTCGGCGCCGATGCGCTGCGCTTCGCGCTGGTGGCGCAGGCGAGCCAGGGCTCGGACGTGAAGTTCGCCCGCTCGCGCGTCGAGGGCTACCGCAACTTCGCGACCAAGCTGTGGAACGCTGCCCGCTTCGCCGAGATGAACGAGTGCCGCCGCGTGGCGGGCTTCGACCCGGCGGCCGTCGAGACGACGCTGGCGAAGTGGATCGTCGGCGAGACTGCCAAGGCCGTGGCGGAGACTGAAGGCGCCATCCAGGCCTACAAGTACAACGAGGCGGCGGGCGCGGCCTACCGCTTCGTCTGGAACATCTTCTGCGACTGGTTCCTCGAATTCGCCAAGCCGATCTTCACCGGCACCGACGAGGCGGCGAAGGCCGAGGTGCGTGCCGCCACCGCCTGGACGCTGGACCAGATCCTGAAGCTGCTTCACCCCTTCATGCCCTTCATCACCGAGGAACTGTGGACGGTGACGGGCGAGGCGGGCCCCGCGCGCGCGGGCGTGCTGGCGCTGAGCCCCTGGCCGGCCCTCGACGGGCTCGCCGACGAGGCGGCGGAGGCGGAGATCGGCTGGCTGGTCGACGCCATCACGGCGATCCGCTCCGTGCGTGCCGAGATGAACGTCGCGCCGGGCACGCAGGTGCCGCTCGTCCTGCTGTCACCATCAGAGCGTACCAAAGCCGTCACAGAGCGTTACGGTGATCTCCTCAACCGTCTTTCGAGGCTTTCGGGGATCACCGTCGCCTCCGAGGCACCGGCGGGATCGGTGCAGATCGTCGTGCGCGGCGAGACGCTGGCCCTGCCCATGGCCGGTCTCATCGACGTCGCCGCCGAGCGCACGCGCCTGACCAAGGCGCTGAAGGAGGCGGACAGCGACATCGCGCGCTGCGACGCAAAGCTCAACAATGCCAACTTCATGGCCCGCGCGGCCGAGGACGTGGTGGCCGAGCAGCATGAGAAGCGCGCCGAGGCTGCCGAACGGCGCCGCAGCGTCGAGGCGGCGCTGCAGAGGCTGGCGACGCTCGCCTGACCCGAACCCGCGACGCGAAAAACCACGGGGCCGGCGGCCTGGTCCGCCGGCCTTTTCGTGTCCTTTTGGCAACAGACTGGAACGGCTCGCAAAGGCGGCTTTCGTTCACCATGTTTTGCCGCAATCCCGCCACAGGCCGAAGCGCAGAAATTTAGCGCAAATCCCCCGTTTCCGGCTCCTGCCGAGGAACCATCGAGTGGCCTGCGCGTAGATGACCTTCCGCCTTCGCCTTCATCGTTCCATCGGCTGGCCGTCCGGCTTCTCCGACCTGTGCCGGGGAGCCGCGCGATGAGTGCATTCGACAAGGCCAAACTGCCCAGCCGCCACGTGACGGAGGGCCCGTCGCGGGCGCCGCACCGGTCCTATCTCTACGCGATGGGGCTGACGACCAAGCAGATCCACCAGCCCTTCGTCGGCGTCGCCACCTGCTGGAACGAGGCCGCCCCCTGCAACATCGCCCTGATGCGCCAGGCGCAGGCGGTGAAGAAGGGCGTCGAATCCGCGCAAGGTACGCCGCGCGAGTTCTGCACCATCACCGTCACCGACGGCATCGCCATGGGCCATGCCGGCATGAAGTCCTCGCTTCCCTCCCGCGAGATCATCGCCGACTCGGTGGAGCTTTCCATGCGCGGCCACGCCTATGACGCGCTCGTCGGCCTCGCCGGTTGCGACAAGTCGCTACCCGGCATGATGATGGCCATGGTGCGCCTCAACGTGCCGTCCATCTTCATCTATGGCGGCTCGATCCTGCCTGGAACGTTCCGCGGCCGTCAGGTGACCGTTCAGGACCTGTTCGAGGCCGTCGGCAAGCATTCGGTCGGGGAGATGTCGGCCGAGGACCTCGACGAGCTGGAGCGGGTCGGCGCGCCCTCGGCGGGTGCCTGCGGCGCGCAGTTCACCGCCAACACCATGGCCACCGTCTCCGAGGCGATCGGCCTCGCGCTGCCTTACTCGGCCGGCGCGCCGGCGCCCTACGACATCCGCGACGCCTTCTGCTACGCGGCGGGCGAGAAGGTGATGGAGCTGATCGCGAAGGGTATCCGCCCGCGCGACATCGTGACCCGCAAGGCGCTGGAGAACGCCGCCACCGTCGTCGCCGCCTCGGGCGGCTCGACCAACGCGGCGCTGCACCTGCCGGCCATGGCGCATGAGTGCGGCATCAAGTTCGACCTGTTCGACGTCGCCGAGATTTTCAAGAAGACGCCCTATATCGCCGACCTCAAGCCGGGCGGGAAATATGTGGCCAAGGACATGTTCGAGGCAGGCGGCATCCCCCTGCTGATGAAGGCGCTGCTCGACGGCGGCTTCCTGCACGGCGACTGCATGACGGTGACTGGCAAGACCATGGCCGAGAACCTCGCCAAGGTGCGCTGGAACCCCGATCAGGACGTGGTCTATCCGACCTCCAAGCCCATCACGAAGACCGGCGGTGTCGTCGGTCTGAAGGGCAATCTCGCCCCCGACGGCGCCATCGTGAAGGTCGCCGGTATGAAGAAGCTGCGCTTCAAGGGACCGGCGCGCTGCTTCGACCGCGAGGAGGAGTGCTTCAAGGCGGTGACCGAGCGGACGATCCGCGAAGGCGAGGTCATCGTCATCCGCTACGAGGGCCCCAAGGGTGGCCCCGGCATGCGCGAGATGCTGGCGACCACCGCGGCGCTCTACGGCCAGGGCATGGGCGACAAGGTCGCCCTCATCACCGACGGCCGGTTCTCGGGCGCGACGCGCGGCTTCTGCATCGGCCATGTCGGCCCGGAGGCGCAGGTCGGCGGGCCCATCGCGCTCCTGCGCGACGGCGACATGATCGAAATCGACGCGGTCAAAGGAACGCTCAAAGTTCGCCTTACGGCCGCCGAATTGCGGGCGCGTAAGAAGGACTGGAAAGGCCCGAAACCCACGGAATACGGGTCGGGCGCCATCTGGAAATACGCCCAGCAGGTCGGACCTGCGGTTGACGGTGCGGTGACCCATCCGGGCGGCGCCGGGGAAAAGCACGTCTATGCGGATATCTGATCGTCTTACCCTGCGGGTCGCCCTGGTGGCGACGGTGCTGGCGGCGGCCCTCCCGGCGGGAGGCGCCTACGCCTTCGACGGCCAGCCGTCGGGCGATGCCCGCTCCGCCCTCGACGCCTTCCGCGCCTATGGCCGTGCCCTGCGCGACGGACGCACTGACGAGGCGGTCTCCGCCCTGCAATATGCCGCGAGCGGCGGCCATGCGGCCTCCGCCTGGCGCCTTGGCCGCATGTACATGGAAGGCGAGGGCGTCGCCCGCTCCGACCTCAAGGCCTTCGAGACCTTCCGCCAGATCACCATCACCCGGCGCGAGGAAGGGCCCAATTCACCGGACGCGCGGTTCATCTCCTCGGCCTTCGTCGCCATGGGCAACTACCTCGTCGAGGGCATCCCGAACACCTACGTGCGCCCCGACCCGGGCAAGGCCGTCGAGCTCTATTTCTACGCCGCCTCCACCTTCGGCGATGCCGACGGTCAGTTCCGCCTCGGGCGCATGCTGCTGGAGGGCAAGGGCGCCCCGCGCGACCCGCGCCAGGCGGCGCGCTGGCTGCAGCTCGCGGCGCAGAAGAGCCACCACCAGGCGCAGGCCGTGCTCGGCCACATGCTGTTCACCGGCCGCGACGTGCCGCGGGCCGCGCCGCGCGGCCTGATGTTCCTGACGCTCGCCAAGGAGGCGGCGACAGAGAGCGAGCCGTGGATCAGCGAGATGTACGAGGAGGCCATGCGCCAGGCCTCGGACGACGAGCGAGGGGTGGCGCTGCGGATGGTCGAGGCCTGGATCAAGACCGTCCGACGGTAGAGGGAGGCGCGTCGATGACGCTGGTCGAGCCGGCCCTGTTCACCCCACAGTCCCTCGACCATCCGGACCGGCCGCTCGGCCTGTTTCGCCTGCTGCGCACCCTCGTCCACAACCCGCTGGAGACCTGGCCGCAGCCGCTCTTCACCGAGCGGCTGTTCTGGCAGCGATTCGCCGGCCGGCCGCTGCTCTTCGTCATGGATCCGGCGCTCGTCGACGAGATGCTGGTGGCCAAGGCCGCCGTCTTCCCCAAGGCGCCGATCATCCGCCGCACTATCGGCCCGGCTGTCGGCAACGAATCGATCTTCACGGCGGAGGGCACGCAGTGGCGCTGGCAGCGCCGGGCAGCCGCGCCGCCGTTCCGCCATTCCACCATCCTCGGCTTCGTCCCGGCCTTCCACGCGGCGGCGGCGCGCACCGTCGCCGATCTCGGCTCGCGCGGCGGCGAGACCGTCGACGTCGCCGAGCTGATGATGGCGACGACCTTCGACGTCATCGTCGAGACCATGCTGTCGGGGGCGGCGAGCTTCGACACCAAGCGCTTCGGGCAGGAGATATCCCACTATTTCGATACGGTGGGTTGGATCGCGGCCCTCTCCATCCTGCGGGCGCCCGCCTGGCTGCCCTATCCCGGCAAGCGTCGCGCCCGCGAGGGCAACCTGTTCCTGAAGCGGGAGATGGCGCGGGTGATCGCGGAGCGGCGGGCGAGGCCGGCGGCGACGCCGGACCTTCTCGATTTCCTGATCGCCGCCGCCGACCCGGAGACGGGCAGGGCGATGACCGACGCGGAACTCGCCGACAACCTGCTGACCTTCGTGGTGGCCGGACACGAGACGACGGCTCTCGCCCTCACCTGGGCGCTGTGGCTCGTCGGCAATGCGCCCGAGGTGGAAGCCCGGCTCCTCGACGAGGTGACGCGCGTCGTCGGCGACGGACCGGTCGAGGCCGGCCATATCGACGGGCTCGTCTATGCCAAGCAGGTCGTGCAGGAGGCGATGCGGCTCTATCCGCCGGCGCCGCTCATCCCGCGCATCGCGAGCGAGGACGTGACGCTGGGCGGCGAGGCCATCGCGGCGGGGACGCCGGTCTACGTGCCCGTCTATGCGGTCCATCGCCACGCGCAGATCTGGCAGAGGCCGGACGCCTTCGATCCCGACCGCTTCGCGCCGGAGAGCGCGAGGGCGCTGCACCGCGGGGCCTACCTGCCGTTCGGTGCCGGGCCGCGCATCTGCATCGGCGCTGCCTTCGCCATGGCCGAGGCGGTGGCGATCCTCGCCACGCTGGTGCGGGCCATGCGGTTCGTCCCGCTCGCCGGCCACCAGCCGCTGCCGACCATCCGGCTGACGCTGCGCCCGGACGGCGGCATGCCCATGCGGGTCGAGCCGCGCTAGGCCCGGATCTCGCACCACACGGGCACGTGGTCGCTCGGTTTCTCCCAGCCGCGCACATGCCTGTCGATGCCGGCGGTCACCAGCCGGTCGGTCGCCTGTGGCGAGAGCATGAGATGGTCGATGCGGATGCCGTTGTTCCGCTGCCAGGCGCCCGCCTGATAGTCCCAGAAGGAGTAAAGGCCGCCCGAATCGTCGCAGGCCCTGAGCGCGTCGGTGAAGCCGAGCGCCGCGAGCTGCCGGAACCTGCCGCGGGATTCCGGCTGGAACAGCGCATCGTTCACCCAGTCCTTCGGGTTCTTCGCGTCCTCCGGCATGGGGATGACGTTGTAGTCGCCGCAGAGGAGGAAGGGCTCCTCCAGGGCGAGCCGGTCGCGGGCATGGCGGATGAGCCGGTCCATCCAGCCGAGCTTGTAGCCGAACTTCTCGGTGCCGATCGGATTGCCGTTCGGCAGGTAGAGGCTGGCGATGCGGACGGCCCCGCCGGCGGTCGAGACCACCGCCTCGAGATAGCGGGCCTGCTCGTCCGCCTCGTCGCCGGGGAGGCGAGAGGTCACGTCCTCCAGGGGCAGTTTGGAGAGGATGGCGACGCCGTTGTAGGTCTTCTGGCCGTGGGTCGCGACATTGTAGCCGGCGCTCTCGAAGGCCTCGCGCGGGAAGGCCTCGTCGACGCATTTGATCTCCTGCAGGCAGACGACGTCGGGATCGCGCTCCTTCAGCCAGGCGAGGGTGTTCTCCACCCTGATCTTGACCGAATTGACGTTCCAGGTGGCGACGATCATGACGGGTCCTGCGATTCTTGCCGGGGCAGTCTAGCGCCAGCTTCGCACGCGGTCGCCCCCGCCACGACAGCAGCCGACGGAGACAGGGCCCATGTGGATCGACAGCGAGGAGGCGCTGAAGGCGCTCTACGGAGAGGTCGGGGAAGCCTCGCTCGTCAAGGAGGTCGCCGGCCTCACGCCCGAGTATCGCGCGCTTGTCGAAGCCTCGCCCTTCTGCGTGCTGGCGACGGCCGGGCCGGAAGGGCTCGACGCGACGCCCCGCGGCGATCCGCCGGGCTTCATCCGCGTTCTCGACGAGAAGACGCTGCTGATCCCGGACCGGCGCGGCAACAACCGCATCGACAGCCTCCTCAACGTCGTGCGCGACCCGCGCGTCGCGCTGCTGGTCATGGTGCCCGGGGTCGCCGAGACGCTGCGCATCAACGGCCGCGGCCGCATCACCACCGACCCCGCCCTGCTGCAGCCGGCGGCGATGGACGGCAAGGCGCCGGTCACCGGCCTCGTGATCACCATCGAGAGCGTCTATTTCCAGTGCTCGCGGGCGCTCATCCGCTCCCGCCTGTGGGATCCCGCGGCACGGCGCGAGCGCGGGGACCTGCCGACACCGGGGCAGATGCTGAAGGGCGCAAAGGCGGGGTTCGACGCGGAGGCCTACGACACGGCGCTGCCGGCGCGGCTCACCGCGACCCTCTACTGACTACAGCGAGAAGCTGGTGCCGCAGCCGCAATTGGCGACGGCGTTCGGGTTCTGCAGCTTGAACGCCGAGCCGATGAGGTCGTCCACCCAGTCGAGCTGCGTCCCCGCCATGTAGGGCAGGGAGATCTCGTCGACGAGCACGGTCGCCCCGTCCTTGACGATGGCGAAGTCGTCGGGATTGCGCGTGGTGGTGAAGTCGAACTTGTACTGGAAGCCCGAGCAGCCGCCTCCCTCGACCGAGATGCGCAGCATGGAGCCGGGCGGTTCGCTCGCCATGATCTTCGCGATGCGGGCAGCGGCGCGGTCGGTGACCGTCACCGGGGGGGCGAGGGTGTCGGCGTCGGTGGTCATGGGCTTGTCTCCCCGGTTCAAGGCCGGAAACACAGGAAAGGGCGACCGGCCGCCTTGCGGCCCGGCGGTCTCATAGGTATGTGCGCCCCAGGCCCCGGTCAATCACCGCGGGGCCGTTGTGCGGAAACCGCCGGCCTCTCGGGGGCGCTGCGGAACCTCCGGGGATGGGCATGGCCGTCGCGAGCTATTTCTACCCGCCACTCGCGCCCTATGCCTGCGATTCCCGCACCAGCCGCGGCCGGCTGGTGGCCGAGCCCGCCTCGCCGACCCGGACGGAATTCCACCGCGACCGCGACCGCATCGTCCACGCCACCGCCTTCCGCCGGTTGAAGCACAAGACCCAGGTCTTCGTGTCGCCGGAAGGGGACCATTACCGCACCCGGCTGACGCACACGATCGAGGTGGCGCAGATTGCCCGGTCGCTGGCGCGGGCTCTCGGTCTCGACGAAGACCTCGCCGAGACGCTGGCACTCGCCCATGACCTCGGCCACACGCCCTTCGGCCATACGGGGGAGGACGCCCTGGACGAGGTCATGCGGCCCTATGGCGGCTTCGACCACAATGCCCAGTCGCTGCGCATCGTCACGCGGCTGGAGCGACGCTATGCTGGCTTCGACGGGCTGAACCTGAGCTGGGAGACGCTGGAGGGCCTCGTCAAGCACAACGGGCCGCTGCTCTCCGCCGACGGCACGCCGGGCGAGCGCTATCGCGACCGCGGCATTCCCGTCGCCATTCTCGAATACGACGCGCTGCAGCCGCTCGACCTCGCGACCCATGCCAGCGCCGAGGCGCAGGCGGCGGCGATTGCCGACGACATCGCCTATGACGCCGCCGACATCGACGACGGGCTGCGGGCGGGGCTCTTCACGCTCGACGATCTCGGCGACGCGGTGCCGCTCGCGCGGCAGTTCCTCGACGAGATCCGCGCGCGCCATCCCGCGCTCGAGAAGCCGCGCGAGATCAACGAGCTTACGCGGCGGGTGATCACCCGGCTGGTGGAGGACGTCATCACCGAGGCCGGCCGCGCCATCGCCGAGGTGGCGCCGACCAGCGCCGACGACATCCGCCGCTGCGGCCGGACCCTGGTGCAGTTCTCGCCCGCCATCCGCGCCTATGACGACGGGATCAAGGCCTTCCTCTTCGCCAACGTCTATCGCCACCCGCGGGTCGTGCCGGTCCGGCGCGAGGCGGCCGGCGTGGTGCGCGACCTCTTCGCCGCCTATTTCGAGCACCCCAGCGCCATGCCGCCGCAATGGTCGGCCGGGGTGGACCTGCTGGACGAGCCGCGGCGGGCGCGGCGCGCCGCCGACTATATCGCCGGCATGACCGACCGCTACGCCCTCGACGAGCACCGCCGGCTGTTTGCGACCACGCCCGATCTGCGCTAGAGGCGACCGCTTCTGGTCAGGTATCGGCATGAACATCTTCGCTCTCTTCACCCAGCATGTGCGCCAGGCCGTGGCGGCTCTCGCCGCCGAGGGAATCGCCCTTCCGGAGGCCTCCCTCGACCGCATCGTGGTGGAGGCGCCGCGCGATCCGACCCATGGCGACCTCGCCACCAACGCGGCCATGGTGCTGTCGAAGGAAGCGGGCCTGAAGCCGCGCGACCTCGCCGAGAAGATCGCCGCGCGCCTTTCCGCGCTGGGCGACGTGGAGAAGGTCGACATCGCGGGCCCGGGCTTCATCAACCTGACCGTGAAGGCCTCGGTCTGGCCGCGCGTCCTGAAGGCGGCGGTGGAGCAGGGCGAGGCCTTCGGCCGGGCCTCGCTCGGCCAGGGCGCCAAGGTGAACGTCGAATATGTCTCGGCCAACCCGACGGGGCCGATGCACGTCGGCCATTGCCGCGGCGCGGTGTTCGGCGACGCGCTCGCCAATCTTCTCGACGTCGCGGGCTACGACGTCACGCGCGAATATTACATCAACGATGCCGGAGCGCAGGTTCAGGTGCTCGGCCGCTCGGCCTATCTGCGCTACCGCGAGGCGCTCGGCGAGACCATCAGCATCCCAGACGGCCTCTATCCCGGCGACTACCTGAAGCCCGTCGGCGAGGCGCTGAAGGCGGCCCACGGCGACCGGCTCATGAACGCTCCCGAGGCGGAATGGCTACCGATCTGCCGGGACGCGGCCATCGCCGCGATGATGGAAGAGATCCGCGGTGACCTCGCCGCGCTCGACGTGCGCCATGCCGTATTCTTCTCGGAGCGCTCGTTGCAGACCCCCGTCGACAAGGTGCGCGCCGCCATCGAGACCCTGCGCGCCGACGGACAGATCTACGAGGGCGTGCTGGAGCGGCCCAAGGGCGCCGACGACGACGAGTGGGAGGAGCGTGAGCAGACGCTGTTCCGCTCGACCGCCTTCGGCGACGACGTCGATCGTCCCCTGATGAAGTCGGACGGCTCCTACACCTATTTCGCCTCCGACATCGCCTATCACAAGGACAAGGCGGACCGCGGCTTCCTCGACCAGATCGACGTCTGGGGCGCCGATCACGGCGGCTACGTGAAGCGCATGCAGGCGGCGCTGAAGGCGATCACCGGCGGGCAGGCGACCCTCGACGTGAAGCTGGTGCAACTCGTGCGGCTGTTCCGCGACGGCGAGCCTGTGCGCATGTCGAAGCGCTCCGGCGATTTCGTCACCCTGCGCGAGGTGGTGGACGAGGTGGGGCGCGACGCCGTCCGCTTCATGATGCTCTACCGCAAGAACGACGCGACCCTCGACTTCGACCTCGCCAAGGTGAAGGAGCAGTCGAAGGACAATCCGGTCTTCTACGTCCAGTACGCCCATGCCCGCGGCTGCTCGATCCTGCGCAATGCCGCGGCGGCCATGGCCGATCTCGACCTCTCGCCGACGGCGCTCGCGGCCGCGCCGCTCGACAAGCTCGACGATGCCGGCGAGGTCGCCATCATCCAGCGGCTGGCTCAGTATCCGCGGCTGATCGAGGCGGCGGCACAGGCACATGAGCCACATCGTGTGGCTTTCTATCTTTACGAGCTTGCGTCCGACCTCCATTCACAGTGGAATCGGGGGAAAGATTCGCCGCATTTACGCTTCATTATGGAAAATGATCGACAAATGACGGCGGCGCGCCTTGCGCTGGTCCAGGGTATCGTGACCGTTCTCAGATCGGGACTTGCGATCCTCGGCGTCGAGGCCGTCGAAGAAATGCGTTGATCGCGCCGCGCGTATTCGTTTGCGGCGCCCACCGACGGCGGGGCCCATGGCCAACGAGAACAGTGTGCGTAGCTATCGCGATTACGATGCGTATGATCGCGAGGCCCGTGAGCCGGAGCCGGCCGTGTCCCGCCGCGCCGGGAGCGATCCGCTGGCGGATCTCGCCCGGATCATGGGGCAGGACGACGGCTATGCCGATCTGCTCAAGTCGGTGGCGCGCACCCGCGGCCTGACGGCCGAGCCGGCCGCCGTCGCGGACGGCGCCGACGAGATCGCCATCCCCGCCATGCCGCTGCGCGCTCCCGCCGCCGACGAGCAGGGGATCGACTGGGAAGATCTCGAGGCCGAGCTCGCCAAGCACCGCCAGGCGGCGGAGGCTTCCGCCGCCGACGAGTTCCCCATGGACGACCTGCGCGGTTCGCACGAGGCCTGGCCGGGCGAGGCGGCTGCGGCCGACGATCTGGAGCGGCGTCTCGCCGCCGAATTCGAGCGATCCTTCGATGAGGGCGAGCCGTCACGCGACGGACACGGCCTCCATCTGGCTGCCGGCGCCGCCGCCGTGGCCGGCGCGGCGGGCCTCGCCTATGCGGCGCGGCGCCAGCCGCGCGACCAGGACCATTCGCCGCAGCCGCAGGTCTCTGCTGCCGACGTCGACACCTACGGCTATGCGGACGAGGCGCCGCCCCGGCGCCGCCGCGCAGGCTTGACCGCCGTCGCCGCCGTGCTCGCTCTGGCTGCCGTCGGTGGCGGAGGCGTCTATGCCTATCGCGCCATGTCGGGTGCTGGCCCTGCCGGCGAGCCGCGGGTCGTGCGGGCCGACACCAGTCCGGTGCGCGTCGCCGTGCAGCAGGCCCAGGAGGCCAAGCCCGTCGCCGACCGGGTTGCCGGCGGCGAGCGCGTCGTGACGCGCGAGGAGCGGCCGGTGAGCGTGCGCGAACAGGCGGCGCAGGTCCAGGTGCCGCCGACGCCCGCCCGCGTCATTCCGTTGGCCCAGAGCCAGGCCGCCGCTCCCGGCGTGGTGACCGATCCCGGCCAGCCGCCCGTCCGCGCGGTCAATGCGGTGCCTGTCGCCGCCGCCATGCCGGCAGCCGCCGCGCCGACGCCGGCGCCGATCCAGGCGCGCGTTCCCGAAGAGCCGCGCCGCGTCCGCACCGTGCAGGTCGGGCCGGACGGCAGCATCCTGACGCCGAGCCAGTCGGCGCCCGCGCGTCCCGCCGCTGCCGCGGCGGTGCCGCAGCAGCAGGCGCTGTCGGTCGTTCCCGTCGCCGCCCCGGCCGCGCCGAATCTCGCGGCGGCCGAGAGCCGCCCGGCGCCGGTTCCCCCGCCGCGCCCGGTCCAGACCGTGCGGGTCGCCCGCGTCGAGCCGGCCCAGCCGACCTCGGTGGAGCCGGCCCGCGCCGCCGCACGTCCGACCCCCGCAGCGGCGCCGACCCAGGCCCAGCCGCTCGATCTCGGCCCGCAGCGCACCGCCTCGGTCCGGACTGCGGCCACCGCCGGCGGTGGCACCTTCGTGCAGATCTCGTCGCATCAGTCGGATGCGGAGGCGCGTTCCGCCTTCGCCGTGGCGAGCCGCCGCTATCCGCTGCTGCAGGGCCAGACGCCGAACATCCGGACGGCGGAAATCCCGGGCCGCGGCACCTGGCACCGGCTGCGCGTCGGCCCCTTCTCGCGCGAGGAGGCCCAGGGCTTCTGCCAGCGGCTGAAGGCGGCCGGCGGTTCCTGCGTGCTCAACTGAGCGGCGCCGCCACGGCCATGAGCGTCAAGGCCCTGATCCTCGGCTGCGCCGGCACGGTCCTGTCGGCGGAGGAGGCGGCCTTCTTCCGCGACCTCGACCCCTGGGGACTGATCCTGTTCCGGCGCAACTGCGCCGACCCGGACCAGATCCGCCGCCTCGTGTCCGACTTCCGCACAGCGGTGGGCCGCGCCGACGCTCCGGTGCTCGTCGACCAGGAGGGGGGGCGGGTGCAGCGCCTGGGGCCTCCGCACTGGCCGAAATACCCGCCGGCGCGGGTCTTCGCCCGCCTCGCCAACGATCCGCTGCATGGGCGCGCCCTGGCGCGCCTCGCCGGCCGGCTGATGGCGCACGATCTCCACAGCGTCGGCATCACGGTGGACTGCGCGCCCGTCCTCGACGTGCCGGTGGCGGGCGCCCACGACGTGATCGGCGACCGCGCCTTCTCCTCCGACCCGGCCGAGGTGGCTGCGCTGGGTCGCGCCATGGCCGAGGGGCTCATCGCCGGCGGCGTGCTGCCGGTGATCAAGCACATTCCCGGCCATGGCCGGTCAGGGGCCGACAGCCATGCGGCGCTGCCGGTCGTTGAGGCGTCGCGGGAGGCGCTTGAGGCCGATTTCCTGCCGTTCCGGACCCTGACCGACATGCCGCTCGCGATGACCGCCCATGTCGTCTACACGGCGATCGACCCTCGCCGCCCGGCGACCACCTCCCGCCGCGTGATGCGATCCGTGGTGCGCGACGCCATCGGCTATGATGGCCTGGTGATGACCGACGACCTGTCCATGAACGCGCTCGAGGGCTCGCTCGGCGAGCGGGCCCGGCAGGCCTACCGGGCCGGCTGCGACGTGGTGCTGCACTGCAACGGCAAGCTCGATGAGATGCGGCAGGTCGCGTGCGAGGCGCGCGCCCTCGCGGGGCGGGCGAAGCAGCGGGCAGCGGCCGCGCTCGGCCGCATCCGCCACGTGCCGGAGCCCTTCGATGCGCGCGAGGCGCTTGCCGTGTTCACGAAGAGCCTCGAACGGGCGGAGAGCGCGCCGTCCACAGGCTTTGCCGCGGACCATGCCCTGAGCCTATGATGGGCGACGGGAGGCCCGGCCGGGTCCTCCGGCCCGGACCCCACATGGCGCGCAATCCCTTTCCCACCGGCGGCAACGTCCTGCCCTTCGAGACCATGGCCGACCGCGGCACGTCCGAGCCCGCCTTCGTCGTCGACCTCGACGGGTTCGAGGGGCCGCTGGACATGCTGCTGGCGCTCGCCCGCACCCAGAAGGTGGACCTGACCAAGATCTCCATCCTGGCGCTGGCGGACCAGTATCTCGGCTTCATCGAGGAGGCGCGCAAGTTGCGCCTGGAACTCGCCGCCGACTATCTCGTCATGGCCGCCTGGCTCGCCTATCTCAAATCGCGCCTGCTGATCCCGGAGCCCGCCAAGGGGGAGGGGCCGACCGGTCCCGAACTCGCGGAGGTGCTGGCCTTCCGCCTGCAACGCCTGCAGGCCATGCGCGACGCGGCGGCGCGGCTGATGACGCGCCACCGGCTCGGCCGCGACGTCTTCGGGCGCGGCGATCCCGAGCCGATCGTGGCGCTCGCCGACAAGCGCTGGGAGGCGAGCCTCTACGACCTCCTCACCGCCTATGCGCAGCAGCGCGAGAAGACGGCGCTCTCCCACGTCACCATGGAGCACCGGAAGGTCTGGTCGCTCGCCGAGGCGCGCGAGATTCTCGAAAGGCTCGTGGGCGCCTCGCTCGACTGGACCCCGCTCGACGCTTTCCTCATCGACTATCTGGTCAGCGAGGAAAAGCGGGCCACGGTGCTCGCCTCCAGCTTTGCCTCCAGCCTGGAACTCGTGCGCGAGGGCGTGCTCGAAGTGCACCAGGAGCGTCCGCTCGGCCCGCTCTTCATGCGCAAACGCCGGGGCGATCCGGCTTCCAAGCCGCCCGGGACGTGATAGAAGCCCGGCATGGCCAACGAGCGGGACATGGACGATCCGGCACAGCTTCGGCTCGGCGCGCCCGTCGGCATGGTCGACGGGCCGGTCGAGCAGTTGCGCATCGTCGAGGCGCTGCTCTTCGCCGCGGCCCAGCCGCTCGACGAGGCGGCGCTCGCCGAACGCCTGCCGCGCGGCGCCGACCTGCGCTCGCTTCTGGCCACGTTGCAGGCCTTCTACGCGCCGCGCGGGGTGAACCTCGTGAAGGTCGCCGGCAAATGGGCCTTCCGAACGGCGCAGGACCTCGCCTTCCTGCTGCACCGTGAGACGACGGACGAGCGCAAGCTGTCGCGGGCCGCGCTGGAGACCCTCGCCATCGTGGCCTATCACCAGCCGGTGACGCGCGCCGAGATCGAGGAGATCCGCGGCGTCACGGTCGCCAAGGGCACGATCGACCTGCTCATGGAAACGGGCTGGCTGCGCATCCGCGGCCGCCGCAAGGTTCCGGGCCGGCCGGTGACGTTCGGCACGACCCCGGCCTTTCTCGACCATTTCGGGCTCGAGGCCATCGGCGACCTTCCCGGCCTCGACGACCTCAAGGCGGCGGGCATGCTGGACGGGCGGCTGCCGCCCGGCTTCCGTATCCCGATTCCCAACGACGACGTGGCGCTGCGCGACGACGAGGAGCCGGACGAGGGCGAGCTCGACCTCGGCCTCGGCCCCGTTCCCGACAGGGAAACCCCATGAACCGCACGCTGATGGACACGGTGTCGGGCTGGGGACGGCGCGGCACCGCGGGCACGTCGATCGCCTCGGCGCTCGCCTTCGAGGACGTGGTCCACGGCTACGGTCCGGTGAGGGCGCTCGCCGGCATCTCGCTGGTGGTCGCTCCGGGCGAGGTGCTCTGCCTGCTCGGCCCGTCCGGATGCGGCAAGACCACCCTCCTGAGGATCGCCTCCGGCATCGAGCGGCCGCAGGCGGGGCGCGTGCTGATCGACAGCCGCGAGGTGGCGGGGCCCTCGACCTTCGTGCCGCCCGAGCGGCGCGGCATCGGGCTGGTCTTCCAGGACTTCGCGCTGTTCCCGCATCTCAGCAATCTCGCCAACGTGATGTTCGGCCTGAAGGCGTTGCCGAAGGCGGACGCGGAGCGGGCGGCGCGGGTGGCGCTCAGCCGCGTCGGCCTCGCCGATCACGCTCTCGACTATCCCCATACGCTCTCGGGCGGCGAGCAGCAGCGCGTGGCGCTGGCGCGCGCCATCGCGCCGCGGCCGAGCATCCTGTTGATGGACGAGCCCTTTTCCGGCCTCGACAGCCGCCTGCGCGACGCGATCCGCGAGGAGACGCTGGCGGTGATGCGGGAGACGCGGGCGACCTGCATCGTCGTCACCCACGATCCGGAGGAGGCGATGCGCATGGCCGACCGGATCGTGCTGATGCGCGAGGGACGCATCGCGCAGATCGGGACGCCGCGCGACCTCTACCAGGCGCCGGCCGACCTCGACACCGCCCGGTTCTTCTCCGACGTCAACGAGGTGCCGGGCGTCGTGCAGGGCGGGCGGCTCATCACCCCGGTGGGGTATTTTGCCGCGCCCGGCCTGGCGGAGGGCGCACCGGCGGTGGCGGCCATCCGGCCGCAGTCCATCCTGCCGAGGCCGGCGGGCATGTGCGTGCCCGGACGGCTGGTTTCACGGCGGTATCTGGGGGAAGTGGAGCTGCTCGAGATCGTCGTCCAGGGCATGGAGGCACCGCTGAAGGCCCGTGTGCGCTCGGCCGAGGGCCTCCATCCCGGCCGCGATATCGGCGTTGACGTTACCGCATCCGAGGTTCTTGTTTTTGCCGCACCCGCCGCATAGTTTCCCAACACAACGGTCGTTCCAGGGCCGCACGAAACAATCGCGCCGCCCGGCCCGCTGCGGGACGCGGCGCCAAACGGTCAAGGAGTGAATCATGGGTACGTTTAGCGCCTGGCACTGGATTCTGGTCGCCATCGTGGTGCTGCTGCTGTTCGGCCGCGGCAAGATCTCCGAGTTCATGGGCGACGCCGCCAAGGGCATCAAGGCCTTCAAGAAGGGCCTGGCCGAGGAGGACAAGCCGGAGACGCCGACGGTGGTACCGGCCTCGACCATCGACCATCAGCCGCCGGTCACCCCTGCGGCTCCGCCCCCGGTCGTCACTCCCACTCCCGCGCCCGCCGCCACCACGTCGGACCAGACGCCCGCTTCCGCTCCCAAGGTCGGCTGAGGCGTCGGGTCTTCGCGGAGCCGGGTGCGCTTCCTCCTGAGGCCCGCGCATGCGCGTGGACGGTGAATTGCCATGTTCGATCTGAGCTGGGGCGAAATTGCATTGATCGGCGTCGTCGCGCTGATCGTGATCGGCCCGAAGGAGCTGCCCGGTGTCCTCAGGGGCATGGGGCAGGCGCTCTCCAAGCTGCGCCGCATGGCCTCGGACTTCCAGTACCAGTTCAACCAGGCCCTGCAGGAGGCCGAGGTCGACAAGGTCAAGTCCTCGATCAACAGCGTGACGGACGCGGTGGGCTCGACGCCCTCCTCGACCTTCAGTCCGATCGATTACGCCCGCGACCAGATCAAGTCGGCGGTCGACGACATCAAGGGCCAGCCGGCACCCGGCACGATCGGTCCGCCGGCGCCCGATCCGCTGGCGCAGGCCGTCCCCGCGCCACCCTCGTACACGGCCGACCCCCAGGCCATCCAGAACGCCTTCAAGCCGGCGCCGATCGAGCCGCCGCCGGCCTTCGCCTCGCCCGCACCGGCGCCGGTGCAGGCCCCGGTCCTCGGCGCCGCCCCGGTCGATCCGCCGTCCGGCTTCATGGCCGCCGCGCAGCCGACCGAATCCGCTCCGGCCATGCCGGCACCCCCGGCGGCAGAGCCCGTCGAGACGGCGGCGCCGACCGCTGACGGAGAGGGCGTCGCGGAAAAGCCGAAGCGCGCCAGAAAGACCAAGGCATGACCTCCGTTCCCGCCCGCGAGGACAAACTGAAGGCGGACGAGGACGCCATCGAGGCGTCGAAGGCGCCGCTGATGGAGCACCTGATCGAGCTGCGGTCGCGGCTGATCAAGGCCATGCTCGGCTTCGTCGTCTGCTTCATCTTCTCGTTCGCCTTCTCCAAGCAGATCTTCCAGATCCTGGTGCTGCCCTACGAATGGGCGGCGGACTATCTGAAGATCCCGCGGCAGGAGGTGCGCCTCATCTACACGGCGCCGCTGGAATATTTCTTCACCCAGCTTAAGATCGGCATGTTCGGCGGGGCGTTCTTGGCCTTCCCGGTCATCGCCATCCAGCTCTACAAATTCGTCGCGCCGGGTCTCTACAGCCACGAGAAGGACGCGTTCCGGCCCTATCTCATCTGGACGCCGATCTGCTTCTTCACCGGCGGCATCTTCGTGCTCGTCTTCGTCATGCGGGCGCTGATGCTGTTCTCGCTCGGGATGCAGCAGGCCCCCAGCGACACCGCGACGGCCATCCAGTACCTCGGCCGGGTCGAGGACTATCTCAGCCTCATCATGACGCTGATCTTCGCCTTCGGCATCTCCTTCCAGCTTCCAGTGATCATCGCGCTGCTCGGCCAGATCGGCGTGGTGGACACCGAGTTCCTGCGCGGCAAGCGGCGCTATTTCATCGTCATCGCCTTCGTTCTCGCGGCCGTCCTGACGCCGCCCGACGTGATCAGCCAGTTGTCGCTGGCTATTCCGCTCATCGGGCTTTACGAGGTCGGCATTCTCGTGGTCGCACGCATCGAGAAGAAGCGCGCAGCCGAAAAGCGGGAAACCGACGGTGACGGCGACGGCGAGACCACGGCTACCGCAGCTTAAGGCCGCGGGAGTTCATCAGGGTTTCGCCATCCGCACGTCGGGCAGACGCGATGCGGGCCCTTGCGGAGAGAGTTCATGTCCATCGTCGACAGTATCAGAACCACCGTTCTCGTTCCGGTTCATCGCGAGGGCTATCCCTTCATCGCGATCGCCGGCGCCGGCACGCTGGTGCTCGCCTGGTGGGGCGCATGGCTCGCTTGGCCGATGCTGGCCCTCACCGTCTGGGTCGTCTTCTTCTTCCGCGATCCGGTGCGCGTCACGCCGGCCCGTGACGGCCTGGTGATCTCGCCGGCCGACGGGCGCGTGTCGCTCATCTCGCGGGTGGTGCCGCCGGTGGAGCTCGGCCTCGGGACCGCGCCGATGCTGCGCGTCTCGATCTTCATGTCGGTCTTCGACTGCCACGTGAACCGCGCGCCGATCGGCGGGACCATCGAGAAGATGGCCTATCGTCCGGGCAAGTTCCTCAACGCCGATCTGGACAAGGCCTCGGAGGACAACGAGCGCAACGGCCTGGTCATCCGCAACAGCTACGGCGCCTTCGGCGTGGTGCAGATCGCCGGCCTCATCGCCCGCCGCATCGTCTGGTGGGTGAACGAGGGGCAGCCGATGGCCACCGGCGAGCGCTTCGGCATGATCCGCTTCGGCTCCCGCGTCGACGTCTATTTCCCTGAAGGGGCGCAGCCGCTCGTCGCCGAGGGTCAGCGTGCCGTCGCCGGCGAGACGGTGCTGGCCGACATGGCTTCCGACGAGCCGCAGAGGATCGTCCGCATCGGCTGACGCGTCCCGCAATTCAGGCTAGGGTCCGCGCCATGTCCTCGCTCTTCCAGCCCTTCACGCCGGACCGCAACGAACCGCCCCGGCGGCGGTTCCGACCGGTTCCCATGCGCCTCCTGATCCCCAACCTCATCACGCTGCTGGCGCTCTGCGCCGGGCTCAGCGCGATGCGCATGGCGCTGGAGGGCAAGTTCGACATCGCCGTCTATCTCGTGCTGCTCGCGGCAATCCTCGATTCGATGGACGGGCGCATCGCGCGGCTGCTGAAGGGCACCTCGAAGTTCGGTGCGGAGCTCGACAGCCTCGCCGATTTCGTCAGCTTCGGCGCGGGCCCGGCACTCATCCTCTATCTCTGGGGCATGAACGCCGCGGGCCCCGTCGGCTGGATCGCCGTGCTGGTCTTCTCCATCTGCGGCGCTCTGAGGCTCGCCCGGTTCAACGTTCAGATCGAGGATCCGAACCGTCCGGCCTGGATGGCCAATTTCTTCACCGGCGTACCGATTCCCGCCGGAGCCATCCTGCTGCTGCTGCCGATCTATCTGGACCGCAGCGGCCTGCCCAATCTGTTGAGCCCGCCGCTGGTGGCGACCGCCTATACGATCCTCA
The DNA here is from genome assembly GCF_003008515.1 of Phreatobacter cathodiphilus. Classification (NCBI taxonomy): domain Bacteria; kingdom Pseudomonadati; phylum Pseudomonadota; class Alphaproteobacteria; order Hyphomicrobiales; family Phreatobacteraceae; genus Phreatobacter; species Phreatobacter cathodiphilus. Next base: position 1,670,819 of record NZ_CP027668.1, on the reverse strand, counting down.
TCGCTCTGCTGATGGTGTCGAAGGTGCCGGTCTTCTCGGGCAAGAAACTCGGGGCCCGCGTGCCGCGCGAGAGGGTGCTGCCGCTGTTCGTCGCGGCCATCGCCTTCGTCGCGCTGCTGTTCAGCTATCCGTGGGAAGTGCTGGCGGTCGGCTCGGTCGCCTATCTGGTCTCGCTGCCGGTCATCGCACTGCAGGCCCGCAAAATGGCGCAGGCGGAGCGGGATGCGCCGCCGCCGCCCGCGGAAGGCGAGCCGCCGGCCGCCTGATCACCCGCGACGCCAGTCGGCGATGGCGGCGACGCGCTCGCAGAGCGCCGTCTCGGGAAAACGCTTGCGCAGCACGGCGAAAGCCTCGGCATCGGTGAGTTCGCCGCGGCGGCCGAGGCTCGCCACCATCGGATCGGTGGTGTCGGAACGGCGGGCCGGTTCGGTCACGGAGCGCGTGAGTGTCTGCATCAATGTCGTCTCCAGGGCGATCCTGCTGGGTGGCGATGAGCCCTGACAGGAACGGGTCCACACGGGATGCGATGCACGGCAAGCCGACAGTGTTCCCGGACAAGGTTAATACGCGGTAACCGGGCGCGGGTTCCGGCGGAGATGATGGGGGCGGCGGGCGATTCGGGCAGGCCTTCCTTTTGGTCGCTTGCGCGGGCGGCCTGCACAATTTCTGTGCTTGCGGCGCAGGTGGGCGGTGACCAAAATCGCGGCAGGCGGGGGTCATCTGGCACATGCTGGCGGTTGTTGCAGAGGGGGCGACAGAAGGGCTCTTCGCCTGGCGCACCGCCGGCGCGCGGATGCAGCGGGCCCACGGGAACGGACGTCTGGCGTTCGCCACCCGCGATGGCACCACCGTGGTCCGGGAATGCTACCAGGAAGCGGGCCTGCGCATCCGCATGCCGAGGGTGGAGCCGGGCGATGCGTTCGAGGCGGTGGTGATCAACACCGCAGGCGGCATCACCGGCGGCGACCGGTTCGCTCTCGACATCGCGGCCGGGCCGTCGACCCGGGCGGTGGTCACCGGCCAGGCTGCCGAGAAGGTCTACCGCTCCTCGGGCGGCATCGGCCGGTTCGACACGACGATCCGCATCGCCGAGGGTGCCGACCTCGCCTGGCTGCCGCAGGAGGCGATCCTGTTCGAGGGCTCGGCGCTGGAACGGCGCCTCGATGTCGAGATGGCGGCGGATGCGCGCCTGCTGGCGGTGGAGAGCGTCGTCTTCGGGCGGCTGGCCCGCGGCGAGCGGGTGGACCACGCCTATCTGTTCGACCGCTGGCGCATCCGGCGCGGCGGCCGTCTCGTCTATGCCGAGGGGCTGAAGATGGAGGGCGGCATCGGCCGGGCCCTGTCGCGGCGTGCCTGCGGGGCGGGGGCGCATGCCGCCGCGAGCCTCGTGCTCGTCGCGCCGGACGCCGAGGCGCGCGTCGAGGCGGTGAGGGAGCTGCTGGAGCCGTTGGGGGCGAGGGGCGTCGAGGCCGGCTGCAGTGGTTTCGACGGGCTCCTGTCGCTGCGCCTGCTGGCGCCCGACCCGTTTGCGCTCCGTACGGCTCTGGTGAACATTCTGGAACTGCTGCGCGGACCGCTCCCGCGCGTCTGGTCCTGCTGAGGAAGGTCGATGAATCTCTCGCCGCGCGAAAAGGACAAGCTGCTCGTCTCCATGGCCGCCATGGTCGCCCGCCGGCGGCTGGAGAGGGGCGTCAAGCTGAACTACCCGGAGGCGATCGCGCTGATCACCGATTTCGTCGTCGAGGGCGCCCGCGATGGCCGCGCCGTCGCCGATCTGATGGAGGCGGGCGCCCATGTCGTCTCCCGCGACCAGGTCATGGACGGCATCGCCGAGATGATCCACGACATCCAGGTCGAGGCGACGTTCCCGGACGGCACCAAGCTCGTCACCGTCCACGATCCCATCCGCTGACCCAGCAACAGGCCCGGCCCATGCGCTCCCTTCGCCTCGTCCTCACCGCCGCCGCCCTGACCGCCGCCACGGCGGCGGAGGCCCATACGGGCCATGGTGCGACCAACGCCTTCACGTCCGGCTTCGCCCATCCGCTCGGCGGCTTCGACCACCTGCTGGCCATGGTGGCGGTCGGCCTCTGGGCGGGCCTCGCCGGGGGCAGGGCGCTCTGGCTCTGGCCGGCCGCCTTCGTCGGGGCGATGGTGCTGGGGGGTGCGCTCGGCATGGCGGGCCTGCCCATGCCCTTCGTCGAGCAGGGCATCGTCGCCTCGGTGATCGTCATCGGCCTCGCGGCGGCGCTGGCCTTCAGCCCCTCGCTCGCCACCGGAATCGCCGTCGCGGCGCTGGCCGGCCTGTTCCACGGCCATGCCCACGGGACGGAAGTGCCGGCCGACGCCTCGGGCCTCGCCTATGCCGCGGGCTTCGCCCTTTCGACCGCGCTGCTGCACGCCTGCGGCATCGCCGTGGCGGTCATCGCCACCCGCTTCACCGTGCCGGTCGCGGCGCGCGCCGCCGGCGGCCTGACGGCTGTCGCCGGCGTGGTGCTCGCCGCCCGCTTCTTCTGATCCGCGTCCACCGGGAGGTTCGCATGCTGGATCTGCGCCCGAACTGCGAATGCTGCGACCGCGATCTGCCGCCGGACGCATCCGACGCCATGATCTGCACCTTCGAGTGCACGTTCTGCGCCGATTGCGCATCGGAGAAGCTCGGCGGCACCTGCCCCAATTGCGGGGGCGAACTGGTGCGCCGCCCGGTCCGGCCGGCCGCCAAGCTCGCCCGCTTCCCGGCCTCGACCACCCGTGTCTTCAAGCCGCAGGGCTGCGCGGGAGCCGCGCCATGAAACCCGGCGAGATCATTCCGGCCGAGGGCACGGTCGAGCTCAACCAGGGCCAGAACAGCGTCGTGCTGACGGTTTCCAACACCGGCGACCGGCCGGTGCAGGTGGGCTCCCACTACCATTTCTACGAGACCAATCCGGGCCTCGCCTTCGACCGCGAACAGGCCCGCGGCATGCGTCTCGACATCCCGCCGGGCACGGCCGTGCGCTTCGAGCCGGGGCAGACCCGGGAGGTGACGCTGGTGCCCTATCGCGGCTCGCGCACCGTCTATGGCTTCCGCCAGTCCGTCATGGGTCGGTTGAACGAGTGACCATCATTCCTTACACTAGACGAGCGAATGTAAGGAGGGCGCATGCGGTACAGGGCCAGGATGACCTCCAAGGGTCAGCTCACCTTGCCGGTCAAGCTGCGGGAATCCCTCAACCTCAAGGCTGGGGACGAGGTCGTCTTCATCGAGAACGAGGCGGGGACCGTCGTGCTGGCGGCCGGCCGTCCGAGCCTCGCCAGCCTGCGGGGCGTCGTCCGCCTTCCCGAAGCGCAGATCGACGAGTGGATCGACGAGGCACGATCGGCGCGGGGCCAGGCTGCCCTTCCCGTCACCCGCAGCCCCGCGGGGCGCGGCGCGTGATCGGGCTCGACACCAACGTCCTGCTGCGCTGGCTGATCGACGATCCCGAGGCCGCGGGCGAGCAGCCGTCGCAGATCGATCTTGTCCAACAGGCCATCCTGGACAGCGACGAGACCTTCTACGTCAACCACGTGGTTCTGGCGGAGACGATGTGGGTGCTCCGCAACAGGGCGGGACAGAGCAAGGAGGCGGTCTGCGCCATCGCGGCCCGTCTGCTGCATGCGAGCAACATCGAGGTTCAGGATCGGCGGGTCGTGGAGGCCGCGATCTCGAGCTTCGCCAAGGAGCCCGGCGACTTCGCCGATCATCTGATCGGCCAGATCAACCGGGCCGCACGATGCACCACGACGCTGACCTTCGACCGAAAGGCCAGCAAGAGCCCGACCTTGTTCAAACGCCTCGGCTAGTAGAGGGACACATGCCCTACAGGATGACGCGCGGCGCCTATGCCGACATGTTCGGGCCGACGGTGGGGGACAAGGTGCGGCTCGCCGACACCGAGCTCTTCGTCCAGGTCGAGAAGGACTTCACCACCTATGGCGAGGAGGTGAAGTTCGGCGGCGGCAAGGTGATCCGCGACGGCATGGGCCAGAGCCAGGTGACCAACCGGGCAGGGGCGGTCGACACGGTCATCACCAACGTCCTGATCATCGATCACTGGGGGATCGTGAAAGCGGATGTCGGCCTCAAGGAGGGCCGCATCGCCGCCATCGGCAAGGCCGGCAATCCCGACGTCCAGCCGGACGTCAACATCATCATCGGTCCGGGCACCGAGGCGATCGGCGGCGAGGGCAAGATCCTCACGGCGGGCGGCATCGATACCCACATCCACTTCATCTGCCCGCAGCAGATCGACGACGCGCTGATGAGCGGGCTCACCACCATGCTCGGCGGTGGCACCGGGCCTGCCTCCGGCACGACGGCGACGACCTGCACGCCCGGCCCCTGGCACATCACGCGCATGCTGCAGGCAGCGGAAGCCTTCCCGATGAACCTCGCCTTCGCCGGCAAGGGCAATGCGGCGCTGCCGGACGCCCTCGTGGAGCAGATCGAGGCGGGGGCCTGCGCCCTCAAGCTGCACGAGGACTGGGGCACGACGCCCGCCGCCATCGACAATTGCCTGTCGGTCGCCGACGATCACGACGTACAGGTGATGATCCATACGGACACGCTGAACGAGAGCGGCTTCGTCGACGACACGATCGCGGCGCTGAAGGGCCGCACCATCCACGCCTTCCACACGGAAGGCGCCGGCGGCGGCCATGCGCCCGACATCATCAAGGTCGCCATGGTGGAGAACGTGCTGCCGTCCTCCACCAACCCGACCATGCCCTACACCGTGAACACGATCGAGGAACATCTCGACATGCTCATGGTTTGCCACCACCTCTCGCCGTCCATCCCCGAGGACGTCGCCTTCGCCGAGAGCCGCATCCGCAAGGAGACCATCGCCGCCGAGGACATCCTCCACGACATGGGCGCGCTCTCCATCATGGCCTCCGACAGCCAGGCCATGGGGCGCATCGGCGAGGTGATCATCCGCACCTTCCAGACCGCCCACAAGATGAAGGTGCAGCGCGGGTCGCTGCCGGAGGACGTCGGCACCGGCGCCGACAATTTCCGGGTGAAGCGCTACATCGCCAAGGTGACGATCAACCCGGCCATCGCCCACGGCCTGTCGAAGCACATCGGCTCGGTGGAGGTGGGCAAGCTCGCCGATCTCGTCCTGTGGGAGCCGAAGTTCTTCGGCGTGAAGCCGGCCCTCGTCATCAAGTGCGGCACGATCGCGGCGGCGCCCATGGGCGACCCCAACGCCTCCATCCCGACGCCGCAGCCGATGCACTACCGGCCGATGTTCGGCGCCTTCGGCAAGGCGATGACCGCCTCCTCGGTCACCTTCGTCTCGAAGGCGGCCTATGAGAAGGGCGTGCACGAAAAGCTCGGCCTCGACCGCATCGTCCTCCCCGTGGAGAACGTGCGCGGCGGCATCTCCAAGAAGAGCCTCATCCACAACGGCGCGACGCCGCATATCGAGGTCCATCCCGAGACCTACGAGGTGCGCGCGGACGGCGAGCTCATCACCTGCGAACCGGCGAAGGAGCTGCCCATGGCGCAGCGCTACTTCCTGTTCTGAGGTTCGCCAGCGTGCCGTATTTGCGCTATTGCCTCCTTCGAGGCGCACTCCGCTCGCACCTCAGGATGAGGAGGGTTGAGACTGGCATCGGTGTCGGACGACGCGCGATGTCTTCGCTTCATCCCGTGGTGCATTGCAGTCGCGCCTCATCCTGAGGCGCGAGGCGACAGCCGAGCCTCGAAGGACGCGCTTCAGTTCTGCAAGGCGTCCAGGACAAGAGACACACATGATCCGCGCGACCGAAGTCCTCGCCCCCCGTTCCTTCGCCGAGACCGCCGTCGTCGACCGCGTCGTGCTCGATTATGACGATCGCCACCGGCGCCGCCTGGCGATGGAGGGGGTGGAGGGCACGGCCTTCCTGCTCGATCTGCCGGAGGCGGTGCCGCTCGTCTCCGATTCGGGGTTGAAGCTGGAGGACGGCCGCGTCGTCATGGTGGTGGCCGCCGCCGAGCCGCTCGCGGAGATCCGCACCAGCGATCCCAACCACATGGTTCGCGTCGCCTGGCACCTCGGCAACCGCCATCTGCCGACCCAGATCATGGGCACGCGGCTGCGCATCCGTCGCGACCACGTCATCGAGGACATGGTGCGCGGGCTCGGCGCCAAGGTGGTGCCGATCGAGGCGCCCTTCGACCCCGAGGGCGGCGCCTATGGTCACGGCACGGTGACGGGTCACGACCATGGTCACTCGCACGGCCATTCCCATGCGCATGATCATGGGCATTCGCACGACCACGGGCATTCCCACAGTCATTCGCATGCACATGACCATGGTCACGCCCCCAGCCATTCGCACAGCCATTCGCATGGTCACGCTCCGGCGCCGAAGCGCGACGTCCTCACGGTGCAGACCGCCGGCCATGTCCACGACGATTCCTGCGGCTGCGGCCACGACCACCACGGCCACGACCATGGCCACGACCACGGCCATCATCACGGCCACGACCACAAGCATGGCTGAGCCGGCGGCCGCCCCGGCGGCGCTCTACCGTCTGCTCGCCTGGATGTCGCCGGCCTATCCGGTCGGCGCGTTCAGCTATTCGCACGGCATCGAATGGGCGGTCGAGGCCGGCGACATCACGGACCTCGCCAGCCTCGTCGACTGGCTGGGGCTCGTTCTCGCCGAGGGCTCCGGGATCGCCGACGCCACCTTCTGCGCCCACGCCCATCGCGCGGTGGCGGCGGGCGAGGGCAGGGCGCTCGCCGAGGTCGCGGAACTGGCGCTCGCCTTCCAGCCCTCCAAGGAGCGGCGGCTGGAAACCACCGCCCAGGGCAATGCCTTCATGGCCGCGACCGAGGCCGCCTGGCCGGCGGCGCCGCTCGCGCTCGTGCGCGCCGCATGGCCGGACGCCGTCGCCTATCCCGTGGCGGTGGGCGCGGCGACCGCGGCCCACGGCATCGACGAGGCGACGGCGCTCAACGCCTTCCTGCACGCAGTTGCGGCGAACCTCATCTCGGCCGCCGTGCGGCTCGTCCCGCTCGGCCAGACCGACGGCCAGCGGGCGCTCGCCGCCCTCGAGCCGGTGGTGACGGCGACGGCGGCGGCGGCGCGCGCCCTCGCCCTCGACGACATCGGCGGCCACGCCCTGCGCTCGGATCTCGCGTCCATGCGCCACGAAACCCAGTATACTCGCCTGTTCAGGAGCTGACCCATGGCCTCACCCCACGGACCCCTGCGCGTCGGCATCGGCGGCCCCGTCGGCTCCGGCAAGACGGCGCTGATGGACGCGCTCTGCAAGGCGCTGAGGCAGGACTTCGAGATCGCCGCCATCACCAACGACATCTACACCAAGTGGGATGCCGAATACCTGATGCGGTCCGGCGCGCTGCCGACCGAGCGCATCATGGGGGTGGAGACCGGCGGCTGCCCGCACACGGCCATCCGCGAGGACGCCTCCATCAACCTGGCGGCGGTGGCGGAAATGCGAGCCAAGTTCCCCGAGCTCGATCTGATCCTGATCGAATCGGGCGGCGACAATCTCGCGGCGACCTTCTCGCCGGAGCTCGCCGACATCACGATCTACGTCATCGACGTGGCGGCGGGCGAGAAGATCCCGTCCAAGGGCGGACCGGGCATCACCCGCTCCGATCTCCTCGTCATCAACAAGACGGACCTCGCGCCGCTGGTGGGCGCCGATCTCGGCAATATGGACCGCGATTCGAAGCGCATGCGGGGGCAGCGGCCTTTCGTCTTCACCAACATCAAGACGGGAGACGGGGTCGCCGAAGTCGCCCGCTTCGTGCGCGAGAAGGGCGGGCTCGCGGCCGGCTGAGGCGGGGCCGGCTCTCGCGTCGGACCTCTTCCCTTAAACCGGTTGAAAGGCCATGATCCCCGGCAATGACGGCCGAGTGGCCGCTGTGCCGGGAGAGCCCCATGACCACCCAGCCCCGCTTCATACGCCTCGCCGCGGAGGACAATGTCGTCGTCGCCGTCGACATCATCGACGCCGGCAAGAGGGTGGACGGGGTGACCGCCACGGCCCGGGTGATGAAGGGCCACAAGATGGCGACGAAGCCGCTCGCGCAGGGCGCGCCCATCGTCAAATACGGGCAGATCATCGGCTTCGCCTCGCAGCCGATCACGCCCGGAGACTGGGTGCATACCCACAACTGCGCCTTCGCCGCCTTCGAGCGCGACTATGCCTTCGCGCGGGACGCGAAACCGGTGGACGTCCTGCCGCTGGAGCAGCGCGCCACCTTCCAGGGGTTCCGCCGGACGAACGGGCGGGCCGGCACGCGCAACTACATCGCCATCCTCACCTCGGTGAACTGCTCGGCCTCGGTTGCGCGGTTCATGGCAGAGGCGGTCAACCGGTCGGGCATGCTCGCGGAATTCCCCAACGTCGACGGCGTCATTCCGCTCGTGCACGGCACGGGCTGCGGCCTGGCGAGCGAAGGCCTCGGCTTCGACATCCTCGAGCGCACGATCTGGGGCTACGCGACCAATCCCAACGTCTCCGCCGTACTGATCGTCGGGCTCGGCTGCGAGGTGTTCCAGATCCCCCGGCTGATGAAGGATTACGGCATCGAGCCCGGCGACCGCTTCCAGTCCATGACCATCCAGGAGACGGGCGGGACGAAGAAGTCGATCGAGGCGGGCATGGCGCGCATCCGGGAGATGCTGCCGATCGTCAACCAGGCGCAGCGCGAGACGCTGCCGGCTTCCGAACTCTGCCTCGCGCTCCAGTGCGGCGGTTCCGACGGCTATTCCGGAATCACCGCCAATCCCGCCCTCGGCAAGGCGGTCGATCTCCTCGTCCGCCACGGCGGCACCGCCTGCCTGTCGGAAACGCCGGAAATCTACGGCGCCGAGCATCTCCTGACACGCCGCGCCGAGAGCCGCGAGGTCGGCGAGAAGTTGGTCGACATCATCCGCTGGTGGGAGGGCTATACGGCCAAGCACGAGGGCTCGATGGACAACAATCCCTCGCCCGGAAACAAGGCGGGCGGCCTGACCACCATCCTGGAGAAGTCGCTCGGCGCCGCCGCCAAGGGCGGCTCCACGACGCTGCGCGGTGTCTACCACTACGCGGAAAAGATCGACCGCGCCGGCTTCGTCTACATGGACACGCCGGGCTACGATCCCGTGGCGGCGACGGGGCAGGTGGCCGGCGGCTCGAACCTCCTGTGCTTCACCACTGGCCGCGGCTCGGCCTATGGCTGCAAGCCGACGCCCTCGATCAAGCTCGCGACCAATTCCGACATCTACGCCCGGATGATCGACGACATGGACATCAACTGCGGCGACGTGCTGGACGGGGTGTCGCTGGAGGACAAGGGCAAAGAGATCTTCGACCTGATCCTCAGGACCGCCTCGGGCGAGAAGACCAAGTCGGAGCTGCTCGGCTACGGAGACAACGAGTTCGTGCCCTGGCAGATCGGCGCGACCATGTGATCCGGCCGCCGGCGTCCGTAGTCCTGCGCAGGCCGATTTAGTCGGATATCCAACCAAATGCCTTGCGACGGGCACCCGCCCGCCGCTATCGTCGCGCGCAAAGCATCAAGACGCCATCAACGGCGCCGGCCCCAGGGCCTCCCGAGGAACGTTGACGAGGATTTCGCCATGACGCTCACCCGTCGCCATGCGCTGGCTCTGGCCGGCGCTGCCGTCGCAACCCCCGCCGTGATGCGCACGGCCTGGGGCCAGTCCCCGCAGGTGACGCTGCGCCTGCACCACTTCCTGCCGCCCGTGTCGAACGCTCATCAGCGGTTCCTGCTGCCCTGGTCGCGCAAGGTTCAGGAGGCCTCCGGCAACCGGATCAAGATCGACATCTTCCCCTCGATGCAGCTCGGCGGGGCCCCGCCGCAGCTCTTCGATCAGGCGCGCGACGGCGTCGCCGACATCGTCTGGACGCTTCCCGGCAACACGCCCGGCCGCTTCCCTGCCACCGAGGCGATGGAACTGCCGTTCATCGCCGGCAAACGCGGCGTCACCAATTCCAAGGTGATGGCCGAGCTGGGCCCGACGCATTTCTACAAGGAATATTCCGAGGTCCAGCCGCTCTGCCTCTGGGCGCACGATCACGGTCTGATCCATTCCAACAAGCAGGTGAAGACCCAGGCCGACCTGCAGGGCCTGAAGCTGCGCTTCCCCACCCGCCAGGCGGGCGAGGCGCTCAGGGCGCTCGGCGCCACGGCCATCGGCATGCCGATCCCGCAGGTGCCGGAGGCGCTGGCCCAGGGCGTCATCAACGGTGCCGTCGTGCCCTGGGAGGTCGTGCCGGCGCTGCGCCTGCACGAGCTGGTCAACCACCACACGGAGATTCCGGGTTCGCCGACGCTCTATACGGCCACCTTCATCCTCGCCATGAACAAGGCGAAGTACGAGGGTCTGCCGGCGGACCTGAAGAAGGTCATGGACGACCATTCCGGCATGATGGCCGCCGTGATGGCGGGCGAGATGTGGGACGAGCGCGGCCGTACCGTCGCCGAGATGGTCAAGGGCCGTTCGCGCAACACGATCACCGTCCTCGCCGAGGACGAGGCGGCGAAGTGGCGCGCCGCCACCCGGCCGGTCGAGGAGGCCTGGATCAAGTCGGTCAAGGATCGCGGCCTCGACGGGCAGAAGATCGTCGACGACGTCAGGGCTGCCGTCGCCAAGCACATGGCGGCCTGACCGCATGACGCAGGAGGGGGCCGAGCAGCGGGGCGTTCCGGCTCCCGGGATCATCGACGCCGTGACGCGGGCGCTCGCCATCCTCGGCGGGCTCCTGATGCTCGCTGCCGCGGTGATGGTGACCGTGTCCGTTCTGCTGCGCTGGCTGTTCCGTTCCGGCGTGCAGGGCGACTTCGAGATGGTGCAGATCGCCACCGCCGTGGCGGTCTTCGCCTTCCTGCCCTATTGTCAGATCCGCTGCGGCAACGTCTTCGTCGACACCTTCACGCTGCGCACGCCCGACTGGCTCAACCGCAATCTCGACCGCCTCTGGGACCTCGTCTATGCCGGCTTCGCCGTGCTCATCGGCTGGCGCCTGATGGCCGGCGGCCTCGACGCCATCTCCTCGCGCACCAGTTCCATGGTGCTCGCCATCCCCATCGGCTGGGCGATCCTGGCCACCGCGCTGATGGCGCTGTTCCTCGCCTTGGTGACGCTGACCACGGCCCTGCGCCTCGGGCGGGCCGACCGATGAGCGGCGCCGCCGTCGCGGCTGTCGGCTTCGCCGGCATGCTGGTCCTGCTCGTTCTCAGGATGCCCATCGGGCTCGCCATGCTGACGGCGGGGTCCATCGGCTATGCCTGGTTCACTAGCTTGCCGATCTTCCTCAACTACATGAAGACGACGCCCTATCACCTGTTCGCGAACTACACGCTGTCGGTGATCCCGCTCTTCATCCTGATGGGGGCCCTGGCGGAGAAGTCGGGCCTCTCGACGGCGCTGTTCCGGGCGGCGGCGAGCTTCCTGGGCCACCGCCGCGGCGGGCTCGGCATGGCGCTGATCGGCGCCTGTGCCGGCTTCGGCGCCATCTGCGGCTCCTCGGTCGCGACCACCGCCACCTTCGGGCGGGCGACGCTGCCGGAATTCAAGCGCTACGGCTACGACCAGGGCTTCGCCACCGGCATGATCGCGGTGGGCGGCACCCTCGGCATCCTCATCCCGCCCTCGGTGATCCTCGTCGTCTATGCCATCACCACCGAACAGAACATCGCCAAGCTGTTCATGGCGGCGCTGATCCCCGGCCTGCTGGCGGCCGTCTTCTACTGGATCGTCATCGCCGTCATGGTGCGGCTGAGACCCGAGGCGGGCCCCGCCGTCCACCGGGTCGGCTGGGCGGAGCGCTGGCGCGCCCTCGTCGGCGTCTGGCCGGTGATGCTGATCGCCACGACGGTGGTCGGCGGCATCTACGGCGGGGTGTTCACGCCCACCGAGGGCGCTTCCATCGGCTGCATCGCCATGCTGGTGGTTGGGGTGGTGCAGGGCGGGCTCGGCTGGAGCGAGATCAAGGCCTCGCTGATCCAGACCGCCGAGACCTCGGCGATGATCTTCATCATCCTGCTCGGCGCCGAGGTGTTCAACGGCTTCCTCGCCCTGTCGCAACTGCCGGCGACCGCCGCCGAACTGGTGACCCAGTCGGGCCTGCCGCCCTACGGCGTCATCGTCGGCCTGCTGGTCTTCTACATCATCCTCGGCGGCGTCATGGACGAGCTGGCCATGATCCTCCTGACCCTGCCGATCTTCTTTCCCATCGTCACGGCCCTCGACCTCGGCATGATGCCGGACGACATCGCCATCTGGTTCGGCATCCTGGTGCTGATGGTGGTCGGTATCGGCCTGACGGCGCCGCCCATCGGGCTCAACGTCTTCGTCGTCTCCGCCATCGCGAAGGACGTACCGATCCTCGCCACCTATCGCGGCGTCATTCCCTTCGTGGTGGCGGACGTGGTGCGGCTCGGCCTCGTCGTGGCGTTCCCGGCGCTGGCGCTCTGGCTCGTCAATCTGTTGAGCTAGCGGGCCTGCGGCACGTCCACGTCGACGTGGAGTTCGGACGTGCCGCTGCCGATGCTGCTGGTCCCCGTCACGGCGATGACGAAGCGGTCCCGGCCGGCGAAACCGGGGCGGGGCGTATAGACGACCCCGGTGCGCCCGTCGGGGACAACCCGGCCGCCGCGCGGCCTTTCGACCACCTGGAGCGCCTCGAAGTGGCTGCGTTCACCCGCCTGCAGGCTGATGCGGCAGGGCTCGCCAGCCACCATCATGGCGACGCGACCGGGCTGTCCCATGACGAAGGGCCGAGCGGAGATGTTGCAGAGGGCGGATGCCGAACTCGTCGCGGCGGCGAGGGCCGCGCCGGCCATGGCGAGGGAGAGGAACGGGTGCCGCATGTCGGCCTCCTTGGCGGCGCCTTCAGGCGCGTCGGTGAAGCCCCCGTTCCCGACATGGGGCTCCTCCGCACCGCGTCAAGGGCGGCCGAGCCGCTTGGCGTTGGCCCTCGCCCGTCGCGCGGCGGGACGCGCCGCCGCGACGCCGATGGCCAGCAGGCCGTGGGCGACGTCGTCATGCGACAGCCGGCCCGTGGCGCTGCGCAGGGCGAGGCGGCTGGCCTCCATGGCCGCGTCGAAGGACCCCTGCGTCGCCGCGTCGACCTTCTCCGCGATCATCTGCACCGCCTCGCTGCGCGTCGACAGGTCCCAGATCGTGGCGGGGTCGCTCATCAGCATCATGCGATGGGTGATGGTGACGGCCGACGCGACAGCCGTCGCAGCCGACAGGGTGACGGCGCTCATCGCGGCCTCGGTGAAACGTGGCATGTACCAGAAGAGCAATGCGATCCCTCAACCGACCAGCCGGCTTGCAGTAAGATAGGCGAGTTTGCGACGCTCTGCCCGGATTTGAACGAAGGTGACCGCGCATGGCTGCCGCGCAGCAGGAGTTTTCCCCGAAGGATGCGGATTTTGAAGCCCGCGCCCGCGCCAGTTTCGCCCGCCAGACCATGATGACCACCCTCGGCATGAGCCTCGGGCCGGTCGCGCCGGGCCTCGTCGAGATGACCATGCCCTATGCGCCGCACATCCTGCAGCAGCACGGCTTCGTCCATGCCGGCGCCATTTCCGCGCTCGTCGACAATGCCTGCGGCTTCGCGGCGATGACGCTGATGCCCCGCGGCACCGGCGTGCTGACGGTGGAGTTCAAGGTCAACATGATGTCGCCCGGCAAGGGCGATCGCTTCATCGGGATCGGACGCGTCGTGCGGCCGGGCAAGACGGTCATGGTGACGCTCGGCGAGTGCTTCGCCGAGACGGGCGGGGAGCGCAAGCTCATCGCCATGATGACGGCCACCATGATGGTGGTGCAGACACCTGGCATCGTCGATTGAGGAGAGCGTCATGACCGATCTCGCCGTCGAGACCTCGGGGCCCGTGACCACCTTCATCCGCACCCGCTCGGCCGCACGCAATGCGATGAACCCGGCCGGCGCCGAGACCCTGGAGGCGGCCCTGCTCGCCTTCGAGGCGGACGAGACCGCGAGCGTCGGCGTTCTCTGGGGCGCGGGAGGGGCCTTCTGCGCCGGCTTCGACCTGAAGCATGCGGCGGCGGCACCGGGCGGCACGCCCTTCGGCGGCGACCTCGACATTCCAGACGGGGACACCGGGTGGCCGCGCGGACCGATGGGGCCGACACGGCTGATGCTGTCGAAACCCGTCATCGCCGCCATCGCCGGCCCGGCGGTCGCCGGCGGCATGGAGATCGCGCTGTGGTGCGACCTCAGGGTGATGGAGGAGGACGCCTATATGGGCGTCTACTGCCGGCGCTGGGGCGTGCCGCTGATCGACGGCGGCACGGTGCGGCTGCCGCGCCTCGTGGGGCAGGGGCGGGCGCTCGACCTGATCCTGACCGGCCGCAAGGTGGACGCGGAGGAGGCCCTGCGCATCGGCCTCGCCGACCGGGTGGTGCCGAAGGGCACCTCGCGCGAGGCGGCGGAGGCCCTGGCGCACGAGATCGCCCGCTTCCCGCAAGGGTGCCTGCGCGCCGACCGCGCCTCGGCCCTGTCGCAGTGGGACCTGAGCCTGCCCGAGGCGCTGCGCAACGAATGGCGCACCTCCTCGGCCATGGCCGTCAGCGAGGGGATCGCGGGGGCAGGGCGCTTCGCCGCCGGCAAGGGGCGCGGCGGCGATTTCGGCTCGATCTGATCAGCGCAGCGCCGCCTTGATGACGTTGTCGCCGATGCCGAGGGCGGCCGCCGTGGCGGCGATGGCGTCCCAGGTGCCGTCCGAGAGGGGCACGCCGTCCTTCAGCTTCTTCGACCGGGAGCGCAACTCGGCCTCGCCCGGCACCAGCACCTCGCCGCCGGGCTCTACCGGGCGCGCGCTCTTGTAGTAGGCGACGTAGTCGGCGCATTCGGCCGGGAAGAAGCCGTCGGGATCGACCACCTTGGGGTCGATATAGATGGACATCATGCCGTTGCAGAACCGCTTGTCCGGCCCGGTGGCGCCGGCGCCGGTCAATGCGCCGCCGAGGATCTCGCACATGAAGGCGAGGCCCGAGCCCTTGTGCTCGCCGAAGGCGCGGATGGCGCCGGGGCCGTTCATCGGGTCGCGGGTGCCGGGACCGGCGGGATAGGGGCCGTAGAGGACGGCGGGGTCGCCGCTCCTGGTGCCGTCGGGGGAGATCAAAGCGTCCGGCGGGATGGGCTTGCCGCCCATGGAGGCGACGAGGACCTTGCCCTCGGCGACCAGCGAGGTGGCGAAGTCGAGTAGCAGCGGGGGCTCGCCCGGCCGCGGCACGCCGATGCAATAGGGGGCGGTGGAGAGCCGCCGGTCGACGCCGCCGTGGGGGGCGACGAGGATCGAGCCCACCACGTTGACGAAATGGATGGAGACCAGGCCTTCGGCGGCGGCCATCTCGGCGAAATCGCCGATGCGGCCGAGATGGCCGGCCTTGCGCAGGGCCACCGCCGCGAGTCCGTTCTGCTTCGCCTTGGCGATGCCGATGCGCACGGCCTGCGGGCCGACGGTCTGGCCGAAGCCGTAGTGGCCGTCGAGCACGGTGATGGCAGGCGTGTCGACGATTGCCGTGACCGACTTGCCGGCCTCGACGCGGCCTTCCTTCAGCCAGTCGACATAGCGCGGCACGCGGGCGACGCCGTGGCTGTCGTGACCGGTGAGGTTGGCCTCCGTCAGGTAGTGCCCGATGCGCCGGGCCTCCTCGGCGTCGCAGCCCGCCCGTTCGAATACCGTCGCGACGAGCGCTGCGAGGCGCTCCGCATCGACTATGGCCATGTTATTTCCTCCCGATGTTTCGGCGATCATGAACGGGCGGGAGGCCGGCGGAAAGGGGCGCGCCGGCACGGTCGGCCTGCATGGCACACGCTTCCGGCGTGGCCACCGGCGGTCTAGGCTGGCGGGGTCCGAGGAGCGCTTTCCATGTCCAAACCCTATCCCATGCTGACCGCCGGCCGCCTGGAGCGCCCCGACGGGGCGGTGATCCACTACGAGACGGGTGGCGAGGGGCCGGCCATGGTCTTTGCCCACGGTCTCGGCGGCAATCACCTGAGCTGGTGGCAATCGGCGCCGGTCTTCGCCCAGTGGCACAGGGTGGTGACCTTCTCTCACCGCGGCTTTGCGCCCTCCACCGCGCCCGGTGGCGTCGCCGATCCGACGCTCTATGCCGGCGATCTTCTCGCCCTGCTCGACCATCTCGGCATCGCCAAGGCGGTGATCATCGGCCAGTCGATGGGCGGTTGGACCTGCGTTGAGACGGCGCTGGCCGCCCCCGAGCGCGTCGCCGGGCTGGTCATGGCCTGCACGACCGGCTCCTTCGATTATGACGGTTTCGGCGATCCGCAGGTGCAGGCCTGGCGCCAGGCCATGCCCGCGCGGCTCGCGGACTTCACCGCCCGCGGCATTCACCGGGCGGCCGGCGAGCGCATGGCAGAGGACAATCCCTCACTGCACGCCCTCTACCAGGGCATCGACCGGCTGACCTATGGCCTCGACAAGGACGATGTGGGCAAGCGAATCCGCGCCATGCGCACGCGCGGCGCGGCCGATGCCGCCCGCATGACCTGCCCGGCGCTGTTCGTGATCGGCTCGGAGGATCCGCTGATCTGCCCGCGGGGGATCGAACTCGTCGCCGACAGCTGGCCGAGCGCTTCGACCCACAGGGTCGAGGGCGCCGGGCATTCCGTCTATTTCGAGCACGCGATCCGGTTCAACAAGGTCGTCAACGAGTTCCTCGGCATGATCGGCTGGACCTGATCAGTTGCCGAGGAAGGCGCGCGGCGCGACCGGCGCTTCCTTCATGAGCAGGATGGACACCCGCCGGTTGGCGGCGAGATAGGGATCGTCGGGAAACATCGGCTCGCTGTCGCCCTTGCCGATGACCGCGAAGATGCGGTCCGGCGGCAGGCCGTGCTCCTCCATGATCATGCGGACGGCGTTGGCCCTGTCGGCGGTCAGGTCCCAGGGCCCGTAGCCGGGCCGCCCGAGGACGCGCGAGCCGGAAGTGTGGCCGGTAATGGTGACGCGGTTGGACAATTGCCGCAGGGCCGGGGTCAGCGCCGCGATGAGGCGGCGCGTGCGCTCGTAGGGCTCGCGGCCGTCCGGCGGGAACATGGCGCGGCCGTCCTGGTCGACGATCTGGATGTCGAGCCCGTCCGGGCGCTCCTCCATGATGACGTTCTTGGAGAGTTCGGCGATCTCCGGGAAAGCCTGCAGCGCCTGGCGCAGGCTGGCGGCGGCGAGCGCCATGCGGCGGTCGGCCATGGCGTTGATGGCGTCCGGGTTGCGCTCGTCGGTTCGCGGCGCCGGCCGGTCGGTCGGTGATTCGGGGGTGGAGGAAAGGTTCTGGATGAAGGGCCGGGTCGGGATGCCGTGCAGCTCGATCATGCCCGTGAGGCTGGTGTTGCTGGTCGTGCCGAAGGCCTCGCGGAACGAGCCCGTCATCATGTGCTTCTTGCGCTCGTCCTGATTCGAGGTCGCGACGAGCACGACGAAGAAGGACATGAGCAGGGCCATGAGATCGGCGAACGTGACATACCAGCCGTGGCCGCCGGCATGACCTCCACCCTTGCGCTTTGCCATGGTGACCTCAGGCGGCTTCGGCCAGTGCGTGGCGATCGTGCGGCGTCAGATAAGCCAGCAGCATCTCCTTGACGACCTGCGGGCTCTTCTGATTGCGGATCTGGATGACCCCGTCGATGATGATCGAGCGGTTGAGATCCTCCTCGGCCATCTTCAAGTGGCATTTGTCGGCGATCGGCAGACAGACGAAGTTGGACACGACGGCGCCGTAGAGCGTGGCGAGCAGCGCCATGGCCATGATCGGGCCGAGCTTGGAGGGGTCGGTCATGTTGGCGAACATGTTGACCATGCCGAGGATGGTGCCGACCATGCCGAAGGCGGGGGCGCAGTCGCCGATGGAGCGATAGACCTTCTGGGCTTCGTCGAGCTGCGCGTAGACGTTGTCCTTGTCCGTCTCCATCGTCTGGCGGATGAAGTCGGCGTCGTAGCCGTCGGCGATGTAGCGGATGCCCTGGGCGAGGGTAGCGTCCGACACGTCCAGCTTCTCCAGCGCGTTCGGACCCTGCTTGCGGGCGACGTCGGCGATGCGGGCGAGCTCCTCGACCAGTTCGCGCGGGCTCGACTGCGGCATGGCGAGGACCGCCTTGAACCCCATCGGCAGGCTGTGGGCGATGACGCCGAGCGGGAACCGCGCCATGGTCGCCACGGCCGAGCCGCCGAAAATGATGATGACCGCGTGCTTGTCGAAATACTGGGCGAAATTGCCGCCGTCGATCATGATGAGGGTGACGATGACGCCGATGGCCCCAACAAGCCCGAGGATTGTGGCGATATCCATCGTGGTCTCCGAACGCGCAACCTTGCTGGTAACGGACTGTAGAAGGCGGCACCTAAGACTTGTTTAAGGTTGCCAGGGGCTTGCCGTTTTCGGGCGACTTGCGGAGGCCGCCATGCGGGCGGTAAAGGGCATCTGTCATCCAGGGAGACGTTGAGCCATGAAGAGACAGATCCTCGCGGGCCTGACCGTCGTCGCCATGGCCGGGCTCGCCGGCTGCGCCCAGACCCAGCCCGCGGCGCCTCCCGGGCCGCCGGTGGTCAATGCGACGCCGCCGCCGCTGCCGCCGGATCCGGCCCTCGGACCCCATGCGAACCAGGGTGAGGGCCAGCCGCAGGGCAATCGCCGCCGGCGCTGAGGCTCCGCCACCATTTCGCCATGGCGCGCCGCTTCCCTGCGTCATTCCGTCTCGCCAGTCGCGGGGTCATCGTGGCCGCCTATCGCCTTCACTGTTTCGCCCAGTCGGGCAACGCCTACAAGGTCGCGCTCATGCTGTCGGCCTGCGGGCTCGACTGGGAGCCGGTCCTCGTTCGCTTCTTCGACGGGGCGACGCGCGATGCCGTCTGGCGCCAGGACGTCAACGCCATGGGCGAGGTGCCGGTTCTGGAGCACGAGGGCCGGCGGCTGTCGCAATCGGGTGCCATCCTGACCTATCTGGCGCGGCGGACGGGCCAGTTCGCCGCCACCAACGAGGACGAGGAGCTCGACATCCTCCGCTGGATCCTCTTCGACAACCACAAGTTCACCAGCTATTTCGCCACCCACCGCTTCATGCTGTCGCTCGCCGGCAAGCCGGCCGACCCCGCCGTGCTGTCCTTCCTGCGCGGGCGGGTCGACGGCGCGCTGTCGCTGGTGGACAAGCACCTTTCGCAGACGCCTTTCCTGGTCGCCGGCCGCCCGACCATCGCGGACATGTCGATCGCGGGCTACATGTTCTATCCGCAGACCGAGACCGGCTACGACATCGAGGCCGGCTACCCCCACCTCCATGCCTGGCGGGAGCGGATGGCGGCGCTGCCCGGATGGAAAGCGCCCTACGACATGATGCCCGATGCCCTGCCTGCGGCCTGAACGGACCGACCCCATGACCATGCGCGCCGCCACCATTATCCTCCCGGTCCTGCTCCTGGCCGGCTGCATGGGCCGGGAAGCGCCCGTCGCCGCTCCCGCCCCGGTCCCGGCCGCACCCGTGCAGCGGGTGGAGACCGCCGCCCTGCCGGCGCCCGCGACCGTGGGGCAGGCCGCCGCGCCCTCGGGCCGCACCGTCGCCACGGCGCCCTCGCGCATCGAGGTCGACGGCATGCGCACCGCGCCCGGCGCGCGGGAGAGCACCAGCCTCACCAACGTCTCCCGCGTCTCCACCGGTGCGCCGACCGGCGGCAATGCTCTCGGCGGCACCATCGTCAGCGGTCAGTCGGCCGGCGCCATCCCCACCACGGTCGACCGCAACCGCGAGCCGCCGCGGCGGATCACCGCGCCGCGCGATCCGCTCGGGCCCGGCACGCCGCCGCCGGTGATCGCGCCCGAGCTGCGCGATACGACCGGCCGATCCATCCGCAACCGGCAGGAAGTGCAGTTCTAGCGAAACGCTGGAAACGGCAGCGGTCGCCCGGCGGGATCGGCTGGCAGCACGCCGGATGGATAGGAGGACGCGGGAGGAAGCCGCCGTGTCCAGCTCTGTTCGCAGCATCCGCATCGCCTTGGCTCTCGCTGCTTCGGTCGGCTTCGCGTCACCATCCCTCGGTCAGGGATCGTTGGTCCTGCCGCCATGCAGCCTGGGTGATACGGACTGGCGGCTCGATCCCGTGCTCCAGGCCAGCCGGGATTCCTCGCAGCGGGGACGCCGGGTCGGCGAGCTACGCTGCAAAACGGTCGATGTATCGAGCTGGACGATCGGCGGGCAGCATCTTCAGCTCGTCCGTGCCAAGGTGTTCGAGGCCACCGGAAGCGATGGCGACGGCATTGAACAGGGCGTGAACCTGTTCATCCTGTCACGAGGCCTCAATGATGCGGCCACGGTCATCGGCCGGGCGCTCGAGCCTTACGACGTGTCGCGGGATGAGCCGAAATTCTTCAGCCAGGCCGAGGGTAGGCCTGAGGGCGTCATCGTTCAGCTCGACCGTCGGGTTGGTGCCGCCTATCTCGTTTCCGGCGATACGATGCGGCGGATCGACACCCATGGCTGGATCAATGCGCCGGGAACCAGCCCGCCGGCGGGATGGGTTCCCGGCCCGGTCCGCAACGTCGATCTGCGGCGGATGAAGGGCTACGTGTCGCTGTTCCGGGACGGGGCCGACGATCCGGCCCGCCCGGGCAGCGCCGCCGATGCCGGGCAGGCCATCGAATTCGATCTCGCCTTGGCCGGCGACCGGTTCGTGACGACCGGCTCGCGCGTGGTCGACGCCCATTTCGCACAGGACACCGAGGAATGGACCGGCTTCGTCTCGGACGTCGAGGAGTTGCTCATAGCGCGGCAACGACTGCCTGCCGGCACCGAGGCTTGCGACATCGGCGGGTGGTCAGCCGACACCGACCCGGCCGGCATGAACCTTCGGGCCGGGCCCAGCGCCCGGGCCCGCGTAATCGGCCGTATCCCTGCGCCATGGAAGGCGCCGGACCGGGAGGGCGACACGGGCGAGACCTACCGGTCTGAGTTCAAGATCATTGGATACCGGAATGGCTGGTTTCTCGTCCGCGACATCAGCGCGCCGGGGGTGGCCTACGGCGAGCGCTATCCACGACATCTGCCCCAGGCACCGCGCGGGCAAGGCTGGGTTTCCGCCCGCTTGGTCGGCGCTGCCCTGGCCTTTGGCAGCTTGCCGGCGGGTCGCCTGTATCAGGCACCCAATGAGCATTCCGCCCATGCGAACGTGACCCGTCGGGACAGCCCCATCGGCACCGGCGATCCGGTCCAGCGGCTCCACGCCTGCTCCGGCGTCTGGGGCCTCGTGGAGATCGGCGGCCATCGCGGCTGGTGGCGGAGCCTTTGCGCCAATCAGGTCACGAATTGCAGCTGAACGCCGTTGTCGTTGCATGACCTCGCCGCGGCGGGCTATAGGGCGGGCTCATTCGACATGAGGTTCGAGCGCGTGGCCGAAGACAACAAGGGCGGACTGGGCGAGACGGTCCGCGTGGTGATCCACGCGCTGCTGATCGCCTTCGTGATCCGCACATTCCTGTTCCAGCCCTTCAACATCCCCTCGGGTTCGATGAAGGAGACGCTGCTGGTCGGCGATTATCTCTTCGTCTCGAAATTCTCCTACGGCTATTCGAAATATTCCTTCCCCTTCTCGCCCAATCTGTTCGAGGGGCGGATCATGGGGTCGGTGCCGAACCGCGGCGACGTGGTGGTCTTCCGCCTGCCGCGCGAGCCCGACGTCGACTACATCAAGCGCGTCATCGGCCTGCCGGGCGACCGGATCCAGATGATCGGCGGCCAGGTGCACATCAACGGCACGGCCGTGCCGCGCGAGCGCATCGACGACTTCATGGACAACGAGGACGGCCGTCAGGTGCGGACCCGGCGCTACCGCGAGACCCTGCCGAACGGCGTCTCCTACACGACCCTCGACCTCTACGAGAACGGCTTCTACGACAACACGCCGGTTTATGAGGTGCCGCAGGGCCACGTCTTCGTCATGGGCGACAACCGCGACAATTCCACCGACAGCCGCGTGCTGAGCCAGGTCGGTCCGATCCCGCTCGACCATCTGATCGGCCGCGCCCAGGTCCTGTTCTTCTCCATCGAGGAGGGCGAGCGCGCCTGGGCCTTCTGGCGCTGGCCCTGGTCGATCCGGTGGACGCGGTTCGGAACCCTCGTGAGGTGACGGCTGCCGTGGCGCCGGGTCGCAAAGCCAAGGCCCAGCGGGCGAGCCTCGAGGAGATCGAGGCCCGAATCGGCCACGTCTTCTCCGACAAGGGGCTGCTTGCCCGCGCACTCACCCATCCGAGCGCCGTCTCGGGCATCGAGAAGCGGTCCGGGTCCTATCAGCGGCTGGAATTTCTCGGCGACCGGGTGCTCGGCCTCGCCGTGGCGGCCATGCTGTTCGAGGCGCTGCCCGAGGACGACGAGGGCACCCTGTCGAAGCGCCTGTCGGACCTGGTCAGGGCGGAGACCTGCGCCGAGGTCGCCGCGGCGTTGGGGCTCGGGGACGGCGTCCATGTAGGCCCCACCGAAAGCCAGACCGCCGTCGGTCGCCGGCCCGGCGTTCTCGCGGACCTCTGCGAGGCGGTGATCGGCGCCATCCATCTCGATGCCGGCTGGCCGGCGGCGGAGGCTTTCGTCGTCCGCAACTGGCGCGACCGGCTCTCGGCCAACGCCTCGCCGCTGCGCGATGCCAAGAGCGCCCTGCAGGAATGGGCGCAGGGCCGGGGCTATGCCACGCCCGTCTACCGGGTCGTCTCCCGCACCGGCCCCGACCACGCCCCCATCTTCACCATGGCGGTGATCATTCCGGGCCTCGCCGACGGAACCGGCGAGGGCGCCGCCAAGCGCCAGGCCGAGATCGCCGCGGCCACCGCCGTGCTCGTTCGCGAGGGGGTCTGGCCGGCGCTCCCCCAGGCAGAGGCCGGGCCATGACCGAGACCACCACACGCTGCGGCTTCGTCGCCATCATCGGCGCGCCGAATGCCGGCAAGTCGACGCTGGTCAACGCGCTGGTCGGCGCCAAGGTGACCATCGTCTCGCACAAGGTGCAGACGACGCGGGCGCTGGTGCGCGGCATCGCCATGGAGGGCGCCTCGCAGATCATCCTCGTCGACACCCCCGGCCTGTTCTCGCCGAAGCGGCGGCTCGACAGGGCCATGGTCTCGGCGGCCTGGGGCGGGGCGGCGGACGCCGACCGCGTGCTCGTGCTGGTCGATGCCAAGAAGGGGATCGACGAGCCGGTGGACGCCATCCTCGACAAGCTCGGCGACATCCGCCAGCCGATGGACCTCGTCCTGAACAAGGTCGATCTCGTGGAGCGGCCGAAGCTGCTCGACCTCGCCACCGCGGTCAACGCCCGCGCCCGATTCGACCAGACCTTCATGATCTCCTCGACCACGGGCTCCGGCGTGATGGACCTGAAGCGCCATCTCGCGGCGGTCGTTCCCGCCGGACCCTGGCACTATCCCGAGGACGAGATTTCGGACGTGCCGGCGCGCATGCTCGCCGCCGAGATCACCCGCGAGAAGCTCTACCACCGCCTCCATGACGAGCTGCCCTACGACGCGACGGTCGAGACGGAGAGCTACGAGGAGCGCAAGGACGGCTCCATCCGCATCGAGCAGACCATTTACGTGGTGCGCGAGGGCCAGCGGAAGATCATGCTGGGCAAGCGGGGCGAGACCATCAAGCTGATTTCTACCTCCGCCCGCGAGGAGCTCTCGAAACTGTTCGAGACCAAGGTGCACCTATTCCTCTTCGTGAAGGTGCGCGAGAACTGGGGCGACGATCCCGAGCGCTACGAGCGCATGGGGCTCGAATATCCGAAAGGCAGGTGAGCCATGCTGTCCGTCCGACCGAAAAGCACCACCACGCTCTACCGCTACCTGACCGGGCCCGACGATTCGGCCTTCTGCCACCGCGTCAGCGAGGCCATCAACAAGGGCTGGCAGCTCTACGGCCAGCCGACACTGACCTTCGACGCCGCCAAGGGCCGGGTGATCTGCGGCCAGGCCATCGTCAAGGAAGTGGAGGACGTGGCCTATTCGCCGGACCTGAAGCTCTCCGACTTCTGACCCGATGCACTGGGTCGACGAGGGAATCGTTCTCGGCGCCCGGTCCTACGGGGAATCGAGTGTGATCCTCGAACTGTTCACCCGCGCCCACGGCCGCCATCTCGGCCTGGTGCGGGGAGGGCGGTCGCGGCGCCAGCAGCCGGTCATCCAGCCCGGCAACACCGTGCATGCGAACTGGTCGGCGCGGCTGGACGAGCATCTCGGCACCTATGCCATCGAGGTCTCGGTCTCGCGCGCCGCCCGGCTCATGGAGGCGCGGGAGGGCGTTGCCGGAATCACGCTCCTCGCCGCCACCGCCCGGCTCATGCCGGAGCGCGAGGCCCATGAGGGCCTCTACGAGGCGGTGGCGCTCATCGCCGACACGCTGCCCGACGTCGCCATCGCGGCGCCGCTGATGGTGCGCTTCGAACTGGAGGTGCTGCGGCTCCTTGGCTTCGGCGTCGACCTGTCGGAATGCGCCGCCACCGGGACGACGGAGGACCTCGTCTATGTCTCGCCGAAGACGGGCAGGGCGGTGTCCCGCGCCGCCGGCGAGCCCTGGCGCGACCGGTTGCTCGCCCTGCCGCCGTTCCTGCGCGGGGCCGCCGCCATCGCGCCGGAAGACGTGCGCGCCGGCTTCCGGCTGACCGGCCATTTCCTCGCCCGCCACGTCTTCGAGCCGCGCGGCCTGCCCATGCCCGACGCCCGCGAGGTCTTCCTGCGCTTCGTCGCCTGAGCCGGTTTGAAATCGGGCTGCGGAGCCTCTACATGGCGCTGATGAGCAAGAGCGTCTTCGAAGACTGGTTCGCCAAGGACCTCGATCCCGCCGCCTACGACCCCGTTGCCGCCGCCCGGCTCGCGATGAAGCCGACCTATCCCAAACGCTTCTACACGGAGGCGTCCGCGGGCCCGTCGGACGACGGCTGGCGGCTGCTCCTCGACGGGCGGCCGGCCAAGACCCCCGGCCGCCATCCGCTGGCCTTTCCATCGGAGGCGCTGGCGGGCGCGGTGACGGCGGAATGGGCCGCACTCGGCGAGGTCATCGATCCGATGAAGATGCCGGTGACGCGCATCGCCAACTCCATCATCGACGGCGTCCTGCCCGATCCGGCGCCGGTCGCCGCCGATATCGTCCGTTATGCGGGATCCGATCTCCTCTGCTACCGGGCCGACTCGCCGGCGAGCCTCGTCGCGCGGCAGGACGCGGCCTGGAACCCGGTGCTCGACTGGGCGCGTGACGCGATCGGCGCGCGGCTGATCCTCTCGCAGGGCGTCGTCTTCGTGACCCAGCCCCCCGCCGCGCTCGCGGCGATCGCCGCCGCCCTGCCGCAGGGCGATGGCTGGCGCATCGGGGCGAGCCAGGTGGTGACCACCCTGACGGGCTCGGCGCTCCTCGCGCTCGCCCTGTTGCACGGCCGGCTCGACGCCGACGCCGTCTGGGCCGCCGCCCATGTGGACGAGGATTTCCAGGCCTCCCAGTGGGGCGAGGATGCCGAAGCCGCCGAGCGGCGCGCGACCCGGCGCCGCGAGTTCGATGCCGCGGCAACGGTGCTCGCCACCGTGTGACACCACGGTGAAACGGGGCGGGCGCCATTGCTGGGCCCGACGATGCCCCAGAGACCGCCCGGAGCGCGCCCATGAAGATCACCCTCGACATCGGCAAGCTGGTGGAGCAGGGCCGCCTGACCCCCGAGGAGGCCGCCCGCCTGCAGACCCTGGCTGCGGAGACGACCGGTTCGCTGGCGATGAACATGCTCATCGGTTTCGGCGTGGTGGCGGTGGCGCTCGGCGTCATGGGCCTGGTGCCGGAGCCCATGGTGGCGGTGGTCCTCGGCGCCATTCTCGGCGGCGTCGGCCTCGGCTTTCTGCTCAAGGGCGAACAGGCCTGGTCGGTGCTGGCACAGATCGTGGTGCTCGCTGGCGCGCTGTTGCTCGCCGGCGGCGTCATGTTCCTGACCAAGGGCTCTGTGCCTGCTCTGCTCGCGGTGACAGCCATTTTCGCTGGCGCCGGTATCGCGGCGCGCTCGGGCCTGCTCGTCGCGCTCGCCGTGCTCG
Organism: Phreatobacter cathodiphilus; assembly: GCF_003008515.1. Classification (NCBI taxonomy): domain Bacteria; kingdom Pseudomonadati; phylum Pseudomonadota; class Alphaproteobacteria; order Hyphomicrobiales; family Phreatobacteraceae; genus Phreatobacter; species Phreatobacter cathodiphilus. The sequence goes on along the minus strand of NZ_CP027668.1, from coordinate 1,644,719 downwards.
CCCTGTCGGCGACGATCGGCGCGCGAACCGGCTACATGCACGCCACCTATTTCCTCGCCATCCGCCAGCCGGCGATGACGGTGCTCATGTTCTCCGGCCTCGCCATCGCGGCCTACCAGGCCTCGAAGGTGGTGCGCGCCGACCTGTCGCGCCTCGCCATCATCGCCGCCCGCACGGCGCTTCTCCTGGTCAATTTCGGCTTCTGGATCGGCTCGCTCTGGGGCGACAGGCTGACGTGGTTCGTCGAGCCGGCCAGCACCTCGCGCTATGCGCCGGTCATTCCCGCTTTCGCCTTTTCTGTCGCCTGGCTCGTCGCCATCGTCGGGGCCGGCATCTGGGCGGCGCGGGCCAACCGGCCGTGGGTGCTGAACCTTGCCGCCGTCTTCGGCGCCATCCACTTCTACACCCAGTGGTTCGAGAAGCTCGGCGCCACGCCCTTCACGGTGCTGGTGGCCGGCATCACCACGCTCGCCCTGGCGGTCGGGATCTGGAAATACAACCAGGGCAAGACGATCGCCGCCTGAGCCGCATCCCCCTTCAGTCTCATTGGTTGGCGCGGAGCTTGCGTGCTATCGGACCAGCTTGGCTCGATACCTGAGGGGCGGGGCGCGATCCCCGGCGTGCAATGAAGGACGTCCTTGAAAGGCTGGAAGACCGTCGTGCCGAGGCCCGCCTCGGCGGTGGCCAGAAGCGCATCGACGCCCAGCACGCCCGCGGCAAGCTGACCGCGCGCGAGCGTATCGAACTCCTGGTCGACAAGGGCTCGTTCGAGGAGTTCGACATGTTCGTGCAGCACCGCTGCGCGGATTTCGGCATGGAGAAGTCGCATATCCCCGGCGACGGGGTGGTCACCGGCTGGGGCACGGTGAACGGGCGCACCGTCTTCATCTTCTCCAAGGACTTCACCGTCTTCGGCGGCTCGCTGTCCGGCGCCCATGCCGCGAAGATCACCAAGATTCAGGACATGGCGCTGAAGGCGAGGGCGCCGGTCATCGGCCTGTTCGATGCGGGCGGGGCCCGTATCCAGGAAGGTGTCGACGCGCTCGGCGGTTATGGCGAAGTCTTCAAGCGGAATGTCATCGCCTCGGGCGTCATTCCGCAGATCTCGCTGATCATGGGTCCCTGCGCCGGCGGCGACGTCTATTCGCCCGCCATGACCGATTTCATCTTCATGGTGAAGGACACGAGCTACATGTTCGTGACCGGCCCGGACGTGGTGAAGACGGTGACCAACGAGGTCGTCACGGCCGAGGAACTGGGCGGCGCCTCGGTTCATGCGGTGAAGTCGTCGGTCGCCGACGGCGCCTACGAGAACGACCTCGAAGCGCTGTTGCAGATGCGCCGCCTGATCGACTTCCTGCCGTCGAACAACACGGAGGGCGTGCCGGAAATCCCGTCCTTCGACCAGCCCGACCGCATCGACATGTCGCTGGACACGCTGGTGCCGGACAATCCGAACAAGCCCTACGACATGAAGGAACTGATCCTGAAGACGGTCGACGAGGGCGACTTCTTCGAGATCCAGGGCAAGTTCGCGCCCAACATCATCACCGGCTTCGCGCGGCTCGAGGGCCGCTCGGTCGGCATCGTCGCCAACCAGCCCATGGTGCTGGCGGGCGTCCTCGATTCCGACGCCAGCCGCAAGGCGGCCCGCTTCGTGCGCTTCTGCGACGCCTTCTCCATCCCCATCCTCACCTTCGTCGACGTGCCCGGGTTCCTGCCCGGCACGAGCCAGGAATATGGCGGCCTCATCAAGCATGGCGCCAAGCTGCTCTTCGCCTATTCCCAGTGCACGGTGCCGCTCGTCACCGTCATCACCCGCAAGGCCTTCGGCGGCGCCTATGACGTCATGGCGTCCAAGCACATCGGCGGCGACATCAATTATGCCTGGCCGACGGCGCAGATCGCCGTGATGGGCGCCAAGGGAGCCGTCGAGATCATCTTCCGTGCCGACATGAACGACGCGGAAAAGATCGCGGCGCGCACGAAGGAGTACGAGGAGCGCTTCCTGTCGCCCTTCGTGGCGGCCGAGCGCGGCTATATCGACGAGGTCATCATGCCGCACTCCACCCGTCGCCGGGTGGCGCGGGCGCTGTCCCTGCTGCGCCACAAGGCGGCCGAGACGCCGTGGAAGAAGCACGACAACATTCCGCTCTGATCGGCTAGAGTGGGGGCGCGGCGTCTGATCTCCATCAAGGACGCACGACCTGGAACGCGCGACCGTCCCGGCGTGTTCGCTCGTGAATAAGGAGCTCCCCCACCATGTCGATCAAGTCTGTTTTGCTCGCTCTGATTGCCGGTGACGGCGCCCGCCCTCAGGGCGCCATCGACTATGCCGTTTCGCTCGCCGCCTCCCACGGGGCGCATCTGTCCGTCGTGGTCGGCGCCATCAAGGTGCCGGTGGTCGTCTATTCCGGCGTCGCCGAGGTGCAGGCCATCGTCGCCGACGAGAACGACACCCGCACCGACAAGGCCGACGAGCTCTGCGACGCCATCCGCAGCGCCGCCCAGACGGCGGGCGTCGCCGCAACCGTCGAGGTGGTGACGGACGCCATCGACCCGCTGTTCGGCCGCATCGGCAAGCGCGGCCGCCTGCACGATTTCTGCGTCTGCGGCCGGCCGCGCCCCGACGACGTCTGGGCCACCGAACTCGCCGAGACGCTGCTGCTCTCCACCGGGCGCCCCACCATCCTCGCCCCCGACGGGTTCGACCCGGCGCGAGCCGGCAATTCCATCGTCGTCGCCTGGGACGGTTCGGCGGTCGCCGCCCGCGCCATCGGATCGGCCTCGGACTTCATCGACAAGGCGGGGCAGGTGGAGATCGTCTCGGTGCTGGGCGACCGCCATGCGGACGATCTGGTGGCCGGTGCCGACCTCGCGCCCATGCTCGCCCACCACGGCGTGAAGGTCACGGTGACGAACCTTCCCTACAGCCGCAATGTCGGCAAGACGATCGTCGAGCACGCCCAGAACACCCGCGCGCAGATGATCGTCATGGGCGCCTATGCCCATTCGCGCCTGCGCCAGATGGTGCTCGGCGGCACGACGACGACGCTGCTGCAGTACTCGCCGGTGCCTGTGCTGATGGCGCACTGACGGCGCCTGTCCCGTTTCTCGCGGAAGCCGGCGGCCTCAGGTCGCCGGCTTCTTGCGTCCGGGGGGCGCAAGCGACTCGGCGGCGACGCGCGCGATGCCGGGCGGGCGCGCGGCCTTCAGCGTCGCCGAGACCTTCTCCACCGTCCGCCAGACCCTGAGCATATTGCCGGAGAGGATCCCTTTCAGCGCCGCGTCGGACCAGCCGCGCCGCACCAGTTCGGCGACGAGGTGGGGGAAGCGCGAGGCGTCGGCGAGGTCCGGCGGATTGGGGCCGCCGTAGAAATCCGAGCCGATGCCGATATGGGCCAGGCCGGTGCGGCCGACGATGTACTGGATGTGGTCGCAGAGTTCGCCGATGGAGGCACGCGGCCAGGGCCCGGCTTCCGCCGCCCGGCGGGCGACCGCCGTGTCGATGTCCGCGCCCGGCGGCGTCTTGCCGTGGACCTGAAGCGGCGTCATCCAGTCGTGGCTCTTCCGCGAGATGAAGTTCGGCACGAAGGTCGCCATGACGACGCCGCCATTGGCCTTGACCCGGTCGAGCACGTCGTCAGGCACGTTGCGCGGATGCGGGCAGAGCGCCGCGGCGTTGGAATGCGACCAGAGGAGCGGCGCCGCCGCCACGTCCAGCGCGTCGTGCTGGGCCTTCGGGGAGGCGTGGGCGAGGTCGACCATCATGCCGATGCGGTTGCATTCGGCGATCAGGGCGCGGCCGAAATCGGTCAGGCCGCCGTGGCGCGGCGCGTCGGTGGCCGAATCGATCCAGGCCAGCGTCTCGTTGTGGCAGAGGGTGAGGATGCGCACGCCCGCGGCGTACCAGACCCTGAGCGGCGACAGCGAACCGCCGAGGCCGACGGCGCTTTCGACCGAGAGCACCGAGGCGATCTTGGCCATCCGGCGGGCCGCGGCGACGTCGGCGGCGCGGCGGGCGGGATGGAAAATGTCGGCATGCACCGTCTCGATGTCGAGGCCGATGGCGACCTGCTCGAGGGTGAACCGGCCGGGATCGGGCACCGAGGTGGGCACGAAGGCGGCGAAGACCTGCGCCCCGACCTTGCCCTGGCGCAGCCGCGGAATGTCGGTATCGCTCTCCTGGTGGACGCGGTCGAGACCGTAGGCGGCGACGTCGCCGTCCGCCGCGCGGCGGATCGAGAACGGCAGGTCGTTGTGCCCGTCGAAGAGGACGAAGCGCTCGAGCAGGTCATGGGCCCTGGCGAGGGCCGGATCGGTCCTGCTCATGCGTGCTTCCTCAGGCTTCGGCGATGACGACCGCCGGTGTGCGTTCGACCGTGGTGACCCGGCCGCGCTCGATGGCGAGGGCCAGCTTGCCGTGTTTCAGGGCGAGGGCCTTGTCGCCGAAGAGTTCGCGCCGCCAGCCCTTGAGGGCGCCGACATCGGCCTCGTCGCTCTCCGCGATGCGGTCGAGGTCGTCGGAGGTCGCCACCACCTTGGCGGCCACGTGATGCTTCTCCGCGACCATCTTGAGGAGGACCTTGAGGAGCTCGACGGTCGCCGACTGCGACTGGCTCTGCGGGCGGTGCTTGTCGATGGGCGGCAGTTCGCGGGGATCGCGGGCGAGGCCCGCCTGCACCGCCTCGACCACGGCCATGCCGTCGCGCGAGCGCTCCCAGCCCTTGGGGATGGACCGCATGGCGCCCAGGGCCTCGACGCTCTTCGGGCCGGTGAGGGCGATGTCGAAGAGACTGTCGTCCTTCAGGACACGCGAACGCGGCACGTCGCGGGCCTGCGCCTCGCGCTCGCGCCAGGCGGCGACCTCCATCAGCACGGCGAGCTCGCGCGGCTTGCGCACGCGGCTGCGGAACCGCTCCCAGGCGCGCTCCGGCTCCTGCCGGTAGGTGTCGGGCGAGGTGAGGACGCGCATCTCCTCGGCGACCCAGTCGCTGCGGCCGCGCTTCTGCAGTTCGCCGGTGAGCTTCACGTAGACGTCGCGCAGGTGGGTGACGTCGGCGATGGCATAGTCGATCTGGGCCGGGCTCAGCGGCCGCTTCGACCAGTCGGTGAAGCGGCTGGTCTTGTCGAGCTGCGTGCCGTTGGTGCGCTGGACGAGCTGGTCGTAGGAGATCGAGTCGCCGTAGCCGAGCACCATGGCGGCGACCTGGCTGTCGAACAGCGGTTCGGGAATGCGTTTGGACAGATGCCAGACGATCTCCACGTCCTGCCGTGCCGCGTGGAACACCTTCACGACGGCGGGGTCGACCATCAGATCGAAGAAGGGCGTGAGGTCCATGCCGGGCGCGAGCGCGTCGACGGCGACCGCCTCGGCCGTGCTGGCGAGCTGGATGACGCAGAGCTTCGGCCAGAAGGTCGTCTCACGGAGGAACTCCGTGTCGACCGTGACGAAGGGGTGCTTGGCGAGCCGCGCGCAAACGGCGGCGAGTTCTGAAGAGGACGTGATCAGCATCGTCCTCCTCCTTACAGGAGTCGGGCGCGGATGCGAACGGTCTTCAGGCGGAGGCCAGTTGCGCCTCGATCAGGGCGACGATGCGCGGATCGGTGGGCCGGACACGGGCCGGAAAAGCCCCGACCACCTGGCCGCTGCGCCCGAGGACGTATTTGTGGAAATTCCACGTGGGGATGTCGGCCGGCCGCTGGGCGGCCACCCAGCGGTAGAAGGGATGGGCCTCGCCGCCGGTAACTCGGTGCTTCGAAGCCATGGGGAAGGAGACGCCGTAGACTCCCTGGCAGATCGCGGCGATGTCGGCTGCCGAGCCGCGCTCCTGGTTGAAGTCGTCGGAGGGGATGCCGACGATCGTCAGCCCCCGTTCGCGGTAGCGGGTCCAGAGGGCTTGGAGATCGGCATATTGCGGGGTGAAGCCGCAGGAGGAGGCGGTGTTCACCACCATCAGCACCCGCCCGGCATGGTCGGCGAGGCGCACCGGATTGCCGTCGAGGCCGTCGAAGGCAAAGGCATAGGCCGAGGACGACACCTGGGCGCGGAGCGGCGCGGGCAGGGCGGCGAGAAGCGGGGAGGCGAGGAGGACGCGGCGTGTCGGCATGGTTCGGGCTCCAGCGCGGATACCCAGTCTACGCCATCGGGTGGGCTTTGGATGCACCCCCACGCAGACGTGAAGCGCGGTCGCCAGGCCGTCGCAGACGGCTGCGCTGCACTGCGGCAGGCGAGGCTAGGCAGGCGCGGATCAGCGGCTACACTCCATTGGTTTTCCCGGGGACCCGCAGCCATGACCCATCGCCTCGACGCCGGCGCCGACACCGCCCATTGGGGCTATTTCGATGCCACGCTGGCGCCGAAACTCACGATCCGCTCCGGCGAGACCGTGATGCTGTCGACGATGTCGGGCGGCACGGACGTCCTGCCGCCGGCCGATTGGGGCATTCCGCCGGGGCTCCTCGCCATCCATCAGCGCTTCGGCGGGCCGACCCTGCCGGGCCACATCTGCACCGGGCCGGTGGCGGTGGCGGGGGCGAAGGCCGGTCATGTGCTGCAGGTCGACATCCAGGCGATCGACCTCCATTACGACTGGGGCTACACCTTCGTCGCGCCACTGGTCGGGGCGCTGCCGGACGACATCAAGGCCAAGCGCCTGTTCCACTCGCGTATCGACCGGACCCGCAAGGTCGCCACCATGCCCTGGGGCCACGAGATCCCGCTGGACCGGCCGTTCTTCGGCGTGATGGCGGTGGCCCCGCCGCCGGAATGGGGCCGGGTCAACACCCTGCCGCCGCGCCGCAACGGCGGCAATCTCGACAACAAGGAGCTGGTGGCGGGCACGACGCTCTATCTGCCGGTCTTCGTCGACGGCGCCAACTTCTCGGTCGGCGACGCCCACGGCGCGCAGGGCGACGGCGAAGTCTGCATCACCGCCATCGAGACCGGCCTGATCGGGACGTTCAAGCTCACCGCGCGCGACGACATGCGGCTGACCTGGCCGATGGCCGAGACGCCCACCCACGCCCTCACCATGGCCTTCGACCCGGACCTCGACACGGCGGCGCAGATCGCCCTCAGGTCGATGATCGATCTCGTCACGGCGCGGGCCGGGCTCGACCGCGACGAGGCCTTCGCGCTGCTGTCGCTCGTCGCCGACGTGCGGGTGACGCAGGTCGTCAACGGCAACAAGGGCATCCACGTGATGCTCGACAAGAAATGGCTGGCGAAGATCCGCTAGCGCTTCACTCCCGAACCCTCACTCCCACGGCTCGCCGCGGACGATGAGGTCGGCGAGGGCGTCGGTGGCGGCGGCGAGGAGCTTCTCGCCCTTGTCGCGGCTCGCCTTGCGCGCGTCGCCGAGCACGCCGGAGGGGGTGAGGGTGGCGAAGGAGCGGAAACGTTGGGCGGGCGGGGCCAGCACGGCGCGAGGGTCGCCGAAATGCGGGCCCACCGCCTCGGCCAGCTTGGTCTCGCGGACGGCCTCCGGCGCCACCGCCATCATCATCGCGGTCTCCGCCTCGCAGGCATGGAGCACGCTGGTCTGGTCCTCGAGCAGCGGGGCGAAGGCCGGCTGGGCCAGTTCGAAATAGGTCGTCGCGGCGACCACCAGTCCCGTCTCGCGCTCGAGGTCGGGAAGGAAGGCGTTGAGCGCGGTCATGTTGCCGCCGTGGCCGTTGACGATCAGCACCCGCTTGAAGCCGTGGCGGGCGAGGGAGCGGATCAGGCAGAGGAGAACCGCCCGGTAGGTCGGGATGTCCAGGGTGAAGGTGCCGCCATGGGCCATGTGGTGCTCGGCCATGCCCACCCAGAGCGTCGGCGCCACGACGGTCGGCCGGCGGTCCGCCGCCTTTTCCGCGGCGATGCGGCAGACCGTGCCGCAGAGTGTCGTATCGACACCGGTGCCGAGATGCGGCCCGTGCTGCTCGGTGGAGGCGACAGGCAGCAGCACCGTCGCGCCGGCCGCGGCCATGGCGTTCAGCTCAGGGGCGGTGAGCTTGGCCCATTCGACGAGGGGCTTGGGGGTAGCGGTCATGCTGATGCTCCGGAGGGCAATTGGTCAGATGCGCCGGAGCCTGCGCCGCCGGGCCGGCGCCGTCGAGCCCCGCAGCGGCATTGCTGCGCGCCCATCGCAGGGGTGCCCCGCGCTCTGCTTCATTTCGACGACGAATTGTCGATGAATCGTTGACATCGGCACCGGCCGACCTGAATGTCTCACCCCGCGCGGTCCCTGTCGCCGAACCCGCGGGTTCATGTCAGAAGGGTCGTGGCATCGGTAACGGAGGGCTGCCCGGCAGCGCCCCGGCCGACTCGAGGGACCGGACACCAGGCATGACCCAATCCGCCATCACCCGTCTCGCCACCGATATCGGCGGCACCTTCACCGACATCGTGCTGGAGCACGGGGACGAGCGGTTCACCACCAAGGTGCTGACCACGCCCCACGCGCCGGAGGAAGCGGTGGTGGAGGGAACGCGCCTCGTCCTGACCCAGGCTGGCATCGGCTTCGCCGACCTCGATGTCTTCGTCCACGGCACGACGCTGGCCACCAACGCCGTGATCGAGCGCAAGGGCGCGAAGACGGCGCTGATCGCCACCGACGGCTTCCGCGACGTGATCGAGATCGCCGACGAAGGCCGCTACGACCAGTACGACATCTTCATCGACAAGCCGCGCCAGCTCGTGCCGCGCGAGCTGCGGTTCACGGTTCCCGAGCGCATCGACGTCACCGGCAAGGTCTGGATCGACCTCGACGAGGCGGCGGTCGTCGCGGTCGCCGGAGCGCTGAAGGCGGCCGGCGTCGAGGCCGTGGCCGTGGCCTTCATCCATTCCTACGCCAATGCGGCCCACGAGGCGCGTGTGCGCGACATCCTCGCCCGCGAGACGCCGGGCATCGCCGTGACCCTGTCCTCGGAGGTCTGCCCGGAGATGCGCGAATACGAGCGCACCTCGACGGCGGTCGCCAACGCCTATGTGCAGCCGCTGATGGCCGGCTATCTCGGCCGGCTGAAGGCCCGCTTCGCGGCGGAGGGCTATACGAAACCCATCCATCTGATGACCTCCGGCGGCTCGCTGGCGACGCTGGAGACGGCCGCGCGCTTTCCCATCCGCCTCGTTGAATCCGGCCCGGCCGGCGGCGCCATCCTCGCCGCCCACATCGCCGCAGAGCGCGGCGAGGGCAAGGTCCTGTCGTTCGACATGGGCGGTACCACCGCCAAGATCTGCCTCATCCACGACGCGACGCCCTACAAGGCGCGCACCTTCGAGGTGGACCGCCAGTCGCGCTTCATGAAGGGGTCCGGCCTGCCGGTGCGCATCCCCGTCATCGAGATGGTGGAGATCGGCGCGGGCGGCGGCTCCATCGCGCGGGTCGACACGCTGAAGCGCATCACCGTCGGACCCGATTCTGCCGCCTCCGTTCCCGGACCTGCCTGCTACGGCCGCGGCGGCGAACTGCCGACCGTCACCGACGCCGACGTGGCGCTGGGCAAGATCGAGCCGGCGCGTTTCGCCGGCGGCGCCATCACGCTCTATCCGGAGAAGGCGGATGCGGCGCTCGACGCCAGCGTCGGCAAGCCCCTGTCCCTCTCGACGGCCATGGCCGCCCACGGCGTCGCCGAGATCGTCGACGAGAACATGGCGAACGCCGCCCGCGTCCACTCGGTCGAGCGCGGCGTCGTGGTCTCCGACCACACGATGGTCGCCTTCGGCGGCGCCGCTCCGCTCCACGCCGCGCGCCTTGCCGAGAAGCTCGGCATCGCCCGCGTGGTGGTGCCTGCGGATGCCGGCGTCGGTTCGGCGGTGGGTTTCCTGCGCGCCCCGGCGGCCTATGAACTGGTCCATTCGAAGTTCATGCGGCTCGATAAGTTCGACCTCGCGGAGGCCAACCGGCTGCTCGCGGCCATGAGCGCCGAGGCGACGGAGCTCGCCAGCGCCGCCGCCGGCAACCGCGCCCTGACCGAGACCCGCACCGCCTTCATGCGCTATGCGGGGCAGGGGCACGAAATCGCCGTGGCCCTTCCCAACCGCCCGCTGGCGGAGGCCGACATTCCGGCCATGCGGGAGCACTTCGAGGCGGGTTACCGCCAGCTCTTCGCCCGCCACATTCCCGGCGCCGCCATCGAGATCCTCTCTTGGTCGCTGCTGGTGACCACCGACACGGCGCGCCCGCCGCTGCTGGCGACGCCCGCGGCCGCCGCGGGCCCCAAGCCCATCGGCATGCGCCCGGTCTTCGACGCCAAGGCCGGCAAGACGGTTGAGGTGCCGATGTACGACCGCCTCGCCATGGCGCCCGGCGCCCGCATCGAGGGCCCGGCCATCGTCGTGGAGGCCGGCACCTCGACCTATGTGACCGCCGCCTTCGACGCCGAGATCGACGGCGGCCTCGGCCTCGTCCTCACCGCCCGCAAGTCCACCGCGAAGGGACAGTGACCGTCATGAGCAAGCTTTCCGACATCGAACTGCAGGTCATGTGGAACCGCTTGATCGCGGTGGTTGAGGAACAGGCGCAGGTGCTGCTGCGCACCGCCTTCTCGCCCATCGTGCGCGAGGCGGGCGACCTCTCCGCCGGCGTCTTCGACCGCGAGGGCAACATGCTGGCCCAGGCGGTGACCGGCACCCCCGGCCACGTCAATTCCATGGCCGAGAGCGTCAAGCACTTCGTCCGCGTCTTCCCCGTGGAGACGATGAAGAAGGGCGACATCTACATCACCAACGATCCGTGGATGGGCACCGGCCACCTCAACGACTTCGTGCTGACGACGCCGGCCTTCCACAAGGGCAAGCTGGTGGGCCTGTTCTCCTGCACCAGCCACCTGATGGACATCGGCGGCATCGGCTTCGGGCCCGACGGCACGGACGTCTTCATGGAGGGTCTCTACATCCCGCTCCTCAAGCTCGCCGACCAGGGCCAGCTCAACGAGACGCTGATGGCGATGATCCGCGCCAATACGCGCCTGCCGATCGACACCGAGGGCGACGTCTATTCGCTCGCCGCCTGCAACGACGTCGGCTGCGAGCGTCTGTCGGAGATGATGGAGGAGTTCGGCCTCGACGACCTCGACGTGCTCTCCGAGCACATCCTCTCCCGGTCGAAGGCGGCGGTGCTGGAGGCCATCGCGGAGCTGCCGAAGGGCAAGTGGTCCAACACCATGACGGTCGACGGCTACGACGAGCCGGTGACGCTCGCCTGCACGGTCGAGGTCACGCCGTCCGGCATCCATGTCGACTATACGGGCACGGGGGACGCATCGAAGCGCGGCATCAACGTGCCGCTCGCCTATACGACGGCCTATACGGTCTTCGGTCTCGCCTGCATCGTCGGCAAGGACATCCCGAACAATGCGGGCTCGCTGGCCCCTCTGACCGTCTCGGCGCCGGAGAACTCCATCGTCAATGCGCTGAAGCCGAAGCCGGTCGCCTCCCGCCACATCATTGGCCAGATGCTGCCCGACGTGGTGTTCGGCGCCCTGCGCCAGGCGGTGCCGGACCGCGTCCCGGCAGAGGGCACGTCCTGCCTGTGGAACCTCAACGTCCGTGGCCAGACCGACGAGGCGGGCCTCGGCAATTACGGGTTCATGATGGCCGTCACCTCCAACGGCGGCACCGGCGCCCGGCCGATGAAGGACGGATTGTCGGCGACGGCCTATCCGTCGGGCGTCAAGGGCACGCCGGTGGAGATCGCCGAATCGATCACGCCGCTGATCTTCTGGCGCAAGGAGTTCCGCGAGGATTCCGGCGGGGCAGGGACCACGCGCGGCGGCCTCGGCCAGGTCATCGAGGTCGGCAGCCGCATCGGCAAGCCCTTTGACCTGCTCGCCGCCTATGACCGTATCGATCACCCGCCGCGCGGGCGCGACGGCGGCAAGGACGGCGCCGCCGGCGCAGTCTCGCTGAAATCCGGCAAGGTGCTGAAGGGCAAAGGCTTCCAGCTCATTCCGCCGGACGACCGCCTGGTGGTGATGACGCCGGGCGGCGGCGGCATCGGCGATCCTTCCAGGCGCGACCGGACGAAGCTGGCGAAGGACGTCAGCGAGGGGCTGGTCAGCGCAGAGGGCGCCAAGGCCTATGGCGGCTGACGCGTCCGGCCGCCGGCCCTAGAGGCTGGCGGCCGCTCTCGCCGCCTGGTCGTAGAGGCCGGAGAGGGCACGCATCTCGGTCGCGATGCGGCTGAGCACTTCCGGGTCGGTGCCGAAGGCCTTGACACTCTGGATCAGCAGGGCCTCGCGCACCTCGTGGTAGCGCATGACGGCCTCGGCGCCCTTCTTGGTCACCGAGACGGCCTTCTCCTTGCCGATCTTCTCGCCCTTCACCAGCCCCGCCTTCTCAAGCTTCTTCACCGCATAGGTGACGAGGTGCATATCCTCGACGTTGAGCACGAGGGCGATGTCGGCGAGCCGCTTCGGCCGGCCGCGGTGATAGACCGTGTGCAGGATCATGTTCTCCAGCGCCGACAGGCCGGGAGCACCGCCCGCCGCCGCGCAGCGCACGGTCCAGCGGTGGAAGGCATGGCTGACCATCATCATGCCGAACTCGAATTCGGACAGGGCCGGCAGCTCGCCCGAGGCCAGGTGGGCGGACGAGACGATGGGGCCGAGCTTGGAAGGAGGCGTCATCGACAGACCTCGAAGCTGTGCATTCAGCACGGCCTGTCAGACTGCCGCGACTCTTCGTCGAAATCAAACAGAGAAAACGACGACAAAACGTCAACATGATGTTGACACAAAGGTCCCGTTGCGGGATCGTCCAGCAACGATCGCCGGCAAGCGGCGGCATGGCAGGCGTTCCAGATGCGCGTGTTCCAGGCTCGCGCTGCACGGATTTCGGCCTTGTCAACATGGCCAAACAGCGGTCCAATCCCGACAAGGGCGCCAAGCCCGACCGCCGCGAACGGCGGACCATCCAGAGACAGGAACCAGGAGCTCCGCCAATGTTCGATCGCCGTCAATTCGTCGCCGGCCTCGCCGGAACGAGCCTTCTCGCCGCGCCGACGGTGGCGCGCGCCCAGGCTGCCAACTGGGACCTCTCGACCGTCTGGCCTGACGGCAACTTCCACACGATCAACGCCAAGAAGTTCGCCGACGAGGTGAAGGCCGCGACCGGCGGCGCCGTCAACATCACGGTGAAGGCCGGTGGCCAGCTCGGCTTCAAGGGCCCGGAGCACCTGCGCGCGGTGCGTGACGGTCTGGTGCCGATCGCCGACGTGCTGAACATCCAGCAGATCGGCGACGAGCCGATCCTCGGCGCCGAGGGCATTCCCTTCCTGGTCGGCTCGGTGGACGAGCTGCGCATCTACCACAAGCACATTCGCCCGGTGTTCGAGCGCGTGGTGCAGAACAACAATCAGAAGAACCTCTACATCGTGCCGTGGCCGACCCAGTACCTGCACCTCAAGGTGAAGGCGGACTCGCTGGCGGGCCTCGCCGGCCAGAAGGTGCGCTGCCCGGATCGCGGCGCGCAGGACATGGTCAACGCGCTCGGCATGACCGGCGTCGTCATCCCCTGGGGCGAGACGATCCCGGCGCTGGCCTCCGGCGCCGTCCAGGGCGTGTCGACCTCCGCCGTCTCCGGCGTCGACGGCAAGTTCTGGGAGTTCCTCAAGTACGTCTACCCGACCAACCACGTCTGGTCGTGCCAGATGGTCAACGTCAACATGGACGCCTGGAACAAGCTGCCGGCGAACCATCGCGCGTCGATCGAAGCCGTCGCCAAGAAGCTCGAGCCGGAGTTCTGGGCGACCTCGGTGAAGGCCGACACCGACAGCCTCGCCCGCCTCAAGCAGGGCGGCATGGAGGTGGTCGACATTCCGGCGCCGATGATGGCGGACATGCGCCGCCGCACCGCCAGCATGGTGCAGGACTACATCAAGCGCGTGCCTGCCGCGAAGGGCCCGATCGAGGCCTACCTCGCCGAAGTCAAGCGCTCCTGACCGGAACGGCCCGATGGTACCCCACACTGATCTCAATGCCGGGGCGCCGTCGGGCATCCGGTGGTTTCTCGCTGGCATCGACCGGCTCGGCCGTCTCGACGGCTGGGTCGGCGCCCTCTGCCTTCTGGCGCTGACCTGCCTGATGCTGGCCGAGGTGATCGCGCGGGCGGCGTCGAACTTCTTCGGCATCGGCCCGGGCGTCGTTCCCAACGCTTGGGAATATTCGTCCTACCTGATGGCGGCCGCCTTCACCTTCGGCGCCGCCATGACCCTGCGCGGCGGCGGCCATATCCGCGTGACCCTTCTGGTCGGCAACGCCGGGCCGGTGTTCAAGCGGATCCTCGAGGTGACGTCGTCGGCGCTCGGCTGCGCCGCCATGAGCTACCTGACGGTGGCCATGGTGATGTTCACCTGGAGTTCCTATGCGCGCGGGCAGGTCTCCATCTCGTCGGGCACCATCGTCTGGCCGCCCATGGCGCTGGTGACCTTCGGCATGGCGCTGCTGGCACTGCAGTTCCTGGCGCGCACCATTCGCGCGGCGCTCGACCTGCCGCTCGAGGATCCGTCCATGCGGGCCTCCAACCCCGTCGAATAGCGGCCTCCGCGTCGCCCTGACCCCTTTCTACTGCCGAGCGGAGCCGTCATGGCCGTCGAAGTCATCGTCATGTTCGTCATCCTGTTCGGCCTCCTGGCCGGCGGGCTGTGGATCGGCCTCACGCTCGGCGTCACCGGGACGATCCTGCTGGCGATCTTCCGCGACATCCCGCTCTACCGGCTGGTGTCGCAGTATTCCTGGAACATCCTGACGACGCAGGAACTGCTGGCCCTGCCGCTGTTCATCCTGATGGGTGAACTCCTGTTCCGCACCAACCTGTCGCGCTCGCTGTTCACCGGCCTCGCCCCCTGGGCCGGGCTCCTGCCGGGCCGGCTCATCCACGTCAACGTCATCGGCTGTACCATCTTCGCGGCAATCTCCGGCTCGTCGGCAGCGACGACGCAGGTCGTCGGCCGCATCGCCCTGACCGAACTCCTAAAGCGCGGCTATTCGCGCGACATCGCCGTCGGGTCCCTGGCAGGCGCCGGCACGCTGGGCTTCCTCATTCCGCCGTCCAACATCCTGATCATCTACGGCGTTCTCGCCGACGTCTCGATCATCAAGCTGTTCACCGCCGGCCTCATCCCCGGTCTGCTGCTCGCCGGCTGTTTCATGGGTTGGGTGATGATCCACACCACGCTGCGCCGGGATCTCGTTCCGGAGAGCGAAAGGGCGCTGCGCAACCTCTCCTGGGGTGAGCGGTTCGCCTCGCTGAAGGACCTGTGGCCGGCCCTCTTCCTCATCGCCTGCGTCCTCGGCTCCATGTATGGCGGCATCGCGACGCCGTCCGAAGCCGCCGCCGTCGGCGTTCTGGGCGCCGCCATCGTCGCTCTCGCCCAGCGTTCGCTGACCTGGGAGGCTGCCCGGCAGATCGCCATCGGCTCGGTGGTCACCTGCTCCATGATCGCGCTGATCCTGCTCGGCGCCTCCATCCTCGGCTCGGCGGCTGCCTTCCTCGGCATTCCCGCCAAGGTTGCCGCTTTCGTCCAGGGGCTCGGGCTGACGTCGTTCCAGCTCATGCTGGCGCTCGTGGTCTTCTACCTCGTGCTCGGCTGCTTCCTCGACGGCTTCTCGATGATCGTGATGACGCTGCCGATCGTGCTGCCGATCGTGAAGATGGCCGGCTTTGACCCGATCTGGTTCGGTGTCTTCATCGTGCTGGTGGTGGAGATGGCCCAGATCACGCCGCCGGTCGGCTTCAATCTCTTCGTCATCCAGGGCATCACCGGCGACAGCCTGTCCTATCTCGCCAAGGTGACGCTGCCGTACCTGCTGATCATGATCATCTTCACCATGACGCTGGTGGTGTTCCCGCAGATCGTCATGTTCCTGCCCAACTTCCTGGCCGGCTGACCGGATCATCCCATGGGCGCCCCCATCCCGCGCTTCCTGCCGTGCGGCGACACCGCCGTCACGGTGGAGTTCGGCACCGAGATCGACGACGGCCTCAACGCGCTGTGCCTCGTCTTCGACGCGGCGCTGGCGGAGGCGGCGATCCCCGGCGTCATCGAGACGCTGCCGACCTACCGTTCGGTGCTGGTGCAGGTCGATCCGCTGGTCATCGACATGCCGGCCTTCGAAACCCGTGTGCATGAGATCCTCGCCGGGCTCGCGACCGACGGGCGGCCGCCGCGACGCTGGATCATCCCGGTCGTCTATGGCGGCGAATTCGGCATCGACCTCGAGGATGTTGCGCGCAGCCACGGCCTGACGACGGAGGAGATCATCCGCCGCCATTCCAGCCGCACCTATCGGGTCGCCATGCTCGGCTTCCTGCCGGGCTTCTGCTATCTGTCGGGCGCCGATCCCTCCATCGCCCTGCCGCGACGCACCAGCCCGCGCCTCAAGACGCCCGCGGGGACCGTCTCCATCGGCGGCGTCCAGGCGCTTTTCGCGTCGGTCGAGGCGCCGTCCGGCTGGCACCTCTTGGGACGCACGCCCGTGCGCAACTTCATGCCCGACCGCGATCCGGTCTTCCTCGTCGGCGCCGGCGACGAGGTGGTGTTCCGGCCCATTCCGGCGGCCGACTGGGACGCGCTCGACGCGGCGGCGGCGGCCGGAGAGCCGGTCGCGGAGCTGGTGGCGGCATGATCCGGCTCCTCGTGAAGGATTGCGGCGCCGGGACCACCGTCCAGGACGGCGGCCGCTTCGGCTACCAGCGCTATGGTGTGGGCCCGGCCGGCGCCATGGATCGCATCGCGCTGGCGGTGGCCAACATGCTGGTCGGCAACGAACCCGGCGAGGCGGCGGTCGAGTTCACCGTGCTCGGCGGAAACTTCGTCGTCGAGGGCGGCCCGGTGCGTGTCGCGCTGGCCGGCGCCTTCGCCGACCTGAAGATCGACGGCGAGGCGGTGCCGCCGCTCACCAGCGCCACGGCGCTGGATGGGCAATCCGTCACCGTCGGGGCCGCGAAGGCGGGCACCTTCATGGTGCTGGCGGTATCCGGCGGCGTCGCCGTGAAGCGGGATCTCGGCAGCCGGTCGTTCCACCTGCGCGGCGGCCTCGGCGGCCTCGACCGGACGCCGGTGCGTCCCGGCCAGGTCCTGCCCGTCGGCGGCACGCCGCAGGGACCCGATCTCGTCGCCACCGTCGCGCCGCAGGTTTCGGCGGGTGCCTTTCGGGTCGTGCTGGGGCCGCAGGACGACTATTTCACGCCCGCCGGCATCGCCACCTTCCTCGGCGAGACCTACCGCGTCTCGGCCGAGGCCGACCGCATGGGCTACCGGCTGAGCGGGCCGGCCATCGAGCACGCCAAGGGCTTCAACATCGTCTCGGACGGCATCGTCACCGGCTCGGTGCAGGTGCCGGGATCGGGCGAGCCCATCGTCCTCCTCGCCGACCGCCAGACCACCGGCGGCTATCCGAAGATCGCGACCATCGTCTCCGCCGACCTGCCGCGCTTCGTGCAGCAGCGGCCGGGCGGCGAGATGCGCTTCACCGCCGTGACCCTCGCCGAGGCCATCGCCGCGGCACGCGACCAGGCGGCGATGCTGGCGGCCGTGCGCGCCGGCCTGAAACCCGCGGGCCTAGGCCTCGACACCGAACATCTCCTGTCGGTCAATCTCGTCGACGGCTGGGTCGACGCCCATGCGCCGCCGGCCGAGCCGCCGCTCCATTCCGCCGCCTGAAGGAGGCTCTGATGACAGCCGTCGATCTCAATTCGGACATGGGCGAGGGCTTCGGCCCCTGGAAGATGGGCGACGACGAGGCGATGCTTTCCATCGTCTCCTCGGCCAACGTCGCCTGCGGCTGGCACGCCGGGGACCCGCTGATCATGCACCGCACCGCCGAGATCGCGAAGGCCAAGGGCGTCTCCATCGGCGCCCATCCCGGCTTCGGCGATCTCTGGGGGTTCGGCCGGCGAGTGATCCGCGGCGACAGCATGTCCGACCTCGAGAAACAGATCGCCTACCAGGTCGGCGCGATGCAGGCGCTGGCCGTCATGGCCGGCCACAAGGTCACCCATGTGAAGACCCACGGCGCCCTCGGCAACATGACCAATGACGACGACGACATGGCCATGGCGGTCGGCCGCGCCATCAAGGCTGTGGACCGGGACCTCGTCTATGTGGTCATGCCGGGCCTCTCGACCGAACGCGCGGCGGCCAAGCTCGGCCTGCCGATGGCGCGAGAGGTCTTCGCCGACCGCACCTATGACGACAGCGGCAACCTCACGAGCCGCAAGGTGGAGGGCGCGGTCATCCACGACGCCGCTCTCGCCGCAGCCCGGGTGCTGCGCATGGTTCAGGACCAGGAGGTCGTCACGGTCACCGGCAAGCGCCTGAAGGTCGGCATCGACACCATCTGCGTCCACGGCGACAACCCCGCCGCCGTCGCCATGGCGCGGACGGTGCGCGAGACGCTGGAAACGGCCGGCGTCGCCATCCGGCCGTTCAAGGCCGGCTGAACCGCTCCGAGACCTGCCGGGCGAGGCCGCGCAGCGGCTCGAAGGTGAACGTCACCGTCACGGTGCCGGAGGGAACCTCGACGGCGCGCACGAGGCCGAAGGCGCGGCGGATCGGCACCTCGCGGCCCTCGATCCGCGCGCTCCACCAGGGATGCCAGGCATCCGCGAGGACGAGGACGCCGCCATCCGCGGTCGTCGTCTCCACCGTGACGCCCGTATTGCCGTAGGCGAGAAGGCGGGCCGTGCCGCCGGGTTGCCGGGGCGGCGGAACCTCTCCTTCGACAAGCACCGTCCGGCGCGGATCGAGACCCGAGGGGAAGCCGGCGGTCGCGAGGTCCGGGGGCGTCGCCATGGCGGTCGGCGCGACCCAGACGCGGGGCAGGGCCCGGGTGTTCTCGTAGATGCGGACGCCGCCGGCCTCGCCGACCAGCGGCAGGGCGTCCGGGGCGAGCCGCTTGTCGATGTCGTTCGGGGGAACCCGAGAGACCACGTAGCGCAGGCCGAGGATGTCGGCGAGTTCGCCGCGGTAGGACGGAAAGGCCGGGGGGAAACGCCGCTGGCCGGGCAGGGCCGCGATGTCCTCGGCGCCGACGAGGTTCGCATAGGCGGCCGAGCGCACGGGGTTGAAGCCGAGGACGTCCTCGAGATCGTGCGACATGGCCGCGTTCTGCCATTCGTAGCCGAGGCCGATGAGCTCGACGCGGTCCCGTCGTGTGGCGTCGCGGACGGTGAGCGAGCGGATCAGCGCCAGGGCCGGGTCGGTGCTGCCCGGTTCCAGCACGTCGTAGCTCGCCGGCGGCAGGGCGGTCGATTCGCTCGGCCCGTTGGTGAGGCGCAGGTCCGCCGTCAGCACCACCGCGAGAACGGTCGCGAGCGCCATCGCGGGCAGGCGGCGGCCCGGGCCGAGGACGAGCAGCGCCGCCGCGATGGAGCAGACGGCGACGGCGAGGTTCATCCACGCGGCCTGCGGCGCGCCCTTGGCGACGATCAGGGCGCTCGCCAAGGTGACCAGAGCGGCGGCGACGAGGGCCTCGACGCGCCAGCCCGTGGCGAGCGTTCCCGTCAGCAGCCGGTGGGCGCCATAGCCTGCGAGAATGGCGAAGAGACCGCCGACGACGAAGACCGCATCGGCGGGGCGGCGGAACAGGTCGACACCCGGCAGGTGCCAGAACAGCCGGAAGGCCGGCGTGTACCAGCCGAGAGCGTAGAGCAGCATGACGGCGAGGGCGATCGTGACAAAGCGGATCTCGCGGTCGAAGGCGGCGCCGGTGCGCAGGAGCCCGAGCACCAGCAGGAGGGGCAGGGCGCCCGCGTAGAGATTGCCCATGTTGCGGGCGAGGAACAGGCCGGTCTCGCCCCAGGTCGGGCTCGGCGGCCCCCAATGCTCGGCGAGAGGCCCGGCCGCGCCATAGAGGTTGCCGACCACCCAGGTGAGGAGATGGCCGGGGTGGAGCGAGCCGCGGCCGGCGCCGATCTCGTCGATGACGACGCGGTTGGACTCCGCCCCCCACAGCGCCGACATGAGGACCGGCACGGTCACCACCAGGGCTCCCGCCACGGCCGCGGCGACCAGCGGCGCGAGGGTCGCGCGTACCTCACGGAGAGGCCGCTCAGCCGAGGCCCAGTGCGCGATGATCGTCGCCGCCAGCAGATAGGCGCAGAGCATCGCAACCTGGTCGCGGCCGAGCACCATCAGCGCCGCAGCGAGGCCCGCGGCGATGCCCCACAGGATCGATCGGCGGTCGAGGGCGCGGGCCAGCAGCCACCAGGCGAGCGGCCACCAGCACAGCGAGAACACCTGAGAGAGATGCTGGATGCGCCAGGCCGCCGCGGCGCCGAAGGCGAAGGCGAGGGCGGCGACGAGCGAGCCGCCCCAGTGCCAGCCGCGGTCGCGGAACAGGAGGATCACGCCCGTCCCGCCGGCGAAGAGCATGGCGAAAACGGCCCAGTCCATGGCGGTCAGCCCGGGCTTCGGCATCAGCGCGGCGAGGGCGAGGAGCGGCGCCGAGAAGAGCACCGACTGGGGATCGGCGATCTCCGTTGAGCCCGCGAAGATGTTCGGCGTCCAGGCCGGGGAGGCGGCGGCATGGAGGGCCCGCGCCGCGAAGACGAGGTGCGGATACCAGTGGGCCTTGGCGTCCCAGGGGATCGTCACCTGGCCGAGCAGCCAGGGTGCGGCGAGGGCGAACCAGCCGAGCGCGAAGAGCCCGAGGGCCGGCACGAGGCGGAAAGGCACGGCATGGGGAGCGGGCATGGGTGGCGCCGGTTGGGACCTGCCGCCTCTTAGCCCAGCGCGGCCCGCGCCGCCATCCCGCCTATTTGCGGGAGGCGAGGCTGGCAATGAGCGCGTCGGCATCGATGGCGTGGCCGGCGCGGTCGCGCTTGGAGGTGAGGTAGCGGACGTTCTCGTCCGTCGCGCGGCCGATGACGCGCCGCTCCGAGCGCACCTCGATCCCGGCCTCCGCCATGGCGGCGATCTTGACCGGATTGTTGGTCATGACGTCGATGGAGCGGATGCCGAGCTGCTTCAACATCTCCGCCGCGAAGTCGAAGCGGCGCTGGTCGAGGTCGAAGCCGAGGACCTCGTCGGCGTCATAGGTGTCCCAGCCGAGCGACTGCAGCCGGTAGGCGCGCATCTTGTTGGCGATGCCGTTGCCGCGGCCTTCCTGGTCGAGATAGAGCAGCACGCCGCCGCCGTTCTTCGCCATCCACTCGACCGTGTCGCGGAGCTGGTCGCCGCAATCGCATTTCAGCGAGCCGAAGAGATCGCCGGTGAGGCAGGCCGAATGCAGGCGCACCGGCACCGGCTGGGTTGGATCGGGCTTGCCGATGACGATGGCGACCTGGTCGCGCAGGCCCTCGCCGCCGCGGAACACGACGAACTCGGTTTCCGGGGCACCTTCCAGAGGCACCGGTGCGCGGCCGACGATGCGGATGAGCCGGGCCTCGAGCTTGCGGAAATCACCGATCGCCGTCGCCTCGACCGCGAGGACATGACCGGGAGCGGCGCTGCCGGTGGCCAGCGGCACCATCACCACGGCCGGCACGACGAGGGCGAGACGGGCGAGTTCGAGCGCGGCCTCGTCGAGGTCGTCGACGGGAGAGACCGGCGCGTCGATCCGCGCCTCGACGGTGAGCGCGAGGCATTCGATCCGTCCGGCGTCGATCTGCGGCAGGGCGACGCGGGCGGGGGCCGAGCGGTCGAGGCCGAGGCGGCGCAGACGGGCTGCCGGCAGCACCAGATGGGCCATGGTGGGGCTGAGGCGTGCGGCAGCTTCCGCCGCGCCGTGGTCGAGGCCGTCGACGCCGAAGACGAGCACGGCCCGCCCGGCGCTGCCGATCATCACCGGTCGGGCGGCGCGCAGCTCGGCAATGGCCCGTTCGACCTGGGCCCGGACGATATCGGCCGCGCCGCCGAGAATTCCGGAAGTGTCCATCGTCAACAAGGCCTTTCATGCCCCCGGAGCGGCACCGGCGGGACGTCCGTCCGGCTGCTCACGGTCCATGTATGGTGTCTCTGTCCCTTTTGGATCAGGAGCGGCGAAAAAAGTGTCACCAGCCATCGTCGCATCAAATGGCGCCGGCGTCATCGTTCCGTAACGACAGAGGCCCGCATTCCCCGGCGGCAACGGCACTTGCCTCGACCGCCGCGCCCGCTCATCATCCCCCGGATACGAGAGAAGGGATGGCAGCCATGTCGCAGGCCGATGTCTATTCGACGCCCCATCGGATCATCCACTGGGCCACCGCCGCGCTCATCATCGGCCTGGTGCCGATCGGCATCTACATGTCAAGCATTCCCTATCCGCCCAACCCGGGCGCGAATCCTGCGCTGAAGAACAGCCTCTACGAGTGGCACAAGTCCTTCGGCCTCGTCGTCCTGCTACTTGCGGTGGCGCGGGTGGCGCTGAAGGTCACGCAGGGGACGCCGCCGCCGGTGCCGACCCTGACCACATTCCAGCGCATCGCCTCGGCGGCGACCCACCACCTGCTCTACGTGCTGATCTTCCTGGTGCCCTTCCTCGGCTGGCTCGCCACCTCCATGTGCTACGGGCCGGTCAACCTGTTCTGGACCATTCCGGTGACGCTGCCGTTCTCCGGGCAGGAAAGCACCTGTGCGGGTATCTACCGCGTCCATTTCGGCACCGCCGTGTTGATGACGCTGCTTGTCTTCGCCCATGTGGGGGCAGCGCTCATGCACCTCGTCGTCTTCAAGGACGGCGTGTTCCGGCGGATGTGGCCCTGAGCGTCGGGGGCCGGAAACGACGCTGCCGGCGTCCTTGAGGGCGCCGGCAGCTCGAAACTTCGGGGACGGCCGTGGTGGTTCCGGCCTAATGGAGCGAATTCGCCCTCAGGCGCTCGATTTCGTCCTTCAACTGCAGCTTCCGCCGCTTCAGCTCCGTGATCTCCGCATCCGGGGAGGATGGACGGGCGACGACCTGGCTCAACTGCCGGTCGAGTGCCTCATGACGCTTTTCGAGTTCCGCGAGGTGCGACTGCAAGCTCATCAAAGTCCTCCTTGTGGCAAAGAGTCCCGACGGCTTCGGACCAGGTCCGAAACGCATCGGACTGCCGTCGAGTGTGGACCCGTATGCGGCAAAGTAAAGTCACGGAATGTTACGGCGACGCTCCGCCGCAGGCACGAGAGCCCCTGCCGCCGCCTTGCCCAAGGCGTGGCGGCGGCGGCATAATGGATCCTGCGCCGGGCACCGCCCAGGCCCCGACCCAGCCTCTGGACCCGCAATGGCATCGAACGACATCGACGAGCGCGAGGCGCTGGCGGAACTGGAGCGGCTGAGACAGGAACATCGCGACCTCGACGCGGCCATCGACGCCCTGGCGCGCATGCCGGTGGCAGACCGCCTGCAGATCCAGCGGCTGAAGAAGCGCAAGCTGGTGCTGCGCGACCGCATCGCCTTCCTGGACGACCTGCTGACGCCCGACATCATTGCCTGACCCTTCGGGAGCGAACGCTCCGGCGCCTCGATATTGCCGGCCGAGGCGTCTTGCTACGAACCGGTCCTCTGCCTATTCTCCGCCGCTTCTTTCTGGATGCCGTCGATCCTCGACGTGCGGGGGGAGGCGTCGATGCCGGAGACGGCCGCGAGCGGGGGCAAGCCCGTCGCCATCATCATGGGGTCCCAGTCCGACTGGGCGACCATGCGTCATGCCGCCGAGATCCTGGCCGGCCTCGACATCGGCCACGAGGCGCTGATCGTCTCCGCGCACCGCACCCCGGACCGGCTCTACGACTTCGCCCGCTCGGCCCGCGACAGGGGCTTCAAGATCATCATCGCCGGGGCCGGTGGCGCCGCGCATCTGCCGGGCATGGCGGCGGCGCTCACGCCGCTTCCCGTTTTCGGCGTGCCGGTGGAGAGCAAGGCGCTGTCGGGCGTCGATTCGCTCCATTCTATCGTGCAGATGCCGGGCGGCATCCCCGTGGGGACCCTGGCCATCGGCAAGCCCGGCGCCATCAACGCGGCGCTGCTGGCGGCCGCGGTCCTCGCCCTCAACGACCCGGACCTCGCGGGCCGGCTCGACGCCTATCGCGCGCGCCAGACGGCCGCCATCGCGGAGCGACCCCGTGACGATGTCTGACCGCTCGGTCGGCCCCGACCAGATCATCGGCATCCTCGGCGGCGGCCAGCTCGGCCGCATGCTGGCGCTCGCCGGCGCACGGCTCGGCCTGCGCTGCCAGATTTTCGCCCCCGAGCCGGAGAGCCCGGCCTTCGACGTCGTCCGCCGCATCACCGAGGCGGACTATTCCGACGAGGAGGCTCTGGCCCGTTTCGCCGGCGACGTCGACATCGTCACCTATGAATTCGAGAACGTGCCGGCGCGAGCCGCCGATTTCCTGGCGAGCCGCCTGCCGGTGCGGCCCGGACCGATGGCGCTCACGGTCTCTCAGGACCGCATTCGGGAGAAGACCTTCGCCCGGGAATGCGGCCTGGCCGTGCCCGATTTCGCGCCCATCAATTCGGTCGACGACCTCGTGCAGGCGCTGGAGACGATCGGCCGGCCCGCCGTTCTGAAGACCCGCCGCTTCGGCTATGACGGCAAGGGGCAGGTGGTCATCCGGGCCGGCGACGATCCGGCGCGGGCGCTCGCCGCCATCGGCCACCAGCCGGCGATCCTGGAAGCCTTCGTGCCCTTCGAGCGCGAGATCTCGGTGCTCGTCGTTCGCGGTGCCGACGGCGAGATCCGCCACTACGACCCGGTGGAGAACGTCCACCGTGGCGGCATCCTGCGGACCTCAACGGTTCCGGCCGCGATCGACGTGTCGCTCGGCGCACGTGCCGCGCTCACCGGCACGGTGCTGGCGGAGAAGCTCGATTATGTCGGCGTGCTCGCCGTGGAGCTCTTCGTGACCCGCGACAGCCAGTTGCTGCTCAACGAGATGGCGCCGCGCGTCCACAATTCCGGCCACTGGACGGAAGCCGCCTGCCATTGCTCCCAGTTCGAGAACCACATGCGGGCCGTCGCCGGCCTGCCGCTCGGTTCGACCTCGCGCCATTCCGACGCGGTGATGCAGAACCTCATCGGCGACAATGTCGAGACCTGGCGGCGCCTCGCGGCCGAGGAGGGCAGCGTGCTGCACCTCTATGGCAAGCGCGACCAGCGCGAGGGCCGAAAGATGGGACACGTCACGCGGTTGTCGCCGCTCAGCCGAGACTGAGCAGCAGGGCGACGCCGCCGACGATCAGGGCGATGGCGAGACCTTCGCGGGGGCTCGTCGCCTGCTTGATGATGGCGCCCGAGACGATGCCGGCGAAGAGCACCTCGACCAGGGCGAGGGTGCGCACCTTGGCGACCGTCTCCAGGGCGAAGGCGAGAAACCAGAACTGCGAGGCGAAGGCGCCGAGGAATCCGGCCGCGACGGAGGGCCGCCAGGCGCGGAAGATCGTCATCAGGCCCGGCCGGTCCATGACGGCGAGATAGGCGGTGAGCACCGCCGTCTGGATGAAGAGGCTCCAGGCGAGGGTGGTGGTGGCGGCGAGCAGGAAGCTCTCGGTGTCGAGCGTGCGGATGGCGCCGCGGAACCCCACGGATGCCAGGCCGAACAGCGCCGCCGAGACGATGCCGAGCACCGCCGGGCGCAGGGACTGTTCGGTGCCCGGCTTCCAGGACATGAGGACGATGCCGCTGGTGGCGACCAGGATGGCGCTCCAGGCCCAGCCGGTCAGGTGATCGCCGAGCAGGACGACGCCGAAGAGGGCGACGAGGACCGGTTCCGTCTTGGTATAGGCGGTGGTGACGACGAAGGAGCGTTCGCGCATGGCGGCGAGCATCAGCGCCGTCGCGCCGATCTGCGCCAGGGCGCCGGCGAGCGTCCAGGCGATGAAGGGTGCGGAGACCGACGGGGCACGGGCGGGAACGGCGAGATGGACCAGCCCGAGGAAGATCAGCGCGAAGGGAAAGCCGTAGAGGAAGCGCACATGGGTGGCGCCGATCGTGCCGAGACGCTCTGTGAGGCTGCGCTGCAGGGCGTTGCGCGCCGTCTGGGCGGCGGCCGCGATGACGGTGAAGACGGCCCAGAGCCAGGGCATGACGAGCATCAGAGCACTCCCGATGCCTGCCTATCGGCCCTTCCGGCGCGGCGGGTCAACGGCGCGGCGCGCAGGGCTGCGGTGCCGGCCTCAGCGCAGGCCGGCCTGGCGGATCGCCGTGGTGCAGGACTGCGAGAGCTGCGCCTGGTTGCTGCGCAGGCAGGCCGAAACCCTGGCCGAATCCGTGCCGGCGCTCGGGCACTTGGCGTCGAGGTCCGGTTTGCAGGCGCGGTAGATGCTCATGCGCTGCGAGAAGGACAGATTCTCGCCCTGGGCGAAGGCCGGCAGCGGCGCGAGAGCGGACATGAGGGCGAGGGCGATGACGGTCTGGCGTGTCATGGCGGTTCCGGGGGCTCGATGTCGAAAGCGTCGCCCCATCCGAGCCGGCGCGTCAAGCGGTGATGATCGCGGTCGCGGCTCGGCACGGTGCGCGAGACGGCGCCCGCGGGTGTGCAGAGCGCGAAGGTCGTGCCGGCCTTGTCGGCGCGAGGCGGGCGCAGGATGCGCGCCGCCGCCGGCGTGACGGCGATGCCGGGCCGCACCGCCACGAGATAGGCAAATCGCTCGTCCTCGAAGGGCACGTCGGCGCCCTTGGCGGCCTTGTGGGCGCGCAGACGCGGGAGGCGCGCGGAGAAATGGCACCAGTCGGGCGGCGCGACCGGGCAGGGCCTCTCCGTCGGGCAGGGCGCCGCGAGGCGCGCGCCGTCGGCAAGCAGCGCGGCGCGGGCGGCGGCGATGACCGCGAAGCCGGCGGGCGTTCCCGGTTCGACCAGGACGAGGAGCTGGCCCGCGGCCGCATGCAGCGCCCGTGCCGCTCCGGCCACCTCCGCGGGCTGCAGCTCGTTGAGGGCGTAGCTGGCGACGACGAGGTCGGCGGAGGGGAGGTCGGCGCCGAGACGGCCGGTCTGCCAGTCGGCGCGGGAGAGCAGCGGCGGGCCCTCCGAGGCGAGGTCGCGGCCGAGCGAGACCATGCCGGCATGGGCGTCGCGCAGCGTGGCGCGGTCGAGGCTCGGAAAGGCCTCTCGCGCGGCCCATGTGGCCGTGCCCGGCCCGCAGCCGACGTCCAGCACGGATCGCGGCGCACAGGCGGTCCGCTCCGCCGCCTCGGCCAGCGCGGCGGCGCAGGCTGCATAGGTCGCCGGCATCCGGGCGACGGCATAGGCGGCGAGATCGACGGGGGAGGGCAGACGCGAACCGCGGCCGGCGCGGTAATCGGCGGTGATGCGGGCGCTGGCGGCCGCGAGGTCGCGGCCGCCGAAGCGGCCGGCGAGGCCCTCCAGCGCCGCCCTCAGGGCCGGCGGCAGGTCGGCGCTCAATCCTGCACCGGCACCGTGTAGTTCAGGCCGAGGCGGCCGCCGTCGGCATAGATGGTCTGGCCGGTGATGTAGCTGGAGGCGTCGGAGGCCAGGAACACCGCGACCTTGGCGATCTCGTC
The DNA here is from genome assembly GCF_003008515.1 of Phreatobacter cathodiphilus. Taxonomy (NCBI): domain Bacteria; kingdom Pseudomonadati; phylum Pseudomonadota; class Alphaproteobacteria; order Hyphomicrobiales; family Phreatobacteraceae; genus Phreatobacter; species Phreatobacter cathodiphilus. The sequence goes on along the minus strand of NZ_CP027668.1, from coordinate 1,617,307 downwards.
CGGCTCGCCGAGGCGGCGCAGCGGCGTGCGCGAGAACAGGCGGTGCCGGGCCGTGCGGTCGGTGTTGACGCTCGCCAGCATCTCGGTGGCGATGGAACCCGGGCCGATGGCGTTGACGCGAATGCCGTGCTCGGAAAGACCCAGCGCCATGACGTTGGTGAGCTGGCCCACGCCGCCCTTGGAGACGCAGTAGGGGATCTGGTTGACGATGGCGAGCCGGGCGTTGACCGAGCTCATGTTGACGATGGCGCCGGGCGCCTTGCCGGCCTTGACCTGCTCGACCATGCGGCGGGCGACGGCCTGTCCCACGAGGAAGGAGCCCTTCAGGTTCACCCGCAGCACCTTGTCGAAATCAGCCTCGGCGAGGTCGAGGAATTCCGCCGTGTGGACGATGCCGGCATTGTTGACGAGGATGTCGATGTCGCCGGTAAAGGCCTTGCGGGCGGCCTCGACCAGGCCGGCCACCGAGGCGGCGTCGCCCACGTCGGCGGACACGAAGGCGGTCTTGCCGGTCTTGCCGATTTCGTCCGCGGTGGCCTTGCCTGCCGTGACGTCGATGTCCGAGAGGACCACGCTCGCGCCCTCGGCCGCGAACCGTTGCGCGATGGCCTTGCCGATGCCGCGCGCGGCTCCCGTGACGATGGCAACCTTGCCGTCCAGTGCGCCCATGGTGATCCCCTGATGTCGGTGCAGAAGGCGCTTCTAGACCAGAAGTGCCGGCGGCGGGAGAGGTGCGTTGCGTTCAGACTTTCTGGAGCGGGCGGTGCGGCCCCTCGGGCAGGGTCACCGCGATGGCGTCGCCCGGCCGGACGGCGCCGCCGGCGACGACGATGCCCATGATCCCGGCCTTGCGGACGAGGTTGCCCTCCGCATCCCGGTCGAGGGTCGCCTGCATCAGGCCGTCCTGGAACCGGTCCATCTGGATGCAGGGGTTGCGCAGGCCGGTGATCTCGATGACCGCATCACCGATGGAGAGGCGGGCGCCGGTCGGCAGGCCCAGCAGATCGATGCCGGAGGTGGTGATGTTCTCGCCAAGTTCGGCGGGGGCGACGGAAAAGCCCTTCGCCGCCAGTTCGTCGAAGAGTTCGGCGTGGATGAGGTGGACCTGTCGCAGGTTCGGCAGCGTCGGGTTGAAACGGGCGCGGGAGCGGTGCTTCACCGTCACCCCGCAATGGGCGTCGCCCGCTACCCCCTCGCCGGCAATGAGGGTGATCTGCGGGACGGAGGCCTTGGAGAACCGGTGCCGACGGTCGAGGCTGACGGAAATGACCTTGCCCATGGCGTGCCTCCGCGAAAGCGGCCTTGTGCCCCGGCGCGGGCGGACTGTCACCCCGCGGGCACGGGGCAGGGCCCCTGCGGCGGCAGCGATGGACGGGGCGCGCCCGCGGCCCTATTCAGACCGGATGCCCAGCACAATCCTCTTCGACCTTGACGGGACCCTCACCGATCCCGCGCCGGGAATCATCGGCTCGTTCCGCAAGGCGCTCGCCGATCTCGGCCATGAGCCGCCGCCCTACGAGACGCTCGGCTGGATCATCGGCCCGGCCCTGCGCCTGTCCTTTCCGAAGGTGATGGGGGAGGGGGCGGATGCGGAAGCCGCCGTCGAGCGCTACCGGGTGCACTACCGCGCCGGCGGCATGTACGACCTCTCGCTCTATCCCGGCATGCCCGAGTCCGTGGCCGCCATCGGTGCGGCGTCGGCCCGCATGTTCGTCTGCACGGCCAAGCCCGAGCCCTATGCGATCCCCATCGTCGAGCGCTTCGGCTACGCGCCGCATTTCGAGCGGGTCTACGGCGCGGCGCTCGATGGCAGCCTCGACGACAAGGCCGACATCATCGCCAAGATCATCGCCGAACAGGGCATCGACCCCGCCGACACGGTCATGATCGGCGACCGGATGCACGACATCCACGCGGCGCAGCGCCACGGCATCGCCTCGATCGGCGTCGCCTGGGGCTATGGCGGCGTGGTGGAGCTGCGGGAAGCCGGCGCGACGGCGATCTGCCAGCGACCGGAGGATTTGCCGGAGATGGTGGCGTCCCTTCCGTGCTGACCGCCTTGCACTTCGCGCCCTGATCGTGTATCGCCCCGGCCATTCCACACGCGGACCCGCGGCTGAGGACGAATGTCCTTTGCCGCTCCGGTGGCGACGGAGCCTCACCCGAGGCCGGCCATAGTCCGCGGAGGCACAACCGGAGAAGACCCATGGCGCTGCCCGATTTCAGCATGCGTCAGCTTTTGGAAGCTGGCTGCCACTTTGGCCATCAGGCCCACCGCTGGAACCCGAAGATGAATCAGTACATCTTCGGCGTCCGCAACAACATCCACATCCTCGACCTCGCCCAGACCGTGCCGATGCTGCATCGCGCGCTCGTCGCCGTGTCCGACACGGTGGCGAAGGGCGGCCGCGTGCTCTTCGTCGGCACCAAGCGCCAGGCCCAGGAGGCGATCGCCGCCGGTGCCAAGCAGTGCGCCCAGTATTACGTCAACTCCCGCTGGCTCGGCGGCACGATGACCAACTGGAAGACCGTGTCCGGTTCGATCTCGCGCCTGCGCAAGCTGGACGAGGCGCTGGCCTCGGGCGGCGCCGGCTACACCAAGAAGGAAGCCCTCACTCTCGCCCGCGAGAAGGAGAAGCTAGAGCGCGCCCTCGGCGGTATCAAGGACATGGGCGGCGTGCCGGACCTGATGTTCGTGATCGACACCAACAAGGAGGCGATCGCCATCCTCGAGGCCAAGCGCCTCGGCATTCCGGTGGTCGCCATCGTCGACACCAACTGCGATCCGGACGGCATCACCTATCCGATCCCGGGCAATGACGACGCCGGCCGCGCCATCTCGCTGTACTGCGACCTGATCGCCCGCGCCGCCATCGACGGCATCGGCCGCGCCCAGGGCTCGTCGGGCATCGATCTCGGCGCCTCCGAGAAGCCGATGGTCGAGGACCTGCCCGAGGCCGCCGCTCCCGCCGGCGTCGAGCGTCTCGCCGGTCCGCGTGGGCCCGCCGACGAGCTGATCAAGCTCACCGGCGTGTCGCCCGACATCGAGAAGCAGCTCAACGACCTCGGCATCTTCCACTTCTGGCAGATCGCCGGCTTCACCGCCTCCGACGCCGCCGAGATCGGCGACAGCGTCGGCCTGCCGGGCCGCGTCCAGGGCTGGATCGACCAGGCCAAGACGCTGGTCGAGGCCGAAGCCGCCTGATCCAGGCTGCCGGCCGGCGTCATCCGCGCGACACGAAAGCCGTGTTGGGCGGAGATCGGTTCTGAGTTCCGGCCGGCTCGCTCCCGCGGGCCGGCCGTTTCCCTTCCCCACACAGACTTTCAATTCGAGGACGGCCCCATGGCGAACATCACCGCCCAGATGGTCAAGGAACTGCGCGAGATGACCGGCGCAGGCATGATGGACTGCAAGTCGGCGCTGAACGAGACCGGCGGCGACATCGAGGCCGCGGTCGACCTGCTGCGCAAGAAGGGCCTGTCCAAGGCCGCCAAGAAGGCCGGCCGCGTCGCCGCCGAGGGCCTCGTCGGCATCGTCACCGCCGGTCCGAAGGCCGCGGTCGTCGAGGTCAATTCCGAGACCGACTTCGTCGCCCGCAACGAGCAGTTCCAGAACCTCGTGAAGGCCATCGCCGACGTGGCGCTGAAGACCGGCAACGAGGTCGACGCGATCCTCGCCGCTCCCGCCGCCACGGGCGGCACGGTCGCCGACGCCATCGCTTCGGCGGTCGCCACGATCGGCGAGAACATGACGTTGCGCCGCGCCTCTGTGCTCTCGGTCTCCGACGGCGTCGTCGGCAGCTACATCCACAACGCCGTCGAGCCGGGCCTCGGCAAGATCGGCGTGCTGGTGGCGCTCGAATCGACCGGCTCCAAGGACGAGCTCGCCGCCCTCGGCCGCATGGTGGCGATGCATGTCGCCGCCGCCAATCCGCTGGCGCTGGACGCCGAGGGTCTCGACCCGGCCGTGGTCGCCCGCGAGAAGGCGATCCTCGCCGAGAAGAACGCCGGCAAGCCGGAGAACGTCATCGCCAAGATCGTCGAGTCGGGCATCAAGACCTATGCCAAGGAGGTCTGCCTCCTCGAGCAGATCTACATCCACGACGGCGGCAAGACGGTGGCCCAGGCGCTGAAGGAAGCCGAGAGCAAGGTCGGCGCGCCGATCAAGCTGAAGGCCTTCACCCGCTTCGCCCTCGGCGAGGGCATCGAGAAGGCGGAGAGCGACTTCGCTGCCGAGGTCGCCGCGCAGGCCGGCCTGAAGAGCTGACGCGACCCATCATTGCGGACGAACAGAGGGGCGGGCGACCGCCCCTTTTTCGTGGGCGCACCGCGTCAGCCGGCCAGCGCCTCCTCGACGTCGCGCAGGCGATCCTTGCCGAAATACATTTCGCGGCCGATGAAGAAGGTCGGCACGCCGAAGGCGCCCCGGCCGACGGAGGCTTCGGTGTTGGCGATGAGGGCCGCCTTGACGTCCGGGGCCTGCGTCGCCTCGAGCAGAGCCGCGCCGTCGATGCCGGAGGCGTCCATGGCGGCCTTGAAGACGGCGGGATCGTCCATCTTCTTCGGCTCCTCCCACATGTGGTGGAAGGCCGCCTCGGCGTAGGGCGCGAGCCGCCCCTGCTTGTCCATGGCCACCGCGCCCCGCATCAGCAAGAGGGCGTTGACGGGGAAATAGGGGTTCATCTTGAATTCCGGCAGCCCGTGGCGGGCGACGAAGCGGGCAATCTCCAGCCTCTCATAGGCGAGCTTGTTGCGGATGCCGGCGAAGGCCTCGAAGGGCGAGCGGTTGTGCGTCGCCTTGAAGATTCCGCCGAGCAGGACCGGCACGTAGCGGACCGTGGCACCGGTGCGGGCGGCGAGGGCGGGCAGGACCTTGTGGACGAGATAGGCATTGGGACTGCCGAGATCGAAATGGAACTCGACCAATTTCGGTCCGGTCAGCGGCATGGAGGCCTCATCGTCGGCAGGAATGTCCGTCACCATGTCTCCGCCCAGGGGCGAATGTCGAGTTCGTGTGTCCACGCATCGCGGGGCTGGCCGTGGAGCTGCCAGTAGGTCTCGGCGATGGATGCGGGGTTCATCAGTTCGTCCGCCGCGACCTCGTCGCGGCCGGTGCGTTCGCGCCGGAGATTCCGCACGAAGGGGGTGTCGACGCCGGCGTCGACGACGAGATGGGCGACGTGGATGTTCTGCGGTCCGAGCTCCCGGGCCATGCTCTGGGCCACCGCGCGCAGGCCGAACTTGGCGCTGGCGAAGGCAGCAAACCCGGCGCCGCCCCTCAGGCTCGCCGTGGCGCCGGTGAAGAAGATGGAGCCGCGGCCGCGCGGCACCATGATCCGCGCCGCCTCGCGACCGGTCAGAAACCCGCCGTAGCAGGCGAGCTCCCAGACCTTGCGGAACACCCGCTCCGACGTGTCGCGGATGGGGAAGCGGACATTGGCGCCGACGTTGAAGACACAGACCTCCAGCGGTGCGTGGCCATCGGCCTCGGCGAGAAAGGTGGCGACCTCGTCCTCGCGGCGAGCGTCGAGGCTGCGGCCGAAACAGGTGCCGCCGGCGGCGGCGACCTCCTGCTCGAGGGCCGCGAGCCTGTCGCCGTTGCGCCGGCCGGCAAAGACCGCATAGCCGCCGGCGGCGAAGCGGCGGACGATGGCGGCACCGATATGGTCGCCGGCTCCGACGACGGCGACGCTGGCCTTGGGCTGGGGCATGGCGCGGCCTTTCCTGCGGACGGGCGGGAGGGTCAGCCTATATCGTGTATCAGCACGATGCCAAGGGACCCTCGGCCGCGGCGTCTGGACGGTTGCGCGCGGCGGGCATTGCGCTAAACCCGGCTGACGCAAGCTTCCAGACAATGATCGCGAATCGGGGGAACGATATGGCCGGGCCACGCTACAGGCGCGCGCTGGTGAAGGTGTCCGGCGAGGCACTGGCGGGCGACCAGGAGTTCGGCTTCGACCCGGCGACGGTGAAGGCCATCGCCGAGGACCTGATCGCCGCGGCGAAGGCGGGCACCGATATCGCAGTGGTCGTGGGCGGCGGCAACATCTTCCGCGGCCGGCAGATCGCCGGGATCGGCCTCGGCCGGGTCGATGCCGACGCCATCGGCCGCCTCGCCACGGTGATGAACGCCATCGCGCTGGCCGGCCAGATCACCGCTCTCGGCCATCCCGCGGTCGCGCTCTCCGCCGAGCCGGTGCCAGAGGCGCTCGACGTCTATACGGTGCGCCATGCGCTCGCCCATCTCGCCGCCGGCAAGATCGTCGTGCTCGGCGGCGGCATCGGCGTGCCGCTGCTCACGACCGACACCACCGCCACCATGCGGGCGGTGGAACTCGGCTGCGACGTGGTGCTGAAGGGGACCAATGTCGACGGCGTCTACTCCGCCGACCCCAAGCGCGATCCCGCGGCCGTCCGCTACGACCAGATCACCGCCGACGAGGCGATCGCCCGCGATCTCAAGGTGATGGATACGGCCGCCTTCGCGCTTGCCCGGGAGAACCGTCTTCCGATAATCGTGTTCTCCCTCGATGCCCCCGGCGCCGTCGCGTCGGTGCTGGCGGGCGAGGGCCGATGCACCGTGGTCACCGTCTGACCGCGTCCGTGTCCTTCCCGCGGATCTCCCGCGCAAATTTCAAGAGGCGTACCCCATGGCCGCGTCCCCGACCTTCGATCTTGGCGACCTCACGCGTCGCATGCAGAGCTCGATCGCATCCTTCAAACATGAACTGGGCACGCTGCGCACCGGCCGCGCCTCGCCGAACCTGCTCGATCCGATCCAGGTCGAGGCCTATGGCCAGTCGATGCACATCAACCAGGTCGCCACGGTGAGCGTGCCGGAGCCGCGGCTGCTGTCCGTGCAGGTCTGGGACCGTTCCATGGTGGGTCCGGTGGAGAAGGCGATCCGCGAGTCGAGCCTCGGCCTCAATCCGCAGACCGAGGGCCAGGTCATCCGCCTGCGCATCCCGGAACTGACCCAGGACCGCCGCAAAGATATGGTCAAGGTGGCGCACAAATATGCCGAGGGCGCCCGCGTCGCCATCCGGCACATCCGCCGCGACGGGATGGACATCCTGAAGGCCAAGGAGAAGGATCATTCGATGAGCGAGGACGAGAACGTCCGCGCCGCCGATCAGGTCCAGAAGGAAACGGACAAGCACATCGCCGAGATCGACCAACTGCTCGTGCAGAAGGAAAAAGAGATCATGACGGTCTGAGTGCGGGAACGGACATGACCATGGTGGATCGACAGGGCCTGGCCTCGGAACCGGGTGCCGCCGTGGCGGCGCCCGCGGCGCTGCCACGCCATGTCGCCATCATCATGGACGGGAACGGCCGCTGGGCGAAGCAGCGCGGCCTGCCGCGGATCGAGGGGCATCGTCGCGGCGTCGACGCCCTGCGCCGGACCCTGCGCGCGGCACGCGAAATCGGCATCGAGATCGTCACCGTCTATTCCTTCTCCTCGGAGAACTGGTCCCGTCCGGCCACCGAGGTGTCGGCGCTGATGGGCCTGCTCAAGCGCTTCATCCGCAACGACCTCGCCGAACTGCACGAGGCCGGTGTGCGCGTCCGCATCGCCGGCGATCGCGACAGCCTGGAGCCGGACATCCGCCTGCTGCTGACCGAGGCGGAGGCGCTGACCAAGGCCAACACCCGGCAGACGCTGATCGTCGCCTTCAACTACGGCTCGCGTCAGGAGATCGCCGCGGCGGCCCGCGCCCTCGCGGCCGAGGTGGCGCGCGGCGAGCGGACGGTCGACAGCATCACTCCCGAGGCCATCGAGGCGCGGCTCGCCACGGCCGGCGTGCCGGATCCCGACCTCGTCATCCGCACCTCCGGCGAGATGCGGCTGTCCAACTTCCTCATGTGGCAGTCGGCCTATGCGGAACTCGTGTTCCAGCCGATCCTCTGGCCCGACTATGGCCGCGAGGCGCTGGTGGAGGCCCTCGCCGAATATGGCCGTCGGGAGCGCCGCTACGGCGGCCTCGGCTCCGTCGGCGCCTGACATGCGCCCCGACCAGCGCCCCGCCGGCGCCTTTTCCGATCCCGATCTGATGAAGCGCATCGTCTCCGCGCTCGTCCTTATCCCGGTCGCCATCTTCACCGCCTGGCTGGGCGACTGGCCCTTCGCCATCCTGTGGCTGTGCGGCGCGGCGCTCGTCCTGTGGGAATGGAACCGGCTGGTGCTGCCCGGCGCGCCGGCGGTGCTCTATGCGGGCGAACTCGTGGCGCTGACGGTGGCGCTCGGCCTCGAACGCTATTTCCTCAATCCCGGCTTCGCCATGGTGGCGCTCGGTGCCGGAGCGGGCGTGGCGCTGGCGCTCAGCCCCCAGGGGCGCTCGCGCTGGGCCATCGCCGGCCTCCTCTATGCGGCGGCCGTCGTGCTCGGCCCCACCATCCTGCGCGACGACAACAATCTCGGCTTCGTCGCCATCCTCTGGCTCTTCGCGGTAGTCTGGGGCACCGATGTCGCGGCCTATTTTGCCGGCCGCTCCATCGGCGGGCCGAAGCTGTGGCCACGGCTGTCGCCGAAGAAGACCTGGTCGGGCTTCATCGGCGGCACGCTGATCGGCACGGCCATCGCCCTGGTGGTGGTGAGGCTCGCCGGCATTCCCTTCAGTCTCGGCCTCGCCGTCGCCACCTGGGTCATCGCGGCGCTGAGCCAGGGGGGCGACCTCTTCGAATCCTCCGTCAAGCGACGCTTCGCGGCCAAGGATGCCGGTTCGATCATTCCCGGGCACGGCGGCGTCATGGACCGGCTCGACGGCTTCCTCGTCGCGGCGGTGGCGGCCGCGGCGCTCGGCCTGATGCGGGGCGGGATCGGCAATCCCGCGGCCGGCCTCCTGCTGTGGTGAGGGGCATGCGCCGGCTCTCCATCCTCGGCGCCACCGGCTCCGTCGGAACCAGCACGCTCGATCTCGTGGCGCGGCACCGCGACCGCTTTTCCCTCGAGGCGGTGACGGCGAACGGTGACGCGGCCGGGCTCGCCCGCATCGCCCTCGACTACGGCGCGCGGTTCGCCGCCGTGGCGGACGAGGCGGCCTATCCGGCCCTGAGGGAGGCTCTGGCGGGCAGCGGCATCGAGGCCGCGGCAGGGCCGTCGGCCGTCGCCGCGGCCGGGGCGCGGCCCGCCGATATGGTGGTGGCGGCGATTTCGGGCGCGGCGGGCGTCGAGCCCGTGCTCGCCGCGATCGGGCAGGGGACGACGGTGGCGCTCGCCAACAAGGAGAGCCTCGTGGCGGCCGGCGCCCTGGTCATGGGCGCGGCACGTGCGCGGGGGGTGGCGATCCTGCCCGTCGATTCCGAGCACAACGCCGTCTTCCAGGCCCTGGCGGGCTCACGCATGGAGGATGTGGAGACGGTCTGGATCACCGCCTCGGGCGGGCCGTTCCGCACCTGGGACGCGGCGGCGATCGCTGCGGCGCGGCCCGAGGATGCGCTCAAGCACCCCAATTACGCCATGGGCGCCAAGGTGACGGTGGATTCCGCCGGCCTGATGAACAAGGGGCTCGAACTCATCGAGGCGCACCACCTGTTCTCGCTGCCGCCGGAGCGGCTGAAGGCGCTGATCCACCCGCAGCAGGTGGTTCACGGCATGGTCGGCTATCGCGACGGCTCCATCGTGGCGCAGCTCGGGGCGGCGGACATGCGGGTGCCCATCGCCCATTGCCTCGGCTTTCCGGAGCGGATCGACGGGCCTTCGAGACGGCTGGATTTCGCCGCGATCGCGACCCTCACCTTCGAGGAACCGGATCTGGTGCGGTTTCCCGCGCTGCGCCTCGCCATCGAGGCCATGACCGCCGGGGGCAGGGCGCCGACGGTGCTCAACGCCGCCAACGAGGTGGCGGTGGAGGCCTTCCTGGCCGGGAGCATCGGCTTTGCCGCCATAGCGCCCCTCGTCGAGGCCGTGCTGGCCGAGGAGGGGGTCGGCCCCGCTCCGGCCACATTGGACGATTTATGGTTGATTGACCATGCCGCACGACACCGGGCGAGGGCCACTATGCTTAACGCGCGGGCTGCGGCATCTTGAACGTGGGAGGGTATGAGTCTCGGATTTCCGCGGTTCAGACCCATGGGACATCGCAATGAACGTCGTTTCCGCTCTGGGCGGATGGGGCCAGACCCTGATCTGGACCATCATTCCGTTCCTGTTCGTCCTGACCGTCGTGGTGTTCTTCCACGAACTCGGGCATTTCTGGGTCGCGCGCCGCAATGGCGTCCGCGTGGAGGTGTTCTCGATCGGTTTCGGGCGTGAGCTGGTGGGCTTCAACGACCGTCACGGCACCCGCTGGAAACTCTGCCTCATCCCGCTCGGCGGCTACGTGAAGTTCTACGGCGACGCCGACGCCGCTTCGAAGCCGGATTTCGAGACCGCGTCCGCCATGACGGACGAGCAGCGCTCGGAGAGCTTCTTCCACAAGTCGATCGGCCAGCGCGCCGCCATCGTGGCGGCCGGGCCCATCGCCAATTTCATCCTCGCCATCGTCATCTTCGCCGGCGTCTTCACGCTGTTCGGCAAGCCGATCACCCAGCCGCGCGTCGAGACGATCGTCGCCGACAGCGCCGCGCAGCGCGCCGGGTTCCAGCCGGGCGACCTCGTCCTCGCCATCGGCGGCCGGCCGATCGAGAGCTTCTCCGACATGCAGCGCATCGTCGGCTCCAGCGCCGGCGAGCGGCTCGCCATCAAGGTGCAGCGCGACGGTCGCGAGGTCGACCTCACCGCCGTGCCCACCGTCTTCGAGTTCAAGGACCGTTTCGGCGGCACCCACCGGATCGGCCGGCTCGGCATTTCGCGCTCCAACCAGCCGGGCGACACGCAGATCCGCCGCTACGATCCCTTCACCGCCACCTGGATGGGTGTGAAGGAGACCTGGTTCGTGGTCGAACGCACCTTCGCCTATCTCGGCGGTGTCGTAATGGGCACGCAGAGCGCCGATCAACTCGGCGGCCCGATCAGAATCGCCCAGGTCTCGGGCGAGGCGGCGCAGATCGGATTCGTGGCGCTTCTGAGCCTCGCGGCCCTCATCTCCGTGTCGATCGGCCTGCTCAATCTCTTCCCCATCCCGATGCTCGACGGCGGGCATCTGGTCTTCTACGCGATCGAGGCCATTCGCGGCCGGCCGATGAGCGAGGGAGCCCAGGAAATGGCGTTCCGCTTCGGTTTGGCGCTGGTGCTGATGCTGATGATCTTCGCCACCTGGAACGACATCCGGGGGCTCGTCGGCTGATGGCGAGCGTGGCGAACCGGCAACGGACTTCGAAAAACCGGCCGGGGCCGGGAGGTGCGGTTTGCACTCCCGGACAAACCGGCTACAAGCGTGTCGCCCGGGCGGAATCCACGGGTGGTTCGCGTTCGCGTGAAACCGACATACCAAACAGACAGGCGCGTGCTTCATGACTTCTTTCGCTCGGACGGTCCGAACGGTCGTGATCGCAGGGACGATGACCGCGGTGGGCCTGGTGATGGCCACATCCGCGGGCATGGTGCTCTCGACTGAGGTGAATGCGCAGTCGGCGAGCGGCATCGTCGTGCAGGGCAACCGCCGCATCGAGGCGGATACGGTCCGCTCCTATTTCCGCACCGGCCCGGGTGAGCCGCTGACCGCCGCCCGCGTCGACGAGGCCATCAAGGCCATGTACGCGACCGGCCTGTTCCGCGATGTGCGGGTGAGCCGCCAGGGGGGCCGCCTGGTCGTCCAGGTTTCCGAGAACGAAGTGATCAACCGCGTCGTCTTCGAGGGCAACCGCCGCCTGAAGACCGAGCAGCTGCAGGGCGAGATCGAGTCCCGCGCTCGCGGCACCTTCTCCCGCGCCACGGTCCAGTCCGATACCCAGCGCCTCTACGACGTCTATCGCCGCACCGGCCGCTACGAGGTCGAGATCGTTCCGAAGACCATCGAACAGCCGAACGGCCGTGTCGACCTCGTCTTCGAGATCACCGAGGGCAAGAAGGCCGGCGTCCGGGCCATCAATTTCGTCGGCAACAACGCCTTCGGCCGCCAGCGCCTGCTCGACGTGATGTCGACCGCCGAGACCGGCATCCTGTCCTGGCTGAAGTCGAACGACGTCTATGACGCCGACCGCCTCAATGCCGATCAGGAGGCGATCCGCCGCCTGTATCTGCGCGCCGGCTACGTCGACATGCGCATCCTCTCGGCGCGCGCCGATTTCGACCAGGCCGCCAACACGTTCAACATCACGATCGAGATCGAGGAAGGTCCGCAGTACCGGATCGGCGCGGTCGACGTTCAGTCGAACATCCGCGACGTCGACGGCGCCACGCTGCGCGGTGCCGTGAAGACCCAGCCGGGCGCGGTCTACAATGTCGAACTCGTCGACAAGACGCTCGAGGACGTGACCCTCGAGGTCGCCCGCCGCGGCTATGCCTTCGCCTCTGTCCGCCCCCGCGGCGAGCGCGATCCCTCGACCCTGACCGTCAACCTCGTCTACGTCGTCGAGGAAGGCCCCCGCGTCTACGTCGAGCGCATCAACGTGCGCGGCAACACCCGCACCCAGGACCGCGTCATCCGCCGCGAGTTCGACATGGCGGAGGGCGATGCCTACAACCGCGTGCTGGTGGACCGCGCCGAGCGCCGCCTGAAGAACCTCGGCTTCTTCAAGGAAGTGAAGATCACCACCGAGCCGGGTTCGGCCGCCGACCGCGTCATCGTCAACGTCGAGGTTCAGGACCAGCCGACGGGCGCCTTCTCCATCGCCGGCGGCTACTCCACCGCCGACGGCTTCATCGCCGAGGCTTCGGTGGAGGAGCGCAACTTCCTCGGCCGCGGCCAGTTCGTCCGCCTCGGCGGCATGTTCGGCCAGCGCTCGCGCGGCGTGAACTTCTCCTTCACCGAGCCCTTCCTGATGGACTACCGTCTGTCGGGCGGCTTCGACCTGTTCTACCGGCACACCAGCCGCGCCACCTACCAGCCCTACGAGTCGACCTCTTACGGCGGCACTCTGCGCCTGGGCATCCCGATCACCGAGCAGTTCGCGGTGCAGCTGCGTTACAGCGCGGTATCGCAGCGGATCCGGATCAACGACGATCAGGTTAACTGCTACACGGGTTATGGCGGCGCGCTGACCCAGTACAACAACAACGGCACCATCTCCTATTACGAGGCGACCGACCCGCGGGCCCTCGCGGCCGGCACGGCGGTCGGCCCGGCCTATGTGCAGGCGGACGGCAGCGTGGGCACGACGGTCACGGGCACGCCCTACAGCTGCTTGCACGACGGCGAAGTGTCGTCGGCGCTGCGGGCGATCAACGGCAGGACCCGCTTCATCTCGATGCTGGGCTACTCGCTGATCTATTCGAACCTCGATCGCGCCATCAACCCGAGCCAGGGCCTCTATGCCGAGCTGCGCCAGGACGTGGCGGGCGTCGGCGGCAACGCCCGCTTCATCCGCACCACGGGTGACGCGCGCTACTATCACGACCTGACCAACGAGTGGATCGCCATGCTGCGCGTCCAGGGCGGCCACATCGCCGGCCTCGGCGGCAAGCTCGACTCGGTGGACCAGTTCTTCATGGGCCCCGAGCTCGTCCGCGGCTTCCAGACCGCCGGTATCGGCCCGCGTGACTTCGCCATTCGCAACGCCGCGGCCGGCGTGGGTCTAGACCGGGCGGCCGACGCGGTGGGCGGCACCATGTACTGGGGCGCTTCCGCCGAGGTGACCTTCCCGATCACCTTCCTGCCGAAGGATTTCGGCATGCGCGGCGCCCTCTATGCGGATGCCGGCTCGGTCTGGGGCTACAGCGGCATCACCTCGTACAATACGGGCGGCGCCGTTCTTCCTGTCACGCTCGACGGATCGGACGCCCACAAGATCCGCTCGTCCGTCGGTGTCGGCCTCTTGTGGAACTCGCCCTTCGGCCCGATCCGCTTCGATTATTCCTTCGTCCTGTCCAAGGCGAGGGGCGACCAGACGCAGGCCTTCCGCTTCTCGGGCGGCACGCGATTCTGACCGACGGCGTCCCTGGAGCCAGGGGCGCTGCGGTCCCTGGCGGGATGATCATGACGGAACCCCAGTTCCTCGTTCCGGCCGAGGCGATGACCGTCGCCTCGGTCGCGGCTTTTCTGAAGGCCGAATGGGCCGGCGGCGACGGCGATCGCGTCATCGGCCGCGTCTCGGCGCTGTCCAACGCGGCCGCCGACAGCCTCACCTTCCTCGACAATCCGAAATACGGCGACCAGCTCGCGGCGACGCGGGCGGCGGCCTGTCTGGTGTCCGCAAGGCAGCGGGACCTCGTGCCGGCGGGGGTCGCGGCCATCGTCGTGCCGCACCCGCATGCGGCCTTCGTCCAGGTGTCGCGCAAGCTCTATCCGCAGGCGCTGCGGCCGCAATCCCTGTTCGGCGCCACGGGCATATCGCCGGGCGCCATGATTCATCCCTCGGCGCGGCTCGAACCCGGCGTGGTGGTCGATCCCGGCGTGGTCGTCGGCCCGCAGGCCGAGGTCGGCTCCGGCACCTTGCTGGCGGCGGGCTGCGTCGTCGGGCCGGGCGTGAGGATCGGACGCGATTGCGCGATCGGCCCCCATGTCTCGCTGGTCCACGCGCTGGTGGGCAACCGCGTCATCCTCCATGCCGGGGTGCGCGTCGGCCAGGACGGCTTCGGCTTCGAACTCGGGCGGGTCAAGCACGCCAAGGTGCCGCAGGTCGGCCGCGTCATCATCCAGGACGACGTGGAGATCGGCGCCAATTCGACCGTCGACCGGGGCCATGTGCTGGACACGGTGGTGGGTGAGGGCACCAAGATCGACAACCTCGTGCAGATCGCCCACAACGTCGAGATCGGACGCCATTGCGTCATCGTCAGCCAGGTGGGCATTTCCGGCTCGGCCCGGCTCGGGGACTTCGTCATGCTGGGCGGCCAGGTCGGGGTGAACAACCACGTGACGATCGGCAGCGGGGCGCAGATTGCCGCCACCTCCATCGTCAAGGATGATGTGCCCGACGGGGCGCGCTGGGGCGGCCGGCCGGCCAAGCCGGTGAGGGAGTGGTTCCGCGAGATCGCCGCGGTGGAACGGCTGGCCCGTGCCCGGCCTGCCGACAGGGACGAGGGGGCTTCCTGACGATGAACGAGACGACGACCAGCATCGATACGGCCGGCATCCAGAAGATCCTCAGCGTGCTGCCGCACCGCTATCCGTTCCTGCTCATCGACAAGATCGTCGACATCCGCGGCGACGAGTTCGGCATCGGCATCAAGAACGTCACCGCCAACGAGCCGCAGTTCATGGGCCATTTTCCGGGCAATCCGATCATGCCCGGCGTGCTGATGATCGAGGGCATGGCCCAGACCGGCGGCGTCATGGCGCTCACCTCGGTGGGCGGGACCGGCAAGCTCGTCTTCTTCATGACCATCGACAAGGCCAAGTTTCGCAAGCCGGTGACCCCCGGTGACCGGATCGAGTATCACATGACGAAGATCGCCAAGAAGCGTAACATCTGGTTCTACCGCGGCGAGGCCAAGGTCGACGGCAAGCTGGTCGCGGAGGCCGAACTTTCGGCCATGCTGGCGGACGCCTGACCCATGACGAGCCGCGCCACCGAGATCCATCCCCTGGCCTATGTGGCCCCCGCGGCCCGGCTGGGGCAGGGGGTCCGCGTCGGCCCCTTCTGCACCGTGGGGCCGGATGTGGAGCTCGGCGACGGGGTGACGCTCCACTCCCACGTCAATGTGGACGGCCACACGAGCATCGGCGCCCGCAGCGAGGTCTTTCCCTTCGCCTCCATCGGCACGGCGCCGCAGGATCTCTCCTACAAGGGCGAGCCGACGACGGCGAGCATCGGCGAGGACTGCGTCATCCGCGAGAGCGTGACCATCAACCGCGGCACGCCGAAGACCGGCGCCACCGTGCTTGGCGACCGCTGCTTCCTCATGGCCTATGCCCATGTCGCCCATGACTGCCGGGTCGGCAACAACGTCATCTTCGCCAATGCGGCGACCCTCGGCGGCCATGTGAAGGTCGGCGATTACGTCTTCCTCGGTGGGCTCTGCGCGGTGCACCAGTTCACCCGCATCGGCGATTTCGCCATGGTGGGCGGCGTCACCGGCGTGAAGGACGACGTCATCCCCTACGGCATGGCCTTCGGCGCCAACGGCACCTCGGGCGAGCTGATCGGCCTCAACGTCGTCGGCATGAAGCGGCGCGGCCTCAGCCGCGACGACGTCCGCACGGTGCGCGCCTGCTACGAGACGCTGTTCTACGGCGTCGGCACTTTCGCCGAGCGTCTCGCCGACGCCACGGCGGCCTATCGCGACCATCCCGCCGCCGGACGCCTCATCGCCTTCATCGAGGCCGGCGAGAAGCGGCCGGTGATGATGGCCGCGCCGAAGAAGACCCGGGTGGCCGGGACGGGGCCCACCGCCGCCGATGAGTGAGACCGGCCCGCTCGGCATCATCGCGGGAGCGGGGAGCTTTCCCCTGGCGCTGGCGCGGGCGGCCACCGCCCAGGGGCGCCCCGTCTTCGCCCTGCTGCTCAAGGGGATCGCCGGGCCGGATCTCGAGGCCTATCCCCATGCCTGGATCGGCATCGGCCAGTTCGGCGCCATGGTGGCCCAGGCCAAGAAGGCCGGATGCCGCGACCTCGTGCTGATCGGCTCCCTGGTGCGGCCGAACCTCTGGACCACGGTTCCCGATCTCGGCGGCCTGCGCGTGCTGCCGGACATCGTGCGGCTGTTTCGCGGCGGCGACGACCATCTCCTGCGCGGTATTGCCGGCATTTTCGAGCGCCACGGGTTTCGCCTGCTCGGCGCGCACGAGGTCGCCCCGGAACTGTTGATGCCCAAGGGGCCGCTCGGGGCGCTGCGGCCGTCCGAGGCCGACGAGGAGGACATCGCGCTGGCACGCCAGGCCATTGCCGCCCTCGGCCCCTACGATGTCGGCCAGGGCATGGTGATCGGCAGCCGCCGCATCGTCGCCGTGGAGGGCGCAGAGGGTACGGACGGGATGCTCGATCGCTGCGCCACCATGCTCGCCGCCGGGCGGCTGAAGTGGCCTCGCGGCAGCGGCATCCTCGTGAAGGCGCCGAAACCCGAACAGGACCGGCGCATCGACATGCCGGCCATCGGCCCGGGGACAGTGGCCAAGGCCGCCGCTGCCGGGCTCAAGGGCATCGCTGTGGTTGCCGGTTCGACGCTGGTGGTCGACGTGCAGGAAGTCATCCGCCTCGCCGACCGGCACGGGCTCTTCGTCACGGGCGTCTCGGCCGGCGAGACGCCATGAGCGCGCTCGACGTCTTCATCGTGGCGGGGGAGGAATCGGGCGACCAACTCGGCGCGCACCTGATGGATGCCGTGGTGGCGGGCCATGGCGGCCCGGTCGCCTTCCGCGGGGTCGGGGGCCGGCGCATGGAGGCCCGCGGTCTCGCCTCGCGCTTTCCCATGGCCGAGATCGCCCTGTTCGGCCTCACCTCCATCATCGTCCACATCCCCCGGGTGCTGAGGCGCATCCGCGAGACGGTGGCGGCGATCCTCGAGCGGCCGCCGGCCGTGCTGGTGCTGATCGACGCGCCGGGCTTCAACCGCCGCGTGGCGCGGCACGTGCGCCGGTCGCGACCTGACATTCCCATCGTCTTCTACGTGTCGCCGACGGTCTGGGCCTGGCGGCCGGGGCGCGCCGCGGAGATGCGTCCCTATGTCGACCATCTCCTCGCGCTGCTGCCCTTCGAGCCGGAGGTCCACCGCAGGCTCGGCGGCCCGCCGACCACCTATGTCGGCCATCCCATCAGCGAGCGGCTCGCGGACATCAGGCCGGGGCCGGAGGAGGCGCTGCGGCGCGATGCGACACCGCCGCGGGTGCTCGTGCTGCCCGGCAGCCGGCGCAACGAGATCATCAGGCTGTCGCCGCTCTACGCCGCCGTCCTGGCGCGGGTGGAGGCTGGCCATGGCCCCATCGACTGGGTTCTGCCGGCGGTGGCGCAGCATCGCGACCTCATCGCCCGCGAGGTGTCGGCCTGGCCGGTGAAGCCGCGCATCGTCGAGGGGGAGGCCGAAAAGTTCGCCGCCTTCCGGTCGGCGCGCGCCGCGCTCGCCTGTTCAGGAACGGTGACGCTGGAACTCGCCGTGGCCGGCGTTCCCCAGGTGGTCGCCTATCGCACCGGCTGGCTGGAGGCGCAGATCGCCCGCCGCCTGATCACCGCGGAGACGGCCGTTCTCGCCAACCTGGTGATCGGCGAGAAGGTGGTGCCGGAATTCCTGCAGGAATACGGGACGGTGGAGGCGGTCTCGGCGGCGCTGGCGGCGATCATCGCCGAGGGGCCGGAACGGCAGCGCCAGGTCGAGGCCTTCGCCGGGCTCGACGCCATCATGGGCTTTGCGGACGAGGCGCCGAGCGTCAAGGCGGCGCGGATCGTCCTCGCCGCCGCCTCCCAATGAAACGGGGCGCCGAAGCGCCCCGCCGAACGTCGTGACCGGGATGGCCGGCGATCACTTGCGCCGGGAGATCGGCGTATAGTCGCGGCGCGTCGCGCCCGTATAGAGCTGACGCGGGCGGCCGATCTTCTGCTGCGGATCCTCGATCATCTCCTTCCACTGGGCAATCCAGCCGACGGTGCGGGCGAGGGCGAAGAGCACGGTGAACATGTCGGTCGGGAAGCCCATGGCCTTCAGGGTGATGCCCGAATAGAAGTCGATGTTCGGATAGAGCTTCTTCTCGATGAAATACTCGTCCGACAGGGCGATGCGCTCCAGCTCCACCGCGACGTCGAGCAGGGGGTCGTCCTTGATGCCGAGTTCGCCGAGGACCTCGTGGCAGGTCTTCTGCATGATCTTGGCGCGCGGATCGTAGTTCTTGTAGACGCGGTGGCCGAAGCCCATCAGGCGGAAGGGATCGTTCTTGTCCTTCGCCTTGGCGACGAATTTCGGGATGTTCTCCACCGAGCCGATCTCGCCGAGCATCTTCAGCGCGGCCTCGTTGGCGCCGCCGTGGGCCGGACCCCAGAGGCAGGCGATGCCGGCGGCGATGCAGGCGAAGGGGTTGGCGCCCGACGAGCCGGCGAGGCGCACGGTCGAGGTCGAGGCGTTCTGCTCGTGGTCGGCGTGGAGGATGAAGATGCGGTCCATGGCGCGGGCGAGGACCGGATTGGCCTTATACTCCTCGGCCGGCACGGAGAAGCACATGCGCAGGAAGTTCGAGGCGTAGTCGAGCGAGTTCTGCGGATACACGAAAGGCTGGCCGATCGAGTACTTGTAGGCCATGGCGGCCAGGGTCGGCAGCTTCGCCACGAGGCGGATCGAGGAGATCATCCGCTGGTGCGGGTCGGCGATGTCGATGGAGTCGTGGTAGAAGGCCGAGAGGGCGCCGACGGCCGCCACCATCACCGCCATCGGGTGGGCATCGCGGCGGAAGCCGGTGAAGAAGCGGCTCATCTGGTCGTGCACCATGGTGTGGTGCGTGACGCGGTAGTCGAAATCGGCCTTTTGGGCGGCGGTCGGCAGGTCCCCGTAGAGCAGCAGGTAGCAGGTCTCAAGGAAGTCGCCGTGCTCGGCGAGCTGCTCGATCGGGTAGCCGCGATAGAGGAGCACGCCCTCGTCGCCGTCGATATAGGTGATCTTGCTCTCGCAGCTCGCCGTGGAGGTGAAGCCGGGATCGTAGGTGAACATACCGGTCTGGGCGTAGAGCTTGCCGATATCGACGGTGGACGGGCCGACGGTGCCGTTGGAGATCGGCAGCGGGATGGTCTTGTCGCCAAGAGTGAGTGTCGCGGTCTTTGCACTTGCGGACATCGGCAACCCCTTGAATTTCCTATCTGAATATGCGTGCCCGCCCATGGTGCAGAGCACCCGTCGCGCCGTCATGACCGGATAGACGCTTTTTGACCATGCGGCAAGCACGTGGGGCTGCGTAGGCCCCGCCGTGCGACATAGGTATGACGCCTTCAGGCCGGCATCTGGTCGGCGATGCGGGCGAGGCTCTCTTCGCGGCCAAGCACCTCCAGCACGTCGAAAATGCCGGGAGACGTGGTGCGGCCGGTCAGCGCCGCGCGCAGCGGCTGAGCGAGCATGCCGAGCTTGACGCCGCGCGCCTCGGCCTCGGCCCGCACCGCGGCATCGGTCGCCGCAGCGGTCCATTCGGGCAGGGCCGCGAGGCGCTCGTGCAGCGCAGCGAGGTGGCCGCGCGCCTCCGGCGAGAGCAGGGCGGCGGCCTTGTCGTCGACGGCGAGCGGGCGGCTGGCCAGAATGAATCCGGCGCCGTCGATCAGTTCGAGGACGGTCTTGGCGCGCTCCTTGATACCGGGCATCGCCTTCAGCACCTGGGCGCGGCGGGCGGGGGTCAGCGCCGCGGCGATGTCGGGCCCGCCCTCGATATGGGGCAGAATGTCGTCGATGGCGGCGAGCAGCCGGTCGTCCGCGGCGTGACGGATGTAGTGGCCGTTCACCGCCTCGAGCTTGGCGAAGTCGAAGCGCGCCGGCGAACGGCCGACGGCGGAGAGGTCGAAGGCCTCGATCATCTCCTCGGTGGAGAAGAACTCCTTGTCGCCCTGGCTCCAGCCGAGGCGCACGAGATAGTTGCGCAGCGCCTCCGGCAGGTAGCCCAGCGCCCGGTACTGCTCGACGCCCAGCGCCCCGTGGCGCTTGGAGAGCTTGGCGCCGTCCGGCCCATGGATCAGCGGGATATGGGCCATGGCCGGCACCGGCCAGCCCAGCGCCTCGTAGATCTGCGTCTGACGTGCGGCATTGGTCAGGTGGTCGACGCCGCGGATGATGTGGGTGATGCCCATGTCGTGGTCGTCCACGACGACCGCGTGCATGTAGGTCGGCGTGCCGTCGGAGCGCAGCAGGACGAGATCGTCGAGGTCCTTGTTGGGGATGACGACGCGGCCCTGGACGAGGTCGTCCACCACGGTCTCGCCGTCCTGGCGGGCCTTCAGCCGGATCACCGGCTTGAGGCCGGGGGGCGCCTCGGAGGGATCGCGGTCGCGCCAGCGCCCGTCATAACGCGGCGGACGGCCTTCCTTCATGGCGAGGGCCCGCATCTCGTCGAGCTCCTCGGGGGTGGCGTAGCAGTGATAGGCGCGCCCGGCGGCCAGCAACTGGCGCGCCACCTCGGCATGCCGCTCGGCGCGGGCGAACTGATAGATGGTCTGGTCGTCCCAGCCGAGGCCGAGCCAGGACAGGCCGTCGAGGATGGCGTCGATCGCCTCGGTGGTCGACCGCTGGCGGTCGGTGTCCTCGATGCGCAGCAGCATCTTGCCGCCGGTCTTCCTGGCATAGAGCCAGTTGAACAGGGCGGTGCGCGCGCCGCCGATGTGCAGGAAGCCCGTCGGGGAGGGAGCGAAGCGGGTGACGACGGTCATGATTCTTCCGAAGACGACAGGGGAAGCCGGGCCGCGTTAGGCTCGGCGCCGGAAAGCGCGTGGCTGTAGCATGTTGTGAAGGGCTTGGGGAGCGGCCCATGGAGACGGCGCGTTGAGGGGACGGGCGAGAGCCATCGCCGCCGTGCTGGCCGGCCGCGCCGTGCCGCCGGCGGGCCTCGCCGTCGCGCCCTTCGCGGAGGCCTGGCGCGCACGGCTCCTCGCCTGGGGCGCGCTCGAACTGGAGCGGGGGCGGGCCTTCCTGATGCTGCCGGTCGCGATGGGCACCGGCATCCTCCTCTATTTCGCGGCGCCCGAGGAACCGTCGCTGGCGGCGCCGCTCGGGCTCGCCGCGGCTCTCGCGCTCCTGGCGATGCGGCTGCGCCATCGCTACCGCGCCTTCCTCGTCGCGACGGGGCTCGCCGCCGTCGTCTGGGGCTTTGCGGCGGGAACGGTGAAGACGCGCCTGATGGCCCATCCCGTGCTCGCCGCGGAAACCGGGTTGCTGCGCATCGAGGCCTGGGTGGAGGGGGTGGAGCGGCGCGAGGCCGGCGACCGGCTGACGCTGCGGGTCGTCACCGTCAGCCCGGCGCCGGAGCGGAGCCCCCAGCGCATCCGCGTCACCAGCCGCACCCGCACCACGGCGGTGCCGGGCCAGCCGGTGGCGCTGACGGCGCGGCTCAGGCCGCCAGCCGATCCCGCGGCTCCGGGCCAGTATGATTTCGGCCGCGACGCCTATTTCATGGGTCTCGGCGCGAGCGGTTTCGTGGTCGGCCCCGTGACGGCGGCGACACTGACCTCCGAGCAGCCGCTCGGCGTGCGGCTGCGGGCCGCTCACGAGCGGATGCGCAGCGCCATCAGCGAGCGTATCCGCGCCGCCATACCCGGGACGTCCGGCGCCATCGCCGACGCCCTCGTGACCGGCCGGCGCGACGGCATTCCCGAGGGCATCAACGAGGCCATGCGGGCGGCCGGCACCTACCACATCCTGTCGATATCCGGCTTCCACATGGCGCTGGTGGCGGCGCTGGTCTTCGCCCTCGTCCGCGGCGGGCTGGCCCTCGTCCCGGCGCTGACGCTGAGGCGCCACGTCAAGGCCTGGGCGGCGCTGGCGGCGCTCGCCGTCGCCACGGCCTATCTGGTGATCTCGGGAGCGGAGGTGGCGACCCAGCGCTCCTGGATCATGATCGCGGTGGTGCTGGTGGGCGTCGCCCTGGACCGCGGGGCGCTGACACTGCGCACCCTGGCGCTGGCCGCCCTCGCGGTCCTCGCCATCGCGCCGGAAAGCCTGCTGGGGCCGAGCTTCCAGATGTCCTTCGCCGCGACGCTCGCCCTCGTCTCCGGCTATGTCACCCTGCGGCCCTGGGCCGAGCGCCATTCGGGCGATCCGGCGGGATGGGGGCGGTCTCTGCTCATCGTCACCAACGGCATCATCGGCCTCGCCGCGAGCTCCTTCGTCGCATCGCTGGCGACCACGCCCTATGCGGCCTTCCACTTCAACACGGTCCATCTCTACGGCGTGGCGGGCAACCTCATCGGCGCGCCGATCATCGAGTTCTTCGTCATGCCGCTGCAGATCCTCGCGCTGCTGCTCTGGCCCTTCGGCTGGGACCGGCCGGTCTGGGCCCTGGCCGGGCTCGGCATCGACCTCTTCGTCCGCTCGGGGGAATGGGTGGCGTCCTGGCCCGGCGGCCGCGTCATCGTGCCGTCGCTGGCGCCGTCCGGGCTGCTGGTCCTGTCGGCGGGCTTCATCGTGGTCGCCTTGCTGTCGACGCCGCTGCGCTGGCTCGGCCTGCCGTTCGTCGCGCTGGGCCTCGCCCTCGCCCCGGCGGGGCAGCGTCCGCTGATCCTGGTCGACGCCGAGGGGGCGACGGTCGCCGCCCGTGCGCCGGACGGGCGGTTACGGGTCGTTTCCGCCCGCGGCAACCGCTTCGCCGTCCAGCGATGGCTCACCGCCGAGGCGGACGGCCGCAGCGCGGTGGACGAGAGCCTGCAGCAGGGCGTTCGCTGCGATCCGCTCGGCTGTGCCATGCCGCTGGCGGGGGGAGGGCGGATCGCCGTGCCGCGCCACCCGGACGCGCTCGCCGACGATTGCCGCGAGGCGCGCATCGTCGTCACGCGGCACGATCCGCCGGAGGCCTGCGCGGCGGTGATCGTCGACCTGCGCGCCATCGCCCGCACCGGGGCCGTGCGCCTCCACGAGAACGCCGGGGCCTTGCGCGTCGAGGCGGCCCGGCCGGACGGCACCGACAGGCCGTGGTTCCGGCCGCGTCCGCCCGGAACCACCCCGGTGCTCGTCAGGGCCCCGGCGCGCACTCCGCCCGCGACGCAGAAGGCGTCGGCAACGGACGAGATCGAGGATGATGTGGAGCCGGCTCAGTAAAAGGGCTCAGTAGCGGCGGATGAGGCCCACCAGCTTGCCCTGGATCTGCACCCGGTCAGGCCCGAGGACGCGGGTCTCGTAAGCGGGGTTGGCGGCCTCCAGCGCGATGGAGGTGCCGCGCTTGCGCAGCCGCTTCAGCGTCGCCTCCTCGTCGTCGATCAGGGCGACGACGATGTCGCCGGTCTCGGCGCTGTCGCCCTTGCGGATGAGCGCCAGATCGCCCTCCAGGATGCCGGCCTCGATCATCGAATCACCACGCACCTCAAGGGCATAGTGCTCGCCGCGCGCCAGCATTTCCGGCGGGACCGACACCGTGGACATACGCTGTTCGATGGCTTCCCGCGGCACGCCCGCGGCGATGCGGCCCATCAGCGGCACGGCGACGGGCATGGCCACGTCGTCGTCCTGAGCCGGCGGCCGGACGCGGCCGAGGGAGCCCTCGATGACGCTCGGGGAGAACTTGCCGCGGGCCGGACCAGCGGACTGCTCCGGCTGGCGAATCACCTCGAGGGCGCGGGCCCGATTCGGTAGCCGGCGAATGAACCCACGCTCCTCCAGCGCCGTGATCAGCCGGTGGATGCCGGATTTCGACTTGAGGTCCAGCGCCTCCTTCATCTCGTCGAAGGAGGGGGGCACGCCGCTTTCCTTCAGCCGCTCCTGGATGAAGCGGAGAAGTTCATGTTGCTTGCGCGTCAGCATCGGTTCCCGTCCCCTGCAGTGCCGTCGGCCGACTCAACCGAACAGATCATGAACAATCACTATCTGTTCTTTATGTGTTCCGCAACCGTTGAGATCCGGTAAAGGCGCCGCCTAGCGATCGAGCCGCAGGATCCGGCAGGGGGAGCCGGCGGCGACGGCCGGCGCATGCGGCGCCCTCAGGATCAGCGCCTCGGCCTCGGCCAGCACCCGGATCATGGAGGAATCCTGGACGGGGAAGGGGGTGGCGACCAGCCGCCCGTCGCGCTGCGCGAGGCTCGCCCTGAGGTGGTCGGCCCTCAGGTCGTTCGCCGGGACGTCGGCACCGAGGACGGCCTCTTCGGGCTCCTCGGCCGAATCGCCGCGGCCGGCGAGGCGCAGCAGGAGCGGCCGCAGGAAGAGCATGGAACAGACGAAGGAGGCGACCGGGTTTCCCGGCAGGCCGAGCAGCCGCATGGCTCCGAGATCGGCCATCATCAGCGGCTTGCCGGGGCGCATGGCGATCTTCCAGAAGCCGGGTTCGGCGCCTTCCGCGGCGATCACGTCACGCATCAGGTCGTATTCGCCCACCGAGGCGCCGCCGGAGGTGACGAGCACGTGGTGACCGCTCTGCCGGGCGAAGCGCACGCGCTCGAGCGTGGCGTCGAGGCGGTCGGGGGAAATGCCGAGCAGGGTCGGCTCGCCGCCGGCCCGGCGGACGACGGCGGCGATGGCGAGGGCGTTGGACGAGACGATCTGGCCAGGACCCGGCACCGTTCCCGGCTCCACCAGTTCGTCGCCGGTCGACAGGATGGCGACGCGCGGACGGCCGTGCACGGGCACGATGGCGTGGTTCATGGCGGCGGCGAGCGCGAGGCGCCGCGGATTCATGAGCGTGCCGGCGGCAAGGCCGGTCAGTCCCTCGGTGAAGTCGAGCCCGCGGCGGCGGATGAACTGGCCGGGCCGGGCGGTGCCGGCGATCAGGACACGGTCGCCCTCTCGTGCCGCATCCTCCTGCATCACCACGGCATCGGCACCGACGGGCACGCCGGCGCCGGTGAAGATTCGGACGGCCTCGCCCGCCGCCATCTGTCCCGCAAAGCCCCGGCCGGCCGCCGATTCGCCGATGACGGCGAGGCGACCGGGAAGGTCCGCGGCGCGCACCGCGTAGCCGTCCATGGAGGAGACGTCCTCGGGCGGCTGGCTGCGGCCGGCGACGAGGTCGCGCGTCAGAACGCGGCCGTCGCAGTCGCCGACGGCGATCCATTCTTCAGGGAGGGGTTCGGCGCCCGCCAGGACCCGGGCCAGCGCCTCATCGACGGGTAGCAGCCCCGCCATGGCTCACGGGGCCCTGTAGGGGCCGGAGGCGCCGCCGGTTTTCTCGACGAGGTGGATCGCCTCGATCCGCATGCCGCGGTCGACCGCCTTGACCATGTCGTAGACCGTCAGGCAGGCCACCGAGACCGCGGTGAGCGCCTCCATCTCGACGCCAGTCTGCCCCGACACCTTCACGGTGGCGCTCACCCGGACGCCGGGAAGGCCGTCGTCGGGGGTCAAGTCCACGGCCACCTTGGTCAGCAGCAGCGGGTGGCAGAGCGGGATGAGCTCATGGGTGCGCTTGGCCGCCATGATCCCGGCCAGGCGGGCGGTGCCCAGCACGTCGCCCTTCTTGGCGTCGCCGGCGCGCACGATGGCGAGGGTCTCGGGTTTCATCACCACCCGGCCCACCGCCACTGCGGTGCGTTCCGTCGCCGGCTTCGCCGAGACGTCGACCATGTTGGCCGCGCCGCTGGCGTCGAGATGGGTGAGGCTGGATGACTGTGCCATGGAACCGACCTAGCGCCTTCGCGGCGGCTCTGCAACGACCGCGCCCGCAGGGGCGGCCGGCGGTCAGGCCACCGTCTCGGAGGCGGCCTGGCGGATGGCGCCGGCGATCGTCTCGGGAGCCTCCGCGCCGGCGATTCCATAGCGCCCCGCGACGATGAAGAAGGGCACGCCGGTCACGCCGATCCGCTGGGCCGAGGCATATTCGCGCCGGGTGCGCTCGACGTCGGCGTCGGTGGGAAAGAGTTCGGCGAGCAGGGTCCCGTCGAGACCGCAGGCCTCGCCGATCGCGATGAGTTCGTCGTCGTCGGCGAGGTTGCGGCCCTCGACGAAGAAGGCGGTGAACAGCGCCTCCACCACGCGGCTCTGGATGTCCGGCGAGCGGGCCCAGAGGATCAGGCGATGGGCGTTCAGGGTGTTGGGAGCGACCTCGATGCGGTCGAAGTCGAAGGCGATCCCCTCCTCGGCACCGATGCCGGTCAGGCGTTCGTGGATCTGGCGAACGCGGTCGGGATCGCCGAACTTGTCCAGCATGTACTGGCGCCGCGGCTTGCCCTCGGGCGGGAGCTCGGGGGCGAGCTGATAGGGCCGCCAGCGGATCTCGGTGGCGATGTCCGGCGTCAGGGCCAGCGCCTTTTCCAGCCGGCGCTTGCCGACGAAACACCAGGGACAGACGACGTCGGAAACGACGTCGATCGTCAGCGTCTGCGGCGTCGGGAACGGGGTGTCGGCCATGGCGGGCTCCCTGGGGCAAAGCCCAGACTTAATACCCCGCGGCCGCGCGCGCCACGCTCAGCAGTTGTGCGAGGGCGGAATGGGCGTCCCCCAGCGGGTCGAGGATGGCTTCGGGCTCGCGCGGGCGGGTGTCCTCGAAGGGAAGCTGACCCGCCTGGCGCGTGCCGCCGGGGATGGCGAGGGGGGTAACGCCGGTCTCGATCAGGCGGCCGGCGAGGCCGGCGATCGCGCGGCCGTCGCCGACGACGCCGGAGACCCGGTCGCCGAGCAGCGGGTCGGGCCGGATCACCGGCGCGATCTCGCGGCCGGCCTCGACATAGGCGGCGCGCAGGGCGGCCTCGGCGAAGCGGCGTCCGCCGATCGAGACGACGCCCGGCTCGCGCGAACCGATGGAGAGACTCTTGCGCGCCTTGTCGGCGGCGGCGGGAAGGCCGGTGTCGCGGAAGCCGCCCTCGTCCACGGACCAATAGGGCGGAACCCCGTTCTCCGCACCGGGCGGAAAGGCGGCGCGGGGCACCATGGCGCCGCGCAGCTCCAGCCGCCCCTCGGGGCCGACGCGGGATTCGACCAGCACCGGCGACTGGCCGCTGCCGGAGGTGTGGGTGTCGGGGCCGAGCATGATCGCGCCGGCGCCGTCCTTCAGGGCGCGGGCCACCGCCGTCTCGCCGATGCCGAGGAAGACGTCGACGGCGAGGCCCTCGGCGATCGCTTCGGCGAAGGCTTCGGCCTCGACGGGCCGGCGGGAGAACAGGGCGAGGTGGCGCAGAGACGGACGCTGGGCGAGCGGGGCGGAGACGATCGCGGCGGCCGCGGCAGCCGGCAGAACGGCGTGGGTGGCGCCGTCGGGCGCGAGCCGGTCGAGGACGATGCGCAGGGCGAGCGGCGGATGGGCGACGAGGGTGCCTCCCGACATCAGCCAGGGCACGATCTGCAGGGCGAGCCCGGCGAAACAGTCGGGGGCGAGTGTGGCGGCGAAGACGGAGTGTTCGTCGGGAACGCCGGCCATGAAGGCGGCGAGGCCGCCGGCTATCAGCTCGTTGTGACTGCGGGCGACGGCGATATGGCCCTCGGCCACCGCGTCGGGGGTCACCACCGCGACGTGGTCGGCGGGATTGTCGGGACGGGCGATCTCCACCCGTTCGGCCGCGGCGGGATGGGCCAGCACGTCGTCGAGCGGGATGACGCCGTCGAGCGAGGGACCGCCGAGCGAGAGGACGAAGCGCACGGAGAAGGTTTCCGCCGCGGCGAAACGCATCATGTCGGCGCAGTCGACCGGACCGGCGCGACCTGCCGTCAGGATGGCGCGGGCGCCGATGCGCTGGAGATGGGCGGTGGTTTCGCGCCGTCCCCAGCCGAGCGGGATGGGCGCGGCGACGAGGCCGGCGCGCATGAGGGCGAGGAGGGTGATGACGGCGTCGCTCGACAGTGCGAACTGGGTCGCGACCACGGCGTCGGTCGGCAGGCCCATGTCCCTGAGGCGGCCGGCGAGGGCGTCGACCAGACCGTCGAGCTCGGCCCAGGAGAGCTGGCGCGGCTCGCCGCCGATGAGGTGGGGGCGGTTCGGCGCGTCGGTGAGCGCCCGCGCGGCGGGACGGATCTCGGCGGCGCGGCGCAACAGCGAGTCGAGCGTCGCGCGGCCCGCCAGGCCCGAGGCCGTCCCCTTCCTGCCACGCCCGAGAATCACTGTTCGTCTGCCCCACCGGCGTCACGACGCCACCACGTCTCAACGAGATAGCCGAAAACGGATGATTCGGCAGGCATGCCGATATGATTCCAACGGGCGATCCACTGGGACGGCTGGTGGAACAGCGGAACCCAGTAGAAGCCGGAGGTGATGACGCGGTCGAGGGCCCGGGCGGCGGTGACGAGATCCTCGCGCCGGCGCGCCTCGACGATGGCCTCCACCAGCCGGTCGACGGCGGGGTCGGCGATGCCGGGCAGGTTGCGACTGCCGGGCGAGCGGCCGGCGGCGACGCCCCAGTAGAAGGCCTGTTCGTTGCCGGGGGAGAGCGAGGTGTTCCACCAGCGGTAGTCGACCATGTCGAAGTCGTAGTCGCGCAGCCGGCGGTCGTACTGCACCGCGTCCACGTTGCGGACCGCCATGCGGATGCCGGCGCGCTGGAGGAAACGCTGGTAGGTGAGGGCGAGGCGCTCCTGGTCGCGGGTGGCGACGAGGAATTCGAAGGTGAAGGGCTTTCCGCTCGCGGCATGGCGCATGGCGCCGTTCTCCAGCCGCCAGCCGGCTGCGGCGAAGAGGGCGATGGCCTGGCGCAGCCTGCTGCGATCGCTGCCCGAGCCGTCGGAGACCGGCACCTGATAGGTACCGTCGAGGATGTCGGTCCGCACGCTGGCCCCCGTCGCGGCGAGCAGGCGGCGCTCGTCCTCCGCCGCGGACCGGCCGCGGGCGGAGAGTTCCGAGCCCTCGAACAGCGACTGCGTCCGCTCGAAACCGCCGGCATAGAGGGCGCGGTTGGTCCACTCGAAGTCGAAGAGGAGGCCCAGCGCCTCGCGGACGCGGACGTCCTCGAACGGCGGCCGCCGCGTGTTCATGGTCAGGCCGCGGATGCCCTTCGGGGTACCGGGCCGCAGCGTCGCGCGGACGATCCGGCCCTCGCGCATGGCGGGAAAATCATAGCCCGAGGCCCAGCGGCCGGGATCGGTCTCGACCCGGCTGTCGACCAGGCCCTTCTTGAAGGCCTCGAACAGCGTGTTGCCGTCGCGATAGAAGTCGAAGCGGATCTCGTCGAAGTTGAAGAGACCGCGGTTGATGGGAAGGTCGCGCCCCCACCAGTTCGGGTCGCGCCGGAGGCTGAGGCTCTCGCCGGCCCGAACCTCGCCGATCACATAGGGCCCTGAGCCCACAGGCGGCTCGAGCGTCGTCTCCTCGAAGGTGGCGGGATCGGTGGCATGGGCGGGGAGGATCGGCATGAGGCCGAGGATCAGCGGCAATTCGCGGTCGTTGGCGCCGGCGAGGTCGAAGCGGATCGTCCGCTCGTCGAGGAGCGCGACGCTCTTCACCTTCGCGTAATAGCTGCGATGGTTCGGCCGGCCGCGCTCCTTCAGCAGTTCGAAGGAGAAGCGCACGTCGGCGGCAGTCACCGGCCGGCCGTCGGAGAAGCGGGCGCGCGGATCGACGTGGAAGATGATCCAGGAGCGGTCCTCGGGCAGTTCGAGAGCCGCCGCGATCTGCGGATAGAGGGTGAAGGGCTCGTCGTAGGAGCGCGCCAGCAGCGTCTCCCAGAGGTACTGGCGCGCGCCCGGCACGGGCAGGCCGCGCACGACGAAAGGGTTGAGCGTGTCGAACGTGCCCTGCACGCCGAGGACGATGCGCCCGCCCTTCGGCGCGTCGGGGTTGACGTAGCGCCGGTGGGCGAGGTCGGGCGGGCCCGCCGGCTCACCGTGCATGGCGAGGGCGTGGCGCAGCGGCGCGCGCGGCATCTCGGCCACGGCGGGGGCCGTTCCGAGGCAGGCCAGCAGGGCCATGGCGAAGAGGACGGGCAGGTTGCGATGCAGCATGGAATCCGGTGGGTTGGTCCGGCTCGATCCCTAGCATGAGGCAGGGTGATTCCGGCTTTTCAACGGGACGGCGAGCCGCTATTGAGCGCGACGAGGGACCGCGCCACCGTGTCGCCACGTTCGACAGCGACATAGCGCGTCCGAATCCGACCCATTAAGGTCCGGCCCGCCCAGGCTCCCTGCCTGCGCTTCGGACACGATCGAAAGGACCTTTCATGTCGTTCTCCGCCAAAGCCGCGGCTCGCGTCGGAGCAGGCCTCGCTCTCGCGCTGGTGCCCGCTTTCGCCCTGGCGCAGGCCCAGCAGCGCCCGGCGCAGCGTCCGGCCCAGCCTGCTCCCGCTCAGGCCGCCCCGGCTCAGCCCGCCGCCCCGGCCGCTGGCGCCCAGGACAATCTCGCCGCCATCCAGACTCCCTGGGTGAAGCTCTGCGACCAGGTTCCGACCGACGAGCGCACGCCGCCGACGACGAAGAAGCTCTGCATGGTCGTGCAGGAGACCCGCGCCGAGAACGGCCAGATGCTCGCCTCCGTGCAGATCCGCGACCTCGAGGGCGAGAAGCCGCGCCTGATCATCGCCGTGCCGGTCGGCATGTCGCTCCAGCCGGGCATCCGCGTCGTGCTCGAGGGCCAGGGCCAGGCGCAGCCGCAGGCCATGCGCTACGAGGTCTGCCTGCCGAACGCCTGCTTCGCCCAGATGGAACTGCAGCCGGAGTTCCTGACCCGGATGAAGCGTTCGACGAACCTCAACATCCAGGTCGTCAACATGAACAACCGGGCCATCTCGCTCGGCATGTCGCTGCAGGGCTTCCAGGCCTCCTATGACGGCGAGCCGGTGGACCCGAAGGCCTACGAGGAGAGTCAGCGCCGGCTGCAGGCCGAACTGCAGCGCCGCGGCGAGGAGGCCCAGCGCCGCCTGCAGGAGCAGCAGCAGCGCCAGCAGCAGGGCGCCACCCCCGGTGCCGCGCCCGTCCCGGGCGCGCCGGCCGGCATGCAGCCGCTCGCCCCGCCGCAGCGCTGACGCTTCTCTGCCAGCCATTCCCGAAAGGGCGCGGACCGGTTCCGCGCCCTTTTTTCGTCCATCCGCCCTTCCACGGAATTGTGCGGTGCAACCGCCTCCTGTAGCGCTGGTCGCAACGAGGAGTGGGACATGAAGTTGCCGCGCAACGTCTACAAGCCGCTGGCGATCGGGGCCCCCGAGCCCTACCGGGAGTTGCCGGTCCGGCTGGAGCGGATGATCCATTTCGTGCCGCCGCACCTGGAGAAGGTGCGGGCCAAGGTTCCGGAACTCGCCAGGAGCGTCGACATCGTGCTCGGCAACCTCGAGGACGCGATCCCGCTCGACGCCAAGGAGGCGGCGCGCGCCGGCTTCATCGCCATGGTGAGGGAGACCGATTTCGGCACGACCGGCGTTTGGACGCGCGTCAATGCGCTGAACTCACCGTGGATTCTCGACGACCTGACGCAGATCGTCGCCGAGGTCGGCAACAAGCTCGACGTCATCATGCTGCCGAAGGTGGAGGGGGCCTGGGACATCCACTATCTCGACCAGCTCCTCGCCCAGCTCGAGGCCCGCCACAGGGTCGCCAAGCCGATCCTGATCCACGCCATCCTGGAGACGGCCGAGGGGGTCAAGAACGTCGAGGAGATCGCCGCGGCCTCCCCGCGCATGCACGGCATGAGCCTCGGGCCGGCGGATCTCGCGGCCTCCCGTGCCATGAAGACGACACGGGTCGGCGGCGGCCATCCCGAATACAAGGTGGTGGCCGATGCCGGCGGCGAGGGGCCGCGCGCCGCCTACCAGCAGGATCTCTGGCACTACACGCTCGCCAAGATGGTGGATGCCTGCGCCGCCAACGGACTCAAGCCCTTCTACGGTCCCTTCGGCGACTTCTCCGATCCTCTCGCCTGCGAGACGCAGTTCCGCAACGCCTTCCTGATGGGCTGCGCCGGCGCCTGGACCCTGCATCCCTCGCAGATCGACATCGCCAAGCGTGTGTTCTCGCCCGATCCGGACGAGGTCGCCTTCGCCGCCCGCATCCTCGCCGCCATGCCCGACGGATCGGGGGCGGTGATGATCGACGGCAAGATGCAGGACGACGCCACCTGGAAACAGGCCAAGGTGCTGGTCGATCTCGCGCGCATCGTCGCGGCCAAGGACCCGGACTTTTCCGCCCGTTATGCGATCTGATCGGCAGGGTCATCCGTAAAACGCGTGAAACGGCGTTGACACGGCGGTCCCATGCCGCTTTTGTCCCGCCCCCGAAGCGCATCCAAGGGACCGGCGTGATCGACAAGCCGCGGCAAGCCAAGTTCAAGATCGGCCAGATCGTGAAGCACCGGATCCATCCGTTCCGGGGCGTGGTCTTCGACGTGGACCCGACCTTCGCCAATACGGACGAGTGGTACGAGGCGATCCCGGCCGAACTCCGGCCCTCCAAGGACCAGCCCTTCTATCACCTCTTCGCCGAGAACGAGGTGACCGAGTACATCGCCTATGTCTCCGAGCAGAACCTTTTGATCGACACCAGCGGGGAGCCGATCCGCCATCCGCAGGTCGACGAGGTGTTCGAACGGGGCGCCGACGGCGAATACCGGGTCAAGCGCTCGGGCCTTCATTGATTTGGGCTCGGCCGTTGACCCCGGCCGTCGCGCCCGCTAGCGGTCGCTGACATCCCGCCGCGCAGCGATCCATCCATGCTCCAGGTCCTCAACCTCGCGATGCCGTTCTTCGGCCTGATCGCGCTCGGCTTCTTCACAGCGCGCTACAAGGCCTGGAAGGGAACTCCCATCCCCGAGGCTGGCCTCGCCTGGATGAACGTCTTTCTCATCTACATCGCGCTGCCGGCCCTGTTCTTCCGCATCCTGGCGCAGACGCCGCTGGAAAAGCTCAACAACGTGCCCTTCGTGGTCGGCACGACCTTCGCCACCTTCACGGTCTTCGTGCTCGGTTTCGCCTACGTGGCCTGGCGGTCCGGCGGCCATACCGGCCACGCGACCGTGGCGGGCGTCGCCGCCGCCTATGGCAATATCGGCTATATGGGCCCGGGCCTCGCCTTTTCGACCATCGGATCGGAGGCGGCGGCGCCGGTGGCGCTGATCTTCTGCTTCGACAACATCCTGCTGTTCTCGCTGGTGCCGCTGCTGATGGCGCTCGACGGCACGACGCGGCGCTCCATCCTGTCGGTGGTGGGGGAGGTGATCGTAAAGATCGTCACCCATCCCTTCATCCTGGCGACCGTCGCCGGCGTCGTCTCGGCCTTCCTTCAGTTCAAGCCGCCGGAAATGCTCGACCGGCTGCTCGCCTTCCTGCAGAACGCGGCGGCGCCCGTGGCACTGTTCACCCTGGGCGTCACCGTCGCCCTGCGCATGGAGAGCTTCGCCGCGCTGGGTCGCGTCGCCGCCGCCATCTCGCCGATCCTTGCCCTGAAACTGCTGATCCACCCGGCGCTCGCCGTGCTGATCCTGTCGTTTCTCGGGACCTTCGAGCCGTCCTGGGTCTATGCCGCGGCGCTGATGGCCTGCCTGCCGCCGGCCCTCAACGTCTTCATCATCGCCCGGCAATACGACACCTTCGTCGAGGAGGCGTCGAACGCGGTGCTGCTCGGCACCGTGGTGTCGGTCGGTACGCTGACGAGCGTGCTCTATCTCGTGAAGAACGAGCTCCTGCCGATCAACATCTTCTCGCCCTGACCGTTCAGGCTGCGTCGCGCGCGGCGGGACGCATCAGGCGCGGCGCCGCCTGGGAAGGCTGCAGCCCCTCGCGCATGAAGGCGCGCCGCAAAGGGCCGATCTGGTCCAACGCCCAGAGGCCGGCACCCCGGACGAGGTGGACCGGCAGGAAGGGCGAGAGCAGCGAACGGTTGAGCACGTCGATGGCGAAGGTGCGGCTGACGATGTCGGCGCGGCGGGCGCGGTCATAGGCCGCCATGGCGCGACCCCCGCCGAGCGGCTCGCCGGCGGCCCGGGCATCGGAAAGGCAATCGGCGAGGGCCGCACCGTCGCGCATGCCGAGATTCAGGCCCTGGGCACCGATGGGCGGCACGACATGGGCAGCCTCGCCGACGAGCGCCGCGCCCGGCACCGCGAAACGGCGGGGCGTCATGGCACCGAGATCGTAGCGGCCGCGGCCGGGCTCCGGCGTCACCCGGCCGAGGATGGCCTCGGAGCGCTTCTCGATCTCGCGGGCGAAGGCGCCGTCGTCCATCGCCAGCAGCGCATCCGCCTCGCGGGGCGTGACGACGCAGACGAGGCTCGAGCGGTCGCCCGGCAGCGGCACGAGGGTGAAGGGGCCGGTGGGCGTGTGGAACTCGGTGGAGACGTCGCGGTGGGGCCGGCTATGGGCGAAGGTCGCGGTCACCGCCGTCTGCGGATAGCGGGTGGCGACCACCTCGATGCCGGCGGCCTCCCGGACCTGCGAGCGGCGGCCGTCCGCCCCGGCGACGACCGTGGCGGAGAGCACCTCCCCGGAGGCGAGGGTGAGGGTTCCGCCGGGGATGTCGACGCCGGTGACGTGTCCCTCGACCAGGGTGACGCCCCGGTCGCGGGCGCAGGCCAGCAGGGCTTCGCCGATGTCGTCGTTGGCGAGGTTGAAGCCGAAGGCGTCGAGGCCGATCTCTTCCGAGCGACCCTCGAAGACGGGTGCGCGCAGGAGACTGGCGGTGGCATCGACGAGGCGCATGACCCTGAGCGGCGCAGCATGGGGCCTGAGGCGGTCCCAGACGCCGAGACGCTGCAGCGCGAGGACGGAGCCGTCGAGCAGCGCCGAGGTGCGCCGGTCGGTCGCCTGGCCGGGCAGGGCGCCGACGACGGCCACGTCGAACCCGGCGTCGGCGAGTGCGAGCCCGGCGAACAGGCCCGCCGGTCCGGCGCCGACCACGACGACGTCGAATCTCACCCTGGTCGCGATGTCGCTCATGCGCCTTGCCGCCTGATGCCGTGTCGGGCCACTCTCCTAGCATCCGGCTGCGTCCTGCCCAAGGTCCAGATCGCCGCGGCGGGCGGCCCGGAGGACAAGGGGCGATGATGGCGGAGAAGGACAGGGGAGCCGGATCAGCCGTCGCCGTTCATGTGTTCACGGCCTCCGGGGCGGTGCTCGGGCTCCTCGCGTTGCAGGCGGCCGCCGAGCGGCGCTTCGCCGCCGTCTTCCTCTGGCTCGGCCTCGCCCTGGTGGTGGACGGGATCGACGGCACCATCGCCCGCCGGCTGCGCGTCGCCGAACGCCTGCCGCGCTATTCCGGCGAGATCCTCGACCTCGTGGTCGACTACCTCACCTATGTGGTCGTCCCGGTCTTCGTGCTGCTCCAGGCCGGGCTGGTGCCGGACGGCCTCGCCTGGCCGCTGGCGGCGGCGATCCTCGTCTCTTCCGCCTTCTATTTCGCCGACGGCGAGATGAAGACGCCGGGGGGCGGGTTCCGAGGCTTTCCCGCCATCTGGAACGTGGCGGTCTTCCTCGTCATGGTCTTCGCCCTGCCGCCCGCGGCCAATGCGGTGATCGTTCTCGGGCTTGTCTGCGCGACCTTTGCCCCCTTCGTCTTCGTCCACCCCTTCCGGACGGTCGCGCTGAGAGGGCTCACCGTCGCCGTGCTAGTCCTTTGGATGGCCGCGGCGGCCGCGGCCGTCGTGGCCGATCTCGCGCCCACGGCGCCGGTCACGATTGTGCTGGCGCTGGCCACCGCCTATCTCGGCCTCGTCGGTTTCCTGGTGCGGGAGCCCGTCAGGTGACGGCGAGCCGGGCTTCGGCCGCCCGCATCGCGTCTTCCGCCGACGCGGCGAGGGTAACGCGCGGCTCGGCGATGCCGAAATGGGCGAGGGTCTGCCGGCCGCCGTCGCGCAGGCCAGTGATGACCACGGCGGTCCCGGCGCGCTCCAGCTTGTGGACGAAGCTTTCGAGCGTGTAGGCGCCCGTCGTGTCGAGGAAGGGCACGTCCGTCATGTCCAGGATGAACACGGCGGGCGGGTCGCCGATGCGGTCGAAGACGGAGGCGACGGTCGCCGCCGCGCCGAAGAAGAAGGCGCCGCTGAGCCGGTAGGTGACGATGCGGCGGTCGGCGCTGCGGGCGGGGTCGAAGCGGCCATGGCCGTCCGCGCTGTCGGCCACGTCCTCGTCGAGGAGCCGCACCTTGCTGTCGACCGCCATCGCCTCGGCCATCCGGTGCATGAAGAGCAGCGAGCCGAGGACGATGCCGACGCCGATGCCCGCCGTCAGGTCGACGAAGACGGTGAGCAGGAAGGCGGCGAGGAGGACGAGCGCGTCGCCGGCGGAGGCCCGCAGCAGCATGGCGAATTCGCGCTTCTCCGCCATGTTCCAGGCGACGATGGCGAGGACGCCGGCGAGCGCCGCCAGCGGCACGTAGCTCATCAGGCCGCCGGCGAGGGCCAGGAAGACGAAGAGGAAGACGGCGTGGGCCATGCCGGCGACGGGGCCGCGCGCGCCGGCGCGCACGTTGGTCGCAGTGCGCGCGATCGTGCCCGTGACGGGAAGGCCGCCGAAGAGAGCGGAGGCGATGTTGGCGACGCCCTGGGCCACCAGCTCGCAATTGGAGCGGTGGCGCCGCCCGGTCATGCCGTCGGCGACGACGGCCGAGAGGAGCGATTCGATGCCGCCGAGCATGGCGAAGGCGACGGCTGGCACGATCAGTTCGCGGACCCGGGCGAGGGAGAGCCCCGGCAGGCCGTTGAAGCCGATGCCCGTCGGCAGGGTCCCGAAGCGCGAGCCGATCGTCTCGACGGGCAGTGCGAAGAGCGCCGTCGCGGCGGCGCCGAGCGCCACCATCACCAGCATGCCGGGCACGGCCGGCCGCCAGCGCTTCAGCGCCAGGATGCCGCCGATGGCGAGAGCCGCGATGGCCACGGCGACCGGATTGACCGTCGGCAGGGCCTGCCAGAGCACCGGCAGCTTGTGCAGCATCTCCGGCGGTTCGGGCCCCGAGAGGCGCAGCCCGAGGAGGTCGCGGACTTGGCTGACGAAGATGATCACGGCGATGCCGGCGGTGAAGCCGACGGTGACGGGATAGGGGATATACTTGATGTAGGTGCCGAGCCTGAGGAAGCCGACCGCGACGAGCATGATCCCCGCCATGAACGTGGCGATCACCAGGCCGTCATAGCCGTGCACGGCGATCGTCGACGCGACGAGGGGGATGAAGGCGCCCGCCGGGCCGCCGATCTGGAAACGCGAGCCGCCGAGGGCGGAGATGAGGAAACCGCCGACGATGGCGGTGATCAGCCCCTTGTCCGGCGTCGCGCCCGAGGCGATGGCGATGGCCATGGAGAGCGGCAGGGCGACGATGGCGACGGTGAGGCCCGCCACCGCATCGGTGCGCAGGTCCCTCCATCCATAGCCCTCGCGCAGGACCGTCACCAGCTTCGGGGTGAACAGGTCGCGGAAGGACGCTTGCGGGGCGGGACTGGGCGTCATGGAATCGGTTCTGGCGGGGGCGGTCCGACCCTAGGCGCAGTCGCTGCGGCGCTGCGTCCGCACAAATACGTGGGCTGCCGGCAGGCCAGCCCGTCTTTTTGCGATGCAAAGCCGGCGTCTTCGTGCTCACAATGGCGCGACAGAGGAGCTGCCGCATGCCCGGACACCTTTCCACCCATGTCCTCGACACGGCGGCCGGACGCCCCGCCGCGGGCATCGGCTACCGGCTCTATGCCATCGACGGCGACACGCGCCGCCTCATGGCCGAGGGCCGCACCAATGCCGATGGACGCGCGCCCGAGCCCCTGCTGACGCCGAAGACGATCCGCAGTGGCCCCTACAGCCTCGAATACGACGTGGCGGCCTATCATCGCGCGGCGGGCGTTCCGGTCGGCGATCCGCCCTTTCTCGACATCGTGACGCTGCGGTTCAACGTGACGGCGCTCGACCAGCACTACCACGTCCCGCTGCTACTCTCCCCCTACGGCTACACGACCTATCGCGGCTCATGACGACACGGCCCATCCGCTTCCTGCACCGGGGCGCCGTGGTCGAGGCGCAAGGCTTTCCGCCGATGACGACCGTGCTCGACTGGCTGCGCCTCGACCGCCGCCTGACCGGCACCAAAGAAGGTTGCGGCGAGGGCGATTGCGGCGCCTGCACGGTGGCGCTCGGCCGGGTGAAGCACGGCCGCCTGGCCTATGAGCCGGCCAATGCCTGCATCCTGCTGCTCGGGCAGATTGACGGCGCCGAACTCGTCACCGTCGAGGATCTGGCGGACGGCGAACGTCTGCATCCGGTGCAGCAGGCGCTCGTCGATCATCACGGCTCGCAATGCGGCTTCTGCACGCCGGGCTTCGTGATGAGCCTGTTCACCCTCTACCAGGAGGGTGCGGGCGCTGACCGGGACGCCGTGCTGGATCGGCTCGCCGGCAATCTCTGTCGCTGCACCGGCTATCGCCCGATCGTCGATGCGGCGCTCGCCGCCTGTTCCGCGGCCCCCGACGACGCGCACGCCCGGCGGGGCGCGGCGACCGCGGCGGCGCTGGCAGCCCTCGCCGATGGCGACGACGTCTTCGTCGGCAACGAGGAAGCCTTCTTCGCCGCGCCAGCCTCGCTCGATGCCCTCGCGGCGCTCATGCAGCGTCATCCCGATGCGACGCTGGTGGGCGGGGCGACC
This sequence comes from Phreatobacter cathodiphilus, assembly GCF_003008515.1. NCBI lineage: Bacteria > Pseudomonadati > Pseudomonadota > Alphaproteobacteria > Hyphomicrobiales > Phreatobacteraceae > Phreatobacter > Phreatobacter cathodiphilus. The sequence continues at coordinate 1,578,276 of NZ_CP027668.1, read as the reverse complement.
GACGTCGGGCTGTGGATCACCAAGCATCTGAGGGCGCTGGCCAGGATCGTCCATACCGGCCGGGTGGCCGAGTTGCGGGCGCTGTCGCAGACGGACGAGGCGCTGACGATCGGCGCGGCCGTCACCTATGCCGAGGCGGCGCCGGCTCTGGGCACGTTTGACCCCGACGTCGCCTTGCTTCTCCAGCGCCTCGGCTCGGCGCAGGTGCGCACCGCCGGCACGATCGGCGGCAACGTCGCCAATGGTTCGCCCATCGGCGACATGCCGCCACTCCTCATCGCGCTGGGGGCGGAGGTGTCCCTCCGGCATGGCGAGACCGTGCGGAGGCTGCCGGTCGAGACGTTCTTCCTCGCCTATGGCCGCCAGGACCGCCTGCCGGGTGAGATCCTGACCTCTCTGACCGTGCCGAAGCCGGGGGCAGACGAGCATCTACGGGCCTTCAAGATCGCCAAGCGCCATGACCAGGACATTTCCTCCGTCATGATGGCGCTCAAGGTCCGGCTCACCGAGGGGCGCATCAATGAGGCGCGCATCGCCTTCGGCGGCATGGCCGGCATCCCGAAGCGCGCCGCGGCGGTCGAAGCAGCGCTCGAGGGCGTCGCCCCCGACGACTCGGCGGCCATCGGACGGGCCGTGGCGCGGCTGGGCGAGGATTTTTCGACGCTCGACGACCACCGCGCCTCCGCCGCCTACCGGCTGAGCGTCGCCGGCAATCTCGTCACCAAGGCGCTCGCGGAAATCGCAGCCGGTGACCGCTCGACGACGCGGCTCGCGCCGCTCGGGGGAGCCTCCCATGCGGCCTGAGCGGGACGGGGAGAGGCTGCGGCACGTCCGCCGGTCGATCCGCCACGACGCGGCGGAGCGGCACGTGACGGGCGCCGCGCCCTACATCGACGACATCCGCGAGCCGGAGGGGACGCTGCACGTCGTGCCGGGCGGATCGCCGGTGGCCTACGGCCGGCTCGTCCGGCTCGACCTCGCCCCGGTGCGTGCGGTTCCCGGTGTCGTGACCGTCCTGACGGCGGACGACATTCCCGGCGCCAACGACGTCAGCCCCGTGGCCGGCGACGACCCGCTCTTCGCGGCGGAGACCGTATCCTTCCACGGCCAGCCGCTCTTCGCCGTGGTGGCGGAAAGCCGGGACGCGGCGCGGCGCGCCGCCCGGCTTGCGGTGGTCGAGGTGGAGGAGGCAGCGCCCCTCGTCGACGTCGCCGAGGCGCTCGCGGCCGACGCCGACCTGATGCCGGCCTACTCATTCCGGCGCGGTGATCCCGAGGCGGCCATCGCCGCGAGCAGCTACCGGGTCGACGGCGAGATGCGGATCGGCGGCCAGGAGCATTTCTACCTGGAGGGGCAGGCGGCGCTGGTCGTCCCCGAAGAGGACGGCACCTTCCTCATCCATTCCTCCACCCAGCACCCGAGCGAGGTGCAGCACGTCGTCGCCCGGGTTCTCGGCCTGCCGGACGCCGCCGTCGAGGTGGCAGTGCGGCGCATGGGCGGCGGCTTCGGCGGCAAGGAGAGCCAGGCGAGCGGCTGGGCGGCCATGGCGGCGCTGGCGGCGCGGCTCACCGGTCGTCCCGCCAAAATCCGGCTCGACCGCGACGACGATTTCGTCATGACCGGCAAGCGCCACGACTTTCTCGTCGGCTACAGCGCCGGCCACGATGCCGACGGCCGGCTGGAGGCCGTCGCCGTGCAGTTCGCCGGCCGCTGCGGCTACAGCCACGACCTGTCGTCCTCCATCAACGACCGGACGATGTTCCACGCGGACAACGCCTATTTCTATCCGCAGGTGCACATCCACTCGCGGCGGTTGAAGACGCACACGGTCTCCAACACCGCCTTCCGCGGCTTCGGCGGGCCACAGGGCATGGTCTTCGCCGAGCGGCTGATGGACCGCATCGCCTGGGTTACCGGGCGTGATCCGCTCGACGTGCGCTACGCCAATCTCTATGGCACGGACGAGCGCAACATCACGCCCTACGGCATGACCGTGGAAGACAACGTTGCCGGCGAGATCATGCGGCAGCTCGAGGCCTCCAGCGACTATCGCGCGCGGCGCGAGCGTATCGCCGCCTTCAACGCGGGGTCGCGATTCCTCAAGAAGGGGCTCGCCCTGACGCCGGTGAAGTTCGGCATCTCCTTCACCACCACTTTCCTCAACCAGGCCGGCGCCCTCGTCCACGTCTACCAGGACGGCTCCATCCACCTGAACCACGGCGGCACGGAGATGGGGCAGGGGCTCTTCATCAAGGTGGCGCAGGTGGTGGCAGAGGAGTTCGGCGTCGCCCTCGACCGGGTCCGCATCACCGCCACCCATACGGGCAAGGTGCCGAACACCTCGCCGACGGCGGCCTCCTCCGGCACCGACATGAACGGCATGGCGGCCCGCAACGCGGCGGCCGAGATCAAGGGCCGCATCGCCGAGTTCATCGCCCGCGACTGGCAGGTGCCGGTGGCGAGCATCAAATTTCGCGACGACAGGGTGTGGTGCGGCGAGAAGAGCCTCGTCTTCGCCGAGGTGGTGAAGAAAGCCTATCTCGCCCGCACGCACCTGTCGGCGGCGGGCTTCTACGCCACGCCGAAGATCACCTGGGACCGGCCGAAGGCGACGGGGCGGCCATTCTTCTATTTCGCCTATGGCGCCTCCTGCTCGGAGGTGACGATCGACACGCTCACGGGTGAGTTCACGCTCGATCGTGTCGACATCCTCCACGATGCCGGGCGATCGCTGAACCCGGCCATCGACATCGGCCAGATCGAAGGGGGCTTCGTCCAGGGCATGGGTTGGCTCACCATGGAAGAGCTCGTCTTCGACGCGAAGGGGCGGCTGCGGACCCACGCGCCCTCGACCTACAAGATCCCCACCGCCCGCGACGTGCCGGCGGATTTCCGCGTCGCCTTCTTCGACAATCCCAACCGGGAGGACACGATCTATCGGTCCAAGGCCATCGGCGAGCCGCCGCTGATGCTGGCCAATTCCGTCTTCTCTGCCGTCGCCGACGCGGTCCATGCGCTGAGGCCGGGCCGCCCCGTGCATCTCGACGCTCCGGCCACCCCCGAGGCGATCCTCGTCGCCTGCGGGAAGCAGACCGGGGAGGGGTGAGCGATGGAGGTCTGGCCGCGCGTCGCCTCGCTCATCGCCACGGAAGGGGCCTGCGCCCTCGTCAGCGTCATGGCGACCCGCGGCTCGGTTCCCCGCGGAGCGGGCGCGCGGATGATCGTCAGGCCGGACGGCGCCTTCTTCGGGACGATCGGCGGCGGCACCCTGGAATGGCAGGCGCTGGCGAAGGCGCAGGCGCTGCTGGAACGCCGGGACGCCGCCGCCCTCGTTCTCGATCAGCCGCTGGGGCCGGCGCTGGGGCAGTGCTGCGGCGGCCACGTCACCCTCGCCATCGAGCGCTTCGGGGCCGGGGATCTCGATGCCGTCACCCGGCTCGCCGCGGCAGAACGGAAGGGGCCGTTCCGCACCCGGGCGACGCTCCGGGGTGGCGGTTTCGTGCGTGAGGTGATCGAGGGCGAGACGGCTGCCGCCGGTCAGGCACCATCCTTCGTCGAACAGTTCGGCGAAGTGCTCCCGGTGGTCGCCCTGTTCGGCGCCGGGCATGTCGGCAAGGCGCTGGTCCTGGCACTGGCGCCGCTGCCCTTCCGCGTGGTCTGGCACGACGGGCGGCCCGGCGCCTTCCCGGCGGCGGTGCCGGCCAATGCGAGCCTGCGCTCCGGCCCGCCCGAGGCCGTTCTGGCCGCCGTCCCGGACGGCGCGCAGATCCTCGTCATGACCCACAGCCACGCCCTCGACCTCGCGGTGGTGACGGCGGCGCTGTCCGCCGGTCGTTTCGCCCATGTCGGCCTGATCGGCTCGGCGACCAAGCGGGCGCGGTTTCTCCGCCAGCTCGGGGCCGTCGGACTCGGTGAGGTTGCGGCGACGGGACTGCGCTGCCCGATCGGCCTTCCCGGCCTCGCCGGCAAGCAGCCGGCCGTCATCGCCGCCTCGGTCGCCGCGGAGTGCTTGATCTTGGCGCAGTCCCGTACCATCAACGCAGAGCCGGCTCACCGGCGACACAGCGCCTGAAGAGGCCGGCCGGACGCCCCATGGACATCGCCCTCGCCACGGACTGGTTCAACCTGCTCTCGCGCTGGTTCCACATCACCGCCGGGATCACCTGGATCGGCACCAGCTTCTACTTCATGTCGCTGGACTTCAGCCTGAAGCCGCGGGCGCCGGGCGCCACGGGTGCCGACGGTGTCGCCTGGGAGGTGCACGGCGGCGGCTTCTACCACGTGCAGAAATATCTGGTGGCGCCCGACGACCTGCCGCCGGACCTGCTCTGGCACAAATGGGCGGCCTATCTGACCTGGGTCTCCGGCTTCGTCCTGCTCATCGCGCAGTACTATCTCAATGCCCGCGGCTTCCTCATCGACCCCGCCGTCGCCGACATCGGGCCGGGCCAGGCCATCGCCGTCTCGCTCGCCTCCATCGTCGTCGGGTGGCTGCTCTACGACGCGCTGTGCAAGTCGCCGCTGGCGGACCGTCCGCCGGTTCTCGCCCTCGTCGTCTTCCTGATGGTGGTGGGCGCCGCCTGGGCCTTCTCGCAGGTCTTCTCCGGCCGCGGCGCCTTCATCCATGTCGGCGTCTTCATCGGCACGATCATGGCGGCCAACGTCTTCCTGGTGATCATCCCCAACCAGCGGATCGTCGTCGCCGACCTCATCGCCGGCCGCAAGCCCGACCCGAAATACGGCAAGATCGGCAAGACCCGCTCGACCCACAACAATTACCTGACGCTGCCCGTGCTGCTGATGATGGTCTCCAACCATTATCCCATGCTCTACGCCCATCCCCATTCCTGGCTGGTCGTCGCCTTCGTCGTGATCACCGGGGCGCTGGTGCAGCACACGCTGAACCGGCACGAGGCGCACGATCCCTGGAAGAGCTACGGCTGGGCCGTGCCGGTGGCGGCGCTCTCGCTGCTCGTCGCCGTCTTCGTCACCTCACAGCGGCCGAAGCTCGACCTCGCGGGCGCCGGCCAGGTGGGCGAAGCGCAGGCGCTGCAGATCGCCGCCACCCATTGCGCCACCTGCCATGGCCGCCGCCCGACCCACGAGGGCATTGCGGAAGCGCCGAAGAACGTCATGCTGGAGACGGCCGCCGACCTGCGCCGCCACGCCACCGCCGTGATCCAGCAGGCGGTCCAGTCCAGGGCCATGCCACTCGGGAACCAGACCGCCATGACCGACCAGGACCGCGCCGCCCTCGGCGCCTATCTCTCCGGACTGCGATGAGCGACCTCGACATCGACCGCCTCGGCCGCCGCGCCGAAGCCATGCTGGACGAACTCGCGGCCATCTCGGAGGAGCCGGACCGGCTGACGCGGCGCTATCTCACGCCGGAGCACAAGCGCGCCGCCCATCTGGTGGCGCAGTGGATGGCGGAAGCCGGAATGGCGACGCAGGAGGACGCCGTCGCCACCGTCCGCGGCCATTATCCGATGGCTGGCGAGGCGCCGGGTGCCAATGCGGTGCCGCGCCTGCTGATCGGCTCCCACATCGACACGGTCATCAACGCCGGCAAGTACGACGGCATGCTCGGCGTCGTCTGCGGCATCCTCGCGGTGGAGCATTTCCGCGATGCCGGCCGCCGCTTCCCCTTCGCCATCGACGTGCTCGCCTTCGGAGACGAGGAGGGCGTGCGCTTTCCCACCGTCCTGTCGTCCTCCGCGGCGGTCGCGGGGGCATACGAACCGCGCTGGCTGGAGGGCCAGGACCGCGACGGCGTGACGCTCGGTCAGGCCCTCGCCGACTATGGTCTCGACCCTGCCGCCATCCCGACGGCCGCCATGAGCCGCGACGAGGCTCTTGCCTATGTCGAGATCCACATCGAACAGGGCCCGGTGCTGGAGCACCAGGAGGCCCCCCTCGGCGTCGTCACCTCCATCGCCGGCCAGTTCCGCACCCGCGTCACCGTCTCCGGCATGGCGGGCCATGCGGGGACCGTGCCGATGCCGCTGCGCCAGGACGCGCTGCTGGCCGCCTCCGAGATGATGCTGATGGCCGAATCCATCGCCAAGGCCCATCCGGAGGCCGCCATGGTGGCGACCGTCGGCCAGATCGGCGTCAAGCCGGGCGCCATCAACGTCATCCCGGACCGGGTGGAATTCGTCCTCGACCTCCGGGCCGCGTCCGATGCCCCGCGCCACGCCGCGCTCGAATCCTTCACAGCGCGGGCGGAAGCGCTGGCGGCCGCCCGCGGCTGTGCCGTCGCTTTCGAGACCTATCACGACTGCCCGACGGCGGCCTGCGCGCCCTGGCTGCAGGACGGCCTCGCCGCCAGCATGGAAAGTCTCGGGCTCGCCGCGCCACGGCTCGTCTCGGGCGCCGGCCACGACGGGCAGGCCATGGCAAGGCTCACCGACTTCGCCATGATGTTCGTGCGCTGTAAGGGTGGCATCAGCCACAATCCGCTGGAATTCGCCACCGTCGCCGACATGGGCGCGGCAGTGGCCGCCCTCATCCGCTTCATCGAAGGATTCGCGCCGTCGAGGCCTAAGACGTGAGGGTCACGGTTACACGCAATTGCAGCGATCGCCTTCCAGCCCCCTGCGCTGGAGCGTGGTGAGTCTCCCTGCCGATTCCTGCGACAGGCCCCCTCTGAGGAACGGCAGGAGGATCGCCATCGCAGCTTGCGGGATTTGCGCGGTCAGATTGTGCCGGTCGCACAGCGCCGCCAAGCCTTCACGATTGCCACTCTCGATCGCTGCCGCGACCATATCGATGATCATGCGTCCCGGCACGTTGGCCATGTCCTGGTCTGCCATTGCAAGTCCTCCCCAAAATGTCCGAAACGACCGGTTCTGCCGTGTCGATCACCTCCGCAGGCCGGCCAGAGCCTGAAGCTCCTCCTGCCTGCTAAGGTCACGCACGATCTGTTGTTCGGCGATCGTTCTGTCGAGCGGGGCGTTCTCCGGCGGCAGCGCGATGGCGATGGTCACCTTGTGAATGTCCGAGCGGCTGGCGTCGGCACTGCCACTGGCGGACGCGAACTGCGCCGAGTTCCCCAGCCGGGCCAACTGCACGCCGCCGTTGATCGAGCCGCTGATTTTAGTGGTGAACTGGACCGTATCGATAAGGGTCGGGATGAGGCTGTCGCTGCTGACGAGGTTGCCGGACTCCGTCAGGTCGAAAAACAGCTTCAGCTGCTCGAGCATGCCGATTTGGCCCGTGATGGGATAGACCGCATTGACCGCGCTGTCGCCGTACTCTCGGCATCGCTCGTCCATTCTAGGCGTCGTCAGCAACCGCTCCCAGGTGTCGATAACGCGGAAAGCCCGGACGTTCTGTCTCTCCAGATTTCCCGTGGCTGCCGCTCCCAAGACCACCGGCGCCCGGACGAGGGGGAAGAGAACGCCGACCGAGGCCGTCGCATTCTCGGATTCCGACATGTTGAAGTTGAAACTGTAGCCGATCGTCGTTCCATCGTATCGATCGAACCTGGCGCGCACCGCAGCAGGGAGGCGCGAACGGTTGATCTGGGCGAAAGTCAGTTCTCCTGCCTCAAGCCGCCGCGCGATATCGGCGAACCCTAGACGCCGCAATTCCCCTATGGCCATGGCGCTGAGAGCAATCCGCGCTTCGCAGCGGATGCGCATGGAAATCGCGTAGGTGTCGGTCGCACGTCCCAGACCTGTCGGTGTGGGTCTGATGCTACATGCCGACAATGCCACTGACAGAGCCGCAATCACATGAACAGCACGCATCACGCCCCCCACCTGGACGCCTCGATACGACCACCGGCTCGCCGCGGCGAAGGGTTAGGGTACTCGGGAGAGCCCAATGCAGGGCGAGGGAGCCGATCTCAATCTTTGCGAGCGTATAAAACATTACGCAATCGTCAATATATTTCTCCGAGCGTTCGATGGGTTCTTATTCGGACGTCGCGCGAGGAATCCCTACCGATGGGGCACTGTTCGAACGCTGCGATGCCATCCGGCGTCGTCTGGATCACATGCCGTGTCGTACGCCCTTGCAGACAGCCGTATCGAACGCCTAGTTAGGGGCCTACACGGAAACCGCCATGGCCACGCTGATTGACACGCTGAAGCGCGACAACCGCCCCCGGCACCCGGAAAAGGCGCATCGGCCCGACCAGCCGATCCAGCGCAAGCCGGAGTGGATCCGCGTCAAGGCGCCGGGTTCGCCGAAATGGGCCGAGACCCACAAGATCGTGAAGGAGAACGGCCTCGTCACCGTCTGCGAGGAGGCCGGCTGCCCCAATATCGGCGAGTGCTGGGAGAAGAAGCACGCCACCTTCATGATCATGGGCGACACCTGCACGCGCGCCTGTTCCTTCTGCAACGTCAAGACCGGCATGCCGGCGCCGCTCGACCCCAACGAGCCCGAGCACACGGCCATCGCCGTGGAGAAGCTCGGCCTCGAGCATGTCGTCATCACCTCGGTGGACCGTGACGACCTCGCCGACGGCGGCGCGCAGCATTTCGCCGACGTGATCCATGCCATCCGCCGCCGCTCGCCGAAGACGACGATCGAGATCCTGACGCCCGACTTCCTGCGCAAGGAGGGGGCGCTCGAGGTGGTCGTCGCCGCCCGCCCGGACGTCTTCAACCATAACCTGGAGACGGTGCCGTCCAAGTACCTGAAGGTCCGGCCCGGTGCGCGCTACTTCCACTCCATCCGCCTGCTGCAGCGGGTGAAGGAGCTCGATCCCACCATCTTCACCAAGTCGGGCATCATGGTCGGGCTCGGCGAGGAGCGGAACGAGGTGCTGCAACTGATGGACGACCTGCGCTCGGCCGACGTCGACTTCATGACCATCGGCCAGTACCTGCAGCCGACCCGCAAGCACCACGAGGTGGTCCGCTTCGTTACGCCCGACGAGTTCAAGGGTTTTCAGACGATCGCCATGGCCAAGGGTTTCCTGCTGGTGTCGTCGAGCCCGCTGACGCGGTCCTCGCACCATGCCGGCGACGATTTCGCCAAGCTCCGGGCCGCCCGCCTGGCACGCCTCGGCCATTGAGGCCGGCGGCGCGATGCGACGCGTTCTGGTGATGGGCTGTTCCGGCTCGGGCAAGTCGACCTTCGCCAAGGCGCTCGCCGATCGAGTGGGCCTGCCCTACGTGTCGCTCGACGGCCTGTTCTGGAAGCCCGGCTGGGTCGAGCCCGACAAGGCGGACTTCGGCGCCCTGGTGCTTCGTGAGGCGGATCGCCCGGCCTGGATTCTCGACGGCAATTTTACGAGCCATGGCGGCGCCGAACGCCGGCGTGAGCGCGCCGACACGGTGTTCTGGTTCGATCTGCCACGCCGAGTCTGCGTGACGGGCATCTTGCGACGGATCGCATCGACCTATGGCCGGGTGCGGCCGGAAATGGCGGCCGGGTGCCCCGAACGGCTGGACCTCGACTTCCTGCGCTGGGTCTGGAACTACCGGCGCGACCAGCGTCCGAAGCAAGTGGCCTATCTCGACCGGCTACGCCCCGACCAGACGCTCGTCACCTTCACCAGCCGGCGGCAGGCCAACGCCTATCTCGCCGGGCTCGACGTGGCGAAGGCGCACTGACATGCCCGTCTTCAAGACCGAGCGGAGGGTCGGCCATCGCCCCGAGCAGATGTTCGACCTCGTCGCCGACGTCGACAAATATCCGCTCTTCGTGCCGCTCTGCGAGGCGCTGAAGGTCCGCCGCCGGGTCAATGCCGGCGACGACGGCATCGAAATCCTCGTCGCCGACATGACGGTGGCCTATGGACCGCTGCGGGAGACCTTCACCAGCCGGGTGACGCTGGACCGGCCGCGGCTGCACATCGTCGCCGAATACATCGACGGGCCCTTCTCGCGGCTCGAGAACCACTGGCGCTTCGCCGCGGACGGGGAGGGGACGCGAGTCTCCTTCTCCATCGACTACGAGTTCCGCTCGCGCGCCCTGGCCCTCGTCATGGGCGCGGTCTTCGATGCGGCGTTCCGGCGCTTCGCCGAAGCCTTCGAGGCCCGCGCCGACGCGGTTTACGGGCGTCCCGGCGCCTGATCGTCGGTGGCCAGCGCCAGCAGCAGGCCGAGCGCCACACGGACGCTCGCCCGGCGCACCGCCTCCCGGCCGACGGCGCCGAAGCGCTCCTCGCGCAGGACCAGCCGGTCGCCGCGCCGCGCGGCGAAATGGACGAGACCGACCGGCTTGCCCGGTGTCGCGCCGCCCGGTCCGGCAATTCCGGTGACCGACACGGAGATCTGGGCTCGCGACCGGGCGAGGGCCCCCGCCGCCATGGCGGCTGCCGTCTCCGCCGACACCGCGCCATGGGCGGCGAGGGTGGCCTCCGGCACGCCGAGCATCTCCTGCTTGGCCTCGTTGGTGTAGGTGACGAAGCCGCGATCGACCACGGCGGAGGAGCCGGCGATGGCGGTCAGCGCGGCGCTGACGAGCCCGCCGGTGCAACTCTCCGCCGTCACCGTCATCAGTCCGCGGGCCCGGCAGGCGGCGAGCACATCCGTCGCGAGCCGCTCGGTCTCGGTGTCGGTCATCTCACTGTCCCGGCAGACGAACGGTGGCGACGGCGAGGGCGGCGAGACCTTCACGGCGCCCGGTGAAGCCCATCTTCTCGGATGTCGTCGCCTTGACGGCGATGCGGTCTGTGCCGACGCCGAGGATCGCCGCCATCCGCTCCCGCATGGCCTCGCGGTGCGGCCCGACGCGCGGGGCCTCGCAGACCACCGTCACGTCGAGCATGGCCAGGCGGCCGCCCCGCGCGGCGAGGAGACCGGCCGCATGGGCCAGGAACCGGTCGGAGGAGGCGCCGCGCCACTGCGGATCGCTCGGCGGGAAATGGGTGCCGATGTCGCCGTCGGCGAGCGCACCGAGAATCGCATCGGTCGCGGCGTGCAGCACCACGTCGCCGTCGGAATGGGCGAGGACGCCGCGGTCATGGGCGATCCGGATGCCGCCCAGCCAGACGTGATCGCCCTCGGTGAAGGCATGGACGTCATAGCCCTGGCCGACACGCACGTCGTTCATCGCCGTCTGCATCCGCCGTTTCGCCGCATCGAAATCCTCGGGAAGGGTGAGTTTCACATTGCCGGACTCGCCCGGAAAGACCGTGACGGGATGGCCGGCCCATTCCATCACCGAGGCATCGTCGGTGAGGCCGACGATGCCGGCCGCCGCCGCGCGGCGATGGGCGTCCAGCAAAGCCGGGAAGGCGAAGGCCTGTGGCGTCTGCACGGCGCGCAGGGCGGCGCGCTCCGGCGTGCCGACGACCCGGCCGTCGGCGTCCACCGTCTTGATCGTGTCGACCACGGCGGTGCCCGGGACGGCGGCCACGGCGCCGGTCGCGACGGTCGCGATGGCGTCGTCGATGAGCCGCGCGGAGACGAAGGGACGGGCGGCGTCGTGGACCAGGACGATGTCGGGGGGCGTCGCCGCCAGCGCTTCGAGACCCGCCAGCACCGAGGCCTGCCGCGTCTCACCGCCCGTGACGGGCGGCAGCAGGGTCGCCGAGAGCGTCACCGCCGCCCCGTAGAGGTCCTCGTCTCCGGCGCCGATCACCACGAGGAGCTGGCTGAGGCCGTCATGATGCTGGAATGTACGGAGCGCATGGCTCAGGAGCGGCCGGCCTGCCAGCATCCTGTACTGCTTCGGCCGGCCGCCGCCGGCGCGCAGGCCGCGGCCGGCGGCGACGACGATGGCGGCGACATGGGGTTTCGAGCGCATGCGGGGCGTCCAGTTTTTCAGCGCTTTCCCTAGCGCGTTCACCACGTCCTGTCTTGTCGTGAGGCCCGCCTCTTGTGCAGCGCGAAAAATGATGTCTAAAGTGTAGGCATCACCGCATCACGCTTACGAAATAGGCAGTTGAATGACCAACCCATCGACCCCTGCGCCTGTCCGGCGCGTGCTGTCGATCGGGCCGTTCGAGATGGCATCCCCCGTTGCGCTCGCACCCATGTCCGGAATCACGGACGCGCCCTTCCGGCGGATGGTGGCGCGGTTCGGCGTGGGCTGGACCGTGTCGGAAATGGTCCCGGGCGACGGCCTTGCCGCCGGCGAGGAGGAGGCGCGGCTGCGCGCCGAGGGGGAGGGCCTGTCCCCGCACGTGGTGCAGATCGCCGGCTGTGATCCGCACTGGATGGGCGAAGGGGCCCGGATCGCCGTGGCGGCGGGGGCCGACGTGATCGACATCAACATGGGCTGCCCGGCGAAGCGCGTGACGGGCGGCTATGCGGGGTCGGCGCTGATGCGCGACCTCGACCACGCGGAACGCCTGATCGAAGCGACGGTCGCCGCGGTGGGCGTTCCGGTGACGCTGAAGATGCGGCTCGGCTGGGACCATGCCTCGCTCAACGCGCCGGACCTGGCGCGCCGCGCCGAGCAGGCGGGCGTCGCCCTCGTCACGGTGCACGGGCGCACGCGTCAGCAGTTCTACAAGGGCCGGGCCGACTGGCGGGCCATCGCGGCCGTCAAGGCGGCGGTGACGGTCCCAGTGGTCGCCAACGGCGACATCGAGACACCGGAGGATGCGGGCCTGGCGCTGGCGCAGTCCGGCGCCGACGCGGTGATGGTCGGCCGCGGCGCCCAGGGCCGTCCCTGGCTGCCGTCGCAGGTCGCCGCCCATCTCGCCGGGCAAACCGTGCCCGCCGATCCCGATCTTTCCACCCAGCTCGCCTGCGCCGTCGAGCTCTACGAAGCCCAGCTCGCCCATTACGGCCTGGGCGTCGGCATCCGCCACGCCCGCAAGCACCTCGGATGGGCCCTGGACGCCGCGGCCGCGACCTGCGGCGTCGGCGACGACTTGCTCGGCGAGGCGCGCCGCCGCGTCCTCACGTCGGAGGATCCGCGCCGGGTCGTCGCCGCGCTCGCCGAGAGCTACGACCGATTCCAGTGGAGGCGCGCGGCATGAAGGCCTCGGCACAGATGCTCCCGGTGCACGATTCGATTCTCAACGCCCTGCCGCACCCCGTCATCAGCGTCTCGGCGACGGGCATGGTGCTCGACGGCAATGCCGCCGCCGAGGGCTTCTTCCAGGCCTCGATCTCGGTGCTGAAGCGCCATGCGCTGAAGGAGCTCGTGCCCTTCGGCTCGCCGCTCCTCGCGCTCGTCGAGCAGGTCCGCGAGCGCCATGCCCCGGTCAACGAGTACAAGGTCGACCTCGGCACCCCGCGCAACGGACACGAGCGGATCGTCGACATCTACGTCGCGCCGCTGGCCGAGCGGCCGGGCGACGTGGTGGTGATGCTGCAGGAGCGCACCATCGCCGACAAGATGGACCGCCAGCTCACCCATCGCGGCGCCGCCCGTTCGGTCACGGCGCTCGCGGCCATGCTGGCCCACGAGATCAAGAACCCGCTCTCGGGCATCCGCGGCGCGGCGCAGCTCCTCGAGGCCTCCGTGGACGACCAGGACCGGACGCTGACCCGCCTGATCTGCGACGAGGCCGACCGGATCGTGAAGCTCGTCGACCGGATGGAGGTCTTCTCCGACGAGCGCCCCGTCGAGCGCCAGCCCGTCAACATCCACGTCGTGCTCGAGCATGTGAAGAAGCTGTCGCAGTCGGGCTTTGCCCGCCACATCCGCTTCGTCGAGGAATACGACCCCTCGCTCCCGCCGGTCTTCGGCAATCGCGACCAGCTCATCCAGGTCTTCCTGAACCTGGTGAAGAACGCCGCCGAGGCCATCGGCGAACAGGCCGGCGACGGCGAGATCCTGCTGACGACGGCATTCCGCCCGGGCGTCCGCCTGACCATGCCGGGCATGTCGAGCCGCGTGGCGCTGCCCCTCGAGGTCTGCGTGCGCGACAACGGCCCGGGCGTTCCGGACGACCTGATGCCGCACCTGTTCGACCCCTTCGTCACCACCAAGAGTTCGGGCACCGGCCTCGGTCTCGCCCTGGTGGCCAAGATCGTCGGCGACCACGGGGGCATCGTCGAGTGCGACAGCCAGCCCCGCAAGACGGTCTTCCGCATCCTTCTGCCCATGGCCCGTGTGTCGCAGACCGACACCAACGGCCGCAAAGCGCTCTGAAGAGGTCCATATGCCGACGGGAACCATCCTTGTCGCCGACGACGACGCCGCGATCCGCACCGTGCTCAACCAGGCGCTGTCGCGGGCCGGCTACGACGTCCGCCTGACCGGCAACGCGACGACGCTGTGGCGCTGGGTCTCTCAGGGCGACGGCGACCTCGTCATCACCGACGTGGTGATGCCGGACGAGAACGCCTTCGACCTCCTGCCGCGGATGAAGAAACTGCGCCCGGACCTGCCGGTGGTGGTGATGAGCGCGCAGAACACGTTCATGACGGCCATCAAGGCCTCCGAGCGGGGCGCCTACGACTACCTGCCGAAGCCCTTCGACCTGAAGGAACTGGTGGCCATCGTCGGGCGGGCCCTGGCCGAGCCCAAGGGCAAGCCCGGCAAGGCCTCGCCGGTGGACGCCGACACCATGCCGCTGGTCGGCCGCTCGCCGGCCATGCAGGACATCTATCGCGTCCTCGCCCGCCTGATGCAGACCGACCTCACGGTGATGATCGTCGGCGAGAGCGGCACGGGCAAGGAGCTCGTCGCCCGAGCCCTCCACGACTACGGCAAGCGCCGCAACGGACCCTTCGTCGCCATCAACATGGCGGCCATCCCGCGCGACCTCATCGAGAGCGAGCTGTTCGGCCACGAGAAGGGCGCCTTCACCGGCGCCCAGTCTCGCAATCCCGGCCGGTTCGAACAGGCGGAGGGCGGCACGCTCTTCCTCGACGAAATCGGCGACATGCCGATGGAGGCGCAGACCCGCCTCCTGCGCGTCCTGCAGCAGGGCGAATACACCACGGTGGGCGGCCGCACCCCGATCAAGGCCGACGTGCGCATCGTCGCCGCCACCAACAAGGACCTGCGCCAGCTCATCCAGCAGGGCCTGTTCCGCGAAGACCTGTTCTTCCGCCTCAACGTCGTGCCGCTGCGCCTGCCGCCGCTGCGCGAGCGCAGCGACGACGTGCCGGATCTGGTGCGTCACTTCTTCGCCCAGGCCGAGCGCGAGGGCCTGCCGGCCAAGCAGATCGATTCGGCCGCCCTCGAGAAGCTCAAGCGCTATCGCTGGCCCGGCAACATCCGCGAGCTGGAGAACCTGATCCGGCGCCTGACCGCGCTCTACCCGCAGGAGATCATCACCGCGCCCATCGTCGACAACGAGCTGGCGACGCCGGAGCCGGCCTCGCCGGGCGACGAGCCGCGCGAGGACGATACGCTGATGGCCTCCGTGGAGCGGCACATGGGGAGCTATTTCAAGGGTTTCGGAGACGATCTTCCGCCGCCGGGTCTCTATCACCGCGTGCTGCGCGAGGTGGAGATTCCGCTGATCTCGGCGGCGCTCGCGGCGACCCGCGGCAACCAGATCAAGGCCGCCGATCTCCTCGGAGTGAACCGCAACACCCTGCGCAAGAAGGTGCGGGATCTCGACATCCAGGTGATCCGTACCTCGCGGTGAGTGCGGTCGGGGCGGTCACATTTTCGTCCGCGGTCCACGCGAGGGCGTGACGTTTCGGTCACACATGTTGTAAGAGGGTCACCCTGGAACGATTGAGCGAGGCGGTCGGCCGTGCCGGCTTTCCGCCGAACTCTGCGAAGATGATCGCAGGATGACGATTTCGCCGCAGACAGCGACGACCACCTCTCCGCCCGACGCTTCGGCCTTCATGCCGCGCCTGCGGGCCCGCCGGGTCGGGCCCATCATGGTGGCCGTGGCCCTGTTCTTCGGCCTCATCACCTTCCTGCTTGTCACCGGCCTGCTGCCGATCGCCGCCACCCACGAGGTGGTGCTCTCCGTGCTCGTCGCTGACGGGCTGCTCGTCTGCGCCCTGATCGTGCTCATCGTGCGGGAGATCCTCGTGCTGAGGCGGGCGCGGCGGGCGGGGCAGGCGGCATCCCGCCTGCACGAGCGCGTCGTCCGCCTCTTCGCCATCGTCGCCTCGGTGCCGGTGGCGGTGATCGCCATCGCCGCCTCGGTGACCCTGGACCGCGGCCTCGAGAGCATCTTCTCGGGCAGCGTCCGCCAGTCGGTGGAGGCCTCGGCCAATCTCGCCAACGCCTATCTCAACGAGCAGGTGCAGGTGGTGCGGGCCGAGGCGGCGGCCCTCGTCCAGGACATCGAGCGGGTGCGGTCGCTGAATTCGACGGAGGTGAATTTCGGCCGTTTCCTCACCGCACAGGCCATGGTGCGCGGCCTCACCGTGGTGCGCGTGCTGAAGACCGACGGCTCGATCGTCGACCGGGCCGACCTGCCCATGCAGGCCGATTTCAGCGTTCCCGCAGCGATTCTCGACGAGGTGAGCAAGACCGACGACATCATCGCGAACGTCTCCTCGCTCAACGACCGCGACTTCATCGAGGCGATCCTGAAGCTGCAGCGGGGAGGGGACGAGATCCTCTACGTCGTCAGGCAGATCAGCCCGCAGATCGCCCAGCACCTGCGTGCCACCCAGGCGGGGCTCTTCGAATACCAGGCCTTGCAGTCGCGCCGGCTCGGACTGCAGATCGCCTTCGCCCTGATGTTCGCGCTGATCGCCTTCCTGGTCACCCTGTCGGCCGTCTATCTCGGCCTCAGCTTCGCCAACCGCCTGGTGCAGCCCATCCGCCGGCTCATCGGCGCGGCGGACCAGGTGGCTGCCGGCGATCTCGACGTCGAGGTCCATATCCGCAAGTCCGAGGGCGACCTCGCCAATCTCGGCGACACGTTCAACAAGATGACGGCGGAACTGCGCGACCAGCGCGCCGACCTCATCGCGGCGCGCGACCAGATCGACAGCCGGCGCCGTTTCACCGAGGCGGTGCTGGCCGGAGTCACCGCGGGCGTGATCGGCCTCGACGAGGCCGGCCGGGTGACGCTGCTCAACCGGTTCGCGATGGAGATCCTCGGTGTCAGCGAGAGCGAGCTGTCCGGCACCATGCTCGCCGAGAGCGTGCCCGAGTTCGCCGAGCTGATCGCCGGGGCGGCGCGCGGCGCGCCGATCGTCCAGGGCCAGGTCATGCTGGTGAAGGGCGGGCGCGAGCGCACCCTCGTCGTCCGCGTGGCGCTTGAGGCGGACGAGAACGGCGCCCACGGCGCGGTGGTGACGCTCGACGACGTCACCGATCTCGTCGTCGCCCAGCGCACCTCCGCCTGGGCCGACATCGCCCGGCGCATCGCCCACGAGATCAAGAACCCGCTCACCCCCATCCAGCTCTCGGCCGAGCGGCTGAAGCGGCGCTACGGCCGTGTCATCACCGAGGACCGGGAGGTCTTCGACCAGTGCACCGACACGATCATCCGCCAGGTCGGGGACATCGGCCGCATGGTGGACGAATTCTCCTCCTTCGCCCGCATGCCGAAGCCGGTCTTCGAAATGGAGGACGTGGCCGACACGGTCCGCCAAGCGGTGTTCATGATGCGGATCGGCTATCCGGAGATCGACATCGTCGACGACATTCCGGAGGGACCGCTGCCCGCCTCCTTCGACCGGCGGCTGATCAGCCAGGCGCTCACCAACATCATCAAGAACGCCACCGAGGCCATCGCCGCCGTGGCGGAGCAGGAGCGCGGCAAGGGCCGGATCCTCGTGCGGCTGACGGCCAACAAGTCCTCCTACGCCGTCGACGTCGTCGACAACGGCATCGGCCTGCCCAAAGAAAACCGTCATCGGCTGCTTGAGCCTTACGTTACGACACGGGAAAAGGGCACGGGGCTGGGGCTGGCGATCGTCGGCAAAATTCTCGAGGAGCACGGTGGGGGCCTCGGCCTCTACGATGCTCCGGCGGGAAGCGACGAGCAGCAGCGGGGCGCCCTGATCCGCCTCAGTTTCAGAGACCAGCGGCTGGCGGTCCAGGCGACCGCCGCAGCGGAATGACGAAGAACGGATAAGCACGCATGGCAGGAGACATTCTCGTTGTCGACGACGAAGCGGACATCCGGGACATCGTCGCCGGCATTCTCGACGACGAGGGTTATCGCACCCGCACGGCCCGCAATGCCGACGAGGCGCTGGCGGCGATCGAGGCACGCCGGCCCAACCTCGTCTTCCTCGACATCTGGATGCAGGGCAGCCGCCTCGACGGCCTGCAACTCCTCGACGTGATCAAGGAGCGCCACCCGGAGATGCCCGTGGTGATGATTTCCGGCCACGGCAACATCGAGACCGCCGTCTCTGCCATCAAGCGCGGCGCCTACGACTATATCGAGAAGCCGTTCAAGGCGGACCGGCTGGTGCTGATCGCGGAGCGGGCGATCGAGACCTCGCGTCTGCGCCGCGAGATCAAGGAGCTCCGCCAGATTTCCGGTCAGGCAGCCGGCCTCATCGGCCGCTCCTCGGCCATGAACCAGCTCCGCCAGACGATCGAGCGCGTCGCCCCCACCAACAGCCGCATCATGATCTTCGGCGCCTCGGGTGCCGGAAAGGAGCTCACCGCCCGCACCATCCACACCGCCTCGGCCCGCGCCGGCGGGCCCTTCGTCGTCATCAACGCGGCGGCGATCACCCCCGACCGCATGGAGATCGAGCTGTTCGGCGCCGAGAGCGACGGCGCCCAGGGCCGCAAGGTGGGCGCGCTGGAGGAGGCGCACGGCGGAACGCTCTTCATCGAGGAGGTGGCGGAAATGCCGCGCGAGACGCAGAACCGCATCCTGCGGGTCCTCGTCGAGCAGAGCTTCCAGCGCGTCGGCGGCACCGCCAAGGTGCAGGTGGACGTGCGCATCATCTCCGCCACCGCGCGCGACCTGCAGGCCGACATCGCCGAGGGACGCTTCCGCGAGGATCTGTTCCACCGTCTCGCCGTGGTGCCGGTCCGGGTGCCCTCGCTCGCCGAGCGGCGCGAGGACATTCCCGAACTGGTCGAGCATTTCGTCGAGCAGCTCGCCACCGTCTCCGGTCTGCCGCGGCGCAAGATCGGCGACGACGCCATGGCGGTGCTGCAGTCGCACGACTGGCCGGGCAACCTGCGCCAGCTGCGCAACAACATCGAGCGGGTGCTGATCCTCGCCGGCGGCGATCCGGACGCGGTGGTCTCGGTCTCCATGCTTCCGCCGGACGTCGGCGCCGCGGCGCCGTCCATGCCGACGGGGCAGGGGGGCGAGCACCTGATGGCGCTGCCGCTGCGCGAGGCCCGCGAGGCCTTCGAGCGCGAATATCTCGCCGCCCAGATCAACCGTTTCGGCGGCAACATCTCGCGCACCGCCGAGTTCATCGGCATGGAGCGCTCGGCGCTCCACCGCAAGCTGAAGGCGCTCAGCGTCGACTGACGCCGGGTGCCGTCAGAACATGCCGTTGCCGTGGGCCATGGTCTCCGGGACGGGCTGGATGACATCCCAGTGCTCGACGATCTTGCCGTTCTCGAGCCGGAAGATGTCGACGATCGCCGTCCCGCGATCATTGGGGTCGCGCTTGGCGTGGACGTGCAGGATGACGAAATCGCCCTCGGCGAAGACGCGCACGATGCGCCCGTGGGCCTGCGGCGTTCGCTCCTTGCGGAAGGCGATGAAGGCCTTGAACCCCTCGATGCCGTCCGGCGCAACGGGGTTGTGCTGGATGTAGCGCGGGCCGAAATGGACGGCGGCGGCCTCGAAGTCCTTCTGGTTCAGGCCCTTCTCGTAGAAGTCGATCACCGTCCGCTTGTTGGCTTCCAGCGTCGAGCTCTGGGCCGAGGCCGAGGTCGCCGCGACCGGCAGGGCCGCCACGCCCCATCCGAAGGTTCGCCTGTCCATTCCGTTCTCCTGTTCGCGCCGGCCCTGGCGGCCGTACCGGCGCACCATCGACCAGAGGGTGCGGCTTCGGAACAGGGGGCAGCTTCACTTCGCCGTGTCTCCGGCGTGATCGCGCGGCCGGGACGCCGGGCGATGCGGGAGGAGGTGAGGGGCGTGATCCGCGATTTCGGCAGGGCGGCCCTGCGCTGCCGCGGCCGCCGGCGCATTTCGCGCGGTCGGCGAACCATGGCACATTGCCGCTGCACTGCGGCAGGACCCGCCGTTGATCCTCGTCCATCCCCAAGGAGCCCGCCGAATGTCCCGCGTCGCCTATGTCAACGGAAGCTATGTGCCGCATGGCGAGGCCGCCGTTCATATCGAGGACCGTGGCTATCAGTTCGCCGACGGCGTCTACGAGGTCTGCGAGGTGAGGGGCGGGCGCCTCGTCGACGAGACGCGCCACATGGACAGGCTGGAGCGCTCGCTCGGCGAGCTGCGCATCGCCATGCCCATGGCGCGCCGGCCGCTCGGCATGGTGCTGCGCGAGACGGTGCGCCGCAACCGCGTGCGCGACGGCCTGGTCTACCTCCAGGTGACGCGCGGCGTCGCCCGCCGCGACCACGCCTTCCCGAAGCCTGGTACGCCTCCGGCGCTCGTGGTGACGGCGAAGAACATCGACCCGGCCAAGGGCGAGGCGAGCGCCGCCAAGGGCGTGAAGGTGATCTCG
This sequence comes from Phreatobacter cathodiphilus, assembly GCF_003008515.1. Lineage (NCBI taxonomy): Bacteria > Pseudomonadati > Pseudomonadota > Alphaproteobacteria > Hyphomicrobiales > Phreatobacteraceae > Phreatobacter > Phreatobacter cathodiphilus. Next base: position 1,557,859 of record NZ_CP027668.1, on the reverse strand, counting down.
CTGCCCGACAACCGCTGGGAGCGCGTCGACATCAAGTCGGTCGGCCTGCTGCCGAACTGCCTCGCCAAGCAGGCGGCCCGCGAGGCGGGGGCCTACGAGGCCTGGCTGGTGGACGAGGACGGATTCGTCACCGAGGGCTCCTCGACCAACGCCTGGATCGTCACCAAGGACGGGGCGCTGGTGACGCGCTTCGCCGACACCGGCATTCTCAAGGGCATCACCCGCACCACCATCTTCGACCTGTGCAAGCGCGAGGGCCTGCGGATCGAGGAGCGCAAGTTCACGATCGAGGAGGCGCAGAACGCCCGCGAGGCCTTCCTGTCTTCGGCGACGACGATCGTCATGCCCATCGTCGAGATCGACGGGCGTCCGGTCGGCAACGGCGCTCCGGGCTCGATCGCCACGGAGCTGCGCTCCAAGTTCCACGAGGTGGCGGAAATCGTCTGAAACCGAAGACCTGCGCCAACACGAGGCCGTGACGACTCTTTCGCTTGTGCGCTGCGGGAGGATCGGCCTTAAATGGAGGCGTCAAGAACAAGCCCGACCGGCCCGGCCGGTCCATAAACCTTCGCGGCATGTGTGAGTCCGCGGCAACAACGGAAAAAGACAATGGCGGAACGAGCTCAGAACCTCCAGGACACTTTCCTCAACCACGTCCGCAAGCATAAGATTCCGCTGACGATTTTCCTCGTCAACGGCGTCAAGCTGCAGGGCGTCGTCACCTGGTTCGACAATTTCTGTGTGCTCCTGCGTCGCGACGGCCACTCGCAATTGGTCTACAAGCACGCCATATCCACGATCATGCCCGGCGCGCCGGTCCAGCTGTTCGATCCGCAGGACGGAGACGGCGACAAGGGCTGAGGTTTTCTCCCGAGGCCCTGTTGGACATTCGTCGACCCGATATCGTTTCCACCACCCAGCACGACGGCGATGAACCGCGCGGCGAACCGACGCGCGTCGTCGTGGTCGTTCCGGTCCTCACCGGCAGGCGAGGCGAGGGGGCCGATACGCCCTCGCGCACGGTGGAGGCGCGCCGCGACGAGGCCGTGGGCCTCGCCGCCGCCATCGACCTCGAGGTGATGGAGACGGTCACCGTCTCGCTGAACATGCCGCGGCCGGCGACGCTGATCGGCAAGGGCAAGGTGGAGGAGATAGGTGGTCTCGTCACCGCCCACGATGCCGGCCTCGTCTTC